>JARVGI010000009.1 GCA_029762625.1 Methanomicrobiaceae archaeon | reverse complement strand
CGAACCCCGATAGCAGTGACCTCTGGCAGGATCAACCAGAATTGCTATTCGGTGAAGTACTTTCACTTTGGCACACATTACTTGTTACAAGGAATATGGCGGTCATACAACAGATTTCCGCATTGCCAGTACCAACGTCAGAACCAATGCCCCCCTTGCGGGAAGCGTCCCTTGGTTCTCCACCACAGATCAGAGGAATAACGTTGTGCGCAAGGCCATTTAAACCTTGCCGAAACGTTCCGGATTTGCGCTGAAATCCGGGCCTCCCTCCCCTCCCGGAAGCCGGAACACGCAGGTGGCCGCTTGCGCAGCACCCCGCAGCTCCTGTGCCCTCACAGGGGAACAATGTAGGTGACGATCGATATTAAACCTTGCCCAGCTTCCGGAAAATGGCTGATATCTGGCGTTGTAATATTGTTCCCGGTGCATAATTGATGCCAGAAGTCATTCTGGCTCTCCGGCGCATTCTAAGGCGGCATTGTAGCGTGTTGTATGCGTGGCATCTCATCCTGGTACCCATCTTCTCCGCTGGTCGCCGGAGACTGTGGTGGCAGTACCGCGAGTGTGATGACCCTCCTTCAGCGCTCTGCGCGGCGACCCTCGACAGAGCGCGAAAACACCTGCCGCAGTGTGTTGTTTCATGGTCTGCCCGTCGCACGATGGCGCCCGCAGCGTCGTGAGCGGCACACGCATTCGTGACGAAAGGCCTCCCCTGTTCTCTGCGGGATCCAATAACGCGCATGTCCTGACCCTGATGTGCGCGCTCGCGCGGATACCCTGCCGGGTGTGCGCCGTGCGAAAATATGTATTCCTGCCTGCTGTGAACGGGTTTGTTCTGCACGCGGATTGCTTCTATCTTCTTCTCGATTCAAGTTCTTTGAAGATATCATCCAGTTCGATGTCGAGCGCTTTGAGGGCGACGAGAATGTGGAAGAAGAGATCCGCCGTTTCGGAAACCTTTCTCTCGTATGAGGTATTTTTCGCGGCGAGGAGAAATTCGGTGC
This sequence comes from Methanomicrobiaceae archaeon, assembly GCA_029762625.1. GTDB lineage: Archaea > Halobacteriota > Methanomicrobia > Methanomicrobiales > Methanomicrobiaceae > DSDF01. The sequence continues at coordinate 87,283 of JARVGI010000009.1, read as the reverse complement.
ATTCCTCCCCTACCTTCTCAAGTGCCTTGTCGACACCTTTCCGGTGGGTGAGGATCCCGCTGACATATGATTCTTCTGAAGGATGTCTTGCACGGTCGCCGATGACTTCCCAGAGTTCTTCAAGTGCGCTGCATCCGCTCATGCTCATCTCTCTCGGGTTCCTTTTCGACCACAATCTCTCCAATGTCGATTCCGAAACATCGCCTGCTTAATATTCGCGCCTTTTCAATATTTGCCCCTCCTTTCCCTATCGCAATGCCGAGATCGGCTTTTTTTCGGATGATAACGTCACGTTTCCCTGTTGTTTCATCTTTCTTGAGCCCCCCCACCTCAACCGGTTTGAAGATGTTGGCGATGAAGGATTCTGGTTCGGACGCCTCCTCGACCATCTCGATGCGCTTGCCGAGAACTCTTTGCATTTTTCTAATATTGTCGCCGTGTTTTCCGATAGCCATGCCCATGTCGCCTTTTTTTATCACGTATATCACCCGGTCAAACTGGTCGTCGATGATGCAGTCTATTGCTGTTGATTTGGTGAGAATACGTAATTCCTCAATATATCTCCGTTCTTTAAACCCCAGTGTGCGATGCATCGTCAAATTCATAAGTGGTTAGATTCGATCTTCCATTAAAGCTATGGGTTGTTTGGGATTTTCCACGGTTGTAGCGTGATGCACTGCACGTGATGTCTACACCCGGAACGTTCCCGTGTGCGCGGGGTGGGGTATCTTTCATGAAAACATTGCCACATGACCAATTCTTTCAAAAATAGGGAATAATATTTCTCAATTAGAATATAATGACGGCGAAATTATTAATTTTGCCCTTACCGATAGTACGATGATAACCAATGTTCGGGAGACATGACTATTCATTTCAGTATTCCAGCGATAGTATTTCCTTCGGAATTGAGCCTGACGGAGATATTTATCGATATTTCCGCGAAATCGAGGGAGGAGAGAAGGTAGAAAAAAGCGTCGTCTCTCAGCGCGGGAAACTTGTTGTCTGCCCCATCGAACCCGTCAATCTACCGCAAAATGTCGCCACCTACATGGAGATCGACTTCGATCCCCTTTTTCTGGAACCCTTCAGTAAGACAACACTATATCTTACGTTTCCAATTGAAATCGGCGTATTTGTTGTGGCAAAAAAGGATATCAAACCTCTGGATGTTTTTTCATTTATTCCACAAAAGTACTCCCTGTACGGTCCTTCAAATGGCGGGGTGATTTCTCGATGGGTATACAGTACCGTATATGCGGCGATACCTGAGGTCAATCCACTCGAGTACGGGGTAATGCAACTCACCCTGCACAACACCACCCGAGAATGGGTCGAAGTTGCCCGTGCGCTCTTTGAAGCCTACAGCATGAAGATCTATTACTCCGACGAACTGGTTTCGATGTCGGCAGGTATGCGAATACTCTCTTCGAAGACGGCGGAAACCGAATTTTTCAAGGAACCGCTGGCCGAGGGGATGAAAAAAGCCATTGAGTTCTACCTTGGCCGTGATATCCCTGTGGTAAAGCACAACGGCATGATGGAATGGGGGCTTGTGTGATGGTCATCCTGGAACGACTGCATGAACTGCTCCAGACGCCCCTGTTCGGGACGTCCCTGAGCGTTGGCAATCTGTTGTGGCTGGTGGTGATTCTCGCCCTCTCCGTGATCCTCGCCCGTCTCACCGTGACCAATCTTCGGCGCGCGCTTGAGAATAAGATATCGAAAAACGAACTGGAAATTCTCCTCAAACTCATATACTTCACCATCGTCATCCTTGGGGTTGTCATTGCACTGCCGAACATTATCGCCGATCTCTCCGGTCTTCTCGTGGCGGGCGGAATTCTGGGTATCATCATCGGTTTTGCGAGCCAGAGCGTGGTATCAAATTTTGTCTCCGGCCTCTTCCTGATGGCGGAGCAACCGGTAAAGATCGGTGATAACGTGAATGTCGGATCAATTTCAGGAAACGTGGAGGATATTTGCATTCTCTCCACCACGGTGAGGACCTACGACGGCGTTTTTGTGCGGATACCTAATGAAAAGGTGTTCAACTCGGAAATAACAAATTACTGGGCAAATGTAGCGCGGCGCTTTGATTATATGGTGGGGATCCGATACCAGGATGATGCCGGGAAGGCCATCGGCATCATCAAAAATGTCCTCAAGGATCATCCGTTTGTCCTGCAAAAGCCCTCTCCAACGGTTTTTGTCGAAGAGCTTGGAGATAACGGCGTTAATATCACTGTGAAAATTTGGTCGCCTGCCAGGGTCTGGTGGGACGTAAAAATCGAGCTCCTCTGGAAGATCAAGGTGGCGCTCGAAGCGGAAGGCATCGAGATTCCGTTCCCACAGCGCACGGTCTGGTTTCCCGAACCGCTTAAAATGGACGAGCGCCAGAAAGTTCCCTACGAAAAAGGGTAACCCCTTCTTTTTTTGGTTGATTGCAGGTGAGGAGGATCGGGACCGAACCTGCCGCAGGGTTCAGAGCATATGCACTTTCCCTGCCCCCCCGGGAATATAGGTCTCGGGGATTGTTTCTATGATTGCCTCCAGCCCCTGGGTGCAGTGCGAGGCGGAGACATAGGATAGTGACGTGAGAGCTTCGATATCTTCTGCAGACACAGTGTGGAACCCTCCCATGGCTCCCCATACATCTCCCTTCGATGCGGCATACCGCAGAATGGCGCCGATATGCGGGTGGGCGCACCCGGTGATAATAAAAAGCCCGCCTCGAGACGCGATTGCAAGCGATTGCTCGATAATTACATCCCCGAGCGGCCCGGTGGTAAAGATCGTATCGGTGATTTCTGTCCACCGGTCGACAAACACCGGTGTCGCATGCCGCTCCACAATATCGAGCGTCTCGTCAGAAAAAGCCCGCAACACATATGCTACCGGCGATGCACCTGCCTCAAAAAGGGCTGAAAGGCCGCCGTTATGGTCCCAGTGGTCGTGAGAAAGCACGAGCGCTTCCACATCGCGGGGTTCAATCCCGAGTTTTCGCATGTTCTCGAGCAGTATTCTCCCGTCACCCCCCGTATCGAAGAGCATTCTGGCTTCTTCGATGTAGCAGGAAAACCCCCATTCCGCAGTGAGTCGCGGATCGTGGAGCATGTTGTTATACGTTTCGACTACCGTTGTCATTGGTGCTTCATCTCCTGTACTCCCTGTATGTGCTGTTTCACTATCGACCTGATGAATTCGATGCAGGGGCGATGCATTGCTATGCTGCTTTTACCTGGTTCAGATCCCGGATCTGCCGCCCTTCCCCGCCTCGGCGAGATGGCAGCTATCCTGAGATAAAAAAAGAAGCGGTGAGATTCTACCCGAGCAGATACGTGATGGTCACGGTTGCTGTGACATCCACATCGGTCGGCTCGATCGGTGTGGGAACCGACATGGCCATGTCGTATGCTGGCGTCTCTGCGTAGCGGACAGGATACACCGGCCCCCCGACATGGATCTCCTTGACGCCGACGATGGCAAGATTCATTGCGGTGGTGACTGCGTCTGCATCGTTGCGGGCATACTGGACCGCCCGGCCGAGCGCTTCAGAGCGCAGCTCGGCTGATTTTTCGTCGCTGAGACCGAATGAGAGATAGTTCACCCTGTCGGCGCCGGAGGCGACCGCGAGATCGATGACCTCGCCAACCCGGTCGATCTCGTCGAGAGATACCAGCAATGTGTTGCTCACGCGGTAGTACTTAATTTTATCATTCCAGCGTATGGAACTTGAAGCGGGTTTGTCATCGTATACCGGATAGATTGTATATCCTGTCGTGCTCAGATTGTCTTCGGTTAGGCCCGCTGCCTTGAGGGCATTGATCACTTTCGTCATCCGCGCAGCATTTTCTGCCTGCGCGGTTTTCACATCGGTGTTCTCAGTCTCCACGGCGAGGGAGATTTCCGCCTGATCCGGCGTGGTGGTCACCGTTCCTGTGCCGGTGACATGGATGACCCGTTCATTGCCTGAATCCTGCTCCGTCTGGGCTGCGCCCGGAGCAAAGATCGCAATGCATGCAACCAGCAGCACCGCCATGAAGAGGGCAAGCTTATCGTTGAGTGCCATACAAGCATGGTTGGTTTTGCACATCAAAAGCCTACCCTTAGGTTCGAATTTTTTCGTAATTACCGCCGAGAATTTGGGTTTCACAGGCAATTCTTCCCGCATGCCGGTGCAATGAAACGCTGTCGCATGCTTGTTCTCCCGGCGTCTCCTCTCACCTTTTGAGGGAGCTGACCAGGCGGGCGATCAGGATGGCGAGATATAGCTGTCCTATCACCGCCTCGAAGATGGCCATTGATTCCGTCACGGGGATGAGAGGGGTGATATCACCGTAACCCAGCGTGGTGAGCGTGACGAAACTGAAGTACACGTAAGCCGTCTCGTTAGGCACATTGGAAAGTGCGCCGCGAATGAGTATTTCGACAAACTGGTAGGACAGCGCCCAGGTAATGCCGAGGCAGAGGTAGATGCCAATCGCACCAAAGATTGTATCTCTCGTAATCCGGTCCTCCCCCAGCACGCGTGAAAGAATAAAGAGGCAAAGTAGTGAGAAAAAGAGGATTGAGAAGATCAAAACATAAAGTTCCGAGGAATTGAATGGAAGGTCGCTGACGATCCAGCGGGCGACGATTGCCGGGATGCCGATGATTATCCCGAGGACGAGAATTACCCGATTGCGTTGCATCGCATGGATGCCTGAGAAAATGACGAGCGTAAACGGCAATTTCAGGACGGATTCGCCATAACCCGCCTGATCGGCGAGGGGAAATGCTAAGAGCAGGAGAATGATTGAGAGCAGGAAGATTAAGAACCTGTTCTCATACAGAATTTCATGCGCGGTTGGTATGGTTCCGGGTTTTTTCCCTCCCATTGAACATTCACCCGGATTCGCCGCCCGCGTCGCTCACATCAGTATTCACACTTTTCACCGCATTGCGAAATAGCCTCATGATGCGTAACGATTCACGTGCAGGTGGTAGGTATCTAACAATATTCTGTGATATATATATTGCCGTTCGGAAAATTTTCCCGATGCGTGTCGTATACATTGGCAGGCGCGAGAACCGTAAGAATATGTGCGTCATGGAGCATTTCTGGCGGAGGGCCGCAAATGGTGGTGAGCATGCATCCGGCCCGCTCCTGATCAGAGGCGTGTCTGTGCCTGTTCTCGCATGAAGGAGAGCAGGTAATAGGGCCCCCCCACCCCGCGTCCCGTGGATCCGCTGCCTTTCCACCCGCCAAAAGGCTGGGCGCCCGGCCATGCGCCGGTGGTCGCCCCGCCCTCGCGGTTGGCATAGGTGACGCCGAACTGTATGTGGTCAAAGAAATATTCCACCTCGCGTGGATTCTCTGAAAAAATTCCTGCAGTAAGGCCGTACTCTGTATTGTTTGCCTGGTGGAGCGCCTCCTCGAGTGTGGTACAGGTATCGACCACGAGGAAGGGTACGAAGAGCTCATCGGTTACGAGGCGGTGTCCCCTCGGGATGCCGGTCACTACCGTCGGCGTTACATAGTAGCCTCTCGCAAACGCGCCTTCGTTGAGAATCTCTCCCCCGGTGACAATTGACCCGCCGTTTTTAATATCATTTTTCGCCATCTCCACTGCATCTTTATAGGTGCTCCGCGCCGGTTCATTGATGAGGGGGCCGATAAAAACTCCCTTCTCGCGCGGGTCGCCGACCTCGAGCGACTCGACGCGTTCTTTCAAGGCATGGATGAACGGGGAGGCGATCTCGTTCTGGACATACACCCTTGATGTTGCACTGCATTTCTGCCCCCCGTACCCGAAAGCTGCCCGGGTAATCCCTTCAACCGCGTGTTCAAGGTTCGCACTTGACATGACGATGGCGGGATTCTTGCTTCCCGTTTCGGATACCACGGGCTTGGGGTACGGCTGCCGCGAGGTAAATTCGCGGTGGAGCCACATGCCGACATCCCGTGATCCGGTGAAAGCGATACCGTCCACATCCGGGTGTGCCACAATTACATCGCCGAAGGGGCCGCCGGGTCCGGTCACGATGTTCAGGACACCGGGGGGTATGCCGCACTGAATCAGGATCTGGTAGAGTTTCAGCCCGGAAAAGGGGGCGATGCTGGTGGGTTTGAACACGACGGTATTTCCGGTGAGGAGCGCTGCAGATGCCATGTTCGCCGCGAGGGCGATAGGGAAGTTGAACGGGGAGATGACCGCCCAGAGACCGTACGGGCGCAGCACGCTCTGGCATTTTTCTCTTGGGTCGTTCGAGGTCTGGGGGAGCACGTAGCCTTCATGCTGTTCGTACACTTCGCAATAATAGCGGAGGAAATCGATAGCCTCGCTCACTTCAGCAATGGCTTCATACCGGTTTTTTCCCACCTCAAACGTGATGAGGGCGGCAAGGAGGAACCGCTTCTGTTCGAGGTGATCGGCAGCGTCCCGGAATATCCGCACCCGCTGCCGCCAGTCCGTCTCCATCCACTCCGGTTGGGCCTTTTTCGCCACCTCGATAGCTTTTTTAGCATCATCCTCATGTCCTTTCTGGAAATATCCGATGAGAATGTCGGTGTCAATTGGTGACCTGACCTCGAATTCTACATTGGAAAAAATTCCCCGATCCCCGATGAACATCGGATGATGCTGCCCGAATTTTGCTGCGATCTGTTCAAGTGCATCCTCATATTTTGCATGGATACTCTCATCGGCAAGAAGAGAGGTATACGTGATTTTCGTTCGTTCCGGCATGCATATCATCTCCATGGCACATACGCAGACATGGCATCCGGGATCAGAGAAATTTCGGGCAAGCCCTGTAGATATGCGGCGATAATGTGCGCTCGGGCGCTTACGAATGCGTATTTTACCTCTTTCCCGTTCTGATGCATGAAATCACTTCATCTCCACGGTCTGCTGAAGGCTAGTCTCATGTTATATGATAAATAATATATCTACGATCACCTGCCTTCGCACCTGCTGAGGGCCTTGTCAACAATAGCCAGTCCTGTCGCAATGTCCCCCTTCTCGATGGTGAGAGGGGGAATGAACCTGATGGTGGACGCCCCCGCCGGAAGCAGCGTGAAGCCCTGCTCGAATGCCTGCCGGATGACCCTCCCCCGTTCGTCGCATGCGGGCTCTTTTGTCTCCCGCTTGGTGACCAGCTCGATGGCGCACATGAGCCCGATCCCCCGCACATCCCCGATCAGGTCGTGCTCCTGCTGCAGACGTTGGAGCCCTTCGAGGAGGTACCTGCCCTTCTCAAGCACCTTTTCTCCGAACCCCCGCTCCTGAAGGATTTCAAGGACCGCAAGTCCGGCGGCGCATGAAAGGTTGTTTCCGCCGAATGTGCTGGCATGTGAGCCGGGAGGCCAGTCCATGATCTCGTCCCTCGCGACGGTGACGCCGAGTGGCATCCCTCCTCCGATCGCTTTTGCGAGGCACACGATATCGGCTTTCACACCGGAATGTTCCGAGGCAAGAAATGTGCCCGTGCGGAAACATCCCGATTGCACCTCGTCTGCCACGAGCAGGATGCCATATTCATCGCAGATGTCACGAAGCCGCGGGAGAAAGGTGAGCGGGGGGACGATATACCCCCCCTCTCCCTGGATGGGCTCGACCACGATTGCGGCAACCTCCTCCGGGGAGACTTCCGTCCTGAAGATGTGGTCTTCGATATACCGGATGACATCCACATCAGAGGTCGCGGCGTCCCTGCCGAGCGGGCGGTACGGGTTCGCATAGGGCGCGTGGATGACGGGTAAAAACGGCCCGAAATGTTTTCGCTGGATGACGTTTGATGCGGTCAGGCTGAGGGCGCCGTACGTCCTGCCGTGAAACCCCCCGTAGAATGATATAAAGTACTTGCGTTTGGTATGGTAGCGGGCGAGCTTGAGTGCAGCTTCAACGCACTCCGCACCTGAATTTGAAAAATATACCCTGTTGTGTCCTTCAGGGAGAAATTCGGTGAGTTGTTCTGCAAAGGCTACGGGAATTTCCGAGCAAAAGTCGAGAAAGGCGCCATGAGAGAGCAGTTTTGCCTGTTCTTCGACGGCATGGATCACGCGTGGATTGTTCCACCCAACGTTCATGACCGCGATGCCGGCGGTAAAATCAAGATACCTGTTCCCATCCACGTCCCACAGGTTGACGCCTTCTGCACGGTGGAGCACGAGAGGATATTCCCTGGCCATGGACTGGGACACGACGCGGGCATCCCTCTTCAAAATTTCAACCGCGGCGGGTCCGGGTGGGGTTAACCGCATATCAGGCTTCATGATGGACAATAGGTCCTGGATGACAAATATTTTTCTTGAATTATAGCCGGCAGTCTGACACCGGGTTGTCAGGGATGCCGTCGATGCGGTGATGACCCTGATGCGCTCGATGATACACCATATATTGATTTTGCGCCCTCTGCACTCGCGCAGGCACGATCGCCACGATAGGCAGCACTCCGCAATACTGGTGGCGCCTGCAAGAAACCTGTGGGATTTCGGGAGTAAAAAAGATGAAAAGGAGGTTAGCCAGCGTTTGCACCTGGCAGTCGTTATCGGGGGATCAGGACCCTGTCCATTATGTGAATGATGCCGTTCGTCGCTTCGATATCGGGTTGGATTACCCGTGCGTCGCCGATCATGACGGTGTTTCCTTCTACCCTCACAGGAACCTCCTGACCGAGAAGCGTCTTGATCGATCTCATCTCCCTGACGTCTTCCGAGGTGTAAATGCCGGATGCGACATGATATTTAAGTACATTTGCGAGTTGATTCCGGTCATGCATCAGTTCATCCAGTTTTTCCTCCGGTAATGCATCAAACGCGGCATCGTTCGGTGCACATACCGTAAACGGGCCCTGACCGCTCAATACGTCTTCCAGACCGGCAGTCTGCACTGCCCTGACAAGCGTATTGAACGAACCTGCTTCCTGTGCCGTTTCGACAATATTCTTCATGATTTCTCCTCCGGCCCGGAGCGGGCCATCAATTCATCTGCAGATATAGTATAAATGAATTTTTATACAAATTAAGCAGATTATGCGGATTCCATGCGCGACATTCCTTTTCCGGGGAAAATCAATGCATGATGTGCATCTCCCCGTCTGCCCCCTGTGTGATTGGACGGTGTCAGGGGCGCACGATCAGCGTGGATATTGGGCTGTGTTCTACCACATACGAGCTGACGCTCCCGAGAAGAAGTCGGTCGAGCCTGCTCCTGCCCACCGACCCGAGAACAATAATGTCGACGTCGAGGTGCTGTGCGAGATGGATAATTTCGCTGCGTGCGTCCCCCCTCTGTATGTGGATAGTTATATTTGCTCCGATTTCGGCGGCAATATTCTTCATTCTCTGTTCTATGTGCTCGGTCTCTTCATCGATGATCTTTGTCAGCAAATCATAGGTGGGATCGATCCTTGAGAACGCCGGCGAGGGTGGCGTGAGAGGATAATTCTTTGAGGGGGCGACATAGAGTGCGTGAATATCGGCGTTCAACTCTTTGCCGAGTAGTATTGCCTCTCTGAGCGCGTTGTCACCGGTCGCGGAGCCATCAAATGCGACGAGTAGCCTTGCTACCATTTGATCGATTCTCTTGACAGGGTCGGTATTAATCATTTTCGTATCTATCAGCGCACCTGCACACCCCCTCGAGGATTGCAGAACATGAATTACATTAAAGTACCTTCATTTGCTCATATTGGCATGACTGGCCTGTGTGAAGTTCCGGGGTATGCGCGGTGATTATGGAAATCATAATAATCCTCATTCTTGTTCTTGCGAACGGATTCTTTGCCCTCTCCGAATTCGCCGTGATATCAGCGAAGCGAGCCCTTCTGCACCAGCGGGCGATAAAGGGGGATGAACGCTCCCGGATTGCGCTGGAGCTGGCGGAAGAGCCCACACGATTCCTCTCCACGATTCAGGTGGGGATTACCCTCGTGGGAATCCTCGCCGGTGCGTTCGGCGGAGCAACCATCGCCACCGAGATTGCCAGCAGCGTAGAATCCATCCCCCTTCTTGCTCCCTATAGCAGTGCGGTCGGGATAGGACTCGTAGTGCTCATCATCACGTACCTCACTCTCGTGTTCGGAGAACTCATCCCGAAACAGATTGCGTTGAGCAATGCGGAGCGATTTGCCTCATCGGTTGCGCAGCCGATGCAGTTCATATCGATCATGACTGCACCGATTGTGTACGTGCTCAGTCTGTCTACCGATGTGATACTGCTTTTCATGGGCATCAGTCCCCAACGCCCCACGACGGTGACCGAGGAGGAGGTCAGGGAAATGATCGAGGAATGTACGCAGGCAGGGATATTTGAGCAGGCGGAACAGGATATCGTCAAAGGTGTATTCCGCATGGCCGACCAGAGTGTCAAGGCGGTGCTCACCCCGAGGCCGGAAATCATCGGCCTTGATGTTGCCGCTTCTTACGAAGAGAATTGGAGCAAGATTATCGAGAGCAGCCACACGTATTTTCCCGTTTATGACGAGAATCTGGATACTGTTCTGGGGATAGTCTCTGTTAGGGATATCTGGGCAAGAATGCTCAGCGGCCAGCCTGTGGATATCGAAGCACTTCTTCGGAGATCGTTTTTTGTCCCTGAGAGCATACCCGTCCTGAGAGTTCTCGAGTTGTTTAAAAAAACCGGGACTCACATCGTCCTTGTCACCGATGAGTTCGGCAGTATTCAGGGCGTGGTAACCTTCCATGACATCCTTGAATCGATCGTCGGCGATATCCCCTCAACGAACGAAGAGGTAGCGGAATCGCGCATCATCCGGCGGGACAGCAGATCATGGTTGATCGACGGCACGATCAGCATCGAAGAATTCAAGGAACAGTTCTCTTTCGACCGGCTTCCCGGCGAGGGGAAGGGCTACTTCCAGACGCTCAGCGGCTTCATGATGATGCAGCTCGAATCCGTCCCCGCTCCGGGGGACCGCTTTGTATGGGGCGGATTGCAGTTCGAGGTCGTGGATATGGATGGGAACCGGGTGGACAAAGTGCTGGTCACCCGACGCGTATAGGGTTCAGGATGAAGACCCGGTGCTCGATCAAGCATTACGTGAATGATCACATGCCGTTCAGGAATAGATCCATTCCATTGGTATCGTACGCGTCGGCAAAGAGTTCTGCGAGATCAAATTCTGTTTCAGGCATGTATGGGGTTGGTTTCTTTGCAAGAATGCGTTGAATCTGTGCCCTGATCTCCGGGGCACGCTCTACCGCAATGCTTTGGAGTATGGCGTTGCTTCCCGGCAAGTTTTTTGTCGAGTGCCAGCACCGGGCACACATGACGATCACATGGCGTTCGTCGATATCGCACCCCTGCGAGTTCGCCGTGGTATCCTCACCAATCGCATGAATTTCAAGAATATATCTTTGAAACTGCTGTCTGCAGCACTCACAACGGTGATCACAGGCCCTCATAATCTGTTTCTGCTGAATTGCGCTGAGAACCTGTCCCTCACCTCTCGGCATATGGGATGGTGGTTCCATACGCACCTCTATAGGGGACATAGTATTTTGGTTTTATCCCGATCACGGGTACCCGGTTTCCCGGTGAAAAAAGGGTATTTTTTTCATTCCGGCGACGGTCGTCCGCCGGAGGCGTTCTCTTGTATCTCTGATAGGCCGGTCAGCGGATCAAAGCGATAATTCCCACGCGTTCCGGTGTATTCAGGATCTTCGAGCCTTTTGATCAATTCATCCATGAACTCGTTGACCCGGTTGACGATCGGGATGGCGACCAGTCGGTGTTCCCGCACCACATCCAGGATATCTGGGATATCGTCCATTCTCACATTGTATGTCGCGACCTCTCTCAGGATTTCGGGGAGCCGTTCATAGAGGTGTTCTGTGCCATATCCTGCCAGCCAGATGCGATCGATTCGATCACCAAATTTTTCGGCGATTTCATCGAGAAAGTCTTCAAAAATCTCATTTCTTCCCGCCCTGTCCTGGCGCAGGTAGCCGATGAGCGCCACCCTGCGATCGGTCCGGCCGAGGATGTAGGAGAGCATGTGGATGAAGGAGACGGGATCATTGATCTTGCTGGCGTTGAAGTAGTCGATTGATGCCTCATTGGTTTTAATGGTCAATTTCTGGTTTATTCGCCGCAGCAGGCTGGCCGAGTCCACGGAAAAGCCAAAATTATGCTCCATAAAGTACGTACAGATGCAGACGTTTTCGATGCCCGGCAACCTCCGGTACTTTCGGGGGACCTCGATATCATGAAGGCGTACGAGATCATCGTGCCTCTCCGCGAATTCTTCGAGCACCGGGTAGACCGTATCGTAGACCTTCTGAATCGGTTCTGTATAATAGACCTCCTTGCGCTCCGGGGTGACGAACAGGTTTTTAGTGAAATTTTCCGCCATCTCGACAAGGTCGTTGCCCAATCCCTCGACATGATCGATGCGGATGTTGGGGATTATCACATGCCGGGGCTGGATGATCCTGTGCACATAGCGCATGGTATATGGGGTGATTGCCTGGTTTTCGATGATGAGCGCATCGACATCGTAGTGCAGAATCGAGGGAATATTGTCATAATCGAGCAGGATTGTATTGTGTTCCCTGAAGATCGAGATGATTTCGCCGTTGTAGATGAGTTCGGGGTCCTCCCCGGTGGTTTTCGCGAGGGTGGTGTACCCGGCAGACCTGATACACTCCTCAAGGATGCGTACGGTAGATGATTTGCCCCTTGTCCCTTCCACGACAATCCGATGTGGTATATGGGATATTTTGCGGTTATATGCTTCGATGTCCTGAATACGATGCATTTCCGGTTTAAAAAGCGTCATGCGAATCCCCCGGCAAGCAGCAGCAGGACTTGCGCGAAGAGATAGACGATCATGAAGTACACGATGACGAGGAACACGCTCTCCGCAGTGCTGTTCACGTCATAGCTCTCTTTGCTGATGTTGTAGGCGATAATTCCCGGGAATATGGTGAATACCACCATTTCCTGCACCGGAGGAGCATACAGGTGTGAGGTCACTGCGATGATGATGCCGGTGGCGATGATGGAGATGGCAAGGAAGCAGTAGAGCAGTCTTCGCCCGTAAAGGAGTGTTTTTTCTGCGATGATGCGGGCAATGACAAGGCAGGCAATTGCGGATATGATGAATATGGGGAGAATAATCATGTCCTGCAGGGAGTAGATGACAAGGATCGGGATGGCGATCACGCCGCCTACTTTGAACCGTTTTACTTCGTAGAGGTAAAAGCCAACAATAAACCCGAATAACAGAGTGGCGAGCATTATTGCGGTATTCATCAGCCTATGCTCTATTTCGAGGGATATATGTGTTATGAACTGTATTTGTGCGCGCGCCGGGTTTGCCTGGGACAGCGATCCCTGCAGTCGGCCCGAATGGTATTGTTTGGCTGTATCGCCGCAATCTCATTCTTCCCGGTGGATCCACTGCCAGTAGTCGACGGCGATCAGCAGCAGCAGCACCACGATTCCCCCGAGAAGGACGGGAAACAACGTGCTCGTGCTGAACGTCACGGTGACGGCAAGCACTATCGCTCCCAGAGCGATTCCGGAGCATCCGGCGATTGCCACCATCTCCGGGCGTATGTTCGTTTCCATCACCACTCACCGTCTCTCGTGCCGGCACAGGCCGGTTGCATGCCCTCCCTTTTACGGCGGCGGATGCCCGGGATCCGGTATGGCATTGAATCCCTCGTGCCTATTGATTGCTGTTGCAGGAGATCTTTACCGGGCCCTTCACATCATCGTTGTCCTAGTAGGGGCAATAGTAGGGCACAGGATATTTCCGCGCGTCGGGATGATCGATCGCCGGATAGATTCAAACGTAAAATAGGTGCACCCCGTAAAACGGACACAATCGCGGTAGGTTACTCCATCCTGCACCGGGAATGGAGTATTTTCGATCTTCGGACCCCTTTTTGTATGGCTCACCATCGACACAACACCTCGGGGGAGATCACCTCCGGTGCACCAGAAACCGGAGCGACTAGGACACAACTGTCAGTCATCACGTGCAGCAATGAATTTACCGATATGCATTTAATATATCCAAAAAATAATACAGCCTGATTTAATCCCGAACCGCATTGAATGGTTAATTTGCATGTTTTTTTTTAGAATTGCCGGATTCTCATTCATCTCCGTCACGGCATCCGGCGGCCGCTCCTCACGGCGGGATGATCCGGGTGGGGCGGTTGCGGTCCGTGTGTCGCCGGGGTGCGGCGATCCTCCGCATGGGCCGCCAGATCGTGGAGTGCCGCGAGCGTGATCTTGAACAGTACTCCAGGTTCCTGATCGAGACCGAAATGTTCGACCCTGCACTGGTCAGTGTCCGCGGTGCCACCGTGGATGGGCACTCCCTGCGCCTCGCAGAAGACGGTATGCAGTTTGACATGCTCCAGCGCTGCGTTCTGGGAGATAGCGGGGTCGTCCGCTACGTCAAGGATCAGATCGGTGTTCCCCTTGATCGCGAGGTTGAGGTCGGCAAGCCTATGGATGAGGGATGGCTCAAGGCACACTCAACGATCTTCCACTCGCTCGTCGGGACCCCCCTGCGTGAGGATCCGGAATACATCGAATACTTGCAGCGCATTCACACGCTGAGGACTAAATACGGCTTTATGCCGAAAGAGGAGTGATTTCAATGGCAAAAATTGAGCGAGCACAAAAACTCTTCCTTGACTCCTTAAAAGAGAAGTTCCAGAGTGAGGACCCTGAATCCGAGAGGACCACCTTCTACCGCTTCGACGGTGTCCGCCAGTCTCCGCGCAAGCGGGAGTTCATGAAGGCCACCGAGGCGATCGAGAAAGAGCGCGGCATCTCCATGTACGACCCCGAGCGCTGCCACCTCGGCGGCATTCCGATGGGCCAGCGCCAGCTGATGACCTACCAGGTCAGTCAGTCCGGCGTCTTCGTGGAGGGCGACGACCTGCACTTCGTCAACAACCCCGCCATGCAGCAGTTCTGGGACGACATCCGCAGGACGGTCATCGTCGGGATGGATATGGCTCACGCAACCCTGCAGAAGCGCCTTGGAAAGGAGGTCACCCCCGAGACGATCAACGAGTACTTGCATATCCTCAACCACGCCATGCCCGGTGCGGCCGTCGTGCAGGAGCACATGGTGGAGACCCACCCCGGAATTGTTGACGACTGTTATGTCAAGGTCTTTACCGGCGATGCCGAGATGGCCGACGATATCGAGTCCCAGTTCCTCATCGACGTCGAAAAGCTCTTCCCGGCAGATCAGCCCGAGGAGCGTAACGCCGACATCGGCAAGTCCCTCTACCAGGCAATCCACATCCCGACCATCGTATCGAGGATCTGCGACGGCGGTACCACCAGCCGCTGGTCTGCCATGCAGATCGGAATGTCCTACATCGGTGCCTACCGTATGTGCGCCGGCGAGGCGGCAGTCGCCGACCTGTCCTACGCCGCAAAACACGCCGGTGTGGTGCAGATGGCCTCCATCCTGCCCGCTCGCCGCGCCCGCGGTCCGAACGAGCCCGGTGGCATCAAGTTCGGCCTCTTCTCCGATATCGTCCAGGCCAACCGGAAGTACCCGAAGGACCCCGCCCGCGCCTCCCTCGAGGTCGTCGGTGCCGGAACCATGCTCTTCGACCAGATCTGGCTCGGTTCCTACATGTCCGGCGGTGTCGGTTTCACCCAGTATGCGACCGCAGCGTACACCGACAACATCCTCGACGAGTACACCTACTACGGTATGGACTACGCGAAGGACAAGTACGGTGTCGACTGGGCCAACCCGGCCGTTGGCGACCGCGTGAAGGCAACCCAGGAGGTCGTCAACGATCTCGCCACCGAGGTTACCCTCAACGCCATGGAGCAGTACGAGCAGTTCCCGACCCTGATGGAGGACCACTTCGGCGGTTCCCAGCGTGCAGGCGTCATCGCCGCCGCATCCGGTCTGACCTGTTCCATCGGTACCGGCAACTCCAACGCCGGTCTGAACGGATGGTACCTCTCCATGCTCCTGCACAAGGAGGGCTGGTCGCGTCTCGGCTTCTTCGGCTACGACCTGCAGGACCAGTGCGGTTCCGCAAACTCGCTGGCCATCCGGCCCGACCGCGGCGCAATGGGAGAACTGCGCGGACCGAACTACCCGAACTACGCGATGAACGTGGGTCACCAGGGCGAGTACGCCGCAATCGTTGCCGGTGCTCACTACGGACGCAACGACGCGTACTGTTTCGAGCCACTCGTGAAGATCACCTTCACCGATCCCTTTCTCACGTTCAACTTCGCCGCGCCGCGCCGTGAATTCGCACGCGGTGCGATCCGTGAGTTCATGCCTGCCGGTGAGCGGTCCCTGATCATCCCGGTGAGATAAGAGCAACTCACCCTCATTTTTTACACGTTTCCACTAAATTCACAAAAAAGGTCGATATATCCCCTCGAATCAGGGATATCTTTTTTTGGGGCGAAGTGAATGCGCACCTCGTCCCGCAGTAATCCGGCCCCGCGAAGGTCCCTTGTCCCGTGAGCCGGGCGGCCATTGACAGCCAATTGTCACTCACCCCGTTTGCAGCTTAACTGTTTCGAATTCTCTCGGATATAAGGGGTTGGTGGAATGGCACAAAAAGAAAAAATGAGCGAAATTCGCAGGGCTATTCTGCCCGCCTCCTCATGCTGTGCTATCAGGGAGAAATTCATCAATTGTGGCCTGCCGTACCGCATGCTGGTCGAATCGTGCGAGCCGTATCCCGATAAGACGGATTTTCCGATCATCGAGAAATTCCCGGACCATCATTCTGGCGGTGCGCTGTATGCTCGCGAGGTCATCGGTGAAGTGATCAAAGGTAGAGGATTTCGTGTAGGTGGCAAATCCCGCATATCGTACTTTTATGGCGAGGTTTTTGAACCGGAGGCCCCGGTGCACCAGCGTTGCGTGTACATCGCCTGCGAGTGCGTCGAGTTTTAAAAGGATCTGTCCGGGGTCGTCGGTATCCTCTGCAAATGTCACCTCCCGGCCGATGGACTTTCTTATCCCCCGCTCCCTGACCTCGCGCCGGTCGATCCCACGGGCCAGCTCCCGCATTGCGATCCCCCCCCTTCCGAACCGTGCGATCAGTTCCTGCACGTCGAATGCGGCAAGCTGCCCGATGGTGATGATCCCCATTGCGCCAAGGACCATGGTGGTTTTTTTCCCGATGCCAGGTATGGTGCCGACCTTCATCGGCGAGAGGAAGTCCGCCACCCCGTCAGGCTTCACCACCGTCATTCCATCCGGTTTCTGGTAATCGGACGCAATTTTTGCGATGGTTTTGCCCGGCCCGATACCGATCGAGCAGGTGATGCCCTCCGCCGCCCGGATATCCTCCTTGATGACCCGTGCATAGGCCTCTGCAGTTTCGTAGCTCCCGAGGCCGCTGATATCCAGGTACGCTTCGTCGATGCTCAACTGCTGGAACGCTTCGGCGTAGTTCCTGAGAATGCCCATCACCCTCGCCGATACCGCATGGTAGAGCGGAAAATTGACCGGCAGGAACATCGCATGCGGGCAGAGCTGGTAGGCCTGTGAGATGGGCATGGCCGAATGGATGCCGTACTTACGCGCCTCATACGAGCAGGTGCTCACCACCCCCCGGCCCTGCCCCTGTTTCGGGTCCGCTCCCACCACCACCGGTTTGCCCTTCAGTTCGGGGTGCTCCCGCGCCTCTACCGAGGCGAAAAAACTGTCCATGTCGACATGCAGAACGATTCTGCCCGGTGGCGGAGTTTCGAGGTCGGACGAATCGCCATTTCGGTCCGGCATTGCTCCATGATAGGTAAGCTCCGGTGCCCCTTTATGTATTTCTGCACGCCGTGAAGGTGAAGCGGGGACATCGTCCCCCCTCGAAAGATGCCGGATGCGTGAGGATCTATCCGCGCCGCGGTACCAGTTCGACGAGAGAGAACCAGCCCTGTGCATCGGAAAACCAGCGCGAAATCTCGAGGCCTGCGTGTGCGCACAGTATTCTGGCACTTTCCGGGGTGAATTTTCTGCTGATCTCCGTATGAATGGTCTCTCCTTTCTTGAAATCGACGGAGAGATCGATGTCGGCAATGTTCACGGTCGCCGCCTCCCTCGCTTGGAGGTGCATCTCGACCTGCTCCTTTTCCTCGTTATAAAATGCCAGGTGGTCGAACTGCGCAGGATTAAAGTCCGCATGCAGGTGGCGGTTGATCACGGTGAGGATGTTTTTATTGAACGAGCTCGTCACGCCCCGGGAATCATTGTACGCTGCATTGAGATTGTGCGGTGGTTTTACCATATCGAGGCCCAGAAGGAAGCGGTCATCGGGTGCCATGATGGCCCGCACGTTGCGGAGCAGCCCGACGGCTTCCGGCCCGGGGAAATTTCCGATCGTGCTCCCGAAGAGAAGAAATAGTCTTTTACTTCCGTGCGGGAGCAGGTGGAGGTGCGCGGTGAAATCCGCCACGTAGCCCATGATGCACAGCTGCGGAAATCGCCGCATGAGCTCTCTGGACGCCTCGAGGAGCGCATTCCTGCTCACGTCAAAAGGAATGTACCGGAGCTGCGCACCTGCGGTCCCGTTCACCGCATGGAGGAGACGGGAGATCTTGTGGTGCGAACCCGATCCCATCTCGACAAGATCCCCGCGGGCAAAGGGTTGCATGATGCTATGCGCATGATCCCCGAGGATCTTCATCTCCGTGCGGGTAAGATAGTATTCCGGGAGGGAGCAGATACGGTCAAACAGGCGCGAACCCCGGCTATCGTAGAAATATTTTGAGGGCAGGCGTTTCCGGTCTGCGGTCAGGCCTTCGCGCACATCATGGGCAAGGCTTTCATTGAACGTCACGGTGAGGTGATTGTGCAGTTCAACCTGTGGATGAGATTGGCTCTGGCGCAGCATCACATCTTACATATTGCTCTTATTATATTAACGGCAAACCGAAAACTGTATTAATACCTTCTGGGTGTTCACCACATCATCGACGAGCCGCAGGGTCTGCGCGATCTCCTCCTCGGTGGTGTGGATCCCGAGGGAGATCCGGATCGAGCAGTGCACCTCTTCTTCGGTCAGCCCCATGGCGAGGAGCACGTGCGATGGGGCGGGAGAGCCGGAATGGCAGGCGGATCCCGACGAGATGGACACGCCCTTCTGGTCGAGCGCGAGCACTACCGATTCCCCGCGAAGATCAGGCAGGGTCATGTTGACGGTGTTCGGCAGCCGCTCGGTGGCATGACCGTTGATGCGGGCACCCGGTACAATTTCCCTGACGCCGGTCTCAAGCCGGTCGCGAAGCGAGCGTATCCGTTCCATATCCCCAAGGTGCTGCCGGGCGAGCTCCGCCGCCCTGCCGAGCCCCACGATGCCGATGAGGTTCTCCGTGCCCGCCCTGAGATGGCGTTCCTGCTCCCCGCCATGGATGAGCGGGTCTATTGCAATGCCCTTTCGCATATACAGGGCGCCGATTCCTTTCGGTCCGTAGATTTTGTGGCCGGAGAGGGTGAGGAAATCCACGTCCAGCGCTGCCACGTCGATGGGCAGCTTTCCGATGGCCTGGGTGGCGTCGGTGTGGAAATACGCGCCGTGCGACCGGGCGATGCGTGCGAGGTCCGGGATGGGCTGGATCGATCCGGTCTCGTTATTCGCATACATGACGCTGACCAGCAGCGTATCCGGGGTTATCGCCGCCTCGAGATCTTCCGGACGCACCCTTCCTTCGGCGTCGACAGGAAGATAGGTCACGGGGTGGCCTATCTTTTCCAACCATCTGCAGGGTTCGATGACCGAAGAATGTTCGATTGACGAGGTAATGATGTGCTTTTTTCTCTCACGATTCGCGAATGCCAGGCCCTTGATCACGAAGTTGTTCGCCTCCGTGCAGCATCCGGTGAAGGTGATGCGCTTTGCGGTGCAGTTCAGCAGCTGGGCAATGCTCCGGCGCGCACCTTCCATGGCGGTTTTGGCCTCCCTCCCCTCACGGGAGATGCTGGAGGGGTTCCCGAACCTGCCCCCTACCCACGCCAGCATCGCCTGCGTGACCTCGGGAGCGATGGGGGTGGTGGCATTATGGTCGAGATAGATCCTTCTCATGGGTTGCCCGGTTTCCCCCGGGATGCTGCGGGTCGGATGTACAGGTGCCCCTTCACCACTGCCGATGGCCACTCGGCAGGCGTCGTCTCCTGCCTTTCTCACATCGCAGAGCAGCGCTTTATAGACGGGGAACCCGGATATGGGGTCGTAACGCTCGAGATCGGTCAGCTCGTTGACATTGCCCTCCCGCCACGCTTTCGGTGCCTGGTGGCAGCCCCCTCCCATGTTCGCCTCGATCGTCCCCTGCATGATGTCCTCGGTGACAATCGCACGGAGGGGCACCCATCCGCGAGCTGATACGACCTCCACACGGTCTCCGTGCCGGATTCCCCGCGCCTCTGCGTCCTGCGTATTGATGCTCACCGTGGGTTCCGGACGCTCTTTCAAAAAACTCTTGATGCTATGGTGCTGGGCGTGAAAGTCGGTCGTCACCCGGGCCCCTGAATTGAATACCAGCGGGAATCTCTCTGCAAGATCCGGGCGGGATCGCGGGCTTTCCTGCGGTTCCGTGTATACGGGAAGGGGATCGTAGCCGTACTCCTCGAGGATGGTGGAATAGATCTCGAATTTCCCCGTGGGTGTATCGAACCCGGGTGCTCCGTCCGGGCGCAGCAGACCCTTTTCCCATTTTCTGTACTGCATCATCGGCACCGGCGCCTGCACCCTCCCCCCGGCCGCTCTCACCTCTTCGAGGGAAAAGCCCGACCCTTTCAGGACATGGCAAAGCAGTTCCTCCTCGTTCTGGGGGAAGAGGTGGCCGTACCCGAGCCTTCGCGCCAGTTCCCCCATGATGAACACATCAGGACGGGATTCTCCCAGGGGTTCGATCACACGCTCACGAATCTGGAAGATGGGCCCATAGGTCATGTACGATGCGGTCTCAAAGAGCGTGGACGCAGGCAGCACGATGTCGGCATAGGCTGCATCGGCGGTGAGGTGGCGGTCAACGCAGACCATAAAGTCAATATTTTTGAGTATTTCCCGCCATATGGGAGTCTGCGGCCAGGAAGTCAGCAGCGCCCCCGCCTGCAGGATGAGGGCCCGTATTTTGTAGGGTTTTCCTTCGAGCACCGATTCCGGGAGGGCGATTGCATGCGATTCTTTGCGATAATGGGTATAAACGGGAAAACGGTCGGTGCCGAGTGCTTTCTTCATATCAGGATTGGCAAGATACTCGTCACGGTTGATGGGAAAGTGGTATCCCGGCATGGTGAAACAGCGCCCGCCCGGCACGTCCAGCTGGCCCGCGAGCGCCCAGAGGACTATTGTGGCGCGTATCGCCTGCACGCCGCTGTCACTGTACTCAAGGCCCGCGTACATCGCAACGGTTGTCCCGTCTGCTGCTGCGATGCGCCGCGCAAGCGATCCCACGGCCTCTGCAGGGATGCCGGTGATATGCTCCACGATCTCGGGACGGTAGTGTTGCACATGGTCGGAAAACTCCTCGAACCCATATGTCCAGTCCCGGACAAAGTCCTCGTCATAGAGCTCCTCTTCAATAAGGACGTTGCAGAGCCCGAGCGCCAGTGCCCCGTCCGTTCCGGGGCGTATGGGGATCCATTCCGCATCGCAGAGTTCGACGGTTCTGGTTTTTCGGGGATCGATGACCACGACTTCCGCTCCCCGGGCTTTCGCCGCAAGTATCCGGCGAAGGTTGATGGGGGGGAAATCGGTGGCAGGATTGGTGCCCCAGACCAGGATAAGGTCGGCATGTTCGTAATCTGAATAGGTATTGATGTGCATGCGCCCCATGGTGACGTGGGGGGCGATCATGGCGAAGGATACGTAGCAGAGCGCCCCGACGCCCATGGTGTTGGGGGAGCCGAACGGAAAGAGCACGCTCGATGCGGAAGAGACCGCGACATCCTTCGGCTGGAAGATGTCGCAGAATGAGAGCTCAAAACTGCCCGACCCCGTATAGATCGCCACCGCTTCCGGGCCGTAGTGCGCCTTGATCTCGTTGAGCTGCGCAACAATTATATCGTACGCCTCGTCCCATGAGATGCGCTCGAATTTGTGGGTCCCTTTCGGCCCGGTCCGCTTCAGCGGGTAGAGCACCCGATCTTCGGAATAGACGATCTCGGCCGCGTGTTCGCCGAGATTGCAGACAATGCCCAGATCGGCATCCTCATCCGCACGCACCCGCAGGATATTGCCCTCATCGTCATACGTCACGATCACCCCGCATCCTGCGGAGCATATCCCGCAGAGTGCACGGCGCTCCCACATGTCGTTCGCCGGAACCTTCTCACCTTCATTCACGTCAACCACCAATCCTCGGAGTTTCAGGGTACCAAAAAATAACTTGCATTTTATAAAAATCTCCCGCGCTGTCCGGGAGGGATCCCGATCCTACACCCCGCTACCCCGGCGCGGGCTGGCTGCGTGTTCCGGTGGGTGCGGACCTTCTCCTGCGGACCACGCCCGCCGGACGGCAGGATGTCGCTTTTTCCCCCGGGCGGCGTTGCGGGGGAAACGGCACACGGAAGCGCAACGGGATGGATCCTCACAATGTACATGCAAACGGTTCGAATCTTCCCGGCAGCTTCGATCATGCTTCATAACGCTCTTGTGGTGTCCCGGCGAAAGGTACCTGCATCATCATGATGACCATCGTTCCCTACGCCGAGGAGTATGCGGAGGATGTTGCGCACCTGGTCGCCGCATTCCGGGCCTTCACTACGGACGGGTTCTGCGAACCGTTCCGTCCCGAACTCGCGCACCGCGAATACATCGAGCGTATCGAGCGCATGCGCAGCGATGAAGGGTGCGAGTTTCTTCTGCTCCTCGACGGGGACCGCCCGGTGGGTTTTCTCCAGATAGTCGTGCTCGATCAGCCTCCCTTTAGAACGCCGGTGAAGGAACGCGTGGGAACCATCGATGCAATCTTTCTCCTGCCGCCGTACCGGCGAAGGGGGTGGGGAAAAAAGCTCTTCGAGGAGGGCGAACGGCGACTTATCGGCTGGGGGGTCAGCCATATCGACCTCGATGTGACGGTGTTCAACCGGTCTGCATACGCCTGGTATGCACGGATGGGATACGAAGTCCAGCATATCAGGATGTCAAAAACCGTCCGTTAGCGTGCATTTATCTTGCGCCACGCAGAATTTTACAAGTAGGCAGTATCCGGCAGGCTCTTGCCGGATATGCGACAGGCGCTCGCCCATCCGGCATATCGCCATGAGAGGGAGGACATGGATATCGTCGTGCTTTCTGTGTTGATCGGAATCGGGCTTGCGATGGATTGTTTTGTCGTCTCGCTCTCCGCAGGCGCGTCATACCCGACAGAACACCTCAAACTCGCGTCTGCATACGCCCTTGCATTCGGGTTTTTCCAGTCAGGCATGTGTCTTCTCGGGTGGGCTCTCAGCGTGGGGTTTGCATCGATCGTCTCGGCCTACGATCACTGGGTCGCGTTTTTCCTGCTCCTGATCATCGGCCTGAAGATGATCCATGAAGGGCTTCGAGATGAGCCGCCGGCAGCGGCAAGGCCGGCACTCGCCGCGCTGACAGTGCTGAGCCTTGCGGTCGCCACGAGCATCGATGCGCTTGCCGTCGGCATCAGTTTCGCGGTGCTCGATCACTCCCCCTATCTTCCGGCGGCGATCATCGGCATGATATCCCTTCTCTTCTCATTTGCTGGTGTTCTGTCCGGAAGAAAGCTGGTGCGCCTGGTCGGCAGCAGGGCGGACATTCTCGGCGGTCTCATCCTCATCCTGCTGGGTGTGAGAGTGCTTGCCGAGCACGTGGCGATGTTCTGACCATGGATCTTGAAAAGGGAATGCGCTGAGGCCGAGACGGGCATTTCCCGCGGTGCCCGCAATATTCATCTGGGCGGGGATGTATTCCTCTCCATGGTGCACGTCCGTGCCGCGGGCAGGAGTGAGGCGAACATCCGGACGGCATTCATCCTCAACCTCCTCTTCACCATCGTCGAGGTGGCGGGGGGGATCTATACGGGGAGCCTGGCAATTACTGCAAACGCCCTCCACGACCTGGGCGATTCGTTTTCCCTCGGCCTGGCATGGTATTTTGAGCGAATCGCGCAAAAAAAGCCTTCGCCTCTCTTCTCCTACGGCTACCGGCGTTTCTCGCTCCTCGCCGCGCTCATCAACGCCGTGGTGCTGATCGGAGGGTCGCTCCTTATCCTCTCTATGGCAGTTCCGGGCCTTTTTTCCCCCGGCACTCCAGATGCCCCGGGTATGTTCCTGCTCTCGCTGTTGGGCATCACGGTCAACGGGGTGGCCGTGTACCGGATGCGGGGCGGGAAAACCCTCAACGAGCAGGTGGTTACCTGGCACCTCCTCGAGGATGTGCTCGGCTGGGCGGCCGTGCTGGTGGTGAGCATCGTCCTGCTGTTCCGGGACATTCCATGGCTGGATCCTGCGCTTTCTATCCTGATCACGCTGTTCGTGCTCTTGAATATCATCCGGAATTTGCGCCGGACACTGCTCATCTTCCTGCAGGGCGTACCCCCTGCCATCTCTATTGACGCGGTGGAAGAGGCGCTCGTCGCGCTCTCCGGCGTCTGCGAGGTGCACGATACCCATATCTGGTCGCTCGACGGCGAGCACCATATCCTCACCGCTCACGTGGTGATCGATGCCGACACACCGAGCGACGCGATCCGGGAGATCAGGTGCAGGGTAAAATTGCGTGCGGCGGAGATGGGGGTCAGCCACGCAACCATCGAGATCGAAGAACAAGGAGAGGTGTGCGTGCGGCCTGAGGGGTTCTGAGTCATGGTGTTCGCCGGGATGAGGGTCTTTTCGCACGGGTTCCGGCGGTGAACACTCAGGGAATGATCTCGCAGCTGTTGAATTTTTCGTGGTCGAAGTCCTGAAGGGAAATGGCGTTGCACCTGATGAGACGCCGCACCTCCGGAACGGCGTCCTTCATTGGCCGGTGGAGGTGCGCGACGCTGCTGCAGACCTGGTCTCTCCTCTCTTCCGGCCAGGGTTTCGTGATGCTGGCATACAGGCACCTGCCGCCGCAGAAATCCCGAAGCACGCAGCCGGGGCAGGGAGGCATCGACATCGACGCGGGGGAGGTGGAGGGGGTGCGCGGTGGCGATGTGGCCGACGCAGCAGTCCTTCATACCTGCCATAATGGGGCAGGGTAGGATACATTCCGTCGGTCATGATGCTGTAATCCGAATGGCCGCAGCCACAGCGGAGGAGGCTGGGGCGCCCGAGGAGCATGTCCTGCATGGTGTCGAGGAAGGGGTACAGGCGCACCACCCTGCCTTCAGTCCGCATCGCCCCGACCCAGTCTGCCGCAAGGAGGGTGATACCCAGGGTTGTAGTACTCTATCAGCCACCGCCCGAAATCCCGCTGATGGTAGTCATACCAGAAGTTCGCATCCATCTGCCAGTAGATCGAGGCAAACGGGAACTGCTCGTTGTCGGCGAGATAGCGCACGGCACCGGCGATACCGGTGGCCTCGGTCAACGTCATCCTGGCGATAATCTCGCCTGAATACCCATCATCCCTGATCTTTCTGAGATTACCCGTGACCCGCGCTTACGTCCTCGCACCCCGCTGCCGGTCGGTGTGCTCCTCTTGCCCGTCGATGGAGACGAGGATGGTGGAGAGGCGATCGTTCACTTCATGGTCGAGGGTGTGCAGGAGGGTGCCGTTGGTGTGGATGCCGAATGCCTTCACCGGCGCGTTGAGGGCGATTTCGGCGACGAGGTCGCTTCGCATTAAGGGTTCGCCGCCGCAGAATGTGAGGGTGGCGTCCTAATCCTTTGCGAGGAAGGCGTACAGAGTGTCGAGATCGACGGGAAGATCGGTATCGACGGCGATCCCGGTGGGGATGCTCTCCGGCTCGGGGTAATCGAATATCCGTCCCCTGCAATAGGAGCAGCAGAGGGTGCATTGGTCCGTGACAACGAGGTGGAAGTGGACGATAATCTGCAGGAATGTTTGAAAACCGGGACGATAATATGCGATGACCCGCGTACCGAACAAACGGTAAATCCGGAACGATTACCCATTCTTTAGCCGATGAGGCGCCTGCTGGTGTGGGGAGCGTCGGCAATGCACAGGATGATGCATGGTGCGTGAGAAAAAGAGATTGGATGAAATTTCAGCCTTTGATCTTTGCGATCTCTTCCTCGACTTCCTCGTAGCCTTCCTCGTAGAATCCCTCCTCGTCGGGGGCAAGCTCCTTGAGGAGCCTGAGGAATTCGCCGGCGTGAACCTTTTCTTCGTCTGCGATGTCGAGCAGCACTTCCTTCGCCAGATTATTATCGATGGACTCGGCAAGCTGCACGTAGAGCTGTATCGCCTCGTACTCTGCTGCAATCATGTAGCGGATGGCCCGGACGAGCTCCGCGTTGGTCAGTTTCCTGTCTGCCGCCAAACCGGAAAACGGTGAAGCAAATTCTGGCATTTTCTAGCACTCCTAGTAATACGGATCTTGAATTAGGCGGGGCGATATAAAATGGTGTTGGTTGTGAGAGAGGGCGCAGGGGGGGGCCTCTTCGTGGTCAGCTCTCTTCGGTTTCAGAGGTCCATATCTTCTTCTCACCTGAGAACGTGTCCCCGATCGGTTCGTGGAGAAAGTCTTTGATCTGGCCTGTACGGGTCGTGACATACCTGCCTTTTGTCTGCAGCATGTGGGTGAATTCCGGAGATTGCATCACGTGCATGAGGGTACGCACCCTCTCATCGTCGAGTGATTCCCTCCGGATCAGGATATCATGCGACTCAAGCGTGACCGGTGTGAAGGATAACCCTGAATCAGCAGCTAGCGCGAATGAGCAAATTCCTGCATCGGCAATGCCATTCGCGACCGCAGCGACCACCGCGTGTTCGGTCTTTTTCATGTTGCGGAAATCACCACGGATCTGATCCGGACGGAGATCTCCTGCTGAGAGGAATTTGTCGAGGAGCATCCTTCCCGTCGATCCCCTCGGCGCATTTATCAGACTGGTGTTGGCAAGATCTTCGATACGGATCCCGTCACGCGAAACGATGCCGATCTGCATCTGGCCGATATGAATGCTGACCGAAGGCAGGTTCCTGAGACCCTGATTCATTTCAGGCAGGAGATTGATCTGAGGGGTGCTCAGGGTTACAATATTGCAGGAGTTATTTTGCAGATAGAGAAGCGCCCGGGCAGGCATGACGGCAAATGTGTGCATACTGATAGCATTGTCGGCCAGAGTATTCGCAAGAAGGGCAATTCCCGGGGTTTTTGCCCCGACACAGAGCAGTGTCCGTTCAATCAGGTGTGGCAGAGAGGTGCAATGAATGTGAGCCCACGCTCCGGCTTCCCATCCCTCTGAATGAGGGGGGATGTGGAGATATCCGTTGGCCCGGACCAGATTCATCTGGAGACCTGAACCCCGCGGATGAGGAAATGCCCATGCACAGCCATTGACAGAACCCACCGATACCGGAATATATTCGTCAAAGCCAAGTTCGGAAGGCATATTTTTTGCGAGCCTTCCCGGGATAATCCATTCAGGCACCGGAGCAAGTCCCCAGTAGATCAGGAGTGGCGCGACCAGTTCACGGAGCACTGTCTGCGAACCGACAGGATATCCCGGTAAACCTATTACCGGCTTTCCTCCGACCTCGCCTGCCATCGCGGGTTTTCCGGGCAGCATGGCAATCCCGTGAAAGAGGAGCATGCCCAGTCGGGTGATTGATTCGGCGGTGTAATCGTACCTCCCCGTCGAAGTTCCTGAAGAGATGAGAACAAGATCATTTTCGGAAATCGCCTTTTCAAGCGAGTTTTCTATTTCCAGAGGGTCATCGGGCACGATCGCATACCTCGTCCAGAGTGCACCCAGGCGGGAGAGGAATGAGGCGGCAAAGACACTGTTGCTCTCGACAAATTGGCCCGGTTCCGGCAGGGTCCCGATGGGGACGAGTTCGTTGCCAACGGGAATAATACCGACACGGACCGCTCTGACAGGTACCCGGTCATACCCATAAGAGGCGAGGGCACTGATGTCGGAAGACCGGATCTGGTGGCCTCTTGGAATGATCAGATCCCCTCTCCGAATGTCCTGTCCGACAGAGCGGATACCCTGGCCCAGACGGGCAGCTTTTCGCGCAATACAGAACGTTTCTTTGGGCTGGATCTCTTCGAAGGAGATTACGGCATCGTATTCCGGTGGGATCACATCCCCGGTATCAACCCTGACAAAATCTGAGAGCACCACCGGGCGCTGTTCTCCTGCACCTGCGGTGTTGCTGCTCTTTACCGCGATGCCGTCTGTTTCGGCAATTGTCGCATCCGGCACTGCATAGGGGGCATATATCGGATCCGCGACTACCCTGCCTTCCGATTCGAGAAGGGGGATGGTGATGGATCTCCCCGGAGGCGGAAAGGCGTTCTTCATCAAGGCCAGAGCATCGCCCTGATTACGCAATGAAAGGTATTGTTTCTTCATTCAATCAAACCTTTAACGTCGTGTGGTTCTCCTGCAGGAAGTGTGGGCCGGCAATTCGCCCGGAGAGTTCTGCCACCATCCATTGACAAATTTAGATTATCAATTATTTATTCTTAACTTCGAGGAGGAATAATTCCTCATCTCGTGCGGCATTCACCTGCGTCATTTCGCAGGGAATTGATACGATACTGAATTCCAACGTTATTTTAGGTCCTGAAATCGTGTACACCGAAGTTCCGGGCCAATCGTCAGGAATTATCAGCCGACCGTTTCCGAACCGTGCCCCGGTTATGCCGATCAGGGCGTCGTTCATGCAGGGATCAGGCCCGAGGGAAACGATAATTTCTGGTCTTCGTAGATCACCACCGAGTGAATGCGTGGCGGCAATCATCATCCGTACCGCGACCGCGACGGCTGGGCAGTACTCACCATGGTATCCGACTGCTGCCCGGGAGAGATCCTCCCGGTAGCGTTCCGGGGCAATTTTTCCAATTTTATTTGAGAGATCAAAGCTTCTTGCCGAGAATACACAATCGGTCCCCGGCTGATAGGGCTTGAGATCGAGTACAGGTGTCCCTTCGATGAGATCGAGAAAGGATACCTCGAGCATTCGATCCTCGTTCACTTCGCGCAGCTCTACCACGGTTACGGAGATTGGGTTTGGCCGGGCAGGTGACCTGAGGGCAAACACTCCTTTCTCGGGAAGGTCGGGAGATATTTTTCTGGGAACAGCCCTGCGGACGCTGCGGTCCGCGGCATGCATCCAGCCGATCACAAGAAGATGAGAGTGATTTTCGATGCCTTTCAGGGCTTCAGCAAAGGACGGGAAAATTTCGATCGCACCGTCCACGCCGAGCGCCGGCATCTCTTTTCGTGACCAGATCGGGGAGTGAATCACCCCCACTGGAACAAGTTGTAAAGAGTCCATCTCTCGCCGCTCCCCGAACCTGAGGGCGATTATCTGATTAATCGACCGCCTCAACCGCCTGATAATAGGTCATTGATCCGCATCCCCTGCAGACGCCATCCTCGAGCATATCCCCGGGAACCGTCTCGCCACAGATCGGGCACTTCGCGGATTGCCATTTCTGCTTTGGTGTGACCTCGACGCGGACTTTCTCGGCGGAGAGGATATCCCGCTTCGCAGTGAAAATTTCGTCGAGCAGTTGTTGTTCCATGGACTGCTTTTTGAAGGTAGGCTCGTTTCTGAACCATGCCGCGAGGACCGGGTACCGGC
The DNA here is from genome assembly GCA_029762625.1 of Methanomicrobiaceae archaeon. GTDB lineage: Archaea > Halobacteriota > Methanomicrobia > Methanomicrobiales > Methanomicrobiaceae > DSDF01. Next base: position 57,582 of record JARVGI010000009.1, on the reverse strand, counting down.
CTATCTTGTCGGCATCCACAAAAACCCGGAATCCGTCGGTGTGGGCCTCTGTGGACGGTCGATTGAGCGTGATTGCGAATTTCCCTATCGGGATGATGCGGAGACGGTGGTTCCCGGAGGTGCAGTTCAGGATGACCTGGAGCGGGTCGGGCGCACACTTGTATGTCTCGGCCACCGCGTAGAGTTTTTCCCCTGGCGTAGCACCGAGCAGCTCAAGCGCATAATCTACCATGAATACGCCGATAAGGAGGCCCGGTGCCGGATAGGTATGGAAGTCGATGCAGCGGTCAAAATGCCCTTTCATCACTGGAGAGATAGAATGTGAATCCATGATTGCTGATAAATCGTTCTCTGCGGTCATCATTAGGCAACACTCATCCAATTAACACCTATGTACTAACAATTCTATCGAATTAACTCTTTTGAATTATACACCCGTGTACCCGGCCCGGAACACCCCGGGATACTTTATAATACTATCGGTCATTTCCCTATGTTTAAATAATTTAATGGTAACCTTTTAACAATTAACGTTAGTTAATTAGTTCCGCTTGATAATGGCGGTGTTCTGGAAATGGTGAATGCATATGAGTAATGAAAGCAATTCTCTGCTGAAATACGTGCCCACCACCTGCCCCTATTGCGGGGTGGGATGTGGCCTGAACCTCGTGGTCAATGACGACAAGGTGGTCGGTGTGGCACCCTTTCACAGGAGCCCCATCAATGAGGGAAAGCTCTGTCCGAAAGGCGCAACGTGCTGGGAGCATATTCACAGCCCTGACCGGCTGACAAAACCCCTGATCAAGAAGAACGGGAAGTTCGAGGAAGCGAGCTGGGACGAGGCACTTGACCTTATCGCCTCGAAATTCAAAGAGACCTACGAGAAGTACGGGCCGAAATCTCTGGGATTCCAGGTATCGTGCCGGACGCCGAACGAGGAATGCTACATCATGCAGAAGTTGGCCCGCGTGGCGTTCAAGACAAACAACATCGACAACTGCGCACGGATCTGCCACGGGCCTTCAGTGGCCGGACTCTCGCTCTCGTTCGGTTCGGGTGCCGCGACGAATCCGTTCGAGGATGTCCTGAACTCAGATTTTATCCTTATCTGGGGCTCGAATCCGGTCGAAGCGCACCCCCTCGCCGGCAGGAGAATCGCTCAGGCGAAGCTGAAGGGGATCCCGATTATGGTCGTCGACCCGAGGCTGAGCCCGACCGCACGGCTTGCCGACCAGTGGGTCCGGTTCAACCCTTCGACGCACATCGCCCTCATCAACTCGATGATGTACTGGATCATCAAGGAGGGCCTGCATGACAAAGAGTTCATCGAGTCCCGGACGAAGGGCTTCGAGGACCTGAAGCAGACCGTGGAGAAGTACGCGGATGTCGAGAACATCACCGGCGTTCCGACCGAGACGGTCAAAGAGATGGCACGCAAGTACGCCGCGGCGAAGAATGCGGTGATCATCTACTGTCTTGGCATCACCGAACTGACCACGGGTACAGACAACGTGCGTTCGCTCGGAAACCTCTCGATGCTCTGTGGCAACATCGGACGTCCGGGTGTCGGCGTCAACCCGCTCCGTGGCCAGAACAACGTGCAGGGTGCCTGCGACATGGGTGCCTACCCGAACGTGTACTCCGGCTACCAGAAGTGCGAAGTCGACGAGATACGGCATAAAATGGAGGGCCTCTGGGGCGTCACCGACCTTCCCCCGTGGTACGGCTCAGCCCTGACCGAACAGATCGACGAGTGCGGCGATCCCATCAAGGCGATGTACATCTTTGCGTTGAATCCGGCGGTCTCGTACCCGAATTCGAACCATGTCAAGCGGCAGCTGGAGAAACTGGACTTCCTGGTCGTGCATGATATCTTCCCGACCGAAACAACCCAGTACGCCGATGTGATCCTGCCCGGCGCATGTTTCGCCGAGAAGGACGGCTGCTTCACAAGCGGTGAACGACGCATCAACCGTATCAGGAAAGCAGTCGAGCCCCCCGGCGATGCCAAGGAGGACTGGCAGGTCTTTGTCGAACTGGCAAAGAGGCTCGGCCTGAATGGCTTTGACTTCAACTCGCCGGAGGATATCTGGAACGATGTGCGCCGGTGCACTCCCTCCATGGCGGGGATCTCCTACGCACGTATGGAAAAGCCTGAATCGGTGCACTGGCCCTGTCCGGCCGAAGATCATCCGGGCACACCTATCCTGCACCAGGGCAAGTTCGCCGCCGCGGACGGCCTCGGAGCCTTCTTCGGGATCGAGTACCGGCCTCCGGCCGAGGTCGCCGATGCCGAGTATCCCTTCACCCTGATGACCGGCAGGTTGATCTTCCACTATCACACGAGAACCCAGACCGGCCGGTCCAAGATTCTCGACTACGAGGTGCCCGAGGGGTACGTCCAGATCAACACCGAGGATGCAAACACACTGGGGATTAAGAACGGGGAGAAGATCAAACTGCGCAGCCGTCGCGGAGAGTCGCTGCCTGTTGCCCGGGTCACCGACGAAGTGGCGCCCGGCGTCCTCATGATGACCATGCACTTCCCCAACGGCGCCAACGCACTCACCAACACCGCGCTCGACCCGATGTCCAAGATGCCGGAGCTCAAGCACTGTGCGGTGGCGGTCGAGAAGATCGAGGGGGCGAAGTGAAATGGTGGCAAAAGGCGATATGCTCTACACCTGGACCAACAACGCAGACATTGCGAAGTCTGCGGAATGCGGGGGAGCGGTGACCGGTCTCCTCCACTTCGCTCTCGAGAACAAAATGGTGGACGGGGTCCTCGCCGTGAAGAAAGGGGTGGATCTCTATGATGCAGTCCCGGTCGTAATCACCGATCCGGAAGAACTCAACAAGACCGCAGGATCCCTCCACACCGGAACCCTGCTCCTCTCCAAGCTGGTCGCGACGTATCTTGAGGATATGAAGGACAAGAAGATCGCCATGGCGGTCAAGGGCTGTGATCTGATGGGACTGATCGAGCTCGCGAGGCGAGATGCGGTCAATCTTGACAATATCCTGCTGATCGGTCTTAACTGCGGCGGTACGGTCAGCCCTGTGACGGCCCGGAAGATGATCAAGGAGAAGTTCGGGATCAACCCCGATGACGTGGTCAAGGAGGAGATCGACAAAGGCCAGTTCATCGTCATCACCAAGGACGGTGAGCACAAGGGTATTTCAATCGACGACCTCGAAGAAGAAGATTACGGCCGCCGGTCCAACTGCCGCAGGTGCCTGTACAAGGTCCCGCGGGAAGCCGATCTCGCCTGCGGAAATTGGGGCGTGATCGGGGACAAGGCCGGCAGAGCAACCTTCGTCGAGGTATGCAGCGACAAAGGATCCGACCTTATGGCGAAAGCCATGGCAGCCGGCGCCATCGCCACCGAACCCGCAAACCCGAAAGGGATCGAGATACGGGGGAAGGTCGAGGGGGCCATGAAGAAACTCGGGCAGAAATGGCGTGACCGCGACTTTTCGGCCCTGAACGAGGATCTCTGGGGTACCATCGAACGCGAAACGGGTCGCTGTGTCAAATGCTATTCCTGCATCGACCAGTGCCCGGTCTGCTTCACCGACCCCGAGCAGTTCCAGAAGGATTCACGCATGATCCGGCGTGGAGGACTCCCGGTCGACCCGATGTTCCACCTGCGTCGGTTCGCCCATATCTCTGACACCTGCGTGAACTGCGGACAGTGCGAGGAACTCTGCCCGATGGAGATCCCGCTCGCCCTGTTCTCCCATGCGATTCGCACAGAAGGGGATCTGTTATTTGAGCCCAAGCTCGGGAAAGCACCCTATACAAACTAATTTTTTTTTGAGAACTATTCATCCGGCAGATATTGCGATACCCTCTGCAGCACAACCATTATTTACGGAATGTATTTCGCACTACGAGGTGTCAGAAATTCCAGCCTAGATCTACATGGATATGGTCTTTCCCGGAATTTGAACAAATCCAGACACTTTTTTGATCGGCTTATCCGATGGCAACTCCTCGCGTATGGCGTGCATTGGGGCGCCGTAGATGCATTGATGGCACGTCCTTCTCTGCTGGTGTATACTCACCCCGGTCAGCACACCAGCGCGGAGGTGCAGCAGCCATCAGGCCCTCTTCTAGAGACGGATGCGCTCCGGATGCGTGTAGATGCTCATCCGTGGCGGCCGGGCGAATCCCACGAGCGTGATAGCCATCCGTTCGGCAAGGGCAATCCCCGACGAAAAGGGGGCATTGTTGCTGACAACAATGGAGATCCCTGCATGGTACGCCTTCGCCACCATATCGCCCGGGAGCCTGCCGGTGCAGACCATAAAGCACTCCCCCGGCGTAACGCCGGAGAGAATCGCGTGTCCCACCGCTTTATCCACCGAGCTGTGCCGCCCGATATCCTCTGCCGAGGACCGGATGGTTCCTTCGGCATCCACGAGGATGGTGCAGTGCGTTCCACCCGTGGACCGCCAGACGGATGCGGTCTCATGGACCTGCCGGATTCCCTCGAAGAGGACCGCCTTGTCGATGGTAATGCCCTTCCCGAGCGGCGGGCCCGCGATCTCCTGCGGGTGCCTGATACCGGTGCCCGCGCTCCGGGTTTCGAGGGGATGATCATTCCCAACACATGCGTCAGTATCGGCCGATACCGCAATGATGGGGAGATCGATCTCCACCGCAGCGATGCAGGATGGATCCGAAATCAACCCCTCGCATACGAGAAACCCGACGGCGAAACTCTCCAGATCCGCGGGGGTGATCTTGAGAGTGATCACCGGCCTCCCGTTGAGGGAAAGAGTGACCGTTTCTTCGATGCATACCTGGACGTTGGCCGGCCCGGCGCCATCTTCCCGGACCGCGATGATCCGGTGGTCCCGGGTCAGGGCGGTTCCTGAAGCGGCAGTGTGGTTTTTCATGTGTATCCTGTGCGGGTTCATCCGGAAGGCACCTCGCTCTTTTCCCGTGAATTATCAGGTGTGCCATTGCCTCCTGTGCGGCCGGCAAAAGCATCCATCTGCAAGAGAATACGTTCCTCCGCCCATCGTTCTGATCCTTCCGAACTGCAATAGTCCCTCTCTCAAGCCACGAATAATTCTCGAGTCCGGAAGCACGATACGATCCTGACCATCGGAGCCGGGAACGCTACCAAGGTATTTTGCTTGATTTTATTTTAAGATTAATCTTTTCTGGGCGACCTGGCGGATATCTGGTCGTAATCCCCTCTCCCCGATGAACGGATGATGGAGATACGCACCGGGAGGATTTTCACCCATGAACAGACATGCCTCGTTCGCCAGGCAGGTATACAACTCTCTGGAAGCAAGGCGGGGAGATAGGGGTATTTATGCCCCCTGCCGAAATAAGATGAGAGCAGCCTGCACGCCCGGAGGATGCCCGAATGAAGATTACTCTTGCCCCGCTCAACCCGTTTGTCGGCGATATGGACGGCAACGTGGCGCGGATAGAGGAGACACTGCACCGGTGCAGGGTTGATGCGCCGGATCTTGTCATCTTTCCGGAACTTTTCCTGGTCGGATATCCTCCCCGCGACCTCCTCGAACGTCGTTGGTTTATCGAAAGGGCGGATCGGGCGGTGAGGGATGTCCTGGAGCTCTCGACACACTATCCCGAGAACGGTGTCCTTTTCGGCGTCCCCCGGCCCACGGGGCAGGAGACAGGAAGGGGCTCTACAACTCGGCACTCCTGGTCCGCGACGGCGCGGTGCCTTTCACCCAGCACACGTCTCTTTTGCCGATGTACGATGTCTTCGACGAGGTGCGCTATTTTGATCCGGCACCCTCGGTGGACGTGACCGGTTTCGGGGGCCGAATCCTCGGGGTCTCGATCTGCGAGGACGCCTGGAACGATCCCCGGCTCTGGCCGAGGAGGTTCTATCCTTCCGACCCGCAGGCGACTCTCGCCGGGATGGGTGCGGACCTGCTGGTGAATATCTCCGCCTCGCCGTTCCATGCCGGAAAAGAGCACATGAGATTCACTATCTACCGGAGCCATGCCCGCAAGCACGGCATCCCCTTCCTGAGCGTCAACCAGGTCGGCGGGAATGACGAGCTCATTTTCGACGAGAGATCGATGTGCCTTGATGGCAGGGGGGAACCGATCGCAATGCTCCCGGCATTTGAGGAGGCGGTGGTAACCGTGGATACGGATCGGCCGGCCCCTCCTCATCCGTACCGGACGCTTGCCGAGGTGGAGAGCATCCATGGTGCGCTGATGCTCGGTCTCCGGGACTACGTCAAAAAATGCGGGTTCTCGAGGGTGGTCATCGGCCTGCCAGGCGGGATCGATTCGGCGGTCGTCTGCTGCCTTGCGGTCGAGGCGCTGGGACCTGGGCAGGTGGTGGGGGTGACCATGCCGGGGCCGTACTCCTCCGCGGGCAGCATACGCGATTCGGCCGTGCTTGCTGCGAATCTCGGGATAGAGTTCCTCGAGATCCCCATCACCGCAGTGTATGATGCCTATGTGGATATGCTCGCAGACACCATCGGTCGCAGGGGTGAGGTGACCGTCACCTTCGAGAACATTCAGGCACGCATCCGGGGCAATATCCTCATGGCGCTCTCAAACGAGTACGGCTACCTTGTCCTCTCGACCGGCAACAAGAGCGAGCTGGCAGTGGGCTACTGCACCCTCTACGGGGATATGTCCGGCGGGCTCGCTGTTTTCTCCGATGTGCCGAAGACGATGGTCTATCGGCTGGCGCAAGAAATCAACCGGAGATCGCCCGTGATACCGGATGCGATCCTCACGAAAGCGCCTTCCGCGGAGCTCAGGCCGGACCAGCTCGACCGGGACACGCTGCTCCAGTACGAGACCCTCGACGGCATCCTGAACGCGTACATCGACGAGGGGGATTCCCCTGCGGAGATCACCGGGCGGGGATTCGACCCGGCCACGGTGGACTGGGTGGTGCGCCGGGTGGACCGGAACGAGTACAAGCACCGGCAGCTCGCCACCGGCCTGAAAGTGACCCCCAAGGTGTTCGGCTCGGGGAGAAGGATGCCCATCGCCGCGAAGTATCACGGGGAGTGAGGGTGGGGGCATTCTGATGATGGGTCAGTTCCTGCAGTGCCGGGGCTCGAGGTGGGTGGGCATTGCACTGTGATGAAATTGCAAAGGACACTATGAGGGTAAAATGGAACAAAAAACCGGACGCCAAGCAAATGCTGATATGGGGATTCGAACCCCAGTCGCAGGAGTGAGAGTCCTGCATGATTGGCCGGACTACACTATATCAGCAAGGATTTGTGCCTTACAATATTGACCGCGCTGCTACATAAACCTGATGGTTTCCGTCCGATCCGGGCCCGATCGGCCGCTTCGAAGAGCATTCCGACGGAGGAGGGGGCGCACAGAAAGCGGTATGGGAAAACCGCGCAGGGAGAATATGGCGTGGCGGTCGGCGGCACCGAGACCGCACGCCACAGCATTGCGCAGCGCCGCCTATCCCCGTGATATGACCGCTACAGTCATGCATAAGTAGCCCCGCGACCCACATATATAACCACACCATGAGCAGCCTCGAGGATCAGATACGGGAGATCGAAGACGAGATCAAAACTACCCCCTACAATAAGGCGACATCAAAGCATATCGGGCGGCTGAAGGCAAAACTCGCCAAGATCAAGGACGATGCCGTGGCACGGGCGATGGCCTCCTGCGGCGGCGGCGAGGGCTACTCCGTCCGCAAGTCAGGCGACGGGACGGTGGTGCTGGTCGGGTTCCCCTCGGTCGGTAAGAGTACGCTGCTCAACCAGCTCACCAACCAGGAGAGCGAGACCGCCGACTACGCCTTCACCACCCTCACCGTGGTGCCCGGCGCCATGGAGCACCGCGGGGCCAACATCCAGATCCTCGATATCCCCGGGCTGATCGCCGGGGCGGCGATGGGCAAGGGGCGGGGCAAGGAGGTCATCGCCGTGGTCAGGGGTGCCGACATGATCCTCATCCTCGCCGACGTCTTCAACCAGGAGCATGTCGATGTCCTGATCAAGGAGCTCTATGATGCGGGGATCCGCATCAACCGGCTAAGGCCCGATATCACCATCAAGAAATCCGGCATGGGAGGCGTCCGGGTCAATTCGGTGGGCCGGAGCGGCCTCGATAGCGAGGAAATCCGCGCCATTCTCGCGGAGAACAAGATCATGAATGCCGATGTGCTCATCCGCGGCGAGGTGACCCAGGAGGACTTCATCGATGCCATGTTCGGCAACCGCATCTACGTCCCGGCGTTCATCGCGGTCAATAAGGTAGACCTGGTCGACGAGGAGATGAGGCGATCGATCGAAGAGGATATGGTCGACCGGTTCGGCACCCCCCCCATTATGGTCTCAGCGGTGAGCGGCTACCACATCGAGGAGCTAAAAGATACCATCTATGAACAGCTCGGCTTCATTCGCATCTTTCTCAAGCCCTCTGGGGGGAAAGCGGACCTGGAAGAGCCGCTCATCGTGCGCACCCCGGCAACTGTGGAAGGGGTGTGCAACAAGCTGCACCGCGAGTTCGTGGAAAAATTCCGGTATGCCAAGGTCTGGGGGAGCTCGGTCAAGCATGATGCCCAGAGGGTGGGCCTGCCGCACACCCTGCACGACGGCGACATCCTGAGCATCGTCACCCGCGCGTGAGGACTTCTTGTATCACACCGATCGGGGCATCGGTTTTAAATCCTGTCCCCGCGTGATGGGTCCGCGACGCGGCAAAGCCCTTCTCCTGCAGTCGCTCGAGGAGGATGGTACTACCCGGTGGAGAGACGCGCCATAGTTTTGTCAGGCGATGGTAGTCATAGAAGCTCGCCGTATCGAGTTCGCCCTCACAGGTCTGGATCAGGCGCTGGAGCTGCGTTTTTTTCCCGAGCTCCATCGTATTCAAATGATCCTGCATGGAGGCGAGCAGGGGGCGGTCGCTGACCGGACCGAGCCAGATGGGGCCGATCGGCTGGAGCACCGATGCGCATTCGGGGCAGGTATGCGTGCGGGCGATGAGCCCGTGCTCTTCAACCCGGGCGGGGCAGGCAGGGCACTGGTGCACGAACCCGATGCGGGACAGCGTGCGGTCGGCGGCCTCGGCGCCGTTCGTGAGCCGGAGGTGCAGCCTGACGAAATGCTCCCGGGCAAAACAGAAGAGCGGCTCCACTCCCCGGTCATACTTCACCACCTCGCGCGCGACGAAGCCCAGCAGGATGCGAAGCCCGACCTCGCTGTGGTATTCGGTATTCATGGGCCGGGCGAAATAGCGGCGCATACCTGCCTTGAGGTGCGCCCCGCAGAGCGGTGCCGTATCGGTGGCGGTGACGAAGAGGTAGCGTGATGCGCTGCGGGCGGCGGCATCGACAAAATAGGCGGGTGTCCCGAAGGGATCGATGTCCACCGCATCGAAGCGCCGTCCCGAGAGCAGGACATTGATATCGGCCTGCGTGACCTGCACCAGCTCGCCGAGTCCCTCCGCGTTCTGTTCGATCAGGTCGACCGCGTCGGAATTCCGGTCATTGATGGTTACCGGCACCCCGCACTCGTGGGCAATGCGCAGGCCCCGAACGCCGGTCGCCCCCATGGCGTCGAGATAGCGATCCGGCCTGAGGAGGGATACGAGGAGCACGGTTGTGTCCCGGTTGAGCTCCATCCGTGCATTAAAGAAGACGGCGGCGCTCGCAGGGGGGAACGCATGGTTCGGATCCTGACGCGGTGCAAAAAACGAGGTCATTCCTTCCCGTATTCGTTCAAGATCCATTGCACCATTGAGGTGTATGTTCGACAACCTTATACCTTCTCCTGTGGAAATTTATACGCACCTTTGAGGGCTTGTGGCCTAGTCAGGATAGGGCGTTAGCCTCCTAAGCTAATGGTCGGGGGTTCAAATCCCCCCAAGCCCGTGTCTGTATCTATTCTTACGTCCTGCCTCGTTCCGAACGAATGGCACGCCGTTTCCGTTGCCCGTTGATGCGTGGAGGTGCACGCTATTCTTCATCGGCCAATCTGGGATGCGGCAGCTTGGCTGGGCGAAATTCATTTCAGGAATAAAAAATACTATATATTGTATAATAATAAAAATATAAATCCTTTCCCTGCAATCAATTGCTGGTGAGAGGATAGCATAGCTCCCCGCATCAGTGCAGTGCCCCCTGTTCAGTACCTGCGATGTTCGTCCCGTTCTCTCCGTTTCCGGCGTTCGATCAAGGGATGGCGGGTGGAATTGCGTCAATGATGCTCCGTTTACCGCTGCATCACTGGAGAGCATGCGGAATTCTCTCGTGTAACTGGTGATATGTCTGGAGGAGTGATGATGGGGAGTCTTCGAAATCACATGCCGGTATTGATTGTTGTAGCGTTCATTCTGCCCGGTCTCCTGACCGGAGCCGTTTCAGCGGCAGAATTGAGTCATCCCGTTTCCCTGTCTGACGGAGAGGACTCCTGTTTGCAAGGCCGGATCCTCGTGCTTGCCGGGGGGCTGGCTGCCGGGAACGGGGCCGCTGATCTCGCAGAATCTCGCGATCCTGCCCGGATCGATACGCCGGTCGATGACCGTCTGTCCGTCGGTCCGGAGACGCCCGAAGGCCCGGATTTTGCCGTCGCGAACCTTCGCGTGCCTGCATCCGTCCCCGAACAGTCGCCCTACGAGGTCTTGTTCGACGTGGAGAATCTGGGCGATTCCTATGAGGGGGATATCCGATGGGAGGTCTGGTATCGCGGGGCTGTTCTCGATGCATTCGAGTATGGATCGATTCAGGGGCTTGATCGGGGCCGGATCGAATCGATAACCGTGGAAATGATGGCGGATGTACTGGTCGATGCACGCGACGAGGGAATGGTGACGGTCATCGTGGATCCCGGCGAGTCCACCGGAGATATCGAGTATGCCAACAATATTGCGCAGGAAGCCTGTGTGATCGTCGGCATGCCCGAATTTTCCCTTTCAGGACTTTCCGTTCCGGCAGAGGTCTATGAAGGCGGATCGGTGAATATCAATTTCACCATCAGCAATTACGGTGCTGTCTGCGAGGGCGATATCGGGTGGGAGGTTGCGATCCGGTCCAATAACTTTTCCCGGGATGATGTTGTGCTCGCAGGGGCCGTGCGGGGCCTCGGCGAAGGGGAACACGAGTCGGTGACGGCCGTATGGAAGACGCACATGGGTGATGCAGGCCAGTATGTGGTCTATGCACTCATCACCACCCCCGATGATGAGTTCGACGATAATGAAGGCCTCTGCGAGCTCATGGTGATGGCGGGCGGCGATCCCTCTGGCGGCGTCCCGGCCGATTCCCGCATCCCGGAGACATCGAAGCCGGAAACCACCGCTCCACCCGTGAGTGAAGGGTGCACCATCTGTGCTGCGGACGGAGAGAGTCGTTCCGGGGCCGAACAATCAGACCCGGAAGATTCCGGCGATGGAAACGATTCTTCCGCCGTCGGCACCTCCCCTGAGATGGCCTCCTCGAGGAAACCTGGAGGCATATCCGTTCAGGATAGCGGCGGGAATGGAGATGATGCTCCGTCCGTCGTTCGGTCTCGCCCGGTGGAAGCGTCAATTTCGGCTAACCGAAGCACTATGTCGGGAATGGAGTCGAGGCTCGATGGAGAGGACAATATCACCCGGGAACTGCGTGATCCCGGATCCACTATCTCCTCGAATGCATCGGTTTCCGCACACAATGCGACCGGGGTTCCGTGTGATGATGTGTGGGCCGCTATGTGGAATGCACTCGTTGAGGGTGACATCCGGTCATTTCTCTCAGAACTCTATGAATACCTGATGAAGGGAACCGTTTCCTGCGTTGCGCCGGGCGGCGCCATCGCCGGATAATATCCTTTTTTATCGTACACCAATCAAGCATATAGACAGAAGCAATTGCGATATCGAACAGACCCGTCCATTGCACCGTCAGGAATAGCCCATCCATCCCCCGGGCGAGATAACCCACGTTCATGAAGCGGTAACCATGCAACCCACCGGCTTTTTCACCATTATCCGTCCGCTCAATTCCTGTGTGGCCGGGATCGCGGTCCTCCTCGGGTACCTGATCGCGGTCGGGACTATTGCGGCAGAGGCGTTCCTTCTCGTTCCGGTCGTGTTCTTCGCCACCGCCGGGGGGAACGTGATCAATGACTACTACGACCGGGAGATCGACCGCATCAACCGCCCCAACCGCCCCATTCCATCGGGAGCGGTCACGCCTGTAGCGGCGCGGGCCTACAGCGCCGTCCTTTTCCTCGCCGCCATCGGCCTGAGCACATTCACCAACCCTCTCTGTATGGCACTGGCGGTGTTCAACTCGCTGCTCCTCTGGGCGTATGCGGCTCGGCTGAAAAAAGTCCCTCTCGTGGGCAACCTTGCAGTAGCCTATCTTGCCGCGAACATCTTTCTCTTCGGCGGCGCACTTGCCGGCATCGACGGCCTTCTCCAGAACGTCCCGCTCGCCGGTATCGTGGTGCTCGCAATGCTCTCGCGGGAGCTCTTGAAGGATGTCGAGGACATGGAAGGCGATGCCGAAGGAGGGGCGCGCACCCTGCCGATGATCGTCGGTGTCCGCGCGACCGCCGCAGTCGCCCTCGCCGCCGCCCTCGGCGCGGTGATCATGAGTTACCTGCCGCTCATGCGCTGGTGGGGCGGTGCCTATCTCGCGGCCATTACCGTTGCCGATCTGGTCATCCTCGCCGGAGCGCTGCGCGGATTCCGGTGTGGTACCCCGGCATGCATTCGATCCTCTTGTGCCACCGGACTGCTCAAAGGCGGCATGTTTGCTGCGCTCCTCGTGTTCATTATCGCCGCCATTTTCGTCTGAGGGCCCGGGATGCATTGGTCATCAACCGCCGGCGTGGTGTTGAAACTTTAATATGCGACAGGGTGAGAGATTTATAGAATGAAATTATACCGGCATGGGGATACCTGTATTGCATCAAAAGGCTCATTTTTTGATGGGAACGTGAAAATCGATGGCAATTTGATTCTCCCTGCCGAGACCCATGTGTGGGGGCGCCTCGATGTCGGGGGAACGCTCGAACTCGGACCCTATTCCACGGTGGGCGGGGGCATCACCTGCCAGAATGCGGTCATCGGAAAGGGAGTAAAAATCAAAGGAAGCCTTCATGCACTTGAAAATATCACCGTCTGCGACGAGGTCCGGGTGCGCAGCCTGATCGCCGGGGGAAATATTGTCCTGCGCCCCGGGGTGACGGTCGGAGAGGTGAAGAGCGACGAGACGATCTTTGTGTATGGAAAAATCAAGAGCGGCAGGTTAACCGGGCGGAACGTCAAGGTGCTCGGCAATTGAAGGCTCCTCGATCCCTATGCCGGCCACCTCGAGGACATCGTGCCAGTCGACGATGGTTTCCACGCACCCGTCTTTTAAGGTGACGACCCCCATCGAAACCAGCCCGAAGCGGTCGGTCATCTCGAATCCCTCTTTTACTTCCATCAGGCAGCCGATGCCGATGATCCCCTCGGGCCGGTATTTTTTCACGATGCGCTTGATGAAGGTCGAACCCGGCACGATGAACACCCGGTAGCCCATCGATTCCAGCGTGTCGATCGATTGTCCGATGCCGCACCGCCCGCACCGCCTGCAGACCAGTCCTTCCGGGGTGAGGTGGGCGGGGCATTGGGCTGAACGCAGGCATTGCGGCAGAAAAATCGCCCGTTTTTCGAGAGGGATCTCCCCGAACGCTGACATGTTCATGGTGTTATGGAGGCGGATGAAAAACAATGTGAGCTCCTTGTCGTCAAGTCCGCACAATTTGCAGATTGCCTTGACCGTCCCCTCCATCATCACCAGCCCGGATGCCATAAGCCGGGGGAAATAGAACCTGCCGTTTTTAATGGATAAAATGGCCACCATGACAATCATCGAGGCAAAGAGGAGGGCCCCGACGACAATGATGATCGTCAGTTCCCCGACGACAACCATCAACTGGTTCCAGAGGGGCGCATCAAAAACCATTTCTTCTCGTCCATTGGGTGTGAGGGATTAAATAGTCTGTCGTGCCCGGTTCAGGTCTTCGATGCTCACGGGAGGGTGAAAGACGCCCCGCTCGGTAATCAGCGCGGTCACCAGATCGAGGGGGGTGGCATCGAATGCGTAATTGAGTGCGTCGATGCCCGCAGGCAGCAGTTGCCGCTCACCGCACCATGCGATCTCTTCGCGGGAGCGCAGTTCGATAACCACGTCACCCTCAGAGGACGCCGCGTCGAAGGTGGAGTAGGGAGCGGCAACATAGAAGGGGATGGCATGGTGGCGGGCGCAGACGGCGTGCATGTAGGTGCCGATTTTATTGAACACCGCATCATGCGTCACCCGGTCAGCGCCGACCACCACCGCATCGACCCGCCCTTGACGCATGAGGTGGGCTGCCGCGGAATCAGGAATCACGCGGACATCGATCCCATCGTTCGCAAGCTCCCACGCGGTGATCCTCGAGCCCTGGAAGAGGGGGCGTGTCTCGCAGGCGATCACCGAGACCTGCTTTCCCGCTTCTACCGCCGACCGGATCACGCCGAGGGCCGTGCCCCATCGCACGCACGCGAGCGCCCCGGCGTTGCAGTGGGTCAGCACGGTGCAGGTGTCGGGAAGCAGGGCGGCCCCATGCTCCCCCATTGTTCTGCAGAGGTCCACATCCTCCGCCGCGATCGCCGCGGCCTCGCGGACAGCCGCGTCTTGCGCCTGTTCGGGCGACGTGGATGCCCTGACGCGGGAGAGGACCCGGTCTGCTCCCCATGCGAGATTGACGGCGGTGGGCCGTGTCGCGGCGAGGACGTCGGCGGCGCGGGAGGCCTCCTGCTGCAGTGCGGAGAGGTCCCGCGCAGTGCTCCTGTGCACGGCAAGCGCCACCCCGTACGCGCCCGCGACGCCCAGCGCCGGCGCGCCGCGGATCTCCAGTCTGCGGATGGCCTGCGCGAGCCGTTCGACATCCCCGCACCTGACGATCCGCACCTCCCCCGGAAGCATGGTCTGGTCGATATATTCGATAACGCCGATCTCCTCGTCCCATGCGATGGTGTCGCGATCCATTGTGCTCACGCCGAACGTATCGCGTCGGTGAATGCCCGCATGGCGGCCGCCTCTCCCTGGGCGACGCTGTCGGGGATGTCCTTTGGCGCGTTCACGGCTCCGGCAATGTAGATGCCCGGTTTGATGGTCGCCACCGGGTCGAGTTTTGGATCGGGCCCTCCCAGAAACCCGTTCCCGTCGCCTTCGATGCCCAGTGCCCCGGCCAGCGCTTTGAGATCCGCCGGCGGTTCCATGCCGACGGAGAGCACCACAAGGTCGGGGTGGAGCAGGTGGATTTTGCCGGTTTCCGTATCTTCCACCGGGAGATCGAGGCTGTCATGGCCTTCCCGCACCTCCCCCGGCAACCCGCGAAGGAAGCGTATGCCCATTGCCTCTGCACGGTCGTAGAATTCCTGGTAGCCTTTCCCGTAGGCGCGGATATCCATGTAGCAGATGGTGACGTCGGTCGAGGGGTCTTTTTCCTTGATGAGGATGGCGTTTTTGATGGCGTACATACAGCAGACGCAGGAGCACCAGGGGCGGTCGACAGACGCGTCACGCGATCCCACGCACTGGATGAACACCACGCTGCGGGGTATTTTTCCGTCGCTGAGGCGGCTGAGCGTGCCTGCGGTCGGGCCGCTGGCATTGATCATGCGCTCCAGTTCGAGGCTGGTGATCACGTCCGGGACGGCCAGATAACTGAGCTGGGGTTTGCCGCAGGCATTGAAGATATCAAAGCCGGTGCTCACCACAATGCTGGCCACCTCGAGCGTCAGAGCTCTCTCCCGTTCTTCCTTCAGGATGGCATCCCTCCCGCAGACATCATAGCAGAGCCCGCAGTCGATGCAGTGGACGTCATCCCGTACCACCACGTCGGGGATCACCTGCGGGTGGGCCTTGTAGATCGCTTTTCTGACACCTATCCCTGCATCGAAGCGGTTGTAGACCTCCACGGGGCATACCTCGACGCAGTCGCCGCACCCGTTGCAGAGTTCCTCGTCCACGAACCGGGGGTGTTTGAGGATATGCACGGTAAAATTCCCCACCTCGCCTTCGATGCATTCCACCTCGCTCATCGTATGGATGGTGATCCGGGGGTGCCGGACGACGTCCACCAGCTTCGGGCTGAGGATGCACATCGAGCAGTCGTTGGTGGGAAAGGTCTTGTCCAGCTGTGCCATGTGCCCGCCGATGCCGGGTTCGCGTTCGATGAGGTGCACGTGCACCCCGTGGTCCGCCAGATCGAGTGCTGCCTGGATCCCGGCGACGCCCGCCCCGATCACCGCCACGTCCTTCACGTCCGGTACCTCCCTGCAAGTTCAATATAGCTCAATGCGTTCTTCATTATCTGGTCTTCCTGCTCTTTCGTGATACTCCGCACCACCTTCGCCGGCACCCCCAGCACCACCGAATGCGGAGGGATGCTGGCATGTTCGGTCACCACCGCCCCGGCGCCGATGACCGAATGATGGCCCACCTGCGCCCCGTTCATGACGATCGCACCCATCCCCACGAGCACGGAGTCCTCCACGCAGCAGCCGTGGAGAATCGCGCCGTGCCCGACCGATACATACCTCCCGATGTGCACCGGGTAGCCGGTGGTCGTGTGCACCACCGCATTGTCCTGGATGTTGCTCCCCCGTTCAATACGGATCCTGTCCTTATCTGCCCTGACGACCGCACCGAACCAGATGCTGACGTCATCTTGAAGCGTCACGTCGCCCTCGATCGTGGCATTGGGGGCAAGAAACGGGGGGGATGTGGGAGGTTCACCGGCATTCATAATAGTATATGAGTTTAACCTCTCCATCCAATGAAAGTTATGGTAGGGGGCACCTTCGATCCCCTGCATGATGGGCACAAAAAACTGATCGAGCGTTCATTCTCCCTCGCCGGCGACGGGGGTACCGTGATTGTCGGCCTGACCACGGATGCATTTGCAGGGAAAAAGAGCCATGCCATCACTCCCTACGAGCAGCGGCGGGAAGAGCTGGTCGCCTATATCAAATCCTCGAATTTTTCTGCGGACTGGATAATCGAGCCGCTCAGCGACCGGTACGGGCCATCCCTGAATGCTGATTTCGATGCGCTGGTGGTCAGCGAGGAGACGTTCCCCGTCGCACTGGACATCAACCGCAAACGCACCGAGCGCGGGAAGAAAAAAGTGGATATCCACCAGGTGTCCTGTGTGCTGGCCGAGGACGGTCGGTGGATATCGAGCACGCGGATCTACCGCGGCGAGATCGACCGCCACGGACACCTGATCAGATGATGTGGCGGGCGATGTCGCGCGTGATCAGGTTGTCGCAGTAGTAGCAGCGGAGGCCTTTCTCGACCACCTCAAACCTGCTCTCGATAGGCTCCTCGGTATTGGAGATGCACCCGGGATTGGGGCACCGCACCACGCCGATGAGGATGGAGGGTATTTCCACGCCCTTCTTCTCCACCACGCGGTATTCCCTGATGATATTGATGGTCGCCCGCGGGGCGATGAGGGCGATGCGGTCAACTTCTTCGGTCATGAGCTCGCGCTCCTCGATCTTCACGATATCTTTCCGCCGCATGTCCTTGCTCACCACGTTGGTGGCAATAGAGAGGCGTTCGTTCGTGGTTCCCGTAATTCCCAGGATCTTCAGCACGTTCAGGGCTTCTCCCGCGGTGATGTGGTCGATTACCGTGCCGTCCTTGATGGGGCTCACGAGCAGCTGGCGAGGCGGTCCTTCGGTCACTGCATCACCTCCGTGAGCATGGCCATCCTCACCGGGATGCCGTTGCGCGCCTGTTCGAAGTACCGGGCATGGGGGAGACTGTCCACGGCAGGGTCGATCTCGCCCGCCCTCGGGAGGGGGTGGAGCACGATCATGTTGTCTCTGACGCCGGAGAGGAGCTGGGGCGTCACCTGGTAGGATTGCTGGACATTGACGAACGTGGCCGAGTCGGGGAACCTCTCCCGCTGCAGGCGGGTGACATAGAGCACATCGAGATCGCGGATGACGTCCTTGACCTCCGCACACTCGCATATCTCCGTTCCCATGTCGTTTAACTCGATCTGGATGGTTTCCGGCAGTTCGAGCCCGTTGGGAGCGATCGTAAAGAGATTGACATTGTAGTGGGAGAGCGCCTGGGCGAGTGAATGGGCCGTGCGGCCGTAGCGGAGGTCGCCGATCAGGCCCACGTTGATCCCCTCGAGCGCCATCGACTGCCGGATGGTGTAGAGGTCGAGCAGGGTCTGCGAAGGGTGCTGGCCCGCCCCGTCCCCGGCGTTGATGACCGGGACCGTGGCAAATTCGCTCGCGAGGCGGGCCGCACCCTCTTTGGGATGGCGCAGGACGATGGCGTCCACGTAGCCGCTTACCACCCGCACGGTATCGGCGAGCGTCTCCCCCTTGATGATCGAACTCCCCTCCACGCTGTCCACGCAGATCGTGGTGCCGCCGAGGCGCGAGACTGCGGAGGCAAAGGACATGCGGGTGCGGGTGCTGGGTTCAAAGAAGAGGAGTGCTACCTGTTTCCCCTCGAGACTTCTCTCGATTTCTGTGGTTTCGTCGATTCTTCTCGCCTTTTCCAGCAGGTCGTCGATCTGCTCGCGGGAAAAATCCAGAATAGAAATGATATGATACATGGTCCCCCTTTCTAGGGAATTGTTCCACTGCTACAGTAAAAAATAATCTGTCTTCGCCTCCCCCGCTCCCCGGTGCGTTTGACGGAATGCCGGAATGCCGGAATTCAGCGGTGCACCTTTCGTGCGATGGTGATGTAGCCGCTGTGGCAGACGCGGGTGGAGGGGCGCGTTCCCCGCTGCGATCTCGTCAGTTCCCGCTCGATGATCTCGTAGGTATGAACCTCCGAAAAAAGATCCCGTGCGCTGTCCATGACGAGGTTGGTCTGTTCGAGAAACGGCGTATAGGTGGCGAGATATCCGCCATGACGCAGGAGCTCGTGTGCCCGGAGGACATGCTCCTCCCGGATCTGCAGATCAAGGTGCACCACATCGAACTCGCCCTCGACATCCATGACGTCCGCACAGACCACTTCGACGGATGTGAGTCCGGCGTCGGCGACATTGGCTGCGGCGAGCCGCGCGAACTCCTCGCGATGCTCGCAGGTGATCACTCTTCCGGCAATCCCCCCGAAAAAGATGGCGGCGATACCGCTGCCCGTACCGGCATCAAGCACCGTGTCGCGCCGGTTCATACCGGTATAGGCGATGACCATGCCGATGTCCTTGGGGAGCATGGGCGCACCGCTCCTGCGTGCATGGACAAAAAAATCGGTGGCGCGGGGAATGCGCACGAAAAACGCGCATCCCAGGTGCGTGCGGATCTCGTCGCCGGGAGAACAGCCCACGAGCGCGGAGAGATCGATCATCCCCTTATCGGTGCTCAACGGGCCAGCACCCGCCCGCACCCAGTACTCGCGCCCCTCGCCGGAGATGAGGACGCGGTCGTTCTCCCCGATCATTCCCCGGTCAGCTTGAGTATTGCTTCCGCAATATCGCCGTTGCATTCTTTGAGTACGGTACGTGCGTCCCCGGGCGATGCTCCGGTCTGTTCGGCGACCATGATGACGTCCTCTTCGGGGATCTGGACCTCCGCCGGCTGGAACTCCGCCTGCCCGCTGATCTGGTAGGTGGTCATGCCCTGCATGGTGGTGGAGACGACTTCCGGCTGATCGAAGACGTAGTTGCCCTTCGCCGTAGAGATGACCACCTGCCGGACATCCTCCAGCTGGTCCATGGTCATGCCGAGCTGCTTCATCATCTGTTTCATCTTTTTTGGATTCATTCCGGGCATCATGACGTATCCCTTCCTTTTCGTACGTTTACCGCTACTCCATAATTAAATGCCAGCATCTCTTCACCTGAAAGCGCTGCGCTGCCGGTTGCCACCAGATCGTCTGCGGCGTTCACCACCAGCACTTCGTCACCCGCCCGGATCTCCGCATCCGCTGCAATGACATGTTTTGCCATGGCGTTTTTGCCTTTTCCCACGAATTCGACCACGTTCTCGTCGATCACCACGCGGTATGCCGGTGACGCCAGCGCCGCCATGAGCCGGTGCGCCCCTTCGTAGCTCAGGGTGAGCCGCCCGTCGCCGGCGCGGACCGTCGCGAGCCGCTCGACGCCAAGGAGCACGTAGCGTATCCTTCCCGTTCTCGAGAAGCCGAATTCACACTCGTCCGGGAAGAGGGCGTTGCCCGCCCCCGCCCCGAACTGGTAATCCGCAATGGTCCGCACGCGTCTAAGGGCATTGTTGTTTGAGTAATTCATTGACACGATATGCAAACTCCTTTTCGGCCTCGCGGGGAATGAATGCACCCGCCGCAATCCTGTGCCCCCCGCCGGCGCCGCCGACCTCCCCGGAGGCAACGAGCAGCGCCTTTTGCAGGTCGATGCCCCTTGCCACCATACGTTCGTTGGTCCTCATCGATGCCTTGACAAGCTCGGGATCGTCGGGCAGGTAGCACATGATGAGAATGGGCTTCTGCCAGTTGAGTTTGGAGAGGGCGATGCCTGCGCCGATGCCGACAATGGTATCGGGAAATTTCTGGCCCACGTGCACATGCTGGAGATGGGAAAGGTCCTCGACCCCGGTATCGTGGATATAGGAGACCAGATCGCGGATGATGCTCCGGTGATGGCGGAGCATCTGTTCGGCCTCCCGGTAGCCGACGCCCCGGTCCCCGCGGCATACCGCCCCTCCTACCGGCGCCCGGGCCCATCGCCCGCAGGCATTGAGGAGTGTTGCATACTCCGATGCATTGCGAAGCGGTGTCTGTGCGGGTTCGGAGGGAAAGAGGTAGGCCTCTCCAAAGAGGCGGTCCACGGGTTCGTTATGGGCGATCAGCTGCTGCACGAGGGCGCTCATGATGGTGCGCTTCTCCTCGAAACCGAGCTCCTCCCAGACGCGCCACCGCCCGTCCGGGTGGCGCAGCTCCACCGTGCGCAGGTTTTTCAAGAACCTCAATGAACTGTCGGCGGAGTTGCTCAATCCCGGGATGTGGGGGTCGTCGTTGTAGGAGAGGCAGACGTGGAGGGGGCGAGTCGAGATCCCGTAGCAGTTGAGGTCTTTCTCGATTGCCTCGATCTCCCCGCAGGCAACGCCGTCATCGACGATCCTGCGGGCGGGGCCGATGAGCCCGCAGTGCTCCCGGGCCATCATATCGCCCACGTTGCCCACCACCGCCAGTTTGGCAAGATCGATATTGGCATCATCCATGGCCTTCGCCACCAGATAGCCGAGACCGGCGGCACTCAGTTTTTCGTGCCCGTGATCGAGGGCGTTGAGCTGGAGATAGGGCGTTTCCGTATCCTGCCTGACGTGGTGGTCGATAATGGCAACATCCCTCTCGCCGAGCCCGTGCTCTTCGAGGAGGTTTTGCTGCCCTGCACCGAGATCGATGAATACTTTCAGCGAGTCGTCATCGGGAACATGCCGCATCGACAGCGGTTCGAGCTGCCGGACGAACACGGTTTCGACGGGAATGCCTGCCCTCGATATCGCCTGGCCGAGAATTGCCTCGCTGGTGATCCCGTCCGCATCGATGTGTGAAACCACCGTAACCCTGTCGGCGTCGAGTATTTTCCCGACAACAGCGCAGATATCGGCATCGAAACCCATTGCGTATACTATGGTATCGTATATCAATAAACCATGCCAAAGGGTGAATATGGAAGGTGATAGCCCAGCAGCGATCCCCGCGCCGACCGCCGCGGGGGGCCTGTGCAGCGCTGTCCCGCCTAAAAGGAGTGTCGCATGCGGTATGAGGATGTGAAAGAGTTTTGTGAACGCGGACAGGTCAGCCCCCAGCGCATGCGCGTCATCGACAGAAACGCCGCACATTTTGGGGTGCTGCCGCTGCAGCTGATGGAGAGTGCGGGAAAATCCCTTGCAGAGATGGCATATGCCGTGCACCCGGGGCGCGTGCTGGTGCTGTGCGGGAAAGGGAACAACGGGGGCGATGGCCTTGTTGCCGCCAGGTACCTGCAGCAGTGCGAGAGGGTCGATGTCATCGTGCCGGCTGAGGGGATGGCCACCGAAGATGCACAGGCGCAACTGCGGGCGCTTGCCGGATCACCGGCGAGGACCCACCGGATCCGCTGCCGGGAGGATGCAGAACGGCTCGCAGACCTGTTCTCTTCGGCGGATGTCATTATCGACGCCCTGCTCGGGATCGGGGTGTCCGGCGAGCCGAGAGAGCCCATCGCCTCCTGCGTCCGCATGGCCAACGGGAGCGCAGCGCAGATCATCGCCGCCGACATTCCAACCCCCGGTATCCGTGCGCACCGCATCGTTGCATTCCACCGTCCCAAGGTGGAAGGCTCCGAGGTGGTTGATATCGGGATCCCGCTCGCTGCGGAGTGCACCGTGGGCCCCGGAGACCTCACGCTGCTTGCGCCGAAAGCGGGTGGGGTACATAAGGGTGCGGGCGGAAAGGTGCTCGTGGTGGGCGGCGGTCCCTACCAGGGCGCCCCCTACCTCGCCGGCCTTGCCGCGCTGCGCGCGGGAGCGGATCTGGTGCGCATCGCCTCGACGGCTTATCTCCCCTATCCTGACCTGATCGTGGACCGTCTGGAGGGGGACCGTATCGGCGATGCGCACCTCGACCACCTGACAGAGGCGGTGAAGTGGGCTGACGTGGTGGTCTTCGGGCCGGGGCTGGGCAAGAAGAGCAACGAGGTGGTCTGCAGGCTCGCGGGCCGCGCGACGAGGGCGGTCTTTGATGCGGACGCACTCGTGCACCCCCTCCCCCGCGCCCGCGATTCGATCTACACCCCTCATGCCGGTGAATTCCGCCGGATGTTCGGCGCAGAGGTGCCTGCGGATCCTGCGGCACGCGGGAGGGTGGTACAGGGGCATGCAACCGCCGGCACCGTCCTCCTCAAGGGCGCGGTGGACATCATATCCGATGGCGAACGGGTGCGGTTCAACACCACCGGGTGTGCGGCAATGACGACTGGCGGGACCGGGGACGTCCTCACGGGGGTTGCCGCGGCGCTGTTCTGCCGCCTGCCGGCCTTCGAGGCCGCGTGTATCGCCGCCTACGTCAACGGGCGGGCGGGCATGGCGGCTGCGCAGACGCGGGGGGACGGCCTTCTGGCAAGCGATCTCCTTGATACTATTCCCGCCGAACTCTATGGGTGAGATGGTAGCCAATGGTTGAGTTCACGCATATCAAAAACGACCGGGCACATATGGTCGATGTCTCCGAAAAGAGCGATGTGATGAGAGAAGCGGTTGCGGAGGGACGCATCCACCTCCGGCCAGAGACGCTTCTTGCGATCCGGGAAGGGAACGTGCTCAAGGGCAATGTGCTGGCAACCGCGCGGGTGGCGGCCATCCAGGCGGTGAAGGCGACCCCCTCCCTGATCCCCATGTGCCACCCACTCGCCCTTGGCGGCGTCGAGGCGGAGTTTGATGAGGGAGAGGGATTCATCGAAGCCCGCGTCCGCGTAACTTCGTACGGCAAGACGGGAGTCGAGATGGAGGCGCTCACCGGCGTAAGCGTTGGGCTGCTGACCGTCTGGGATATGGTCAAATCCGCGGAAAAGGATGCCGGGGGGCAGTACCCCACCACCCGCATCGAGGGTGTCCGGGTGCTGGAGAAGCGGAAAGGGTAGTCCGCTCTGGCAGGACGCCCGTGCAGGCGCAGGGCTTTAATAGGACTGCTGCTCAAAATATAAAGAACCACGGGACATGTCCCGGGAAAGGAATGTGGCTCTGACGAGCTGAACCTTGCAGGTGATAGTACAATGGTTAAATCGATGTATGCATACGTGCGTGATGCATGGAAGCGTCCCGATGACACAGAGGTCAAGACGCTTCTCTGGCACCGCATGCAGGAGTGGCGCCGCCAGGGCAGCGTCGTGCGTATCGAGCGGCCCACCCGGATCGACCGCGCCCGCACGCTTGGCTACAAGGCAAAACAGGGTATCGCGGTTGCGCGCGTCGCAGTCCGCCGCGGAGGGCGCCGCAAGTCGCGGTACGTGCGTGGACGCAGGACCGCCGCCATGGGAATGGCACGCGTGACCCCCGGAAAGAGCATCCAGCGGATTGCCGAAGAGCGTGCGTCCCGCAAATTCCCCAACATGGAGGTGCTCAACTCCTACTGGGTGGGTGAGGACGGACGCAGAAAGTGGTACGAGGTCATCATGGTCGACGGCCACCACCCTGCGATAAAAAGTGACCGCCAGCTCTCCTGGATCGGCGCGTCAACCCAGAGAGGTCGTGCAGAGCGCGGAAAGACCTCTGCGGGACAGAAAGGGCGCGGTATGCGGCGGAAAGGAAAGGGTACTGAAAAGACCCGTCCGAGTATTCGCTCCCACGCGAATCGGGGCAAATAAATACCTCTTTTTTGAAAGGTGCAGGTATGGGGTGCACCGATGCCTGTGTGTTTCCCTATCCGCACGGCGACACGTCCCTCAGGAGGTTGTGCCTCGAGGCGCGGAACCTCGGGCTTGATTCGATCGTGTGCATCGATGCGGTGGAACGAGGCCAAATCCACGACGTGCTCGTGCGCCGGGGGGTTATCATCGAAACCGGATCGATGCAGGAGGTTGTCGCGCGCGTGAAAAAGGAGCAGCGCACCGCCGACCTGATACTGGTCAGGGCGGGGGATGGCGCATTCAACCGTGCAGCGCTCTCGTACCGCGGGGTGCATATCCTTCGCGGACTCGGTTCCGCCCCGAAAAGGGCATTCGATCAGGTTTCGGCGAAAAATGCGGCGGATAAGGGGATTGCAATCGACATCGATTTCTTTCCTCTCATCCATCAGCGGGGGGCCTCCCGGCAGAAAGCGCTTCGCTGTTACCGGGACGTGCTCCGGCTCCACCGGAAGTTTTCCTTTCCGCTTACCATCTCTTCGGGTGCGCGGTCCCTGCTCGACCTCCGCTCGGTGCGGGAAATCACCCGTCTCTGCGCGGTATTCGGCATGGAACCACATGAGGTTGAGGACGCGCTTTTCACCGTGGATGCGCTGCTCGAGCCCGCCGGGCCGGTCGAGGTGATCTAGGTGAAGCCGAGGCCGCCGACGCTCAGGGAGAAACGGCGCTATATCCTCGCCAGAATCGTCCCGCATTACCGCCGCATCGAGGCGCGGCAGATGTACATCGCCGCCTTTGAAGCGCTCACTTCGCTCTGGGGGGACGCCCGCGCCTCCGAGCTGCAGATGGCGGTGATCTCCTGCGAACCTGGCCACTGCATCGTCCGGTGCCGGAGGAACACCGAAGCGCTCGTTGAAACGGCGCTCTCCACGATCACGGATGTGGACGGCGATCGTGTGGCGCTCCACCCGATCGCCACCTCGGGGACGCTCCATGCGCTCAGGAAACATATCCGCCCCCTTCCGGAGGGGCATACCGTGGACGGGATGGACATCGACGGCAGGGAGTACGCGGGCATCCTATTCATGCGTCAAAAGGTTGATTTATATGCAAAAGGTATTAAAAATCAGGAAACACTGTATTTTACTCGCGATGAGATGGAGGTAGATTGATGCAACCGCAATATCAGATGGGATATGATCGTGCAATTACCGTATTTAGCCCCGATGGACGGCTCTATCAGGTTGAATACGCAAGGGAGGCGGTAAAGAGAGGAACCACCGCCGTCGGTATCAAATGCAATGAGGGCATCGTGCTGATCGTGGACAAACGGGTGAGTTCCCGTCTCCTCGAGCCATCCTCAATTGAAAAAATTTTCAGGATTGATGAGCACATCGGCGTCGCATCCTCAGGCCTTGTCGGCGATGCACGCGCGCTCGTGGACCGGGCGCGTGTCGAGTCCCAGATCAATCGCGTCTCCTACGATGAAAAGATCGACGTGGAGACGCTCGCTAAAAAGCTCTGCGACCACATGCAGGTCTATACGCAGTTCGGCGGGGCCCGGCCTTACGGTACGGCGCTGCTGATCGTCGGGATAAGCGATGGTGAACCACGCCTGTTCGAAACCGATCCAAGCGGCACGCTGCTCGAGTACAAGGCAACCGGGATCGGCACGGGCCGCCCGGCGGTCATGAAGACCTTTGACGAGGAATTCGACCCGTCGATGTCCTGTTCCGACGCCATCATGCTGGGCTTGAAAGCGCTCCATGCGGCAACCGAGGGCAAGTTCGACGTGAACACCGTCGAGATCGGCATCATCGTCAAAGAGGACGAACTCTTCCGCAAGATGGGCAAGGACGAAGTCAAGCAGTACGTGGACCGTTTCGAGGCCGAGTAGTGAGCGAGCGCAATGATACCACTCGATAGGGCTGTCGTGGCGAGGCTCGAAAGCCACGGGGAGCGTTTCGAGGTTCTTGTCGACCCTGAGGAGGCAGCCCGCATCCGCCACGGGGAGGATATGGATCTGGAGGAGGTTGTCGCCGCGGAGTTCGTCTTTGAGAACGCCTCCCGGGGGGAGAAGGCTCCCGAGGAATCCCTCAAAAAAGTCTTCCATTCGACGGATTTCGAGGAGATAGCACGGCATATCATCAGGAAAGGGGAGATCCATCTCACCGCCGAACAGCGGCGGAGGATGACCGAAGAGAAGCGCCGCCGGGTCATCACGTTCATTGCCCGCAACGCCATCAATCCACAGACGAAGCTGCCCCACCCCCCGCAGCGCGTGGAGATGGCGATGGAAGAGGCGAAGGTGAATATCGATCCCTTCAAGCCCGTGGACGAGCAGGTGAAAGAGACTGTCAAGGCGCTCCGGCCCATCCTCCCCATCAAGTTCGCGGAGGCAAAGTTCGCCGTGAAAATCCCTCCCGATTATGCGGCGCGGGCATACGGAGAGATTCAGGCTGCAACATCGGTGCAGCGCGAGCAGTGGCAGAGCGACGGGTCATGGATCTGCGTGCTGACCATCCCTGCGGGCATCCAGGAAGAGTTCTACGATCTTATCAACCGCCTCACGAAAGGGGAGGGCGAGGTGAAAATCCTCGATTAGCATTAATACGAGAGACGTATAATCTATACAGACATATCTGGGGAATACGAAGATGGCAAAGAAAGGCAAACATAAGGCAAAAGGCCGGGTAACCGGGAGCTCGGGACGATTTGGACCTAGATACGGTCGTTTTATCCGCAAGCGCGTCAACCAGATCGAGAAAATCTCCCGCGCCCGGCAGGTATGCCCCCGCTGCGATACGCTCTCCGTCTCCCGCAAGGGAACGGGGATCTGGGAATGCCGTAAATGCGGGTTTAAATTCGCCGGCGGCGCATACGTCCCCGAAACGCCGAACCTGAAAGTCGCCATCCGGACAATCGAGCGTTCGCTGATCAAGGAGTGATCGGGCGTGGCCGGATACAAGTGTGCGCGGTGCAAGCACCGGGTGGAAATCGACGTTAATGTCCGCTGTCCGTACTGCGGACACCGAATACTTTTCAAGGAACGCGGGGCCGGCATCAAAGATCTCAAGGCCCGATGATCTTTGTTACCACCTCCCGCAAACCTGCTCCTGAACTACGGACATTCGGAAAGGATCTTGCGTTCACCCTCGAAGGGCGGTACCATCCCCGGGGCAAGGCCGGCCTCTCCGAGATTCTTGATCCGGATGGCCTTGTGATTCTTGTCTCCAAGCAGGGACGGAAGTTCATGTTCGAGGTGTACCGGGAGGGGGGTGTGGTCGCCGTCGTTGCGTTCTCCTCGTTCTCGGTGGCGTCCCGCCGCGGCGATCTCGTACGCGGCCTTCGCACGGGGAACCAAACGCTTTATGAATCTCTGGGACGATACCTAGATGTTTTGAAGACGGAAGGAGCGTCTTCTACGCTGGAATTCGATGGTCCACAGAGGAGACACTACATCCTCAGACTGAGCCAATGAAGCACGAAGCCATCTTCAGGTTCGCGGGATCCCCTATGGGACGCATCTATGACGCGGTCAAACCGGAACTTGAGGTCATGGGGAAATCCAGTGCGGAGCTCTGGATGGAAGAGAATGAAACCCTCGTACTCCGGGTGAAAGCCGCCGATCTCCCTTCGCTTCGCGCGGCATTAAACACCTGGCTACGTTTGATAAATATCGCAAAAGAGATGCAGGAGATTGTTGAAAATGAATAATATCCCCCCGAAAGTCCAGAATCAACTGGTCATGCTGCAGCAGATCCAGCAGCAGCTGCAGACCGTGGTGACGCAGAAAGCCCAGTTCGAGATGGCAGTGAAGGAAGCAAAGCGTGCCCATGAAGAACTGAAAGATGTCTCCGACGACTCGGAAGTCTTTGTCAATATCGGTTCCGTACTCATGCAGCAGGACCGCCAGAAGGTTCTTTCGTCGCTGGAAGAGAAAGTGGAGACCCTCGAGCTGCGCATCAAATCACTTGAAAAACAGGAAACCGCGCTTACGGGCAAATTCGAACAGCTGCAGGCGCAGGTGAAAAGTGCGCTGGAAGGGGGAGCCCCCCCCACGGCGACCTGATCTCTTTTTATTTTTCTGTGCGGTTCTCGCGGATCCTGTAGACCAGGTTCAGCGCGTTGATCATGGCTTCCACTGATGCGAGGACGATGTCGTCGGACGACGAGCTCGCATCGAAGATACGCCCCTGTTCGTCCTCCACCGCGATGGTGACGTGCCCCAGTGCATCGGTGCCTCCCGAGATGGCGGCCACGTTGAACTCCTTGAGCTGGACGGGGATACGTGCCATCCCGAGCAGTGCATTCATCGCTGCATCGACCGGGCCGTTACCCGTGCTCGAGAGGATGCGTTCGTCCCCGAACACATGCGCCCTGACGCTTGCCGTGGGAATGACGTGGTTGCCGGTGATGATGGCGATATCGTCGAGCTTGATGGCCTTCTCGCGCCCGTTCACTCCCATGGTGGTGTCGGCGATCTCGTAGAGGTCGCTGTCGGTCACCTTCTTTCCCCTCCCGGAGATATGCTTCACCTTCTGCACGATCTCGTCGAGCTGGGTGGGTGAGGGGTGGATGTTTACATCTTCCAGCATCTGGTGGATGGCGTGCCTTCCTGCATGTTTGCCCAGTTTCAGCCGTCTGCGGTGGCCGACCATTTCGGGGGTCATGATGCCGGGCTCGAAGGTGCTGGTATTGGCAATGACGCCGTGCGAATGAATCCCGCTTTCATGGGAGAATGCATTTTCCCCCACGACCGGCTGAGTGGGCGAGATAGAAATGCCCGAATAGCGTGCCACCTTGCGCGAGGTTTCCACAAGGCGCGGGGTGGCAATGCCGGTATCAATGCCGTAAATCGATTCGAGCGCCATGACGGTCTCTGCAAGGTCTGCGTTTCCGGCGCGCTCGCCGATACCGTTGACCGTGACCTGCACCTGGGATGCCCCCGCCTCCACGGCAGCGATGGTATTGGCCACCGCCAGCCCGAAGTCGTTGTGGCAGTGCACATCGATCGTGCAGTCGACGCCGGCGGCGATCTCCCCGACCAGCGCCTTCATCGACGAGGGGGTGATGACGCCCACGGTATCGGGGACATTGATGACGGTTGCTCCCGCCTCGACGGCCGCGCGGTACACGTCGACGAGTGCATCCACTCGCGTTCTCGTCGCATCCATCGCGGAAAACATCACCTGGTCGCAGCGCTCGCGTGCGTATGCCACGATCCCGCGGGTGATCTCGAGCACCTCCTGCTGGCTCTTTTTGATGGTATAAACGCGCTGGACCTCGGAGGTGGGAATGAAGACATGTACCATATCCACGCCGCATTCAATACAGCGGTCCACATCGGCGTGAATCGACCGGGCCAGGCCGCATATATTTGCATCCAGGTTTTCTGCGCAAACCCTGCTTACCGTCTCAAATTCTGACTCTGAAGATGCGGGGAATCCTGCTTCAATCACATGGACGCCGATATCGCTCAGTTGTCTGGCAATATCGATTTTCTGGTCGATTGTGAAGGAGACACCGGGTGTCTGTTCCCCGTCCCGGAGCGTCGTATCAAAAACAGTAATCTTGTTCGGTGCGTTGGGCTGTTCAACGAAGAAAACGATCCGCCACGTGAGTGACGTTCCCTGCCTCTGTTGTCATGTGAGACATGAACAAAGGGTATTGCTGTCTTACTATAAAAAGGGGTGCTTACGACGCGCCGGTTTTCTCATCGGGGCGAGCAAACGGAATCTTTAATACGCTGATCCGCCAATATGAATGGTGCACTTACCCGCCTTAACTCAGACTGGTAGAGTGCGCGGCTGTAGTATGGTTCATCGTCAATGATGACCGCGCGGCTACCGCGATGTCCCCGGTTCGAATCCGGGAGGCGGGATACCTATGTGCGAGTGCCCAGGTAGTGTAGGGGCCTATCATGTCGGCCTGTCACGCCGACGACTCGGATTCGAATTCCGACCTGGGCGTACACAATCCTTCTTTTTCGCGATAGTCTCTGGCGAGCGGTGCAGGCCGTTCTCGGATTGTGAAAACCGGGGTGTTCAGGGCTGCACTGGCCGTTCGTTTGATGTGCCGGCATGCATACGGGCGGTAACAACCCTTAAACCAGTTTACGGCGAATGAATGGATTGAACGAACATGGGCTTTGCAGAAGATGCTTTGTATTCCTATGTGGAGCGAAGTCTGAGAAGGATGTTTCCGGAACGCGAGGGGTGGGAGATCAAGCGGCGCCCCCGTGACAACGAAATGGTACCCGACTATTTCGTGCAAAAAAAGCGATTCGGAAGGACTCACCGCGTGCTCGTTGAAGTTGCCCTCGTCCCGATCATCACCGAGGATCACATCGAGCCTCTTGCCGCCTATGCCGGAAAAATGGAGAAACTCCTCCTCCCCATCGAAGCCCTTGTTCTTGTCGTCCCGGAGGGTGCGAACCTCTCGGCAGTGCCCGACGATATCGACGTGCTCGCGCTCGATGTCCTCCGGGTGGAAGGGGGGGACGTCATCTGGACAAAAAAGCGGACCGTCGGAGCCACAGAATCCTGAATCTGATACCACGCCCCCCACCTTTCCTGTGCTGCATGTGGTTGCGGTAGCGGCACTCCCGTGCTCGCCGGGACGATGGTGGAGATAGGCTTAAGGGTGCACGAGCAGTATGATTGTTCAGGTGAGTGATCGATGGGTTTTGCGCAAGATTCTATGCATTCATACATTGAGCGTGAATTGAAGAAAAAATTCCCTGAAGCGGAGGGCTGGCAGATCGAGCGTGATCCGTCATGGGGTTCGGTGACCTTCGACTACCAGGTCTGGCGCAGGCGTTTTGGCACTACTCAGCGGTATCCGGTGGATGTGCGCATCGATACAAAGGTTCCGGCGGACGTTGTCCGCGATCTCCAGGACCGCCTCTCAGCGCTTGCGTCACAGGATGTGAAGGTGACACGCCCGATTCTCTTCGTTCCCACCGGCGCCGAGATTTCGGCTGTGACCGAAGACATTGACGTGATCCCCCTGAAGGTGCTGAAGGTGGAGGAGGGGGACATCCTCTGGTGGCGCAAAACCGCGCTCCATCACCCCGAACACTAACCACCACCGTGGTCGGGGGATCGGGCTCCTGCGCGGTCAGGTGCGGTTCGCCCCGAGATTCCAGACCGGTTGTCCCTTTCCTCCAAGATTCAGCCTGAGATATGCGGTCTGGGGATCCGACGTCTCCGGAATGGCGAAGATCAGGAACCCCTTGTGCCGCTCTTTTCTCCCGATGGTTGTTGCGGAATAGGGCTGTCCCCATTCTTTTACATAGGTGTCCGGGGTGCTGTGATGGTACTCCTCCCCTCCGAGGATCAGGTTGAATGCATCCGCCGGTGGGGTCGTGATCTCCTCGGTCCCGTCGCCCCGGTGCCCGACGTGGGTTGCATGCAGAACCACGTAGAGGAATTTATTGCCGTATTCTGCATTGAAGCGCCGGGAGGTGCCGTTATCCCTGATTGTGT
Organism: Methanomicrobiaceae archaeon; assembly: GCA_029762625.1. GTDB lineage: Archaea > Halobacteriota > Methanomicrobia > Methanomicrobiales > Methanomicrobiaceae > DSDF01. The sequence continues at coordinate 25,780 of JARVGI010000009.1, read as the reverse complement.
ACCCGGTTTTAATCTCGTAGCGGTCCACGATGACCGAGATGTCGTTTGCTCTCTGGTCATCACGATAGACGAACCGCTTCCCGGGGGCAAGCGCGCCGGGGTAGGGATCGGATGGCGGCCTGGTATACGACCTGCCGTCGAGCGGCTCCATGCCGATCATGGCATATGCAGCGTTGATGTGCGCCTCGCCCGCTTTCAGGTAGGCCTGTGCGGCTTCGAACTCTTCGCTGTCCGTGTACCGCGATCCGTTCCAGATGCACGAGGCGGATTTCCGGTATTCGTCCACGCCGAGGAGGTATTCCTGCCGGGCAGGCTCGAGGTCCGCATCGATGCGGAGGTTCTCCGTATGGGCCCTGACCGCATCGGATGTATCGATCAGGTCTTTGGCGAGCGCTCCTGCCTGATCAAACCGCTCGGCCTCGGTATTCCGGGCAATCTCCGAGGCCGCAGAAGTGAGGAGAATGGTAGAAGAATACAGTTCCTTGCAAAAAGTCTCCTGTCTGGTGGCAACGATCTGCGGACTGCCGCTCCTGGTTGTCTGTGCAGTATTATCGGGTTCGAGGATCCTGTCCGGACGTTCGTAGGGGATGATTCCTGCGTTGATGTCCACTGCCGACCAGTCCATCCTGCATATGAAACCCCCGTCCTGCCAGCGATCAGCGAACCTCTGCGCATCGGCTGCATCGAGGGTCAGTTTCAGGCGGTAATCCTCCTGGTCGCTATATTTGAAAACGACGGACAGCGTGCCGATCCTGTCTTCGGCATCGCTCGTATACACTGCTCGCGCGACAGTGGTCGCATCGGTTTCGTGGCTCCAGAGAGAATCCTCGTGCGGACTCCCGGGTGTATCGTAGAGGATGGTGACCTTCACTCCCCGATCTCCTCCGGCGTGGGACGGATCGGCAAGGTCGTCATCGGTGATCAGGGAGAATGTGTGGATATCATAGGCGGTCATCTGCCTGCCCGCACCCGCAAAGCGGGGGGCGGCACCTTCAAATGCCGTGTGCATTGCACTCTCGAATGCCTCCCTTTCGCTGTGGTTTTCCTGTGAATGTGATGTTCCCCCTCTGTATGCGCCGAACTGGTCCATAAGCGAGGGCGAGTCGATGGCGATTCTCGCATGCAGCCACGTGCGACCATTCTGATCCTGAGCTGTGTTCGACGTTGCACCGGTCTGCGCCGGAGCGGCGCTTCCGGCCGCCAGCCCCGTCACCATGCACACCAGGATTGCAACTGCAATCAAGCGATATGGCAAGAAAAACCTGGTATGTGGGGTATTTTTTGGTATGAATTGTCGAAAAACTGATCGTTTCATCCGGTGCATTATTGGTTATCAATAATAAAAAAGTTTATGAAGTGCAATTCGGAAAACGGCCCTGGAATTGCTTCAATCATCGTGGTCGTTCCACCAATCGGCTGGCATAATTATCTTTGATTTTTAAAATAATGGCGTGGGGGTGTTTTATTATTCTAATGTATTCTATATATGCTAAAAAATATGGTTCTCTTCCGCCCCGTGACATAAATACCTGCTCCATTTTCGTTTTGCCGGAACTCCATATATCCCGGAGTATCACGAATGCTGAAAAATAAGTTTCATATAAAGTAAACACGAAAGATGATTAGAGGTAGTTCCTAATGGGTTCACAGACAGATATCGTGTATTCGTACGCAGAACGCTCCTTGCGCAAGGTGTATCCAACGAGTGAAGGGTGGTCAATCCAGCGTCAGACTGTTGCGGGAAATTCTGCACCCAAATTCCAGATTTCGAGGAAAAGCAGGGGTATTTCCGAATCCGTCATCGCCGCGGTTATCATGAATGCCCGGGTCGGAGCAGATGATCTCGGCATCTTTTCCTCCGATATGAAGCCCAATGGTGCTGGAAAGATCGCCACAAAACTGGTCATCATCCCCGAAGGTGCAGATGTTTCCTCCGTTCCGGATGAATTCGATATCATGGAACTGAAGGGGTTCGCCTGCATCAACGAGAAAATCGTCTGGTGGAAACGCAACAATTTCATTGAAGCGCAGGCTGAGTAATATCCGAATACCTTTTTTGACGTCATGGCATCGTATGGTGCCTCTGCAAATTGTCCGGGCGCGGTGGACGGGTGTGCGTCCCACCGCGCCGGGCATGGAATCGGCATAGAATGCGGAGATGGAGTGAATGGTTCGAACATTTCGCTTTGAGAAAGAGGGTGTGCAGGGACTGCATGAAGCGCTGGCCGATCAGGACCCGAAAGTGCGCCAGATGGCGGCAGTCCTGCTTGGCCAGACCGCCAATGCGGCGCATATCGAAGGGCTTATCGACGCGCTGCATGATCCGGACAAACAGGTGCGTGCCTGTGCGGTCGAGGGGCTGGTCGGCATCGGTGCACGGGGGGTTCCTGCCCTCATCGCTGCAATGAACGATGAACAGTGGGTGGTGCGCTATCGCGCGGCCGAAGCGCTGGGAAGGATCGGTGACGAAGCGGCGCTTTCCTCCCTTGAAGACGCGCTCGGTGATGAAAAAGACCATGTGCGCTACATGGCCGCCAAGGGGCTGGAACGGTATGCGCGGCCGTCGTCGGTGGATGTTCTCGCGTCCTGCCTCGAGGATGAGAACGAGTACGTCCGAACAAGGGCCGCACGAACGCTCGGCGCAATCGGTGGGACACGCGCACATGCCCTGCTCAGTGCGCGGCTCACAAAAGAGCAGCACCCGGAGGTTCGAAAAGCGATTACCCGGGTGCTCCCTCCCGGCTCGTCGTGAGCCTTTCACGTGACCCGCACCACGACCACCGTGATATTGTCCGTGCTCTGCTGCCGCAGCGCCTCCCGGACGAGGTGCGCTGCCGCGTCGCGGGGCGAAAGACGGGCCGCGATCTCTGCAATTCGTTGCGGCCTGAGGGTGTCGTGCAGTCCATCGGTGCTGAGCACCAGCGTGGTATCCTGCAGATCTTTTTCATAGATATCGGGAGCCGCCGATTCCTGGAGGCCGAGCGCTTTTTCAACAATATGCTTTTTCGGATGGGCAAATGCCTCGTCTTCCGACAGAACCCCGCGGTCCACCAGAGTCTGGACATAGCTGTGGTCCTTTGTGTGCCAGACATCTTCGACTGAAATGATAAATGCCCTGGAATCCCCGATCGTCCCGATCGTGCAGTGGCCGGATGGCTCCAGGATGACGGCTACGAGGGTGCTCCCCGCGTTCAGCCCGCGCTCCCTGTTGTACGCAACGATGCGCGCATTCGCCAGGGTAAACGCCTGCTGGAGGATGGCAACCGGTCCACGCAATGAGGCGCTCTGGACGAGAGTTTCCCTGAACGTGCTCACCGCCAGCCGGCTGGCCACATCTCCTGCCGCATGCCCGCCGAGCCCGTCCGCCACGGCGAAGACGGAGAGGGCACCCAGCCGTTCGGCAAGGTAGGTATCCTCGTTTCTTTCTCGCCTTCCCCGTTCCGTCACCCCGAAAAAGTCGATTGACATCCCGCGATCCCTCCCCTCGCACACGCTCAGGGATGCTTATGCGTCGAAAACGTAGATGGGGGTGGTATAAAACCCCTGTGGAGCCCTTCCTCCGCCGCGCACTCGAGCGCGTACCGGTACTCTTCTCCTGTGATCGGTCGGGTCAGGTGTGCACGAAGGGGGTGGTCAGCCCCTCCGGTGCGCAGGATGTTGCCCATGGGCCGATACTGGTCCATGACGTTGACGTACGAATCCTTCGAGACCTCGCGGGCAATAAACCGCATCACCAGTTCGGAGTTGGCGAGGTTTCCGGGGAGCACGAGGTGGCGGATGAGCAGTCCCTTTCGTGCAAGCCCCCCCGTGATGACAAGGTCGCCTACCTGCCGGTGCATCTCCCTGATGGATGCCTGCATCGCTTCCACGTAGCCCGGCGCATGCGAGAGGGCCTGCGCCACCTCGTCGCGTCCGTACTTCGCATCGGGCATGTAGATAGCAAACACTCCGTCCAGAAGCTCCAGCGTCTCCACCCGGTCATATCCTCCCGTGTTGTAGACGAGGGGGATACGCAGTCCCTCGCCTGCGGCCTGCGCGGTCGCGTCGAGGATCTGGGGGACGAAATGAGTGGGCGTAACGAAATTGATGTTGAGGCACCCCTGGTCCTGCAGCGCGAGCATTATGCGGCAGAGATCTCCGCAGGTAACCTCAATGCCCCGTCCCAGCTGGCTTATATCATAATTCTGGCAGTATTCACACCGCATCGTGCAGTAGGTCATGAAAATGGTTCCCGAGCCATACCGGCCGACAAGGGGGGGCTCTTCTCCGAAATGCGGCCCATAGCTTGAGATCACCGGCGCATCGCCCGCCCGGCACCAGCCCCGCTCACCTTCGAGGCGGTTTACCCTGCAGCAACGCGGGCAGAGCGTGCACGAGGAGAGGATTTGCCGCGCCCGGTCGACACGTTCCTGCAGCTCTCCCCGCCGGTGCAGGCGGATATACCAAGGCTCGAACGAAGTCTGCTCACCCTCCGGATCCATATCGGTACCCTCAATACCCTCATCGTGAATAATCTATGCTGATGAACAACAGACTTCCGGTAGCTCTCGGTGTACCATTCCTGCTGTGCCTTCCCGTGAACATCTACGCGTTCGGCGGGCTGATCTGCGCGGGAGTCCAGTTCCCCCTGTTCCGGGTGCAGTATTCATCGCTGGGATGGAGCTTCATTACCATCCTTCGCGAATTCGAATATCTATCCGGGGGCGTGGTGGGAGGTAAAGCGGTGCCGTTTACGCTTATATGGGGCATCGCCGTGCTCCTGCTGGGAGGGTCGATCCTCTCCATGCTCTCCTGGTACCACACCGGCGCAGTGCGGCAGAAAAACACGGGCGGCATCTGTCTTGCCGGTTCAGCGGCATGCATGCTCATCGCCACGATGGTCTACTACGGGCCTGCATTCTGCGGCGCCACGGGGTTTGCCGTGCCCGTGGGAATCCCGCTTCTGTTCGCCGTTGCATGGCTGCTGTTGGTGAAAAAAGAGAACGAGGATGTCGAGGTCTACCGGCGGGGAGAGGATGCCGGCGATGGGCAGAGCCGGTAGCACACGATATCCATGATGCCGTTTCGCACGTCGTAATAACTCCTCGCGATGTTGACGGGCGAGGGCAGCGGCACGGTCACCTGGAGGGATCCCAGGCAGATGCGCACCGCATCCGCCTGAATGTCGGCATAGGGCTCATTGGAGACTGTGGGCGGAATTTCCGCGGTGATATAGATGCACTCATCGCTTTCGATGAGTTCGTAGTCAAGCTCATCCTCTTCGGTGGCATCGAACTGGATGATCCGTGGCTCCTCTCCGGGACCGGTGATGATCGTGCATCCCACAAAGCGTGGCGTCTCGTCCAGTGACAGGTTATTAAGCAGCTCTTCCATCACCTTCGCAAGATTGCGAAAGGCGTCGTCATACGGATTCGTTGGCATATAGATCACGGACCTTGTAATAGGTGCCTGTTCGCACGATGATGCGTTGGTTCATCAGGTTGGCGAGCATCGTTCGCAGCTCATCCTCACTGATGCCGGTAACCTCCTTCAGCTCTTCGAATCTCAGGTCAAAATTCGAGAGCGCAAGGATAAGGTTCAGCTCTGCCTCACTCTGTACTCTATCTTTACCATACTTCATCAGTTCATCGATCTTCTGCTCGATATCCTTCTCCAGCCCCTCGAGATTGGCGATCAAATTCTCCCTGGCGATCATCAATCTCTTCAGCATGTACAGGGAATTGAAAAATTTCCCTCCATTGATGGATGCTGTGATCTGGCTGGGCACCGGTTCATCACGATCCTGCAGCTGGATGAGGATGTCGAAATCGCGCGAGAGGTAGTAGTATTTTCTCCGCCGTTCATCGCAGTGAAAGGCGAGGAGATGCTCCCGCTCCATCAGCTGAAGGTGCTCGATGACGGCCTTGGGACTTATCGTCAGGCGGTCGGATATCTCCGTCACAAAACAGGGCTTCTGTCTCAATAACTGGATTATCCTCCGCCTGTTCCGATTTCCAAGAATGTCAAGAAGGCGGGAGACCTCTTCACCATCCAGCATGTTTACTTCATGTTAGGTAACTGAATATAATATAATTTTGGCTTGTGTCCCATGGGGGACACGAGTCCGGCTCAATCAAACAGCCGGTAGTTCGGCGCTTCGTCGGTGATGAGGATGTTGTGCGGGTGGCTCTCGGTCTGTCCGGAGGAGGTGATCCGCACGAATCTGGCCTTTGCCTTGAGATCGCGGATGGTCCGGCAGCCGGTATAGCCCATGGACGATTTCAGCCCGCCGATGAGCTGGTAGATCACGTCTGCGAGGTTGCCGACATAGGGGGTGGCTCCCTCGACGCCCTCGGGGACGTACTTGGTCCTCCCGATCTCCTTTTTCTGGAAGTAGCGATCGCTCGATTCCCCCCCGCTCATCACGCCAAGCGATCCCATGCCGCGGTACTGCTTGTACCGCCGCCCCTTGATCGCGATGATGCGCCCGGGAGATTCATCGGTGCCGGCGAGCAGGCTACCCAGCATGACCGTGTCCGCGCCCGCAGCAATTGCTTTGGCGATATCGCCGCTGAAGCGCACGCCGCCGTCGGCAATCACCGGAACTCCGTGTTCTCCTGCCACTTCGGCAACGTTTGCCACGGCGGTGATCTGGGGCACCCCCACGCCTGCGACGATCCGCGTGGTGCAGATCGATCCCGGACCGATGCCGACCTTCAGTCCGTCCACTGTCCCGGCGAGGGCCTCTGCCGCCGGTTTCGTGGCGATGTTGCCGGCGACCACATCCGCTTTCACGCTCGCCTTAATCTCCTCGACCGCCTTCACCACCTTCATGTTGTGCCCGTGGGCGCAGTCCACGATGAGAGCGTCGGCACCGTTCTCGTCGAGAACCATGGCGCGGTTGAAATCAAACGGACCCACCGCAGCCGCCACTCTCAGTTTTCCCTCCTCATCGCGGTTTGCATGGGGATACTGCCGTTTTTCGAGGAGATCCTGCATGGTGATGATGCCCAGCAGGCGGCGATCCTCATCGACCACCGGAAGGCGTTCCACCTTGTTCGTGTACATCACCTCGAGCGCCTGCTCCATGGTGATATCAGAATTCACGGTGATGGGCTCTCTGGTCATCACTTTACGGATGTTCTCATGGCCGCGCGCGGGCACGATTCCCCTGAGATCACGGCGGCTCACGATCCCAATGATCCGGTCGTGCTCCATCACCGGCACGCCGCTGATGGCGTAGGCCTTCATGAGCCGGTCGACATCGTCCACGGTGGTATCGGCCTCCACGGTGAGCACATGATGCTCGATCAGATCCTCAGCCTGTTTGACCAGGGTGATCTCCTCGGTCTCCCTCTCGGGAGTCATGTTCCTGTGGATCACGCCGATACCGCCCTGCCGTGCAAGTGCGATCGCCATCTGGGACTCCGTGACCGTATCCATCGCCGCAGATACCAGCGGGATGTTCACCGGGATATTCTTTGAAAACCGGGATGAGATCTCCGCCTCGTTCGGTTCCACGTATGATTCGGCAGGCTCCAGCAGCACATCGTCAAACGTGAGAGCCACCGGGATATCGAATTTTTCAAGATACATAATTCACCCTATCATACTCAACGCTCTCTCGACGAGTTCAGGCCTGATGGCGTTTCCCCTGTCGCCGCCACAGACCATCCCCCGCACACCGATAATATCGGGGTTGATCCTCTTGAGCGGGTCGATGTCCTCGAATTTGAGCGATCCAGCAAGCGCCGTGGTAATTCCCAGATCGTTGTTCATGGCGACGAATTCGTTGAGGCGGGCTTCGTCGAAGTACTCGAATACACTGCGTCCATCCTTGATGCCGGTATCGATCATGGCGACATCGGCGCCGGCGTCCGCGGCCAGTGGCGCCATATCAAAGGGAGAAATCGTGTTCAGGCGGGTATGATCGCCGTAGCTCGCAATCACCACATATTTTTCAGGGAATTCGCCCTTCACGGCTTTCACCACCCCCTCTATCAGCTCACGCGCCTTCTCGGCTCCATCGAACTTGAGCCCCACTTTGATATAGTCGGCGCCGGCGGCAGCCGCACCATACGCCGCCAGTGCTGCGCCCCCGGGCAAATAACTGAAGTCACCGATTGCCGCACTCACCGGTTTGTCGGTCAGTCCTTTGATGGCGTGGATCACCCACGGGTAGTTCGCACCCAGCGAGCCCTCAGACGGTTTTTTGACATCGATAATATCAGCGGCAAGAGCATCTTTGGCTTCTTCAATACTGCTGGGGCTGACCAATAATTGCATAACTCTTTTTGGTCATTTCCCCTAATAGTGATTGCGCAATAAGATATGGACCTGATTCTGGCACTTGATTTGATGGGCGGCCTCGTGGTGCACGGCAGCAAAGGCCTGCGGTCGACCTATCGTCCGCTCACGTGGGGCATTGCGTCTTCGGCCGACCCGGTGGCGTATGTCCGTGAACTGCAGCCCCGGCACCTCTATATCGCCGATCTCGACCGCATCGAGGGAGTGGGATCGCACGATCAGGCGATTCTGAACTGCAGCCGGATGGTTGACCGGTGCTTCGTCGACCGGGGGATCCGGTCACCGGGCGACACGGTGGGCGCCGGGAGCATTGTCCCGGTCATCGGCACCGAGACCGCCGGTGATGATCTCACGGCATACGAGGGCGGATTTCTGAGCGTGGACATCATGGACGGAAGAGCCATCCCGCGGGGCGAAGACCCCCTGCAACTGCTCGCCGTTGCCGAGGAATGGTATTTCGAAGGCTGCATCATTCTCAATCTCGGGTCGGTGGGCACAGAATCCGGCATCCCCTCCCTGCCTCTCGAGGAGATGCGCGCGGTCTTCTCCCGCACCCTTCTTTTTGGCGGGGGGGTGGCCTCGCTCGACGATCTTGCCCTTCTTGCAGATTTCGGATTTGACGGGGCGGTCGTCGCCACCGCAGTGCACAGAGGGGCGATCCCCCTCGAGCTGATCCGGAGGGGACGATTCTGCTGATCAGCATCGAGGGCATCGACGGGTCCGGCAAATCGACGCTCATCCGGGATCTCGAGGTGGAACTGGCCGAACTCGACCCGGTCGTTACGCGGGAGCCCGGCATCACCTGGGTCGGGGACGCGGTCCGCCGCGGCATCGCCGAGGAGATCGACCCTATCGCCGAAGCGCTCCTCTTTGTGGCCGACCATGCGGCGCACCTTGCTGCCGTCATCCGCCCGGCGCTCGAAGCAGGGCGGGTTGTGGTTTCGGACCGCTACAGCGATTCACGGTATGCCTACCAGGCGGTCACGCTCGCAGGGCATCTTCCCGATCCGGTCGGATGGCTGCGAAAGGTGCACGAAGGGTGGACTGTCCGCCCCGATCGGACCTACCTGCTGGTCATCCCGGTGGACGATGCCCTGCGCCGTCTGGAGGCCAGCGCCCACCGGGAGCATTTCGAGCAGGCCGACATTCTCGAGCAGGTGCAGCGGCACTACCTCGCATTTGCCGCCGAAGACCCGGGACGCTTCGTGATTGTCGACGCGATGAAGGAAAAAGAAGAGATTGTTTCGTTTGTTGCCGGTGATATCAGGCGGCACGCTGGATGGTCACGATCACGTCCTCGCCGATCGTGAGGACATTCACTGTCTCGCCCGCAACGGTGAAGGCAAACTGCGGGGTAAAGCTATTTTCCGGCACAGGGATCTCATCTCCGTCCACAGAAACGGATGAGGGCGGATTGACGATCCGTTCTTCGGGGAGGGAGCGGACGGCCTCCATGAACCCTTTCGCCTTCTGCCGGAGGGTGGGGCCGATGACCGCCATGTTGAAGGAGATATCCCCGACCACGCGTTCGAGTTTCGGCTGCTCCGTCCGCCACCGGACTGTTGCATTGAGCGCTCGGGCGGCATCGCCGGCATCCTCGATATCCTCCGGAGCGTAGACGGTCACCATGCCCAGCGGGGCGTTGAGCGCCATGCCGGCATCGTGCTTGTACCGTCTCACCTCGGAGACCACATCCACGAGAAGCTGCCCCTGTCCGAGGGCGCGCTCGTCTTCGTACACGAAGTCGACCCAGCGCTGGTCGTGCACGCTCTCGCCCTTGAGATGGGCATAGCACTCCTCCGCGTAGAAGGGGGCGATGGGTGCGAGCATGCGGCAGATGGCATCGAGGGTGATGGAAAGCGCCGCAATTGCGCTCTGTCTGCCGTGGTCGTCGGCGTACAGCCTTCCCTTCACGAGCTCAATGTAGTTGTCGGCAAGCACGGCCCACGCGAATTCCCGGATCTCGCGCAGCGCACGGTCGAACTGGTAGCCCTCCATTGCCGCCGTGGTCTCCCGCACCGTCTCCGAGAGACGGGCGAGCAGCCACCGGTCGGCGAGGGCGGTGGCGGACACATCCTCCGGCATCCGGTCGGGCAGCTGCATGAGCACGAACCGTGCGATGTTCCAGAGTTTCGTCTGGAATCGTGACGCCGCCACCACGTCGTTCCATGAAAACATGATATCCGAGCCGGTGGCGGCACCACCCGCGCTCCACTGACGGAATGCATCGGCGCCGTATTTGTCCATGATCTCCTCGGGAGAGATGATGTTGCCCCGGCTTTTGCTCATCTTGAACCCGTCGTCGCCGAGCACCATGCCGTTGATCAGGATCTCGTCCCACGGGTAGGTGCCGGTAAGGGCCACCGAGCGCAGGATGGTGTAGAACGCCCATGTGCGGATGATATCGTGGCCCTGCGGACGGAGCTGCGAGGGGAAGATGGCAGGAACGCCCGAGCCGTCCCATCCGGTGATATTGAGGACGGAGATGGAGGAGTCCATCCAGGTATCGAGCACATCCTCCTCCCCGACCACCTCCGATGCCCCGCATGCGGGACAGGGTGTGGAGGGGCGGGTCTCGGTCGGGTCGAGGGGGAGTTCGTCCTCCCCGGGAAGGATTATCTCCCCGCACTGTGCACAGAACCAGACCGGGATCGGCGTGGCGAAGACCCGCTGGCGGGAGATGCACCAGTCCCACTCCATCTGCTGGACCCAGTTCTCGAGGCGCATGAACATATGCTCGGGGACCCATTCGATCTGGTTCGCCGCCGCAAGGATCTTCGCCGGGTGGATCCGCACGAACCACTGCCGCTCGCTGAGGATCTCAATGGGTGTCTTGCACCGCCAGCAGGCGCCGACGCGCTGCTCGAGCGGTTCCTGCTCTTTCAGGATGCCTTGCTCCTGCATGTCGACAAGAATCCGTTCCCTGCACTCTTTCGAGGTCAGGCCTGCGTACGGGCCTGCGATCACGGTCATGTTCCCCTGGCGGTCGATTGCCTTGCGGAGATCGAGGTCGTGTTTCTTCCACCAGTGCACATCGGTCTTGTCGCCGAACGTACAGATCATGACCGCTCCGCTGCCAAACGCCGGATCGACCGCAATGTCTTCGACCACCGGCACCTCGTGGCCGAATATGGGCACCCGGAGTTTTTTTGCCCGGAGGCCCCGGTAGCGCTCGTCCTCGGGGTGCACCGCCACGCCCACGCATGCGGCGAGCAGTTCGGGGCGGGTGGTGGCGATCTCGACGCCGTCGAAATCAAAGTAGTTGAAGGTGGTCCGGCGGTCTTCGTAGGCAACCTCGGCAAAGGCGATTGCCGTCTCGCAGCGGGTGCAGAAGTTGACCGGGTGCTCGCTCTGGTAGATCTCGCCATCTTTGAGCATGCGTAAAAACGAAAGCTGCGTTTTTCCGTAATACTCGGGCAGCATGGTGATGTATTCGTTGCTCCAGTCGGTGGAGAAGCCGAGGCTGCGCATGGTGCGGCGCATCTTTTCAATATTGCCCAGCGTGAGTTCCCTGCACATTTCGCGGAACTCTGCCCTCGGCACATCGTTTTTCGTGATCCCGTGGATCTCCTCGACCTTCACCTCGGTCGGAAGGCCATGGCAGTCCCAGCCCTGGGGGAACATGACATTATAGCCCTGCATTCGCCTGAATCTGGCGATGAAATCGATATAACACCAGTTGAACGCATTGCCGATATGAAAGTTGCCCGTCGGGTAGGGGGGCGGCGTGTCGATGATGAATCGTGGTTTCGACGAATCGGGGTCGAAATAATTGGATTCATCCTTCCAGATATTTTTCCACCGCTCCTCCACCTCTGTGAATTGATATTGTTTCGGGATTTCCTGTGCTGGAGCCATTTTATCAATGTTTGTTCGCACGGCATCATATAGTGATCGCAATCTCGCCTATTTCACCCTCTCATGAGGCTGCGTTTTGCACCTCTCCCGTCTTCCTGCGCTCAACGAACCAGAACACAATTAAGGGTTTATTCTGTACTACATATGGAATGACGAGCAGGCTCGTGTTGTGGCTGACGGCGGGTGCGACAATCGGGGGTATTCTCATCGCTCCCTATATCCAGCCGCCAATCGTGCTTGCGCTCATCACGATTCTCATCGCCGCAGTCCTCTTCCTCATCAGGAGAACCAAGGAACCGGCCATCGCCCTCACCGTCATCGCCCTGCTCTATGGTGCCGGATTTCTCTCCCTCTTTGTGTTTGCGGGGACGCTTGCCATCGTGGTCTTCGGGGAGGTCGCGGCCCGGCTTGCCGGGGACATGATGCGCCCTTCCCTCGCCTATATCGCCGCGGCGAGTATCGGGTCGGTATTTGTCATGGTGTATCTTGGCCATGCAGCCCCTCTGATCCCCCTGATGGGTGTACTCGTCGGGGTGCTTCTCAAGTCGGCGCTGCAGGACCGCTTCGATTCACTCATGATCGAGCACCTCGGCGTCGCCATGACCATGTTTCTCTTCGACGAGCTTAATTTCCAGGTCGACCTCATGCTTCTTTTCGCTGCGGTCATCATCGCCGCGAGCCTTGCCTACTTCTCGTACCGCTTCAAGGTGGCCGACATGAGCGGGCTGGTAAGCGCCGCAATCGTCGGCATTATCCTTATCGTGTTTGCCGATGTGCGCTGGTTTTTGATCATGCTCGCCTTCCTCATCCTCGGTTCAGCGTGCACCCGTTTTCGCTTCGAGCGCAAGATCGAGCTGGGGGTTGCTCAGTCACACGGGGGTGTGCGGGGCTATTTCAACGTCTTCGCCAACGGGCTTGTCGGGGTCGCCGCTGCAGTGCTCTACGGTGTGTTCCAGAATGAACTCTTTCTGGCGTTGTTCCTGGGAAGCGTTGCTTCTGCCGCCGCGGACACCGTGGCCAGCGAGATCGGCGTGGTCGGGGAGACTCCCTTCCTGATCACCACGCTGGAGCGGGTGCCGCCCGGCACGAACGGCGGGGTGACGGTGGTCGGCGAGGTCGCCGCGCTGGGCGCCGCAACGGTGGTGGGGATGGTCGCTCTGTTCCTTGGCGTTGCCGATGTCCCCCTGCTGATCGTATGCATCGCCGCAGGGTTCGTGGGCACCAACGTGGACAGCGTGGTTGGGGCGACGCTGGAGAACCGCGGGAAAATCGGAAATTCCGGTACCAATCTGGTGGCAACCCTGATGGGCGGGCTTTTTGCGGCTCTGTTCTATCTCTAAGCGGGATACTCTCTCACGGGAATGGAATCTTGGAAAAAATGGTTGGGGGGGGGCCGCCTCTATGTATACTTGAACCAGCGCCCTTTCTCGTCGTACTCTCCCTGCGGGTCTGCAGCGGGTTGCACCGAGTTCCGGTAGAAGACCGCCTTGAAGGGGTAGAGGATAGTGACGTAGAGGGCGAGCGCCGCAGCGTAGATGCCCGCGCTGATCCATATTCCCGTCGTGTCGATCAGGGCGGTGATGTCCTCCGGCATCAGGGTCTCAAGCTGGTCGGGGGACATCTGCGTCAGCGGCTCCAGCTGTCCTGCAAGGAGCCCGGACCACAGCGCCAGTGCCGCTATCCCGATTACAAAGAAGAGGGCGATCAGCACGATGAAAAAGCCGAACGTGCGGAAACCACCCGATATGACAAATTCCACGCTCCTCCTCAATGATTCGAACACCTTCTGCTGCTCGAAGACTGCCACGGCGTCATAAAAAAACGTGAAATACACCAGCGGTACGATCACGCCGAAGGCGACGAAGGAGATGATATCGAGACTGGGCCCGATCCCCAGCACGGTGAGGGTGATCACGGCCAGAAAGACCGTGAGTATGGCGGCGAAGAATATCAGCAGCGAGGGGAGCAGGACGTTAAAGTAGTATTTCCGTCCGTTCCTCAACCACGCCGACAATGCGAATTCATGGTCCCTGATCATGCCCAATGTCCCCCCCACGAGGAAGGGCATGACGAGCACTTCGAGGATCCATACCCGCTCGGCATAGAACCCGGCATCGCCAAGCGAGAGCAGCAGTTCCAATGCCGAGAGTATGCCGACCGCAAGGCCGTTGATCCAGAGCACCGGCTTGTGCAGCAGGAGGCCGATGGTTTCTTTCAAAGATGCGAGTACCATGGTCAGCGGTTTCTGGGCATGGCCACAATTTCACGCACCTGCAGGTCGAAGTACGATGCCGTATGCGCGGGTCTGATGACACAGACGGTATCGGCGCCCTCCGCCCATCCTCCCACCGCAACGACCTCCTCGTCGACCCCGATCACGCCCTGGTCGGTGGCGATGAGCACGCATTCCACGGCGACCTTCAGCCCGACGGCGACGGTGCGCCGGAGTGCCTCTGCAATTGCCTCGGTCCTCGAACCCCCGCCCACCTTGGGGGAGCGGGAGAGCGCCCGCTCCAGTCCGGAGAGCACATGGGTGCCGGCGATGATGGTGACCCCCTCGGCCCTGAGGCGCGCGGCAATGGTGCTGTCGAATTCCCAGACGCCCGGTTCACGGAATCCCACCACATGAGTGACCACCACCAGCCGCAGATCGGTGCCCTTCATGGCCTCGTGGAACGCAACCGCGGTCGATCCGGAGGTGCTGGCGACGACAATCGTGGTCAGGCCAAGTTCGATTGCCCGCGATACAGCGAATTTTGCCGCATCCCGGGTGTTTTCCTTCCCGTGATGGTCGAAATAGAAAATCGATTTCTCCGAATATCCCATGGTAACTTTTTTGTACCTTTTTTCATTAAAAGAGATTGTTATGATTACCCTAGCAATTGCCGGGAAGCCCAATTGCGGCAAATCCACATTTTTCACTGCAGCGACCATGGCGCATGCGGAGATCGCCAACTATCCCTTCACCACCATCGATGCGAATCACGGCGTCGCCTACGTGCGCACCGAGTGCCCGTGCAGGGAACTGGGGGTGACCTGCGAGGTCTGCGACAACGGGGTGCGGTACATCCCGGTATCGCTCATCGATGTGGCCGGGCTGGTGCCCGAGGCGCACAAAGGCCGGGGCCTCGGCAATCAGTTCCTCGACCACCTGCGGCAGGCGGATGCCATCCTGCACCTGATCGATGCAAGCGGCGGCACCGATGCGGAGGGCAACCCGGTGGGCATCGGCGAGCATGATCCCCTCGAGGATGTGGGCTTCATCGAGCGCGAGATGACCATGTGGGTCTACGGCATCATCGAGAAACACTGGCAGAAGATCCAGCGCTCATCGCAGCAGAGAACCTACTCGATCGCGCAGGCTGTTGCCGATGTCTTCGCGGGCCTGGGCGTCACGGCGGAACAGGTCCGGGACGTGGAGCATGAGCTGGCCATCGACCTGCGGCGCATCGGGGAGGAGGAACTGGTCGCCTTCTGCGAGCGGTTGGTGCAGATCAGCAAGCCCATGCTCGTCGTCGGAAACAAGGCCGACCAGGCCCCCGGACCGCTGCTCGATCGACTGGAGGGCGCTGAAGTCATCTTTGCCAGTGCCGCCGGCGAGCTGGCACTCCGGAAAGCGGCTGAAGGCAGTTTCATCACCTACCATGCGGGTGATGCGGATTTCTCCGTCAACGAGACGGCGCCCCTCACCGATGCGCAAAAAGCGGGTCTCGAGGCAATCCGCGCCTTCATGAAACGGTGGGGAGGGACCGGGGTACAGAAGGCGATTGACGCGGCGGTGTACGGCATGCTCGATCGCATCGTGGTCTACCCGGTGGAGGACGAGCAGAAGTTCTGTGACGGGCAGGGCCGGGTGCTGCCGGATGCCTTTCTCATGAAACGGGGGAGCACGCCCCACGATCTCGCGTACCAGGTGCATACCGATATCGGGGAGGGGTTCCTCTACGCGGTGGACGCCCGGAAAAAAATGCGGATCAAGGAGGACCATGTGCTGGAACACGGTGACATCATCAAAATCGTCTCCACGCGCCGGTGATCGGGCGGTGGGAGAAAAGCACAATGTTTTTATGCTGCTGAGAAAATCATTCTTCTACGTATGAGTGGCGAGGTGTACCAGGCCCAGGTGCTCAAAAATTTTTTTGACTGCATTACCGGGCCGGATCGCAATCTCACCCGAATTTATATGTGCGTGGTGAGCCTCGCCAAGCTGCGCATGGAGCAGCCCGACAAAATCTCATTTCTGCTCGACCAGATGAAGAAGAGCAAGCAGCGCCGCGAGCTTTCCATCGATATTCTCGATTACATGTGCGATGCGGCGGTGGACTTGCAGATCTCCAGCGTGCAGACGGCCTTCGGCGTGGCGGAGATCAAGGAGATGGCCGACGAGTTCGGCTCGATCAGCCTCGATTCACTCTGAAAACCGCACACCACTCTTTTTTCCAACAACTGGTTTCGTATCGAAGGGTTGTCGTTAAAAAAAATTCAGGCCGGTTGATCCGGTCAGGCAGAGCTGAACCGTTTTTCCAGCCGCAGCGCGAGTATGCTGATGGATGCAGCGAACAGCCATACAGTATAATCGTTTGGCGCGTTCTCAAGCCCGTAAAAAATGATCACCGCATAGAGCGGGGCAAGGAGGGAGACGATATCCCGTCGCGGCTTCAGGTACGCCAGCGCACCGAGAATGAACGATCCGAGCACGCACCCGGCAATGCCGATGATGAGTGAGTCGCCGAGATACCGGAGCGCGATTCCCCCGAAGGATATGGCCGGGACAAGGAGCCAGGCGTACTTCTGTTGTGCAAACTTCTGCAATTCCTCACGATGCATGAATCCTCAATAGAGTTGGTCGTTTCTCTGTTAATTACGTGCTGATTCACACCGCCGAGTCTGAAGGGGGTTCGGCCTCCGAAACCGGCAGTCCGCGCAGGTCGAGACGCGTGGTTTCCCCGACGATCGGCTGGATCCGGCGTTCGAGCTCTTCGCTGAGATGGGGCATCCGGGCCCTGATCTCGTACATCTCCTTCTCGTACGTTGCCATCCGGTCGATATCCCCCGCATGCTTCTCCCGAATGGCTTCTTCGCGCTGCTTTAAATCCCTCATGACAGAGAGGGGCTCCGAGTGCGCAATTGCGGTGTTCAGGGCATCGATTTCGTCCCCGACATCCGCATGCCCCTGACAGATCGTTTCCAGCTCCTTGATGAGCACGGCGTCGTCGGAAAACAGGTGCAGTTCACTTTTGTTCTTCAGTACAATGATGTTTCCATCAACCATAGCCCGTATATCGGGCAGGATGGCCCGAACGGATCGGATGAGGATGTCAGGTCCGGGAGTCGCCGGCGTATCCAGCATTTGCATGACCTTCTGGATGCGGTGGGCCGACTCCGTGGTTCCCTGACGTTCCGCAGCATATGCCGCCCTGCGGAGCACCCCGCCAGTGGTGGAAGCGATCGAATGGTACCGCTCGCGCAGGTTCCTGTGCTCCTGTTCGAGGGCACCGGCGCGGGCCTGCAGCTCCCTTGCCGCACGATAACTCGTGTCTGTTTCGATCCCGGCGACCTTTTCCGCGATGGCGGTGAGACGTGCCTCGTCCCTTTCGATATCCTTCCAGAGCCTTTTCCACTGCATCCCTTTGGCGCGGCATTCGCCTGCCGCCTCCTCGAGCGCCCGGTAGGCATCCCTGGCCTCCCGTATTTTGTCCATGACCTGCTGCGCCCGCCCGATCTCCTCCGTCAATTTGTTGATTTCCGTCCCGATGTGGCTGAGGCACGAGCGCAGCTCTTTCATCTCCTCGGGGAGCACCGCGGCGATGTACTTCCCCTGCCCCTTCATGTGCTTCATGCACCCCTTGAGCACCTCCACGGCGTCATTGTAGAACTCGATCGGATCGGAGGAGAAGTGGCGGGAGAGGGTGATGTCCATCGCCCGCACAAAGGGCTGCAGGGACGTCTCCACGACCCGTTTGAGTTTCGGCGGAGTCTGGTCCCCGAACTCCACCGTCCGCAGCTGGTTGACCCTGTTGCGGGCCTCCTCAATTGCATGCGCGATGGCAGTGCGCGAACCCGCCGTCTGCCCGATCATTTCATTGCGCACGTCGATCTCCCTGCCATCCAGCCATTGCGGAATCTCTGCGTACTCGAGAACCAGCACCGGTGCTTCGGGCTTTCTGCCGAACAGCCGGTCAAAAAAACTTCCCATATCTCCACTCCTTTTCTTCACGCGTTTATTCCGGTTCTTCAGTCGCTCCGTGCAATATTCCTGAGCCGCTCGACGCCGCGGATCTCATGGATGACCTCCACAACGGGGAGGGGCACAAGGTCCTCCCAGACCTCTCCGTTGAGCATCCTCCGCCGTATCTCCGTCCCGCTGAGCGTATGGCGCTCGTACATGTCGGGCGAGACAACATCGATCCCCGTTTCGGCAAAGAGCTGCACCACCAGCGGATTGCTCGTATAGACGGTGGAGAACGGGGGCGACATCGAGCGGACATGGGAGACCCAGAGGGCGTTGCGCTGGATATCCTCGATGGGGATGACGTAGATGCGGCGGTCCAGCGCTTCAAGGGCACGGGTAATCATCAGCACCCGCTCCCCGGCCGTAAAGGGATTGTCGACCTCGTGGCTCAGCTGGGCGCTCCCCACCCCGATGACGATCTCGTCGACGCACGCGGCGATATGCTCGAGCACCGACTGGTGCCCGCAGTGGTAGGGCTGAAACCTCCCGATATAGAATCCTCTACTCATGGCCGGCCACCATCCGTGCGATCTGTGCGGCAAACGCCCCCGCGGTGAACCCGGCATCGATGTTCACGACGGCGAGGACGGCGCAGGACTGGAGCAGGCTGGCAAGCGCTGCCTCCCCCTTGCCCATGTACCCGTAGCCGGTGCTCACCGGGACCCCGATCACCGGGCGGTCGGTCAGGCCTGCCACCACCGCCGGAAGCGTCCCTTCCCTTCCTGCGGCCACGATGAAGACGTGGGCGTCCGTGAGCTCCTTGAGGGCCGGGAAGAGGCGGTGGATGCCCGCCGCCCCCACGTCGTAGGCGGTGCGCACCGTGCAGCCCATCTCTTCGGCGATGACCCGCGCCTCTTCGGCCACCCCGATATCCGCGGTGCCGGCGGTGATCACCCCCACGATCCCGGCGTGACGGGCGGGCCCGGTGCCGTCGGAGAGCACCGTCATCCGTGCGAGTTTGTGGTGGGTGCAGGAAAACCCGTGCTCATCGCAGAGGGACTGGAAGCGTGCCGTCAGATCCGGGGTGATGCGCGTGACCACGCAGCGCCCCGCCACCTCCACGTACCGGCGGGCAATCTGCACCAGCTGGTCGGGATCCTTGCCCTCGCCGAGGATGACCTCCGGCATCCCGCAGCGCACGCTCCTCCCCATGTCCAGCCGGGCGCACTCCCCCACCATCTCGATGCGCATGCCGGCGATCAGCTGCTCTGCTTCTGCCATGGAGATCTCGCCCTGCTGGAAGGCCTGCAGAACATCCTTGAACGAAGTATAGGCTGCCATGGTCTGGTTATAAGACTATGGAGGGGAAACTCATAATAAGTATCGCGCCATGGCTCAGGGTATCCTCTTCTATGTTGCAGTGTTCGGCACGTTCACGGTGGCGTTTCTCTGGCTCCGTGATGTTCGCATTTTTGCCCGCACCGCGTATTCCGGGTACCGCACCGCCTCCTACCGCGGGGTGCTCTACACCGCACTCTCCCTTGCAGGGCTCGCCGCTGCCAATTTCTGGTCCGAGTTCGTGGGGGTCGGGCTGGTGCTCCTCGCCCTCTATCTCCAGGGGGAAGCGCCCCGGGAAACAAACATCTGGACCGGTGAAACCGCCACGGAGCGGTTTTTCGGCAGCGTCCGGCGCAGGACTGATAAGGCTTCACAATAAATATATTGGCAGGAGATTTGTCAATGCTTCAGAAACCGCGGGGAACACGAGATTTTTTACCGGAGGAAATGGAGCGGCGGAGAATCATTGAGCAGCGCATGCGCGATACGGCGATGCGCTGGGGGTACCGTGAGGTCTGTACCCCTTCCTTCGAGACCCTCGAGCTCTTCACCATGCGTTCGGGCGAGGGGATCATCCAGGAGATGTACACCTTCGAGGACAAGGGCGGGCGGGAACTCGCCCTCCGGCCCGAGGTCACCGCCCCGGTGCTGCGCATGTACGTCAACGAGGGAAAAGTGCTCCCGAGGCCCCTGCGCTGGTGCTACTTCGCCGATTGCTTCCGGTACGAGCGGCCGCAGAAGGGGCGCTACCGCCAGTTCTGGCAGTTCGGCATCGAGCTGATCGGGGCGGACTCGGCCAGCGCCGAGGCAGAGGTCATCCTCGCCGGCCACGAGATCCTCAAAAACGCCGGCGTGCAGTTCACCCTGCACATCGGCCACCTCGCCCCCATGCGCTCCATGCTCAGCAGCCTGGATGCAGCGGTGGCGAAGACGGTCATGGGGCTGCTCGACAAGCGCGACGTCGAGGGGCTCGCGCAGTGCCTCAGCGACTTGCGGCATGACGAGCTGCTGGCATCGCTCACCGGGCTGGTGGAGAGCAAAACTATCGACGAAGCCTTCGCAATCTGCGGCGATATCCCCGAGCGTGAGCGGATCGAGGAGACGTTTGCCATTCTCGACGCCCTCGACCTCCCCTACACCCTGAACATGGGGATCGTGCGCGGGCTCGACTATTATACCGGAACGGTCTTCGAGGCGTTCGCCGAAAACCTGGGGGCCGAGAACCAGATCATGGGCGGCGGGGTCTACCGGCTCGCCCACCTCTTCGGCGGCGACGACGTGGCCTCGTGCGGGTTCGCCATCGGGTTCGACCGGGTGATGGTCTCCCTCGGCGAGACAGAACTCGTCCGCCCCCCGGTGGTGGCGGTACTCTCCACGAACGAGGCCCGCACCCGGTCCTTCGAGGTAGCAGGCGCCTTCCGGGAGGCGGGAGTCCGCGCCGAGCTGAACCTCATGGACCGCGGGATCGGCGCCCAGATGAAGCACGCGGCGAAATCCTCGGACTTCGCCGTCATTATCGGGGAGCGCGAACTTGCACGCGGCACGGTCACCCTCAAGAACCTGCAGTCAGGGGAGCAGCGTGAGTGCGGGGTGGACGAGGCGATCGCCGAGGTGAAGGGCGTTGGTGCTTGCTGAGGACCTGGCAAAGCAGCAGCGCAGCATCAGTGTCGCCGAGTTTTTCGAGAAAAACAAGCACCTTCTTGGATTCGACTCGCCCACCCGCGGCATCATCACCACCATCAAGGAGGCGGTGGACAACTCCCTCGACGCCTGCGAGGAGGCGCAGGTGCTCCCCGACATATACGTTTCAGTCACCCGCCTGGAAAAGGACGTCTTCCGGATCGTGGTCGAGGACAACGGCCCGGGGATAGTCCCGGAGAACGTGCCGTTTGTCTTCGGAAAGCTCCTTTACGGATCCCGTTTCCACCAGATCCGCCAGAGCCGCGGTCAGCAGGGCATCGGGATCTCCGCGGCGGTGCTCTACGCCCAGCTGACGACGGGCGTGCCCACGAAGGTCATCTCCCGCACCGGTGCCCGCACCCCCGCCCACTCCTTCGAGCTGATGATCAAAACCGAGACCAACGAGCCCGATATCAGGGTGCACCGGGAGATCGAGTGGGACCGCATGCACGGTACACGGGTGGAGATCGAATTCAAGGCCACCCTCGCCGCAAAGAAGCGCCTGCTCGACTACCTGCGCTACACCGCGGTGGTCAACCCCCACGCCCGCATCCGGGGGGAGATCGACGGCGAGCCCTGCACCTTCGAGCGGGTGAGCGACGAGGTGCCCCCGTGCCCGAAAGCCATCGCCCCCCACCCGCACGGCATCGAGTTCGGGCTCCTGAAACGGATGGCGGAAGCGAGCACTGCGAAGCTCGAGGAGTTCCTGGTGGAGGGGTTCTCCCGGGTGGGCAGGAAGAGCGCAGAGGAGATCCTGGGTGTTGCCGGGCTGAAAGGCTCGAGGAAGGCCTCCGCGCTCTCCTCGCAGGAGCTCAAAGCTCTCCTCGAGGCGATGCAGGCGGTGCAGGTCCCGCCGCCGCCCGCTTCACAGTGCCTCTCCCCCATCGGCGAGGAGCTGATCGTGCAGGGGATCGAGAAGGAGTACCCGGTGGACTTCATCAAGGCGAGGACGAGAAAAAGCAGCGTGCACTCCGGCCACCCCTTCATCGTGGAGGCGGCGCTCGGCTACGGGGGCAAGCTTCCCGCCGAGGGGCAGGCGCAGATGTTGCGCTTTGCCAACCGCGTCCCCCTCCTCTACCAGCAGGGGGCCTGCGCCATCACCAACGCCGTCGCCGGGGTGAACTGGAAGGCCTACAACCTCTCCCAGCAGGGCCTGCCCACCGGTGCGGTCATGGTGCTGGTGCACGTGGCCTCAACGAACGTCCCCTTCACCAGCGAGAGCAAGGACGCCGTGGCGGCCATCCCCGAGATCGAGAAGGAGATCACCCTCGCCCTGCAGGAGCTCGGGCGGGAGCTCAAGACCTACCTCAACCGGCGGGACCGCTCGCGGCAGCAGGAGGACCGCGCCCGGGCGATCTGCTCGATCATCCCCGATATCGCCGCCAAGGTGAGCGAGATCGTCGAGCAGCCCCCCGTGGACACCGCGCCGCTGGAGGGCCGGATCATGCGCCGGCTGGTGGCGAAGAAACGGACGCTTGACGGGCAGGTCGAGCTCAGCGTTCACAACTACACTGCAAAGCCTGTCTCTCTCTCCCTCTCCCTCCTCTCGCCGGATGCGGCACAGGACGCCATCCCGAAGCCCGATTTCGTGGACCGGGTGGGGGACGACTACACCAAGGTCTGGAAATGCGCGCTCGATCCGGAGGCGTCGTGGGGGGCCCGGTATACGGGCGGCGGCGGGGGGACGCTCGATGTGCGCGGCGTGGACGACAGGGTGAAAGTGGTGGTGGATCTCGATGTCTAGGAAAACGACCGATGCGCTGGCCGAAACACGGCTGGTGGGAATCGCCCGGTTCTGGTACGACCAGATGACCGGTGGGGATCTGCCCTCCATCAGCATGCCCACCCGGACCAAACAGAACATCGCCTACGACGACGAGAGCGGGGTGTGGAAGTACGGTGAGCGGGAGAGCACCCGGTCGGCGGGATCGGCCAAGAGCGCCCTGCACATCCTCAAGATGGCCTACGTCATCGGGTTCCTGAAGCAGCAGCTGCGGGAGAACCGCTCCTCGACCTTGAGGGAGCTCTACTACATCTCCGAAGGATGGAAGCGGGCCAAGTTCGCCGCGCAGGACGAGAGCAATCTTTTGATCGAGGACATGGAGATCCTCACCGAGCTCTCCCGCGAGGCATTCCACCTGCGGCCGGAGGAGGACGGCGCCTCCATCTACGGGCCCCTCAAACTCCGCGAGCAGACCCGGCGGGGGGAGCGGGAGATCCACTGCCAGGAGGACGTGGGCGAAGCCGGCTACCCCATCCCCAACAACGTGGAGAACATCGAGTTCCTCGAGCATGACGCGAAGTTCGTCATCGCCATCGAGACCGGCGGTATGTACGCCCGGCTGATGGAGAACGGGTTCGACGAGGAGTACGGGGCGGTCCTCGTCCACCTCAAGGGCCAGCCCGCCCGCTCCACCCGGCGCGCCCTGAAACGGATGAACGAGGACCTGGGGCTGCCTCTGGTGGTCTTCACCGACGGCGACCCGTGGTCCTACCGCATCTTCGGCAGCATCGCCTACGGCTCCATCAAGGCGGCCCACATGTCCGAGCTGCTGGCCACGCCGGGTGCGCAGTTCGTGGGGGTGCAGCCCTCCGATATCAGCGATTACGACCTCCCCTCCGACGCTCTCACCGAGGGTGACATCGCGGCCCTCAAGGCCGAGCTCACCGACCCCCGCTTTGACACCGACTACTGGAAGAAGCAGATCGGCCTGCAGCTGCAGATGAAGCTCAAGTCAGAACAGCAGGCCTTCGCCAGCCGCGGCCTCGATTTCGTGACGAAGGAGTACCTGCCCACCCGGCTTTCTGAGATGGGGATCCTGTAAGCTGTGGGGCCGTTGCGGGCGAAGGTCTTCCCCGCGAATGGAGCCTGCACCGCTTCATCTTCACCCTGCACTTTTTTCACATTACCCTGATCCCACCACTCCATTACATCCGATCACCAAACGGGCTATTTCTGATACATATCTCCCCCTGCGTCGACATCTATTTATCAAATAAATATACTGTATATTATATTATCAGTGATATGGCTGCGCAGCACCCCGCCCCCGATCCATGGCTCTCGGTTGTCATCTGCACCTACAACCGCGCAGATATCCTCCGCGGCTCCATCGAAAGCCTTCTCCAGCAGACCGGCGAGACCGGCACGTTCGAGATTCTCGTGGTGGACAACAATTCTACTGACGACACCGCCGCCGTCACAGGAGGGTATGCCGACCACGGGATCCGCTACATCTTCGAACCCGCGCAGGGCCTCGCCCACGCGAGGAACCGGGGGTATGCGGAGGCGCGGGGCGAGTACGTCGCCTACCTCGACGACGACGCGCGCGCGGATCCGGCCTGGATCGCAGGAATCCGCGCCATTGTACAGCATTCCGATACACGGCCGATCGGCATCGGGGGCCCGATCTACCCCTACTACCTCTCCGAGAAGCCCGACTGGTTTCTCGACGAGTACGAGATACGCACCTGGGGCGATGCGCCGCGCTTTCTGGAGAAGGGTGAGTTCTTCTCCGGTTCGAACATGGTCTTTTCGCGGGAGGTGCTGGCACGGTTCGGGGGGTTCGACACCGATCTCGGGGTGAAGGGCGACACCCTGAACCTCGGCGAGGAAACAGGGTTTTTTTCCAAACTCTGGGATGGACTTGACGGAGACTCTCTCTTCTACTACTCGCCCGATCTAAAGGTCTACCACCTGGTGCCGGCCGACAAGATGAACCTGCGCTACTTCTTCAAGCGGCGGTTCATGGTGGGGCAGTCGAGCCTTCATTCCGTTTTTTCTCCGATCGACATCTACAAAAAAGTCAGCCTCACGGCGGGGTTCTCCGCATTCATTCTCTATAAAGCCCTCGTGGCAGTGCTCAAACTGCCCCTCTACAGGAATTACCACACCTGGGTGATCGAGTGCATGAATCCGGTGATCGTGGGGCTTGGGCTGGTCTGCGCCTGCGTGGGTATCCGGTGCTCCTTCGGCCAGTTCAAGATCGCGGAGAGTGAACGGTGAATCCGCCGGCAATAACCGTTTTGATGACGGTGTACAACGAGGAGCGGTTTCTGCGGCAGGCGATCGACAGCATCCTGGCCCAGACCTATTCCGACTTCGAGCTGCTGGTGGTCGACGACGCCTCCACCGATGCAAGTCCCGCAATCCTGGCGAGCTATGACGACCCGCGGGTGCGGGTGGTGACCAACGAGGAGAACATGGGCTGCCCCCGCTCCTCCAACCGGGGGCTATCTCTCGCCCGGGGCCGGTACATCGCCCGGATGGACGCCGACGACATCTCCTTCCCGCAACGCCTGGAAGTCCAATATGCGTTCATGGAGCGCCACCCGGAGATCGACCTGGTGGGCTCGTCCAACGAGCTGATCGACGAGCAGGGGGAGGTCATCGGCGCCTGGCACGGTCGGTTCGGCCCTGAAACCGTCTACTACCTCCTCAACTTC
>JARVGI010000008.1:7738-103764 GCA_029762625.1 Methanomicrobiaceae archaeon | reverse complement strand
AGATTGAAATACGGCTCGGTGGGATAGTCTGCATCGCCATCGAGGGCAAACAGGGACGCACGCTGCACCGGCCAGAGTACCACCTTCGGGGAGGGAATGTCACCGATAGGCGGATTGCTGCAGTGCATGCAGGTTTGGTGGTCCAGGGATGCGTTCTGCTGTTGTGCCCATTCCAGGAACACCGGGTTGATCTCCCCCTTCTGGGGGAAATTGTTCATATCCTGAGAAGCACCGGCAGGTGGTACGGTGCATATGATTCCCAGCAGGATTGCGAAAATGATGAGCGTATAGGGGGTGCGGACGTGCGGCATGAGTTCACCTCTGAGGATACTGAATGATTTGGGATAATTTTGCCCATTCTTGGTACGAACGGACTCAATGCTATGGTTTTGCGTTGAATATCGTTCAATAAAAAGAGATTGATTTAATTATTCGGAAATTTTTATCGATAAGTAAAAATGATTGTATTTTTGCACGTAATAACAAAATTTGTCATTTTTGGAATCTTTTATAAGAAATATGATATAGAGGGCCATCGTTCGTCTATTGTCGCAGGAAAATGGCTCATTCTCAGAGACAAAAGTAAATCCATAAAATAACACCTGTTGTATAGTATATATCATACATGCCTTCCTCCCCTCCCCGCCTCTCCGTCGTACTCCCGGCCCTCAACGAGGAGGAGACCGTCGGCGAGTGCATCGACCGGATCCGCCAGGTCTGTTCTGAACGGGGGATCGCAGGCGAGATCATCATTGCAGATTCCTCCACCGACCGGACCCCCTCCATTGCCCGGGACCTGGGGGCCGTGGTCGTCCGGCCCTCCCGGCGGGGCTACGGTAACGCCTACCTGGCGGGCCTCGCCCAGGCCCGGGGGGAGCTGGTGGCCATCGGGGATGCGGACAACACCTACGATTTTCTCGAGCTGCCCCTCCTTTTGGACCGGATGGAGGAGACCGGGGCCGATATGGTCTTCGGGTCCCGGCTGCGGGGCGAGATCAGGGAGGGGGCCATGCCCTGGCTGCACCAGTACATCGGCAATCCCCTGCTCACCTGGCTCCTGAACGTCGTCTTCCGCACCCACATCTCCGACGCCCACAGCGGGTTCCGGCTGATCCGGCGCGAGGCGCTCGAGCGGCTCAACCTTAAGACCGGTGGGATGGAGTTCGCCTCGGAGATGTTCATTGAGGCGGCGAAGGCAGGCCTCGCCATCGAAGAGGTGCCGATCACCTACCACCCCCGGGTGATGCCCTCCAAGCTGCACAGCTTCTCCGACGGCTGGCGGCACATCCGGTTCATGCTGCTCTACAAACCCCTCCCCTTCCTTGCGGTCCCCGGTTTCCTGTTCGCCCTCTTCGGGTTGCTGCTTCTGCTGCTCTTTTCCTTCGATGTGGGGATCGAGACCTCCCGCCTGCACACCTTCATCCTCAGCGCCCTGGCGTTCATCGGGGGGCTGCAGATCCTGCTGATGGGGATCACCATCAAGGTCTACTCGGTGATGCACGGCTTCAGCGAACCGGGCCGGCTGGTCTCGCGGCTGATGACCTATCTCAGCCTGGAGCGGGAGCTCTTCGTCGGCGTCCTGCTCATGCTGATGGGCGTGGTCGTGGGGATTGGCATCGTCCAGCAGTGGATCGCCTCCGGGCTCGGCGAGCTCGCCCAGGTCACGAACGCGGTGTGGTCGCTGGCCCTCTTCCTCTCGGGGCTGCAGATCGTGTTCTCGGCGATCTTTCTCAGCATGATGCTGCTCAACGTTGAGGAGCGGTAGCAGGCATACCGGGCATGTCTGGTGACGGTCCGGGAATACACTCATGAGTAGTATACGACAGAGTGTACAATATCCGGGGCCCGTGACCCGGGTTCCCTCAAATCCGTCTCGCATCACGCGATGATGAGCCTTCTGCGGTCGTTTCCCCGAAGATGGTCCCCTCATCCTCCACCGTTCCGCCCCGAACGAGGATTTACGTAGATTTTACTTTTATTTAAATATTTAAAAAACGTATGTAGATGCATGGGCACCATCACCCTGAGCATCGACGACCGGACGGAACAGGCCTTCCGGAGACTGGCGGAGAAGCTTCTCGGGAAGCGGAAGGGATACCTGGGTGAGGCGGCGACCGAGGCGATGGATCTCTGGATCAGGGAAAAGACGCAGGAGGCGATCGCGCGTGATGGCATCGAACTGACCGAAAAGGCGTACCATCTGGGGGAGAGGAGGTATGCATCGAGGAAGGATCTCTATGACCGGTAGCCCGCCGCTGGTCGACACGAACGTCCTCGTCTACCTCTTCGATGCGGATGCGCCGGAAAAGCGGCGCGTCTCAAAGGACCTCCTGACGGCATGCTGGCGATCGGAGACGCGCTACTCGGTCTCGGCACAGAACCTCGCAGAGTTCTCGGTGGTCGTGACCGAAAAGGTCGAACACCCGATGCCCGTGGACGACGTGAAACGCTTCATTCGCGACATCCTGGACTTCGATGGGTGGAACGTGGTCGGATATGGGGGAGAGACCGTGATCCGCGCCAATGCGATCAGGGACCGCCACCGGGTCCATTTCTGGGACGCTCTTCTTGCCGCAACCATGATCGAGTCCGGTATTGACACGATCATCACCGAGGATGCACACCTTCTGCGCGTTCCCGGGATCACGGTCACCAATCCGTACGTCAAAGGGGAGCGGAGAAACGCATCCGGGAGCTCGCCGTCGCCCCCGGGGAATTGAATTTCTCTCGCCATGGCATTCTTGCGGTTACCGGGAGAACTGATTGGTATGCACAGGGAATCACGATTGATTCCATCATCCTGATCATCCGCCGTTCTGCGATAGCTCCGCCGGGCCCTCACTCCAGGTACGGCAGGATCGGTTCCAGCTCCCGGTACCCGACCAGCCGGCCTGCGGCCCGCTGCTGGGACTGATCGCCCCCGTAGACCACGAACGATCGATTCGGGGTGTTGCCGGAAAGCCTGTTCCAGTAGGTGATCTCTTTGAAGAAGTCGGAACTGGCCGTTCTGCCCGACTTGATCTCGACCGGGACGGGATCCCACCCCTGGTACTCGATGATGCAGTCGATCTCGTGCCCGAGTTTGTCCCGCCAGAAGAAGAGATTGGACTCTTTGCCCCGGTTGAATCGGAACTTTAAAAACTCCGTGAGAATGAGCGATTCAAAGAGTCCTCCCTTTAAGGGATGGTAGATGAGATCGTCAGCACTCTGTATCCCGGCCAGGTGCGCGGCCAGACCCGGGTCCGTAAAGTAGAGTTTCGGCATCTTTACGAGCCGTTTGTTGAAGTTTTTGTGGTGGGGCCTGATCAGGACGATGAGCAACGAGGTCTCGAGAAGGGAGAGCCACTCCTTCGCCGTGTTGTGGGTGATGCCGCAGTCATGTGCAAGCGATGAGTAGTTCACCACCTGACCGGACCGGTAGGCACACATCTTCAGAAATGTCTGGAATGTCGAGAGGTTCTGCACCTGCTTGAGGAGACGGAGATCGCGCTCGAGGTACGTCTGGATATATGACGAATAGAAGTCCGCCGGGTGAATGGTGCTTCGGTAAAGGCGGGGGAAGAGGCCGCCATAGAGGAGATCCTCATACCGCCCGGTCTCGATTTCGGCATGGCCGAGCTCCCTCATCGAGAGAGGAAGGAGCTTGAGGATCCCGACCCGGCCGGCGAGTGACTGGGATATCCCCTCCATCATCAGGAAGTTCTGGGACCCGGTGAGGATGAATTGCCCCGGTTTCGTGTGCCTGTCCAGGACACCCTGGAGGTACGAAAACAGTTCAGGGACCCTCTGCACCTCATCAAAAACCGCTCCGGTCGTTTCGTACTGCGCGAGGAAGCTGCGCGGGTCCTCCTCGGCGAAAGCGCGGGTGTCAGGATCTTCCAGTAACACGTAGGGCAACTGCGGGAATACCGATCGAACGAGCGTCGTCTTTCCCGACTGGCGGGGGCCGACCACCGATACTGCCGGAAATCCACGGGCGAGGGTCCGGATCTTCTCCTCCGCATCCCGTCTGATGATGGGGGGTATTTCCTCCGCAGTTTTGGACATATTGTAAATACTATTCTCAATATGTCCAAATAAATCTGCCCCTCCGTAACGCCCGCGGTGCCAATCGCGATCATGGGGATTTCTGGAGGCGTGACTTATGCCGATGGCCGCTGCAATCGCGCCGATTGCTTAACCCGCAGCCCATCCGA
Source organism: Methanomicrobiaceae archaeon (assembly GCA_029762625.1). Classification (GTDB taxonomy): domain Archaea; phylum Halobacteriota; class Methanomicrobia; order Methanomicrobiales; family Methanomicrobiaceae; genus DSDF01. Next base: position 99,568 of record JARVGI010000008.1, on the reverse strand, counting down.
AGGGCGATTGATGAGCCTTTCCGGTGGAGAAGAACCCCGGAGCCAGCCCGGGTCGGGCTCTCTTCTTCAGCCCGAAGCGCTCCCCTGCACCTGCGCCTCGGTCACCGCGAAGGTGAGATCGGTGCCGTTGATGCGGTAGAGGCCGTCCACCCGCACCTCGTAGGGGTTGTCGGCGGTGGCGTAGGGGACCAGAAACGAGCCGTCCACGCTCTCCTGCCGGTAGACGAAGGTCCTGCCCGTGTTGGTGACGATGGCGGCCTCGATGACGCCCTCGCCCTCGATGCGGGCCCCCGGGACATGCTCGAAGACCTTCACCCCGTCGAAGCCCAGCCGGGAGGGGGTCTCGGCGGGGGTCGATTCAAAGACCAGGCGGTAGTGGCAAAGTGCGGGGACGGTGTCGAGCGGGCAATCGGGGTAGTCGCTCAGTACGGCGGCATGCGTCCCCTGCACCGCATCGGCGTTGTATGCGGCGGCGCGTGCTTCCATCGCCGTTACCGAGCCTTCGGTGAAGCCGGTGATGACCGGATACCCGCTGCTCGCCGCCGTGCCGTCCCGGTACTCGACGCATACGGTGTCGGAGGCTTGCGCCATCGAGCCGTCCTGCAGGTGCAGGCGCATGAGCATGGTGTGGAAGAACTTCTGGTCGTAGAGGGTCACCACGACGGGCGAGGATTCGCCCGGGGGCGTGTAGGCGAACTGCCTCATGTAGGGGGCCATGCCCTGCGCGGGGTCGTCCCAGGTGGCGATGGTGGGGAGGAGGGAGTCTGCCATCCGGTTGTCGGTGATCACGTAGTGTGCCCCGGCCTCCTCGAGGATTTCGTCTGCCTCACCTTCCGTTGGGGCCATGAAATAGGGGGCGGATCCGCCCCTGCCAACCACGTTGCTCTGGAAGGGGTTGGAGGTGGGGATGCGCCCGGCGATCGCCGTAACCCAGTGGCCGTAGTCCCACCAGCACATCACCCCGTAGGCGGAGGCCGGATAGGCGAACTCCTCCTCGTAGCGGTCGAGATACCCCACGCCCGGGTCCGGGGAGTGGTCGTGGAGCCACGCGAGCGCCTCCCGCCACTCGGCAGAGACCACGCTGTCCTTGGGGCTGCCGTGCATGACCGAGTAGTCGTTGCCCGCGGAGAGGGCCACGAAGCCGATCACGGCGATCATGCCGACGACGAAGAGCAGGGATTTCACGGTATAGTTCGGCCCTCTGGGGGAGGCGGCCTTCTTTTTCTTCGCCGGCTTTGCCTCCGCATCCGCTTTCTGGAATATCTGCCGCACCTCCGGCCAGCTCCAGGCGATGATGGCGTCTGCCGCCAGCGCCGAGAGGAGCACGAAGGGGACCACGAAGTAGTACTCGAAGCGCTTGTGGGCGATCGTGGTGATGGTCAAAAGCACGGCCCATACGAGGACGAACAGAGTGTCCGTGGCATGATCGTCCTTGAGTTTGAGCCAGAGCACCCCCAACCCTGCGGCCATCAGGAGCAGTCCGAAATGGAGGCGCTGGACGGCATCACCGAGGGCGTAGGCCTGCATCTCCTGGATGGTGCCGGTATAGGCCGTCTGCCCGAAGAAGCCGGCGAGCCCGGTGGTGAGGATGGCGAAGACGTCCGGGGCGATCAGGGAGGCGGCGAGCGGCGAGACCACCCCTGCGGCGGCGACGGCGACGAGGAACTCCCGTGTCTTCCCCCGGCACTGGCGGGAGAGGAAGAAGAGCACGGCGGTCCCCGCGATCAGGGCTGCCAGCACGTAGACGTGGGTGATGGTGTAGGTGGAAAGGGCGAACCCCTCGTAGCGGATCCCGAAGAGGGCCATGCCGGCGGCGGGAATGGCGAAGGCCACAGCGTTGAGCACCAGCAGGAAGTCGGTGGACTCGCCCCGCAGGTGGTTTCGCACGAACACGACGAGGGTGAAGACCGCGGTGATGAAGGCGAAGAGGCCGATGGTGACCATGTTCATCAGCCCCAGCAGGTAGGTGGCCCCCGCGCCGGCGCCGAGGAGAAGAAGTATCGATACCTGCCGGCGGTCCCGGAGGGAGAATGCGGGCTGTGCGGCATGGCGCAAGGCCGTGAGATAGCAGAGGCAGAACACTGAGGAGAAGAGCACCTCGGCGGCGTGATGGTCGATGAACCCGTAGATCGACCGCACGAAGTAGGTCACCGAGGCCACGGTGATGAACCCCGCGGCGAAAAGGCCGGTCCTCCGGCCGCCGATCAGGGTGCCGATCAGGTAGACCACCGGCACCATCAGGGCGGCGAGCACCGGGGGGATCCACGAGGCCGCGGCGACGATCTCCGCCTGCGTCGAGGCGCCGAGCAGGATGCAGGCCCCCGCAGAGATCATGGGGAGGAGTGGGCCCCAGTCAATGTGTTTGCCCACCGGAAAGGCGGTCATGGGGTCGAACCAGGGGTAGTGGGGGAAGTGCGCCACCATCACCTCGATCTGGCGGAGCATGTACCACGAGTCATTCCCGAGCACGTTGACCGCCGCATCGGTGATGAGATAGGACTGCGAAAGGCTGCGGAACCAGAGGGAAAATGCCATGAAAACGAGGAGGAGTGCCAGGGGGAGATAGCGCTCGTGGTGTTTCATTCAGTGATAATCTCGGTTTTTATCGTTAAAGGGTTTGTCAAATCCCATGCAATTCTCTGGATACCTATGCAGATTGCATGATGGCCACGCCGATGAGCACCGTTTCCCGCTGCATATGAAAAAAGAGTGGGTGGTATGAGGGGCGGGGATGGCGGCAGGGCGTGCGGCCGGGTTGTGCTGCCCGGTTCCGGTCTCATCCTGCCGGACCACCCTTCTTGCGGTCCTTCTCCCTATACCCCTCCAGCAGCACCGAGCAGATGTTCTTCACGGGCCGGTCGGTGTTCTCGCTGATATGGAACTCGCAGAAGGGACAGATGGTGACCACGATCTCCGCCCCGGTCTTCTCGATCTCCTCGTGGCGGAGTTTACCGAGCGCCGCCGCCTCCTCGGGCAGCCCGGAGCGCACGCCACCGCCGGCGCCGCAGCACTGGTTGGGCATCTCCACAAACTCTCTGACCGCCATGCGGAGCAGCTCGCGGGGCTGCGCGGAAATACCCTGGCCGCGGAGCAGGTGGCAGGGGTCATGGTAGGTGGCCCGGAGATCGAGCGGCTCGGGGGGTTCGATGCCGTACTCGGTGAGGATCTCGGAGACGTCTTTGACCTCGAAGGGCGTATCGTAGTCGTTTTTCAGGGTGGACCCGCACCCGGCGCACATGGTCATCACCGTCGTGATGCCCCGGCTTTCGAACGCCTCGATGTTCTTTTTCTTCAGGGCCTCGAGCACCCAGGTCTGCCCGGTCCTGATCAGGGGGGAGCCGCAGCAGACCTGGTCGTGGGGCACGATCACCCGGATGCCGTTCCTTTTCATGACCTCGATCATGTCGAGCGCGTTCTGCGGCACCCTGCCGTTGTACATGCAGCCCACGAAGAAGCCCACCTCGCCGCGCACCGGTGCGTCGGGCTCGATCACCTCGGGCACCTGCTCGAGGAAGGTCGCTTCGGTGCGCACCACGCTGCGCCCCGTGTCCCGGACCAGGTTCGCCACCTCGACATGGCGGGGGAGGGTGAGGCCCCGGCGGTTGGCGATCTCCCGCAGCTTCTCGATGGCCCTGCCCGGGGTCTTGATCTGCTTGGGGCAGACCTGCACGCAGCGCTGGCAGGTGGTGCAGGTAAACAGCCCCTCCTCGATTGCCTTCTCGATGCGGTCGTCGGTGCACCGGGGGTCGAGGGCGATGCGCATCTCCTGGCGCATGTGGGTGGGGCCCAGGAACTCGGCCACCGTGATGGCGGGGCACTCCGAGACGCAGGAGAGGCACTCGATGCAATCCCGCAGGGGCTTGATCGCCTCGATCTCCTGTTTTGTGGGGAGTTCGGCGTCGTCGGCGGTTGTGGAGGCGGCGAGTTTGTCCAGCAGCGGGGCGAGGTCGACGGTGAGGTCTTTGATCACCGGCAGGTTCAGGGGCTCGACGGTCATCCCGTCCTCGGCCTCCTTCATACAGGCGAGCGCCGGCTCGCCGTTGACCCGCACCGCGCAGCTGCCGCACTGGCCCGACCCGCAGCAGTAGCGGTAGGAGAGGGTGGGGTCGAGGTCGTCGTGGATGGCGTGGAGGACGTGGAGCACCCGCGCCCCCTCGTTCGCGTCCACGGTGTAGATCTCGTAGCGGGGCTCCTCGTCGGTTTCGGGATCGAAGCGGGAGACCCGCACGGTGAGGGGCTGTGTCCCGCTCATGTCCGCGCCTCCTCGATGCCCTTCGCTCTGAGCGATTGGTAGGTGTGGCCGAACGGGGACGCCTCGGGCGGCCATGCCGTCTCCAGATCGGTGCGCACGTGGGCGCCCCGGGATTCCCTGCGCAGCAGGGCGCCGGAGACGATCAGGGAGGAGAGAATGATCATGTTCTCCACCGTGCAGCACTCCAGCAGGTTGGCCGGGGCGGCAGCTTTCGGTTTTTCCACAGAGAGCTCCGTGAGGGTGGCGGAGAGGCTGCGAAGGCCTGCCTCAGTGCGGAATATCCCGGCGTCGCGCCACATGGCAAGCTTCAGGCGGTCGGTGAAGGTCGAGGGGGGGGCGGTGCCCTCGAAGAAAGCATCGAGGCGGTCGTACTGTGCATCCACCCGGGCGATGTCGACGGAATGGACGCGGACCGGGGCGCGCCCGGCGGACTCCCCGGCCCGTTTGCCGAAGACCTGCGTGTCGGCGAGGGCGTTGCCGCCCAGGCGGTTGGCGCCGTGCACCCCGCCGGTCACCTCGCCGCAGGCAAAGAGCCCGGGCACGGTCGTCGCCGCGTCCGGGGTGATCCGCAGGCCCCCCATGAGGTGGTGAGCGGTGGGCGCCACCTCCATGGGCTGTGTCCTGATATCCACCCCGAACTGCAAAAACTGCTCCAGCATGATGGGCAGCCGCTCCTCGATGGTCCCGGCCGCCAGGTGGGTGACGTCCAGGTACACCCCGCCGTGCGCCGTGCCCCTGCCCTCGAGCACCTCGGTGGCGATGGCGCGGGCCACCACGTCGCGGGTGGAGAGCTCCATCCGGTCGGGATCATAGCGGTGCATGAACCGCTCTCCTGCGGCGTTCAGGAGGACGCCCCCTTCGCCCCGCACCGCCTCGGTGATCAGCCGGCCCCGGGCGTCGTAGGGATAGACCGCCCCCGTGGGGTGGAACTGCACCATCTCCATATCCACGAGCTCCGCCCCCGCACGGTAGCCGAGGGCGTAGCCGTCCCCGGTGCCGGCGGCGGAGTTGGTGGAAATGTCGTAGACTTGCGTGCCGCCGCCGGTGGCGAGCACCGTGGCGTCGGCGCAGATCACCACCATCTCGCCCCGCCGGTCGAGGGCGACGGCCCCGCTCACCCGGTCACCGTCCCGGAGCAGCTCGATGACCGTCGTCTCCTGCACGTGCTCGACGGGGCTCGCCCGCAGGCGCTCGGCCAGGGTCATCATCATCTCGTGGCCGGTGCGGTCGCCGGCGTAACAGGTCCGGGGGAACCGCTGCCCGCCGAAGGGCCGCTGGGCGACCTGCCCGTCGTCGGTGACATCGAAGACCGCCCCCCAGCGGACGAGGTCGGCCATCCGCTCCGGCGCTTCTGTGACGAGGACGTCCACCAGTGCGGCATCATTGAGGTAGGCGCCGCCCCGCAGGGTGTCCTCCACGTGCATCGGGCAGCCGTCGAGCTCGCGCAGCACGGCGTTGTAGCCGCCCTCGGCCATGGTGGTGCACCCGCCCTTGCCGATGAGCGTCTTGGAGATCATTACGGTATCGCCGTATGCCGCCGCCTCGACCGCGGCACGCGCTCCGGCGCCGCCGCTCCCGATGACCAGCACATGGCAGCGAACCACGTCATCTGCATGCATCTTATATTCGGTTAGATGTAAATGTACATAAAAAATTGGTAAGAGACAGAGTGAGCCAGAAATGAGGCTTTTAATGAAGTTTGGCGGCACGTCCGTTGCCGATGAAAAATGCATCCGTCAGGTCGTCGATATCCTCGAAGGCCACGTCGCTGCCGGTGCAGAACTGGCGGTGGTGGTCTCCGCGATGTCCGGGATCACCGACCAGCTCCTGGCCGTTGCCGAAGAGGTGGTGGACTCGCGGGACGAGCCTCCCGTGGACACCTTCATCAATGCGCTGCGCACCCGGCACCTGCGGGTGCTCGACCAGGTGGCGGGGGATGATGGCGATGAGGTCCGGGAACTCATCGATGCACGCCTTGGCAACCTGAAAAACATCCTCAACGCCGTCCACACCCTGCGAGAGCTGACGCCCCGGTCGAGGGACTACGCGATCTCCTTCGGCGAGCGCCTCTCGGCGATCATCGTGAGTGCGGCGCTCCGCAGCCGGGGGATCCGCTCGGTCGCCCTCGACGGCTGCGAGGCGGGGCTCGTCACCTCCGACAACCACGGGGCATCCCGGGTGCTTCCCGAGAGCACCACCCACATCCGGAGCAGGATCGAACCCCTGCTCCCCGACACCGTGCCGGTGATCATGGGCTTCATGGGCTGCACGAAGCAGGGCGTCCTTACCACGCTCGGCCGGAGCGGGTCCGACTACTCGGCGGCGGTGGTGGGGGCGGCCATCAACGCCGACGAGATCTGGATCTGGACCGATGTGGACGGCGTGATGACCGCCGATCCCCGGATCATCCATGATGCCCGGGTCCTCCCCTCGGTCTCGTACCTCGAGGCCATGGAGCTCTCCTACTTCGGGGCGAAAGTCCTCCACCCACGCTCCATCGAGCCGGCGATGCAGAAGGACATCCCGGTCCGGGTGAAGCACACCTTCAACCCCTCGCATCCCGGCAGCCTTGTGGTGCAGTGCGAGCAGCGCGACCAACGCGTGGTCAAGGCCATCTCCTATATCGAGCGGGTCTCCCTCATCACCATCGCCGGCGCCCAGATGATCGGGCGGCCCGGCGTGGCTCAGGGCATCTTTTCGGCCCTTGCGGGGCGGGACGTCAACGTGATGATGATCTCGCAGGGCTCCTCGGAGGCAAACATCTCCCTGATCGTGGACGACGACCACCTCGACCGGGCCCTCGAGGCGCTGGGGGGCGTCCAGAAGGCGGGGCTCATCCGCGACGTGACCCACAACCGGGACGTCATCGCCGTCGCCGTCGTCGGTTCGGGGATGGCCGGCACCCCCGGTATCAGCGGCCGCATCTTCACCGCCCTCGGGCGCGCACAGATCAACGTGATGATGATCTCGCAGGGCTCCTCGGAGGTCAACGTCTCGTTCGTCGTCAGGCGCGAGGACGGGCCCGCAGCACTCCGGGTGCTTCACGATGAGTTCAGGCTCTCGGAGGAGTGCGATGACGACGCATAGCTACCGGGAGGCGGGGGTCGACATCGACCTCGAGGCCGCCGCCGTGCAGGCGCTCCTCGCGCAGCTGACCTTCCGGCGGCGGGGATCGTTTCCCATGCACGGGGGCGTGGGCCATTTCGCCGGGCTGATCGAGTTCGGGGAGATGGCGCTGGCGCTCGCCGTGGACGGCGTGGGCACCAAGATGCTCATCGCCGACCGTCTGCACGACTGGACCACCGTGGGCATCGACTGCATCGCCATGAACGTCAACGACCTCTACGTGATGAACATGGAACCGGTGGCGTTCGTCGACTATATCGCTACCGACACCCTCTCCGTGGATAAAATGGCCCAGATAGGGGTGGGGCTCAACCGGGGGGCCGAACTGGCTAACCTCAATATCATCGGCGGGGAGACGGCGACGCTCAACGGCCTCGTCAACGGCCTCGACCTCGCCGGCACCTGCCTCGGCGTCCAGCAGCGGGACCGCATCGTCACCGGCGAGCGGATCGCCACCGGGGATGCGATCATCGGCGTCCCCTCGAGCGGCATCCACAGCAACGGCCTCACCCTCGCCCGGAAACTGGTGGAGGAGCACGCATCGTTCGAGGATCGCCTGCCCGGGGGAACGACCTTCGGGGAGGAGCTGCTCACCCCCACCCGCATCTATGCCGAAGCGCTGCAGATCGCCGCGGCGGTCGAGGTGCACGGGATGTGCCATATCACCGGCGGGGGCCTGCGCAATCTGAACCGGCTCGGCAGCACCGGGTTTTCGATCACCGATCCCCTCCCTCCCCAGCCAATCTTTGCGTGGATGGCCGACGCGGGCGGCGTGGCGGCGGAGGAGATGTACCGCACCTTCAACATGGGCATGGGCTACGTCTTCATCGTGGCCCCGGAAGCGGTCGATGCCGTGACCGCCATCGTGCCCGACGCCCGGGTGGTCGGCGAGATCGTGGCGGCGCCCGGCGTATGGCTGGAAGAAACAGAAATTACCTGATCCCGTTTTTTCGGCGGGCGAGACCGCTGCAGGGCTGGGAATGGGGAAAAATCAGTCGGCCCCGCCCCTTCCCTCGAAGACTATCATCGCGTTGGGAGCGTATTTTCCGAGCTCTTCGTAGAAATATTTCACCATTTCAGGATCGGAGTCTTCGATAGCCGCCTGGATGGTGCGGACCAGCCACTGGGGGAGTTCGTTCTGCTCATCCAGCGAGTTCATAATCACCACGATCGCCTCATCAACATCGACTTTCTTGAACCAGCGGTACGCCATTGTTGCATCACACCTTGAAGATGGGCGTAAATGGCATACGGCTCTATAAAAATGTAGCGGTGACGGCTGGGCCGGCTTATTCGCCCTCTCGTTCTGTCTCGAGGGGTTCCTGCGCGGCATTCGGGCTGATGATGGCCGAATTGCCGTCGGGGTCCTCGAGGATGACGGTGAAGGGGAATGCGAGGTGGCGGGCGTCGTTGATCTTTGCTTTGAGCGCCAGGGCGACGTCGCGCTGCTCGCCCTCCGCCCAGGCGAGCACGCGGTCCACGACGCTCTCGAAGCGGTAGAGTACGCCCTCCACGTTGCTGATGAACGCTTCGCAGACCGGTCCCGGCTCGACTTTGATCCCCAGTTCCGGTACCTCGATGGTGCCCGCAGTGCTCCTGACCACTCGTGCATCGAGATCCTCCTCCGTCTCCACGGCGAGGGTATAGCGCACCGGCTCGCCCGCACCGAGAATGACGGTATCCACGAGACGGTATCCGCATTCGCACGAGGCGGTCATGAGAAGGATATCGGAGAAAAAAGGGATGTTTTCCGTCTGGTATAGGTATTCAATCTCGATATTACACACAGGACAGGGGCCGGGAACCACGCGCCGCACTACAGTCCTCCGCCGATCTTCTCGCGGGAGATCTTCACCGACATGGGCGTCACCACCACATAGCGCGCCTCGCCGAGGCCCACGATATCGCCGTTGACGTCGGCTGCCACCTCGCGCAGATCCTTGAGCACCCGCTCGTAGGTGATCTTGTCCATCTTCAGGCGTGAGACGTCGACAATGACGATATTGCCGTTGTAGATCTCGTCCTTGATCCGAGGCGTGTCCTTGAGGTCGCCGATGTTTGCGATCTTGACGTACATCGAGGCGGGCGCCTCTTCGCCCACTGATTCGTAACTCTGCAGATCGAGTTCCATATACTCCATTTCGCTCGAAGGAGTCCCTTTCCCCAACAGAGAATCAAGGAATTTGGCCATAAAAAGATTGTACAATGAATTTTATTTAATAGTATCCATTCTGTGGTTCTTAGAGCTCGAAATTCCAGATGTCGTCCCCGACATAGTGGACATTCCTGACCGCTTTTCCCTTTTCAAGGTGCCGGATTTCGGCCGCGTCGTGAAGGGCGATGCCGATGGCGATCGGCTTGCCGTACCGCTCCTCGGCGATGACCACCGGGCCGCCCGCGATCACGTCGTCCGTGACCGAGACGATGCCGGGACGCATCACGTCGGCGCCGTTGGCCATGAACCTGACCGCGCCCGAATCGACAACCACGCGGCGCGCCGGAAACGGCCGCGCAATCGCCCCGCGGAGGGTCGGGAAGATGTGCCCCTCGATCTCCATCAGCAGCGGCTGTTTGTCCACCAGGATGAACGTCACGTCGCCGTCCGTCTCCGCCATCTCCATCATTTCGGAGGAGAAGAGGGATCCGCTCTCTCCAATCTCCGCGCCGAGCCGGTCCCTGACCTCTGCAGTTTTCGACTTCTTCATTGCATGGCGTTTCTTTACTCTCAGCGTTGACATGGAATCGAGAAAATGTATTGGCTGCCCATCAATAAATGGTTTTTTGGCTGACTGCGCTAGATTTATCTATCTTCCTCTCGCAATTGTAGTACTCCTCATCGAACAGTTAAGGGAATTCTATGACCAGAAGACCGTTGGAAATTTTAGATCAGGCCCTCAATCGGAAACCTGTCATCGTAAGCCTGAAGGGGGGCCGGGAAATCCGGGGGATCCTGCAGGGCTATGATGTGCACATGAACCTCGTCCTCGACAAAGCGGAGGAGGAGGTTGAGGGTTCGCTCCAGAGTTTCGGTACACTCATTATTCGCGGGGACAATGTGATCTACATCTCCCCGTCCGTGGATTAATACACAGGTGATTGACAATGTCCAAAGGTACCCCTTCAATGGGTAAACGGCAGAAGAATACGCATATCGTCTGCAGACGATGCGGCAGGAAATCATTTCACGCCCGCCACAAGGTCTGCGCGTCCTGCGGGTTCGGGAACAGCAAACGAATACGGAAATATTCCTGGGTAACCAAGAAGCCGAAGATCCCCACCCACTAGAGTCCTGCTATGTGTGGTATCGTTGGCATCGTCGATGCCGGCGGAGCTTCCTTCCCTCTCTACTATGCCCTGTTTGCACTCCAGCACCGGGGGCAGGAGAGTGCCGGCATCACTACATACGACGGCGAGGGGCTCCGCAAACACAAGGCGCAGGGGCTCGTTGCCGAGGTGTTCGATGAGTCTGTGTTGCGGGAGCTGGAAGGGACGGTGGGGATCGGCCATGTCCGCTACCCCACGACGGGGGCAAAGATCCCCGAGAACATCCAGCCCTTCAATGTCACGTACCGGGACCGGAAAATCGCCATCGCCCATAACGGCAACCTCATCAATACCGCAGAGCTTCGTGAATACTATGCACAGCGGGGCCAGATCTTCTGCACGACCACCGACACGGAGGTCATTGCCAATATCATCGCCGATGAGCTGCGCAAATCGTCCTATATCGCCGACGCGGTCCTGCTCTGCATGAAGCGGCTCCGGGGCTCCTATTCTGTCGTGGTGATGGTGGATGATACCGTCTACGCCTTCCGCGACCCCCTGGGCATCCGCCCGCTCTGTATCGGAGAGACCGACCGGGGCTACATCGTGGCCTCCGAGAGCGTGGCGATCGATGCCCTCAACGGCCGGTTTCTGCGGGACGTGCGCCCCGGCGAGCTGGTCTGCCTGACCGGATCCGGGATCCGCAGCATGCAGATCGCGGTTGCCAACCACCGGGCGCACTGCATCTTCGAGTATATCTATTTTGCCCGGGCCGACTCGGTGCTCGACGACCGCCTTGTCTACGAGGTGCGGCGCGACATCGGCAGGTATCTCTACGAGGAACAGCCGGTCCCCGCCGATATCGTCTCGCCCGTTCCCGACTCGGGCATCGCCCACGCCATCGGCTATGCCGAGTGCTCAGGGATACCCTACCGCGAGGGCCTGATGAAAAACCGCTATATCGGCCGCACCTTCATCATGCCCACCCAGGAGGCGCGCGAGAATGCCGTACGCATGAAGCTCAACCCCGTCAGGGGCCACATTACCGACAAATCGGTCGTACTGGTCGACGATTCCATCGTGCGGGGGACCACGTCGCGGCGGATCATCAATATCGTGAAGGAGGCGGGCGCTGCGGCGGTTCACATGCGCATCGGCTCGCCGCCCATCCGGTCGCCCTGCTATCTTGGCGTGGATATGCCCACGCGGGAGGAGCTGATCGCCAGCGGCAGGGAATGCGACTCGGTCAGGGAGAACATCGGGGCAACCTCCCTCCACCACGTCTCCCTGGAAAATCTCATCCGTGCCATCGGCATGGATGAGGCGGACCTCTGCACCGGCTGCATCACCGGCTGCTACCCCATGGCCATTTCGCATGAGCGGTGTGCCGAGCGCGCCGTGGATTTCGTGGGCGGCAGTTACCAGTCCCACCTGGCGATATTTGAAGACGAGTCCTCCCGGGGTTCCTGAGGCGGACCCCTCGCGCACCTTTTATCCGGGCGGAACGTCTCCGCTCCTGCAGGAGCGGTGTACAAGAAGAGAAGAATAGCGAGGGATGGATTTGAACCATCGGTCTACGGGTTATGAGCCCGTCGGGATTTCCTGACTACCCCACCTCGCTGCACGGGTGGATATATACATAGCATATAGGGAGAGATATAGTTTTTCATCCCGTCGTTGCTCCCGATCGCACCGGGGCCGCAACAGGCTCATGAGGATCCACGACCTAATCTCTGATCCATGGAGCCAGAGGATCCACTCGATGACGAACTGCAGGAACTGCGAAAGCAGCGCCTGCGGGAGATGGAGCGGGCGCTGTTCCGGCGCGAAGAGGCGGTGGTCATCAATGTGACCGACGAGACCATTGGCGGCGTGGTCCGTGCCCACCCCTCTGTGCTCGTCGATTTCTGGGCGGAATGGTGCGGGCCGTGCCGCACCGTGGGCCCGGCGATCGAGGAGCTCGCCGCGGAGTTCGAAGGAAGGGTGACGGTTGCAAAGTGCAATGTCGATGAAAACCCGCGTGTCGCGGCGCAGCTCTCCATATCCGCGATCCCGACCATAATCCTCTTTGCCCACGGGCAGATGGTCGATCGCATCACCGGCGCCTACCCCAAGGCGCAGATACGGCAGCGCATGCAGCGGGCGTTCGGGCACTAGGGCGGCGGTCAGATCTGCATTCCGCTCCGGGTGAATTCGCGTGCGTTGATCTTCGCCGCCATGATGAAATCGTTGCGCGTCAGTCCGCCGCAGGCATAGCTGTACCAGGCGATCTCCACGAACCGCTGTTCGGTGATGGCGATGTCGGGAAAGTGCCCCTGCCGTGCGGCAAGCTCGGCGATTTCTCCGATGAAATCCAGGCATTCCTGGAAGTTTTTCATGGCGAACCGTCGCACGAGGCGCCCGTCGGCCAGCGACCATCCGGCGACCTCATGCCTGAGATCGAACACCTCCTTTCTGGTCAGCGGGCAGATGCCGTCGATATGGGGGGTACACGTCATGGACGCCAGTTCCATGGTAGGCGTTTGCACGGTCGATAAAAAAAGGTTATCTGAGGGCTTCGCCCGCGTCGCCTTCGCCGATGATCTCACCGGTATCTGCACCGGTCCGGTCGAGGGCCATGCCCACGAGCAGGACGACGGTGGAGAGGGGCAGGGCGATGATCAGGGGGTCGACCACCTGCCAGAAGTTGGAGAGGAGTGCCGGTACCCCGAAGATCGCCTGGGATACGCCGAGAACTGAGGACTCTGCCTTATGCACGAACGCGGTCCATAAAAACCACGCGGTGGTACCGGCGACCAGGCTGGCGATGGCGGCGTTCCTGGAGGGGGTGCGAGCGTAGAGGGCGGCCGCGTAGGCGGGGAGGAACGCAGCTGCGCAGAGGCCCATGAACATCGCCGTCGCACGGGCGATGATGCTCACCGGCATGAGGTAGGCGAGCCCGACGCTCACCACGATCATGAGCACGCAGCCGGTCTGGCTTGCCCGCAGCGAGGGAACGTTTCCCCTGATGCTCCGCCAGATATCGTGGCCGAGGGCGGTGCCCATGGTGTGGATGAGCGAGGAGAGCGTGGACATGGCCGCGGCGAGGAGGGCGAGCATGAACACGATGATGAAGATGTCGGGCATGGAGGCGTTGATGTACGCGGGGATGATGGCGTCGACGTTGCCGCCCGCCACCTCGAGGGCGATCGAGCCGGTGTTCTGGACGAAGTAGACGTTGGTGAGGGCTCCCACGGTGAAGGCAACCCCGGTCATCATGAGGATGAACGGTCCGCCGATGAATACCGCACGGTGAATGGCGCGGCTGTCTTTTACGGTCATGAACCGCACCACGAGCTGGGGCTGGGCCAGCACCCCGATCCCCACGCCGAGCACGATGGTGGTCACGAGCGTCAGCCAGAGGGGGCTTCCCAGCACCGGCATGGACGTCCACCCGGTATGGCCCGCTGCGACCATCGCCTCGGGCACCATGGACGTGAGGCTGTCAAGGGCGGCATGCGCTTCCATCACGCCGCCGAGGTGGACGTAGGTGAGCACCAGGAGGATCGTCATGCCGACGAGCATGATGGCTCCCTGCATGGCGTCCGTGTACATCACGGCGATCAGGCCGCCGAGCACGACGTAGAGGGCAACAATGGCTGCAAACCCGAGGAGCGCCGAATCGTAGGGGATGGCGAGCGTCGTCTCGATGAACCGCGCCCCGCCGATGAGGATGGCCGCGGTGTACAGGGGCATGGCGACGACGATCACCAGACCGGCGGCATACCGCATGAACTTCGATGCGTAGCATTTGCCGAGCAGATCGGGGAAGGTGACCGCATGCAGGCGCTGGCCTATCTCCCGGGTCTTTTTGCCGAAGATGATGAACGCCAGAAAGATTCCGACCCCGATGTTGAGCACGGTCAGCCAGATCAGCCCCATGCCCAGCTGGGCGGCGACGCCGCCGAACCCGACGATGGCCGAGGTGCTGATGAAGGTGGCCCCGTAGGAGAGCGCCAGGATGGCCGGATGGATGCGCCGTCCAGCGACCAGGTAGTCCTCGTGCTCCTTCGTATGCCGGTACCCGAGCCAGCCGAGGGTGATGATGGCTGCAAGGTAGAGGAGCGTGACTGCGGCGAGGGTGATGGTATTAACTGCCATGCATCTCATCTCCTCCGTTGTTCCAGTTCAGCAGACCGTACACCATACACGCAAGCGTAAAGCCGAGTGCGAGCAGATACGCAGACCAGATTTGTGGATCGTTAATTCCAAACATGAAAATTACCTCCCGGTATTGGCAACCGGATCCAATGCACGGGAACTCAGCGCAGAGCCGGTTCCCTATCTAAAGAAGAACGCAAAAAAGCCAATTCCGCATGAAATGATGCGGTCCGATGGGCAGATGCGGGCATTCATGAGCGAATACCATTTATGCTGTGCGCTTCCCGCCTATTTAATACTACGCCCGGTACGTTCAAGGCGGGCGGAGGAGAGTGTACTGCACGGGTACGGGAATGAAAGGGAGAGGGGGGGATCTTCCGGGTGAATGATATGCTGGCCGGTGCTGCGGGTCTCGCCTTCTCGCTGCTGGCGCAATCGGTGCCCGCGATCGTGATCGGCGTGCTCATCGCAGAAGTGTTCGTCGCCCTGCATATCACGGAGACGATCGCACGCCTGGTGCGGCCCGTCACCCGGTTCGCCCACCTCTGCGACGAGGCCGGGGCATCGTTCATGCTGGCCTTCGTCTCGCCCAGTGCGGCCAATGCGATGCTCGTGGACTTCTACCAGAAGGACACCCTCGACCGCACCGAACTGATTCTCGCTTCACTGTTGAACTCGTTTCCTTCAATCGTCATGCACTGGCGCGTCCTTTTGCCCGTGTACATTCCGCTGCTCGGGACCGCCGGGCTGATCTACTTTCTCCTGCTCACCACGGTGGGTTTTTTCAAGTCAGGGCTCATTATGCTTGTTGCGAGGCTCCTCCTCCCCGGTCGGTCGCAGTGCGATCCGGCGGTGCCGCACGCGCAGCGGACCCCGCTCTCCGAGCTTCCGCGGGAGGTGTTCTCTGCGGCGAGAGCGCCCCTCCGCCGGATCCTTGTCATCACCGTCCCCACGATCCTGCTCGTCGCCCTGCTCATCGAACTGGGTGTCTTCGATTGGCTCGCCGACGTGCTCGAGGGCGCCACCCGGCTCTTTCCTGTGCCGGCGGAAGGCCTCGGCATCATCGCCGCCCAGTTTGCCAATTTCGTGGCGGCGGCAAGCGTCGCCTCGCCGCTCTATTACAGCGGGGCGATTTCCACCCGCGATCTCGTGATCACCCTGCTCGCGGGCAACGTGCTCTCGAGCGTCACCCGGAGCTTCCGCTGGCTCGGCTCGTATTACATCGCCATCTTCGGGCCGCGGCTGGGCACCGAGATTATGGTCATCTCAACGGCGATGCGAAACGGGCTGATGGTGATCCTGATCTTCGTCCTTGCCCGGATCTGGCAGTGAGCGATGCTCCCGGGCAGTGGGACACGGCCCTATCGGTCGGGAAGGGAAGGCGGGAAATCGCCCGGAATCGGTGCCCGGTATGCGCGCCCTGCGGGCCCGTATTCGTACCGGAAAATGAAAAAATGCCGTTGCAGAAATTGTATGCATGATTGTGGATATATCGGCGGTTTCTCGCTTTTCCGCGGGAATGAGCCGCTGTGACAGATCCGGGCCCGCCGCTCCGGCATGTATGCAGGAAATGGCGCAAATATTTTCGATATTTCAGGCCGGTACGCGGTGCCGCGGACGTGCGGTACGGGCCGCCGCGACCACAAACTATATAAGCATTCCGTAAAACCAGTTGTTTGTAGGATTTCAAGGAAATGAGTGCAATGGATGCCCACTTTGTGCTAAAACCAATGGAAATGTATGATATGGAAGAACGGGACGAAATCCCTCTTGATATCGGCGAAAAACCCTTCACATTCGACTATCAGGCGTATATGAGGGTCGAAAACTCCTCCCTTCTCTCCATGATGTACGAGCGGGACGAACTCGACTGACACCACCACCCGGAGTGTCCCGTCAGGCGCACCTGGCGCCTCTGTCAGTGCGGGACACGCATTCTTGTTTTTGCAGTGATGCGGCAGTGAGCTCCCGGCATGCATGTCGTCAGAGGTACTCGAGCCGGGAGTCCGTCGTGCCCGGTCCGAGGCGCCCGGTACGGGGCCACGCTTCCCCGAACGTATGCTCTCCCGGTCGGTGGTGTGCGGAGAGCAGCGATCCGGCCAGCCCCTGCTGCCGGTTGACCAGATCGAGGCTCGACCTGTCCAGTGTGACGGGATCCGTCGAGGTAAGGATGCCGATCTCGGGCACGATCGGGGCATCGCTGCAGGGCACGCAGTCGCAGTCAGGGGTGATGTGCAGGAGTAAGTTGAGATAGCCGACCTTTCCTGCCTTCTGGGCGGCCATGCCGCAGGCATATCTCGCCATCCGCTCCAGAAACACCGGCACCCCGCGTTCCCGGTCGAAAGCGATTGCCCCTGCAGGGCAGACGGTGATGCACTCCCCGCACCCGGTGCAGCGGGCGGGGCCGGCTGCAGGCCCGCATGCCCCTCCAGTTTTCCTGCGGCGGGTGCGCAGCCTATGGCGAGGTTCTTGATCGCCCCGCCGAACCCGGCGAGTTCGTGGCCTTGAATTGGGAGAGCACAATCATGCTGCCAGCGTCGCGGATATCGCCGGCGATCTTTTCCGAGAAGAAGTGGGTGCCGGCACAGGGCGCCTCACGGGAATGGGCGCGTGTTCAATCGTCGGCGATGATCACCGGAGCACCGGCCACCGCAGAGGCGAACCCGTGCCCGACGACCGGCAACGTAGACGGTGCTTGCCATGGTGCATGCCCCGTAAATACCGTTATATATGCTTTATTTATACAAATAATGTCGTATAAGGCCGAATTTCACGTCACCTCGGCCCGGTTGAACGCCCAGCGGGAGAGGAGGAACGTCCCGACGCAGAAACCCAGCAGCACGAGGTAGGAGGTGAGGATGATCTGGGGCGTATAGACAAATTCGATGCCTATCGCGGAGAAGCTGCTGCCGATGGCGAAGAACCGGATGCCGTTGATGAGGTGGGTGAGGGGGTTGACCACGGCAAGGGCCTGTAGAAATGGCGGGAACGCGGTGGTGGGATAGAGGGCGTTGCTGGTGAAAAAGATCGGCAGGGTGAGCAGGGTGATGATCCCCTGCAGGCCCTCGGGGCTCTCCATGGACACCGCGATCGTCGCCGAGAGGAAGAGGAACCCGAGGGCGAACGTTCCGACAAAGATGAGGATGCCGAGCACGGCGATCGCAATGTCCACCGGGGTATAGCCTGCGAAGAACTGGACCCCGATGATGAGACCGAAGATCATGATGATGATCGACTGTATCCATGCTTTCGTCACGCCCGAGAGCCCGATCCCGAGGACGATGTGGGTTCTCGGGATAGGACTCGCGAACAGTTCCCGCATCAGCCCCCAGTTTTTATCGAAGAGGATGACGACCCCCCCGAAGAGGCTGGTAAACAGGGTAGTCATGGCGATGACGCCGGCACCCATGAAGGTCAGATAGCCGATCTGTTCGATCCCGGCACCCGGCATGACGCCCGCGCTCAACCGGTCGAAATTGCTGGACATGGCCACCCCGAAAAACGCCATCCAGAGTGCGGGCTGGACCAGCGAGGAGACAAGCAGGGTTTTGAACCGGAAAAACCGGAGCATGTCCCTCCAGTACACGGTCGCAAACCCGACGTTCACCGGGATCTCCCCCGCCCGGCCCCCCACTTCCGGGCCCCCTCGTCCCGCAGATCGCGTCCTGTATAATGGACGAATACGTCATCCATGGATGGTTTTTTCAAGTTCACTGCGGTGACGGCGATGCCCCGCTGCCTGACGTCGTCCATGATTGCGGGGAGCAGTCTCGTTCCGTCCTCCGTTACGGTAAATACCGTTCCATTGCGTTTTTGGCGGACATCCCGCACGTACGCAAGGTTCCTGAGCACGTCTTCGGTACCGGCGGTATCGCTGGTTTCCATGTACATCACGTCCTCTCCAAGGCCGTTTTTCAAGGCGAGCGGGGTGCCGGTGACGATGATCCTGCCGTTATCGATGATGCTGATCCGGTTGCTCAGGTGGTCTGCTTCGTCCATGTAATGGGTGGTGAGAAAAATGGTGGTCCCCGTGCGGTTGACTTCCCGGAGGTAGTCCCACATCCGGATCCGGGTCTGGGGGTCGAGGCCGATGGTGGGCTCGTCGAGGAAGAGGACCTGCGGCCGCGTCATGAGACCGCGAGCGATCTCGAGCCTCCGTTTCATCCCTCCCGAGAGTTCTTTGGTGCGTGCATCGCGTTTTGCCTCGAGTTCGACCAGCGCGAGCAGCTCTTCGATACGCGCCCTCCTCTCCTCGCGGGGGAGATTGTAGAGCCTGCCGTGAAACTCGAGGATCTCCCGGACGGTCATGTCCCGGTCGAGGGTGACCTCCTGAAAGACGATCCCGATCGCCCGGCGCACCATGTCCGGCGCGGTGCGCACGTCGTGGCCTGCGATGCTGACCTCGCCGGCCTGGATCGAGAGCAGCGTGATCAGCACGTTGATCACGGTGCTTTTTCCGGCGCCGTTCGGCCCGAGGAACGCAAATATCTCGCCGCGGTTCACCGAAAAGCTGATGTTGTCGACGGCCAGCACGTCGCCGTAGGCGTGGGAAAGGTTCCTGACCTCGATGATAGCGTCGCTCATGTGCCCCTCCTCCGGCAGCAGCGGTGCGGACAGCCCTGCCCGGTCACCGGCTGATCGCCCTGGCCTCCGCATCGAGCCGGGAGAGGTTCGTGGGGATGGGGTGGTCGGCGAGGAGCCGGGCCATGAAGGTGGTGGTGTGGACCATGTAGCGCACTGTCCGGTTGGTGTAGAGGTGCCGGTCGCCGCCGGCCTCGATGTAGCTCGGGCCGGGGCCGGCATCGCCGACCCAGTAGCAGTCGGCGTTGGGAGGGACGGTGCACCCGAGGTGGGTGAGGTTGAAGAGGGTGTGGGCGGCGACGTTGTGGGCCCCGTCCTCGTTGCCGGTGACGATCACGCCGGCAACCTTGCCGTAGAGGGGATACTGCCCGGTTTCGGGATCGCCCTCCACGAAGGTCCCGTCCAGCCGCTCCATGACCATCTGGGCCACCGACCCCCGGACCCCGAACCAGATGGGCGAGCTGATAACGAGGATGTCGCACGCCTTTACGCGCTCGAGAATGCCGGGCCATGCATCCCCGTCGCCCATATCCGAAGCCACCCCGAAAAAGACGTCGTGGTCCACCACGCGGATGGTCTCGGTCTCCACGCCGAGGTCCCGGTACAGGGCTGCCGCCTTGTCGATCAGTGCCTGGGTATTGGAGATCTCGGGGGATTTTTTCAGAGTGCAGTTGAGAAACAGCGCCTTGAGTGCCATTGTGGAGGAATGGTGCATGGGTGCAAAATATGTTTCCCCCGCAGGGAACAGGATGATATAGTGGTCTGCCCTATGTCCCCCTGATGTGCGGCCGTTACTCCCTCATCGTCACCGATGATCTCGGGGCGAGGTTCCGGATCAATGATCCCCTCATCGGCCTGCGTTCGCAGTTCAACGTCACCCCGGGCCGTGCGATGCCGGTGGTGCGCGACGGCGCGGAAGCCCGCATGGAGTGCATGGTCTGGGGCCTGGTCCCCTCGTGGGCGAAGGGCCCGTCGGTCGGAACGAGGCTGATCAACGCACGGGCGGAGACGGTGGCGGAAAAACCGGCCTTCAGGGCATCATTTGCAACGAGGCGCTGCCTTGTCCCGGCGAGCGGGTTTTACGAGTGGCGACGCGAGAAGGGGGAAAACATTCCCTTCTACTACCGCCTCGAGCGGGGCGGGCACTTCGCCTTCGCCGGGCTCTTCGATACATGGCACGACCCTGCCGGGGGCGAGGTTCGGGGGTATGTCATTCTCACCACGGATGCCAATGCGCTGGTGGGGCAGGTCCACCACCGCATGCCGGTCATCCTGCACCGGGAGGCCGAGGAGGCGTGGCTGGACGGGGAGAGCAGCGCCGGGCTGCTCGAGAGCTTCTTCGCGCCCTTTCCCGCGGAGGAGATGGCGGGCTGGCGCGTCTCGACGAAGGTCAACCGCCCCGGCAACGACAGCCCGGACCTGATCGAGCCGCAGGAGACGGCACGGACATGGTGGTGAAAGCAGCGATGGTTGACAGAACCCTGCAACAGGAGACGGAGGCGCAGGCGGCGGAAGCACTGGCGCAGTGCCGGGCGCAGCCGGCCGCGTCCGCCGGGGAACGGCTCGCCCCTCTCGGGTTCGTGCAGAAGGGCGGCAATCCCTTCCACGTGACCTTCGAGAACAAGGAAACAGAGTTGTTCATCATGGTGGAGCTGGACCGCGATCAGCGTGTTGAAGACTTCACGATCATGCGGTTCGGCGAGATGAGCCTCAAGCCTGAGTGATCGCCCGGGCCGCCGGCATCATGGGCTGCGCGAGTCGCGCACTGCGGCAAACGCCGCCGCCGCCCGGGCCGCTTCCCCCTCCCGGTAGAGCTCGCGGTGCGTCCGGGCGTGGCATGCCTCGCAGAGGGTGATCAGGTTGCCGGGTGCGTCGTTGGTGGGGTCACGGTCGATGTGGTGGACATGGAGGTGGGTGATCGACCCGCAGACGGCACACCTCCCCCCGTCCCGCGCGAGAATCGAGGTGCGCAGCGCCTTCCACTCGGCAAGGCCGTACTTCTCCCGGGCTGTGATGGCGCGATCGAAGACCGTGCAGTACACCGCCCCTCCTTCCCGCAGGGCATGGGGGCACTGCCAGCAGAGCCTGCGGAACCCGTTGCAATCCGGGCTGCCGCTGCATAAGGGGGGAATGCTGCGGTCAAAGGCACAGAACGTCAGCTGGAGGTCGTTGGCCACGCGAAATTCAGCTCCTGCGATCAGTGGTAGGCCGCCCGGCCTTCATAAGGGTTCAGGTAGGGGGCCGCCCGCGAAAGAGAGCCTTTTTGTGCGCCTGCCTTCCATG
Organism: Methanomicrobiaceae archaeon; assembly: GCA_029762625.1. Lineage (GTDB taxonomy): Archaea > Halobacteriota > Methanomicrobia > Methanomicrobiales > Methanomicrobiaceae > DSDF01. Next base: position 77,922 of record JARVGI010000008.1, on the reverse strand, counting down.
TACAGGTATTCAACGGGAATCCCGGATATCGGGAAAACCGGGGCGGAGAAGATGAACTACCGTTTTGCAGACCGCATGCAGCGTGTGCCGGAATCGTTTCTGGGAGAGCTCTTCCGGGTGTCGAGGCACCCGGGGATCATATCCTTTGCCGGGGGGCTGCCCGACACCTCGCTGATCGACGCCCCGGGGATCGCCGCCGCCGCCCGCGAGGTGATGGAAGAGGAGGGGTCCCTTGCCCTGCAGTACTCCACGACGGACGGGTACCTGCCCCTGCGGGAGTACATCGCCGCCCGCTACCGTACACGGCTGGGCATCCCCGCGGAGGCGGCGGAGATCCAGATCGTCAACGGTTCGCAGCAGTGCCTGGATCTCGTGGCCAAGATATTCTGCAACCCGGGCGATCCCATCGGCATGGAGCGTCCCGGCTACCTGGGCGCGATCGAGGCATTCTCCCTCTACGAACCGGTGGTCCACGGCGTCGACCTCTGCGACGACGGCCCCGATCTGGCGATGTTCGGCCGCGTCGTCGAGGAACATGCCCCGAAATTCTTCTACGGCATCCCCAACTCGCAGAACCCCTCGGGCAGGACCTATGCGGAGGAGACACGCCGGGCTATCGCCCGCATCCTCGAGGGGACGGATACGATCTTGTACGAGGACGACGCCTTCGGGGAGCTCTTCTTCGACGGGCGGCCGCGCCCGCCGGTGAAGAAGTACCTCCCGGAAGCAGCGATCCTCAGCGGATCGTTTTCAAAGATCGTCGCCCCGGGCATGCGCATCGGGTGGCTGCTGGCTCCTGAGCCGATCCTGCAGCAGTTTAATGTCGCAAAACAGGCGGCGGACCTGCACTCCAACTTCCTCTGCCAGGTGATCCTGCACCGCTACCTCTCGTCGTTCGACCTTGACGCCCACGCGCGCAGGGTGGCGGCGGTCTATGCGGAGCGGTGCCGGGTGATGTGCGACCTCCTCGACGACCTCCTCCCCGTCGGGGTGACCCACACAACACCCGAGGGCGGGATGTTCTTAATGGCGTTTCTGCCCGATCATATCTCTGCGATGGAGGTATTTCGAGAGGGGGTCCGGCAGAAGGTGGCGGTGCTCCCCGGCGTCCCGTTCTTCGTCAACGAGGGCGGCGACCACAGCATCCGGCTCAATTTTTCCCGATCAACAGCGGAGGAGATCAAGGAGGGGATGGCGCGACTGGCAGGCGTGATCCGGGCCCTGTCCTGAGCTCCCCCGCATCACTGGCGCCTGTCGCCGGATTCGGGTTCTTCTTCGTCGTACTCGAGGACGAGCGCCCCCTGGTAGCCGCATTTCTTGCAGCGGTAGAGCCATCCGGTGTAACCTCCGGCGACGGGATAGATCTCCCTGCTCCCGCATTTCGGGCAGCGCAGCATTGATGTACCTCGGAGTGACGGGGTTTATTGGTTGCGGGGACTTCCCCCGCCGGTGCACGTCCATGCGCCGTCCCTCCCCCGGCTGAACGAACCCGTCAACCAGCCCGAGATCGCCCGCGGTCCCGCCGGTTGCCCCATTCGCCGCGTCTCGCTGGCTCTGCCGCTGCTGCACCCGTGCGGAGGGGCGCATCGCCGGGGGAGGAGGCAGAAACACGGTCTCCGGAGACCTAGATGATGATCATGCCGAGGTAGGCGGCGTAGCCTGCGATCATGAGGGCTGCCCAGACCCGGATCATGCGCCCGTGCCCCCAGATCAGGGGGATGACCGCGAGCGAGAAGGCCCCCATGATGGCGAGGTGTACCATATTGGGAATGGGCACGGGGCGGATGAGCGTGCCGCAGCCCATCACGAAGAGCAGGTTGAAGATGTTGCTGCCGAGGATGTTGCCGACCGAGATCCCCCCGCTCCCTTTGAGAATCGCCACGGCCGAGGTCACCAGCTCCGGCAGCGAGGTTCCCACCGCCACCATGGACAGGCCGATGATGTAGGCGGGGATGCCGAAGGCGTCGGCGATGGCGACCGCGCCGTCCAGCACGAGCTGCGAGCCGATGATGACGGCGATCAGCCCGCCGACGGTCTCTGCGTAGTCCCGGTTTCCGTGGCTGACAATGGGCTCATCCTCAGTCCGTCCCGATTTCCACAGGGAATTGAGGAGAAAGGCGAAGACGACGAGAGAGACGATCCCCGAGGAGACGTCGAGGACGCCGCGGAGTGAGAGCCCGATGAAGACCGCGGTGGCGGCGAGCATGAGCAGGGCCTCGTGGCGCAGGGGTGTCTGGCCGCGCCGCTCCCCGACCACGGCGGGTTTGAGGACCGCGCAGAGGGCGAGCACGAGCCCGAGGTTGGCGATGTTGCTGCCCACCACGTTGCCAAGCCCGATATCGGCATTCCCGGTGGCGATGGCATTGACGCTCACCACGAACTCGGGCAGCGAGGTGCCGAAGGCGATCACCGTAAAGCCGATGGTGGTCGTGGAGACGCCGTAGCGGGCGGCAAGACCCCCGCCCCCCTCCACAAAATAATCCGCGCCCTTGATGAGCAGGGCGAGGCCGAGAACGAACAGGACAATGGATAGGATCATCGCAGATTCTGCACTCCGGGTTACTGGTTACAGAAAAGGGGGATGTGCTTTTTTATCATTTCGCTTTGTGCCGTGCAGGAAGGCTCGAGCGTGCCGCAACCGCCCCGGGCTTTCATCCCTTCAGGGGGATACGGGGAAGGTCCGCGCAAGCTGTGCCACCTCGCGCCGCGCCTCCCCGATGCGGCCGGGATGATGGGGGTTCCGGAGGATGCCGGCGATGAGGGAGGCCAGCGCCTTCATCTCCTCCTCCCCCATCCCCCGGGTGGTGGCGGCGGGGGTGCCCAGCCGGATGCCGCCGGCCGTATCGTAGCCCTCTCCCCGGCCCGGAACCGGGCAGCGGTCAGCGGCGATCCCCGCACGGGAGAGCGCGCCTTCCGCGTCGCAGCCGCGGATCCCCGCGCCGGCAAGGTCGAGGACGAGGAGGTGGGTATCGGTCCCGCCCGTGAACGGCGAAAACCCCTCCGCGGCGAGTGCGGTGGCGAGAACCTTTGCATTGGCGACCACGCGGCGGGAGTAGTCTTTGAACGCAGGTGTCATCGCCTCGGCACAGCAGACCGCTTTTGCGGCGATGATATGCATGAGCGGCCCTCCCTGCAGGCAGGGGTAGACCGCGGCATCGATCTCTTCTGCATATTCCGCATCGCAGAGGATGGCGCCGCCGCGGGGGCCCCTGAGGGTCTTGTGGGTGGTGGTGGTGATGAGGGGCACGGCGCCTGCCGGCGAGGGGTGCTGCCCGCCGGCGATCAGCCCGGCGAGGTGGGCGATGTCGGCGAGGCAGAGCGTCCCGGCCTCGTCGGCGATCTCGGCGAACGCCCCGAAATCGATTGTTCTGGGGTAGAAGCTGCCCCCGCAGATGAGGAGGGCCGGCTGTTCGCGGCGTACCGCCGCGGCGATCTCCGCGTAGTCGAGTAATCCCGTCGCCGGGTCGACCCCGTAGCGTGCGGCGCGATACAGCCTGCCGGAGAGATGCTCGGGCGACCCGTGGGTGTGGTGGCCCCCGTCCTCCACTTTCATGGAGAGGATGCGGTCGCCGGGATTGAGCAGGGCGCAGTAGACGGCGAGGTTCGCCACCGACCCCGAGTAGGGCTGGACGTTGGCGTGCCCGGCCCCGAACAGGCGGCAGAGGCGTTCCCGGGCGAGGGTCTCGATGTCGTCGCAGACCTCGCACCCGGGGTAGTCGCGGGCACCCGGGTAGCCGTCGGCATACTTGTTGGTGAGGGCGGAGCCGGCGGCGGCGAGGACGGCATGGCTCGCGTAGTTTTCGGATGCGACGAGGGTGAGAGCGGCGTTCTGGCGCGCGGTCTCGCGGGCGATGAGGGCGGCGACCTCCGGGTCGTGTGCGGTAATGGGCGGCATATACTGGAAATATGAGAAAACAAGGTGATAGTGGTTTTCTCCCTCAGAACAGCCGCTGCTCCACCTGCGACCAGCGCCGCTCCCCGCGGTCGACGAGGAGGGCCGCGGGCAGGACGAGCACGATGCCCGCGGCGACGAGGCGGGGGTCGGGCAGGGAGATGAAAATCAGGGCCAGCATGGCGGGGGCGACAAGGCCGATAAAGGAGAGCAGGGTGCGGGTGTTGTAGAGCAGGATGTTGGGCTGCAGCCCGGCGCAGTAGACGACCACCGCCACCGCATACGCCGACAGCCCGGCGAAGGCGAGGAGGGAGGGGAGCAGGCGGTCCATCTGCCCGAACCCTGCGGCGGCGATGACCAGGGTCGCCACCGGGATGATGGTGAGCATGAGATAGGTCTGCAGCTTCGCCCGGATCACATCGCCGGGGGTGACCGGAAAGAAGGCATACGGGGCGAAATCGTCGAATTCGGTCAGCCAGTTGTAGATGGTGGTGGAGAATGCGGCGAGCAGGATGGCGAAGACGGCAAGGGCGTTGAGCCCCGGGAGGATGAAGAGCAGCACCTCGAGGAGCAGCCAGATGATGCCGATGGGGAAGAGAAAGGAGAAGAGGATCTTGCCGAGCCCGCCCTCGCTGCGCTTCAGGTCGAGGAGGTCTTTGGCCACGAAATGGGGGGTGCGCAGCCGGGAGAGGGTGGTGGCGAGGGGGCGGAAGGCGTTGGGGTAGTGCTGGGCGGCGCCGGTATACTCCACCTGCACGAACCAGATGCCGGCGGCCGCCATGGCGCCGCTTGCGAAAAGCGAGATGAGGAGGGATCCGGCGGAGCGGCCGTGGAAGAATGCCAGCGGGGGAAAGAGCGCCTCGACCGGGACGCCGGCCGCGCCGACCGCGATGACGCCGCCGGCGGCGAGCACACCCATGACCGCCAGCAGGGCGCGGCGGGAATGGGTGTAGAGGGTGGAGAGCAGGAACACCGCCGAGAGCCCGAACAAAAAGGAGAGGCCGAGAGAGACGAGAAAGAGGGGGGTCAGGCTGAGAGGGATGCCGAGCACGACCGAGGCGATCCCGAACCCGGCGACCGGGGGGATCACCCAGAAACAGAAGTAGTAGAGCGTCTCCTTGGCGAAGAACGCGGTCATGATAGCCCGGTTGGAGACGGGAAAGGTCCTCGAGGCGTAGGCGATCATCGATGCCTGCCCGAACCGCCGGTTCATGGCCTCGCGGCCCAGCAGCCCGAAAGCGCCGATGGTCATCCCCATCAGCCCGAACGCAAGGTGGGCGATGGCAACGAGCGTGCCGGTATCGACATGCCGGGTGAAGACGGGCAGCATCAGGGCGCCCAGCGCGGCGAAAAAGACGAGGGTGAAGGGCAGCAGGGCGAACCCGAGGTGGCCGAAGAGGGCCGAGTGAACCCGCCACTCCTCCTTCAGCATGGCGGCAAAGAGGGTGTACAGGGCCACCGGTTCAGGCCTCCCGTGCGGGTTTACCCACGAGGGCCAGAAATGCCCCTTCGAGGGAGGAATGCTCCTCGCGGAGGGTGTCGATGCCGCCCTGGTAGCGCAGCGCCCCCCGGTGGAGGATGCCCACCGACGAGCAGATCTCCTCGGCGATGGAGAGGATGTGGGTGGAGAGAAAGACGGTGTTGCCATGCCGCACGTAGTCTGTCAGGAAATCCTTGATCGTCCGCTGCATCACCGGGTCGAGGTTGATGAGCGGCTCGTCGATGATGGCCAGCCGCGGTTCGTGGAGGAACGCCTGCGCGACCATCAGCTTCTGGCGGGTGCCCCGGGAGAGGTCCTTGCAGAGCTGGTCTCGCGTCTCCCCGAACTCGAGGAGATCGAACCAGTACGCGATCCGCTCGTCGACGCCGTTGTCGAGGGTGCGGATGCGGGCGGCAAACTGCAGGTACTCCTCGGCGGTGAGAAACGAGGGCGGCGTCTCCTGTTCGGGGATGATCCCCACCTTCGCCCGCACCCCCACGGGGTCGGCGAGGACATCGGTGCCCAGCACCGACATCTCCCCTGCGTCGGGCCGGATCTGCCCGGTGAGCAGTTTCACCGTGGTGCTCTTCCCTGATCCGTTCGGCCCGAGCAGGCCGAAGAGTTCGCCTTCTGCAACCTGAAGGTCGATGCTCTTCACGGCGACGACGTCGCCGTAGGTTCTCGTGAGATCTGTGGTGGATATGACCGTGTGCATGCGAAAATCACCGTGGTGGAGTGGGGCTGGCGGCGGGGGCGGCGATGCCGTCCCAGATGAGATCGATGGCCTGGTCGATGAGGGCATCGATCCCCTCCCCCCCGTTCCCGGAGAGGATCAGGCGGACGACGGCTCCGGTGGAGGCGCCGAACATGGAGAACTGCAGGCCGGTGGGGTGGGGTTTGAGGGCGCCCTCGTCGATGCCCCGCTGCACGATATCGTGGACGAAGGAGAACTGCGCCATCCCCTCTTCGTGGGCGTGGGCGGAGATCTGGGGCGCATTGTGGAACTGCTCCATGAACTGGAATTTCCTGGCGTTTTCCACACCCCAGCGAATGTAGTTGGCACAGATGCGGCGGATCTGCTCACCTACAGGATCCTGCGGCTCGATGTGGGCGCAAAGCGCCTCCCGCATCTCCCCCTTGATCGTCAGGTAGATGGTCTCGATCAGTGCTTCTTTGGTGCTGAAGTAGTGAAACAGCGTTCCCGTGGCCACCTCCGCCTCCCGCGTGATCATCGAGGTGGGGGTGCCGTGAAAGCCCCGCTCGCAGAAGAGGCCGAGGGCGGTCTCCAGGATTGCCTGCCGTTTATCGGTGTGTGGTCCGTCCATGTGCTCGTGTCTCATAATCGTTCAGCGGATCAGCCGTCGTTGCGCAAGAGAGAAGGCCACCTTCATCAGGGGCACCTTGATCTTCATCGTTCTTCCTTCGAAGGTGCGGGAGACATCACCGATGAGGTCCCGGATGGGCAGGTGCTGGGGGCAGGCCTTCTCGCATTTGCCGCAGGACCTGCACAGCCCGGCATAGGCCTCGGTGCCCAGGATCCCCCCGAGGCGCCCCAGGTACATGATCTTGGTCTCTGTCCTGTTCTCGAACATGTGGTAGTTGTTGTAGAAGCTGAAGCATTCGGGGATGTTGACGCCGGCGGGGCAGGGCATACAGTAGTTGCAGCCCGTGCAGTCGACCTGCATCAGTGCCCGGTAGGTCTCCTTCACCCGGTCGATCAGGGCGTGCTCCTCCGGGTCGAGCGAACCGGGGAGGGCTGCATCGGCGGTGGCCAGGTTCTCGTCGATGTGCGCTTCCTCGTTCATCCCGGAGAGGACCACCGTCACCTCGGGGTGGTCCCAGACCCAGCGCAGCGCCCATGCGGCGGGGGTTCGCTCGATTTCGGCCTGATCGTAGATCGCCTGCACTGCGGTGGGGACGCGGCGTGCCAGCCTGCCGCCCCGGAGGGGCTCCATGATGATGACCGCAAGCCCCCGCTCACTGGCATACCGCAGCCCTTCCGTGCCCGCCTGGTTGTGCTCGTCGAGGATGTTGTACTGGATCTGGCAGAACTCCCAGGGGTAGGCGCCGACGATCTCCCGGAACGCTGCCAGGTCCCCGTGGAAGGAGAAGCCGGCGTTGACAATCTTTCCTTCTGCCTTCGCCCGGTCGAGGAACTCCCGCACCCCCAGTCCGTCCATCTTCTCCCAGCTCCTGGCATCGAGGCTGTGGACGAGGTAGTAGTCGATATGGTCGGTGCGCAGGCGCTCCAGCTGGGCGTCGAGGATGCGGTCCATATCCTCGGGGCGGTGCACCTGCCACGGGGGGAGCTTGGTGGCCAGGAAGACCTTCTCCCGGTAGCCGTCGGCCAGCGCCTGCCCGAGAAACGGTTCGCTCTCCCCGTTGTGGTAGGGCACCGCGGTGTCGATGTAGTTGACCCCGCGGTCGATTGCGATGCGCACCTGCCGGGTGGCCCGCTCAACATCGATCTTCCCTCCCTTTTTTGGCAGCCTCATGCAGCCGAATCCGAGAATGGAGAGACGGTCGCCGGTTTTGGGGACGGTCCGGTAGAGCATGTGCATCACGTGTTAGATTGACTAATCAGTCTGTTATGAGTGCTCCTATAAATCCATGCCGATCCGGCGCCGGGCCGGAACCATTCGCTGGATGGGGCGCCATCCCTCCTGCAAGCGCTGGCCTCCGCCTGGTACGACGTGCTGGGGTGCCGTTCGCCGGCATGACCTCTCTCCTTTTTTATTGCATATAATCAATCCCCAACGGCTGGTCCGAGAAAAGATGCGGATTGAATGAATCCCGGAGGAGCTGCATCATCGCGCCGTCCGCGCCGGATTCGGCGCGCAGGGCCCCTGCCGCCGCCATCACGGCGATCCTGGACCGGGCCCGGCCGCCGGGCGGGCAGCATGAGATTGGGGGCACGGCGGCGTCCTGAACGGAACAATGGAACGACAGAGGCCTGGATCGCAGGTATGGGGCCCTGAAAAGTGCCCTGGACCTCGCACTCCCCCGAAACCCCGGCGATCCGGGGGTTATCATACGAATTGCATGGCAGTAATGCACGGCAATACAAACGGTTGTGCAGGGCAAAATACTATTTAACGGGCAATTGAAGTGAATTTTGTGCCTGTATTGAATCCAATTGCCTGAGTTGGACTGGACGAGCGCACCGTAAGGGACGTTCTCTTCTGTGCGCCGTTCTTCAAATCGAGCTGTAACCGTGCGGGCACGGGTGGTGATGATGATCAAGGATGAGGAATTGCTGCACATGCTGCTGGGGGAACTCGAGAACGCGGAGATCGGCAGGCGATGGTACGTGGCCATGGCAATTGCGAAGATGGGCCCTCCCGCTCTGGATCCGCTGATGGATATCGTGCGGAACGGTTCTGTTGCGAAAGTCGCGGCAATGTGGGCAATTTCTGAAATCGGAAATAAAAAAGCGGTCCCCGTTCTCGTAGATGAGCTGCATTCCGGGGAGGATGAGTTTCACAGGGCGATGGCGGCAAGCGCCCTGATGAAGATCGACGATCCCGAGGGCGTGGCACAGGTGAAGCTGGCACTCTCCGAGGGAAAGGACATGTTTGCCGAACTGTTCAGGGAGGTGTACAACAGGTAGCGCACAGTTCGTTCACATACGGTGCAACACACGTTATTTCGACACTATTTTGGGGGAGGTATTGAGTTCTCCCCCATTCCTTTTGCAGTATGACCCAGAAGGCCACAAGGTTAAGGTTACACGTGTAGACAGTCTTTTATTCCAGTATAAAATTATTGAAAACGATGAACATGCATACGAGAGGTTCCGGGGGAGTATACAGGTGGTGAATATATCGGAGGACGACCAGACAATACGGCGGCTGACCAATGCGATTCGCGGGCACCCCGGGGGCATATCAATCTCGAAACTGGCCCGTGAAACCGGTATCAACCGGAATTCAGTTGCCAAATACTTAGAAATCTTGTTTGCCACAGGGCAGGTGGAGATGAAGACCGTCGGGGCTGCCAAAGTCTTCTGTCATGCGAAAAAAGTCCCCCTTGTACATATCGCCGATAATTTTCCGGATAGTATCATCGTGGTGGATGACGCGGGCAAGGTCCTGCTGGCAAACCAGGCCTGCAATGCATTTTTTGGGCTTTCTCCGGGGGAAATGGCAGGCCGGTCATTGCATGAGGCGCGGCTTTCCGGGATGCCCGGGACGTTCTTTGAGGCAGTGCGCGCCGCCACTGCAGGAGCGTGCATCGACGATGAATTTGTGGTGAATCGGGATGGCGAAACAGCATACCTGAGGGGAAGGTTCGTACCTGTCGCCCTTGGGACGGGGAAGGATGGCCAGATCATCTTTCTCGAGGATATCACCGGGGAATATCGATCGAGAATTCTGCTCGAGGAAAGCGAGCGCAGGTTCCGGACCCTGTTCGATAACTCCTGCGCCATGATTTTTGTCCATGAGATCTCGAAAGAAGGCGTTCCTGGACCGATTTTCGAGGCCAACACCTTCGCCTGTGAGAAATTGGGGTTCTCTCGTGAAGAACTGCTTTCCCTGACCGTGACCGATCTGCTCAGAGCCCCCCCACGGATCACCGAGGGGTCAACCGCCCTCGATGATCTCGGGGGTGGCGAATGTTTACGGATGGAGGGAGGCCTGTTCGATAAATCAGGCACAAATATCCCGGTAGAGATCTATTCCCACCTCATTTCTCTTGATGGCAGGACGTTGGTGCTCTCCATCGTCCTCGATCGCACCTACAAGGTGAAATACAAGGATAAAATCCTGGAAAACCACAAAAATCTCGAATTTCTCTCTCAGATGGCGCTCTCGTTTCTCGATTACCCGGAGGATGAAGATCCCTATGAGTTCGTCGCAGACCAGTTGACCGGCATCATTCCCGGGGCGATCGTTGTGATCGATGCGATGGATGAACGGTCGGGGAAATGGCAGAATCAAGTGATAAAGGGGCTTGAACAATATGATCCCCTGCTCCAGAAATTCCTCGGCAACCACCCGCAGGGAGTGTGCCTGATCCCGGAGAACAAGGCGGTGTTCCTGAGATCTGGAAAGCTGGTGCATCTTGATACAGCGTCCTTTCTGGAATTGTTGGTGGATGGGGAACGGCGGGAATTTATCGAAACAATCGCCGGGTACGGGTACGAAGACTTCTATAAAATGGCGTTCTTCAGGGGCGATTCGCCCGCGGGGATTGTGATCATCTGCACCCCACGAGAATCTGCGCTGAATGATCCTGAACTTGTGGAGGCCTTCCTGAACCAGGCGGTGGTGGCGCTCGGGAAACGCAGTGTGGATTTGTCCCTGAAGAAGGCGAACCAGACCCTGATGCAGAAACTGGTGGAGCATGAGCGGCAGCTGATGAAGTATCGGGAAGTTCTGAATATCTCCATGATTGAGAGCCGGGAGATTGAAAAATTGCTCCATAATCAGACCGAATTGACGCAAAGGTGCCTCGAGCTCATGCATATCGCCATGGTGACGGTGCAGGAGAACGGGACGATCGTGGCGGCGAATACCAGTGCGTGCGACATGTTCGAGAGATCCCCGTCTGCGTTGGTCGGGAAAAACTGGTTCGAGGACTGCCTTTCCGGCGGAGCCAGCGGTCATGCCCAGGAAATACACAGGAAAGTCGCACAAAATTCCCGGTACAGCGGTATCCTTAAATACCCGGTGAAATGCGGGAAATCACGGGAAAAGGAAATCGTGTGGATGGTACGGGGGGGATGGGACTTCTCGGACGGCAGGAAGCGTATCTTCTGGCTCGGGGAAGAGATGCCCGGCGTACATATTCTGGAACTCTCGCGGCTGGGATGATGCCCCGGCAAGGGGGTTCATGGCGCTCTGGTAAGCGTGAAGGCAATCGCGAGCAGGTCGCCCATATCGCGACCGGGATCGACATGCAGATCGCTTCCGTACCTCTGCAGGATGAGGCGGGCCATCTCGAGTTCCGGGTGCCGGGAGAGCCCCTGGCCACTGTTATCAATCGTCTGTGAGGGCGTGGATTCCTGCGCCGAAAGCGTGATGCGGACGTCTGCGGTGCCTTCTTTCTCATCGGTCGCGATGCTGACATCACCGTGATCGTTTACCCTGGTACAGAACTGGATCAGGTTGAACACGGCGAGTGTCAGCAGTTCGTCGGCGTACACCATAACGCTGTCCCCCGTGAAGCGCACGGAGGCGTGGTGGTCGCGGATTGCTTCTCCTATGGCCTCTTTGAGATCGATCGGGTGCAGGCGGGGGGATTCGCCGAACATCGATGCCCTGCGCAGTGCGTAAATGGTCGCGATGGTCCTCTCCGTGCGGTGGGCGGTGGCAAGGGCGGCATCGAGAAGCGACGTGTCTGCGTCTTCGAGCGAGGCTTTCTGGAGCGTGAGATACGATTGTATCTCGGAGCTTGCGTTTCTCGTCGAGTACTTCAGGATGTCGAGATAGCGGTTGAGCTCGACGGTGGTCTCCTGCAACCTCGCCGTCCGGTCGTTGATGATCTGCTCGAGGTGGTCGCTGTACTGCCCGACCTTGGCGAGGTTATCCTTCAGGCACGCCACCAGGAAAGCGATATTGCGGGATAGTGCCCTGATATCGCTGTTCCAGGGCGTCCTGATGGGATAGTCGAGATCGCCGTCCGCAATGGCTTTTACGTCTTCGGTAAGCATGGTAACCGGCCTGGATACGTACCGGGAGGCACCGAAGGCGACAACCCCGCCGAGCATGATGGCGGCAAGCGCAATGATGCTGTGATAGAGCAGCTGTCCGGCAACCGCGAGATTCAGGGCGTGTTGTGAATAGGTGATCTGGGCTACGAGATCCAGGTTGGTTGACGATAAACACCCGCTGTCCGGCATGTCGAGATAGATGTACCGGATACTGGTTTCATCCGCAGGGATTGAGATTTCCTGCGGCATCTCTGTTGTAAACGCCCGATTTACCATTGCCACGACCTCGGCCCCGGGATCGTAGTCGGAGGGAAAGAACCCCGAGGTGGCGTTGCACCGGCAGCGGGGCATGCGGTCGAAGAGGCGGATCTCGGCGATATCGGGGTTGAGGTGCATGCACTGCTGCAATGCCATCTGGTACGAGAATTCCTCCCGGATCGCGTGGAACTCGGGGGACGCAAGACTCATTTGCACGACATAGCGGTGGTCGGGCATGGGGAGAAAGGCAAACTTTCGCAGAACCCCCTGCGTGCCGAACGTGCCCCTGTCTGCGGAGAACGCGTCGCCGAGCCGGACATCCGTGTACCTGGCGTAGTACTCCGGCCACCGCTTGAAATCAACGCCAATATCGTTCTCGTATGTGGAATACTCGATGACGCCGGTCTCATTTATCACGTAGAATTCTATCGTCCCGTCAAATGATCCCTGCAGTCTCGCTTGCAGGGCGGCATAATCGACCATCCCGGGGTCGTTCCCCGCCGCTTCATAGGCCCTGCGCACTTCTTCCAGTGCCTCCCGCATGGCATCGTCCGGAAACGCTTCGAACAATGCCAGTCCCTTATCCACGAGCACCAGGGAAGAGGCGAGCCCCTCTTCGCTCTGGCGCTGCGATGCCTGGTAACTGGCGATGAGATCCTCCTGCGTCGCCAGAAACGAAACCGCGGAAAATATCCCGATGATCGCGATGAAGAGGACGAGGATGACCACCATGATATGGCGGGTGAAGGTATCATTCTCGATATAGCGGCGTATGAATCTCTTCATGGATGATCATGTGTGGGCGTTTTTGGTAACCTCTCATTGCGAGCCTTCCACGTTAAACGTTGCCATTTCATTTTCTGGAAAGAGACACCTGTGGCTAGGGCATTCCCGTGGAACGCGATTCCATGTGGCGACAGGCAGCATGCTGGTTCGCCGTCGAGGGAGAGGCGGATCGCTCCAAGGCACCGGGCCGGCCACGTGGGGACATGCTCCCGGAGCCGGGGGGTTGTTATCCGGGAAAGGCGTGGACCGCTGATGCCTTGAAGGTGAGATAGACCGTTTCTCCTTCGGCCAGTCCCAGCCGCCGGATACTCTGCCGTGTCAGGGCGCAGACGAAGGGGACCCCTGCATCCACCACAATCCGTGAGAACATGCCGTTCTGCTGTATTTCTGTCACCGTGCCCCGGAAGGTGTTGACGGCGCTGGACTCGAACGGTTCACGGGAGACGATCACCTCCTCAGGCCGGATACCAACATAGACGTCGCCCTCGATCTCGGCGACGGTCTGGATACTGATCGGGCCCACATCGATCAGCGCCTCCCCGTCCCTGCGTCGTGAAATGCCGTGGAAGAGGTTTTCCATGCCGGTGAACAAGGCGACGAACTCGGTTTCTGGGCGCTGGAAGATCTCCTCGGGCGTACCCACCTGCACGATGGTGCCGTTCTGCATGATCGCCACCCTGTCTGCGAGGGCAAATATATCCTCGAAGTGATGGGTAATGTGGATAATTGTGGTCTTCATCATCCCGTGAATGGTCCTCAGTTCCCGGCGCAGCCGTTCCCTGGTGGTGACATCGAGCGCCGAGAGCGGTTCGTCCAGAAGGAGGACCTGCGGTCCGAGCGCGAGAGCGCGTGCGATCGCCGCCCGCTGCTGCTCGCCGCCGGAGAGGGTATCGGGATATCGCTCCCGCAGGTGCCAGATACCGAGCATCTCCGCGGTTTCTCTGACCTTGTTCCGGATCGTCGCTAGATCAATGTGCCGCTGCCGGAGTCCGAACCCGATATTCTCCTCGACGGTCAGGTGGGGAAAGAGCATGTAGTCCTGGTAGACCATCCCGATACCGCGGTTTTTCGGGTCGGTACTGGTGATATCGCGGTTCTGAAGGATGATGGTCCCCCCATCCGGGGAGTATATGCCCGCGATCGTCTCGAGAAGGATAGTCTTTCCTGCACCGGTCGGTCCCAGGATAAGGAAGTACTCGCCCTCTTCGATATGCAGGTTCACCCCATTGAGTGAGAAATTTCCGAGGGTTTTAATAAGTCCGGTGATCTGCAGCATACGTGCCTCCTAGATGACCTGTGTCCCGTCGCCGTAATGCTCGAAGATCAGGAGCGAAATGAGCGCGATGCCGATGAGCACGATCGATGCCGCGATGGCCTCGTTCAGGTCTCCGGTGGATATGTTCAGGTAGACGGCGATGGGGAGGGTTTCCGTCTTCATTGTCGTGGCCCCTGCGAGCAGAAGCACTGCCCCGAATTCACCGATGGATTTTGACCAGGTGATGACCAGCCCCGCGATCAGCCCTTTTGCCGCAAGCGGGAGGGTGATCTGCCTGAATGCGCTCCACTCGGAGCACCCGAGGGTTCGTGCAACGTACTCATAACGGGGATTGATCACCGCAAAAGCAGAGCGGGTGATACGTATCATGTAGGGAACGTTCACGAAGAACTGCGCCACGATGATGGCGGTAACGGTGAAGACGACATCGATGCCCGAACTCCTCAGCATTGTGCCGATAAGGGACGGGCCGAAGAAGATCAGCAGGGCGACACCCGCCACGAGCGGCGGGAGGGAGAGGGGGAGATTCATGATGACATTGGCGAGCGATTTGGCGGGAAACGAGAACCTGGTCATCGCATAGGCGACAGGGACAGCGATAATGATACAGAGCGCGGTGGAGACCGCTGAAGTTACCAGGGAGAGCTGGATCGCAAAGAAAATCTCCGGAGACGTGATGCTGGCAAGAAGCTGGGATTGTGATGGATAGAGGACGAGCCCCCCGATGACGATGCCCATAAAAATGACCAGGGCGGCTGAAATCGCAAGAAAAGTCGCCGAAAAGAGGCTTGATCGGGAAAGTCTCTGAATCAGTCTCTCCATATACCTTACCCTGAAGCAATATGCTCATTTGCGCGATCCGGTGCCGATGTATGGGGAGATCTCCACCGGTCGGGGGGGGATGCGGCGTAGAATACATCGAGAACCCTGCAGACATACCGCTCATTGCCGATCATGGTTTGATCCCTGCATATGCCGGATCCGGATAGGTAGGGAAGCCGTGTTTGGCGAATATCGCTTTTCCTTCGTCGGAGGAGACGAAATCGACAAACTGCTCGGCAAGGTCCTGTTTTTTCGTGAAGGTGGTCGTGCCGATGGGAACGATCAGGGCCATATTATCCTCAAGCGGGAGCTGGATGACCTCCATCGTATCGAGGTTTATCTTGTCGATGGTGATGAGCGTGGCATCGGCCGTGCCCATGTTCATCGTCACGATGAGTTCGTTGATGGTGGGTGCCCGGAGGATGACGTTCTCTTCGACTGCTTCCTTGATTCCGTGCTTTTTGAAGAGCTTGTCGCCCGCCTTGCCGATGGCAGTCGCATTGATTCCTCCGAGTGCGACTTTGATGCCGGGCTTCGTGAAGTCCTCGACGCAGGTGATGTTCTTCGGGTTGCCCTTCGCCACGGCGATCACCGGGACGTGGTAGGCAACGTACTGCGGCTGGTCGCTCACGAGGCTCTTGCTCACTGCGATGGCATAGTCGGGTGTGCCTCCGGGAATGAAGGCATCGCCTTTCTGTGAGAGTTCCATCTGCGTGATGAGCGCACCGGAACCTGCATAGGTGTACTCGATGCTCACGCCGTATTGTTCTTTGAATACGGATCCGATCTCCTGCATCGGCGCTTTCAACCCTGCGCCGGAATAGACGAAGAGCGAATCAGAAGATCCGACGGCGGCCGTTTGTTGGGTGCCTGTGCAGCCTGCGAGGAAGATACCGCAGGCCAGGATGATGGTGAGACTGATGAGGGTGTTCTGAGGTTGCATAGGAATCACAATTCATGAGTTTTCATTAACATTATCCAATTATTAACCAAAATTATTAAATTATTCTCTTTTGCCCGGGCACACCGCAGCGGGTGGAATGAGGTGTTGTGTTGTCGCATGTACCTGTATTTGTCGATATCATTATAAAAATAGGATAAAAACTTCTTTCCATATAATATAAAAAATAGTCATCTTTTGGCACTATTTTCGCGGCAGCACGTCGTGCACGCATTGTAGAGCGACCCCGTCTGCAGAAGATACGGATGCGCTTCTGGCGTGCGGTGATATGCCTCTCCATGCAGAGAATCGAAAGGGATCGCTCTCCTCCCTCACCGGTTGTGCATACCACCCCTCGCAGGTCTTCGTCCGCACCTCCGCAACATCGATGACATCATTCGGCCCCGGTAGCGGGATGCATCCGCCGGGGATGACGATTGACGGCAGAAGTCTGTCACTGAAACCTCGAACATGCAGGTCGGGAGTGCCCTTTTTTGCACCATCCTGCATTATTCCATCTTCATGTTCAGCAGTCTGCGATTCACCGGCACGGTCGGGAGTTCACACGGATAATCGCCTGGATGGGTCTGCCCTACTACTCTGGAAAGGGGCGGCGTATATATGTCCGTATGAAGGGTTTCGACCGATCCGAAATTCACGGTCCTGTACAGACTGTGCCAACGGGGTCTTCATGAAAGGAAGATCCGAACGAGAGCAAGTTTGCTCTTCCAGCGACGTCAGCACGAATAGTAAGCGCCGAGGGGGAGATTTGAACTCCCGTGGTGCCAAGCACCAGAGGCTTTCGAGGCCCCCGCCTTGCCGGACTAGACTACCTCGGCACAAGAACAGGCAATGAATGCAGCATAGCTATTTCGCCGCCGGTGCCATAATACTTGTCGAAGGTCCGATGCGGTGCAGGTTCAATTTTGTGCGTGAAGGCCATTCTGCGATCTACCCGGTGCGCCCCGGCGACACCTACGCCGACGCCCTCCTCTTCTTCGGCATCGTCCCCGATACCGTCCTCATTTTTCAGGCCGGAAAGAGCCTTCCCGAGGACGAACCGATCGAAGCGGACGAGGTCGACATCGTGACCACCTCGTCAAGAGGGTAGAAAAAGAACGTGAGGGGGTTATGCCCCGGGCCTGTGGGTCTGGGTGATCATCATGTCGTCGACGCGGATGAGCATGCTTGCAGCCTCCGCCGCACTCTGGATGGCCTGCTTCTTAACCCGGAGGGGCTCGATGACTCCCTGCTCGTACATGTCCACGATCTCGCCGGTGTAGACGTTCAGGCCGGCGTACTTCTGGCCGGCCGTGTGGGCGGCCTTGAGCTCCACCATCTTGTCGATGGGGTCGTAGCCGGAGTTCTCTGCAAGTGTGCGGGGAATTGACTCGAATACGTTTGCAAAAGCCTCGATCGCAAGCTGCGTCCTGCCCCCGACGCTCGCCGCGTACTCGCGGATGCCCAGCAGCAGCTCGGTGTCCACCGAGGCCCCGCCGACGATGTAGGTGCCATCCTCGAGTGCATCCATCACCACGCGTTTTGCATCGTAGACCGCGCGCTCGAGTTCGTCCACGAACACCTGGCTGGATCCCTTGAGGAGGATGCTCACGGTCTTCGGGTTTTCGCATCCGGTGATCTTGGTGAGCACGACGTCCTTCATCTCCTCGATGAGCGCCGCGTTGCCGAGTACATCCCCGGAGAGGTCCTCCACCTTGTTGACGATGGTGGCGCCGGTTGCCCGGGCGACGAACTTGAGCTCCTTTTCGGGGAAGTCCTGGATGGCGAAGACCCCCAGTTTGGCCAGGTGGTACTGCACCGCGTCGGCGATGCCCTTCTGGCAGAAAACGGCGGTGGCGCCGGTGGCGGCGATATTCTCCGCCATCACGCGGAGGCTTGCCCGCTCCTGCTCTGCGAAGGCCTCCATCTGGTCGGAGGAGGTGATCTTGATCTTGGCGCTGACCTGCGTTTTGGTGATCTCGAGGGCGTGGGCGAGCAGTGCGATCTTTGCGTTCTCCATCTTCTTGGGCATCGCCTTGTCCACGCGGGTCTTGTCGATGATAAAGCCCCTGACGAGTTCGGCGTCCTCCATGTGGTCGCCGATCATGGTCTTGATGAAGATGTCGTCCTCATCGATGGCCACGGTGCCGTCCTCCCGGTGCTCGGCGACGGTGCACACCGCATCGACGACCATGCCGCTGATTTGGTCCTTGACCGCCTCGACGGACTTGCCGGTCACGGCGGTGTCGGCAACCTTGTGGAGAAGGTCGCGGTCTTCGCCCTGGGCGGTGATGGCAAGCCGGTCCAGGATCTCCATCGCTTTCATCATGCCAAGGCGGTAGCCGTTGGCGATGACGGTCGGGTGGATCTTCTGGTCGAGCATGCGTTCGGCCTCCTCCATGAGTGCGCCCACGAGAATGCAGGCGGTGGTGGTGCCGTCGCCGACCTCCTCATCCTGGGTCTCGGCCACCTCGACCACCATCTTCGCGCCGGGGTGCTGGACCGAGATCTCGTGCAGGATGGTCGCCCCGTCATTGGTGATCACGACATCGCCGCCGGGCGAAACGAGCATCTTGTCCATGCCGCGAGGGCCGAGCGTTGTGCGAACCGCACCGGCAATGGCCTTCGCTGCCATAATATTCGACCGCTGCGCCTCTCTTCCGCGGGAACGGTCCACATTTTCTCTTAATATAACGACAGGTTGTCCTGCAAGCATGTAGTGAATCCTCCTTTATCTCATATTCGTGGATTTGAACTTCTATATATATCAATCGATGCAGGGGCGGCCGGGCGCACGATCGCCGCCCGCGCGCGGCGCACCCCATGCGGGGCGGCGGATCGGGGCCGTAACACGGGTTCCGGCGAAAAAAAAGGTCTCCCGAAGAGGAAACACGATCAGTCGATCCGGGAGACGCGGAAGAGCGAGTGGAGGGGCACGCCGTCGACCTCCCGGATGCCCCTTTTATCGAAGAGGACGCTGATTGCCACCGGCTGTGCGCCGTGGGAGCGGAGGTATGCAACCGTCTCGTTCATCGTCCTGCCGCTGGTGATCACGTCATCGACAATAATGCAGCGCTCCCCGGCGATCTGGGCGAAATTGCCGGAGAGCGATCCGACCGGGTTCTCGCCGGTGGCATGCTTGCGGGGGTGGTAGATGGCAAGGCGCATCTCACGCTCTGAGGCGATGAGCGTGGCGAGGGGGATGCCGGACTGGGCGATGCCGATGGCCACCGTGGGCTCGGCCCCTTCCCTTCGCGGCGTGGTTTCGCACTGTGCATAGAAGAACTGCTTGAGCATCAGCACCGAGATGTCACGCAGCATGTCCGCGTGGCTGCTCACCGGCGTCCAGTCGATGGCGATATCCCGCGGCGCCTCGGCGCCCTTCTGCTGGGTGAGCAGCCAGGTCACCGTTTCCATGGAGAGGTTCAGTTCGTCGGCGATCTGGCTCGGGTTATGCCCCTCGGAGTGGAGTCTCCGCGCATGCGCGATCAGATCCTCAAGCGATGACATGTGAAGAGGTCAGCCACAATTTATTTAAGTTTTCGTCTGATCTCCGCACCGCAGTACTCGCAAATGCCCGGATGCGTGAAATAGCGCCCGCAGCCGGAGCAGCGGTGCTTCCAGGTGCGGGATTTCGCCTTGCGCTGGCGGATGGGCTGCACGGCGATGCCGAGGCGGTGTGCGACGTTCTGGACGGCGAAGTCGTCGGTGACGAGCGTGGCCTGCAGGTCGAGGGCGAGGGCGAGGATGCCTGCGTCCGCATCCGAGATCACACCGGCATCGCCGCTTCGCTCTGCCGCCTGCAGCACACGCCCCAGCGCTTCGGCGGAACCCTCCGCGACGGTGAGTCCTGCCGCAACGCAGGCGTCGAAGCGGCATTTTGCCGCGAGGTCTTTGATCTCGTCCGCCACGGCGGGCGTGGTGAAGAGCGGTCCTGCGAGGTGGAGGTCGATGAAAAAAGCCGAGGCGTCGAGCACTTTGTTCATGCACGCACCTCGACGAGCCCTTCCTGTGTGGTGCGGTGGGATACGGTGAGCCCGAACTCCCCGCACAGCCAGCACATGGTGGCGGCGTGGAGGGAGAACGAGGGGGCGGAATATGATCCCCCGTAGCGGGCAAGGTAGAGAATGAGCTGGTCGGCGAGATGGACGTCTACCGAGGCGGGGGAGGCCAGTTCGGCGAGGAGTGCGTCGGCCGCATCCTCCCCCACCCGTTCCGCGGGATAGCCCCGGCGGCCGAGCGCACAGCCGCCTTTCTGCGCCTGCCAGACCGTGCAGGAACTCCCCGTCTCCAGCTCCTCGCGCCGGTCAAGGGTGACGGGCAGATCGCCCGCCGATGCAAGGAGGCGTTTGGCGGCGGCGTCGGCCTGGCGCTCAGCCACGTGGGCGGGCAGGTTGGAGGAGCACGAGATGATGCCGCCGGCCCCTTCCGGTGAGGGGCGGACCGGGGAGAGATCGGAGGGCGCCACCGCTGCCTCGACGAGACCCCCGCCCCGCGGGAAGTAGCCCCGGCGGAGGATGCGCAATTCGACCGCCGCCCCCGCGTCCCGGAGCGCCCGCAAAAAGACGCGCTCTGCGTAGTCGATGGTCGGGCTCCAGGCAACCTCGGTGCCCCCGGAAATACTGATGCTCCCCCCGGCGACGATCGCGGCGGGCAGCCAGGCCTGCAGCACGAGCGGGACGCTCCCCGCGGTGCCCACGTCGACCTGCAGCCTCCGCTCCCGCAGGGGCCCCGGCACAAACCGCAACCTGCTGCTTCCCACCGAAAGGCCCGTACATTCGGCCCCGCAGACACCGGCGACCGCCCTGACCGCGGCGATGTGCTGGGCGCGGAGGCCCGGGCTCTTCCGCCGGGCACGGATATTTTCGATCTCCACACCCTCGCCGGAGAGTGCGGCAAGGGCGACCGCGGCCCGGACCAGCTGGCCGCCCCCTTCGAGACGGCTCCCGTCGATGGTGATCATGCGTGTTCGAGTGCCGGTGCTATGCAGGCTGCAGCAGTGATAAGGCTTGCGCCTCCCTCGATGGTGTCGCTGGCGACGACCGATTGCACCCCGGCGTGGCGTAGCCGCGTATATGCGCCGCCGGTAAACACGCCGTGCACGCACGCGGCGTGCACCACCCCCGCACCCTGCGCGAGAAGCATCGATGCGGCCATGGCAAGGGTCCCTCCCGTGGAGATAATGTCGTCGACGATGACCACCTCGCGCCCTGCGGCATCGATGCTCTTTGGCGTGATCCGGACTTCTTCCCCCGAAAGTCGTGTTTTCTGCAGCTCGTCACAGTTCCACCCGCCCACTCCCGCAACCGCCGCGGCGAACGCCGAGGCACCGGCGTCGGGAGCGAGGATGAGGGGATCGGCAAGGGGCATTGCGGCGATGTACTCCCCGATTGCGGGGGCGAGCGAGAGGTTCCGGGCCGGGACCTGAAAGTGATCGAGCACCGACTCCTCGTGAATGTTCACGCACACGACCCGGGCGACGCCGGGGGAGAGCGCCCGCGCGATCGCCCTGGCGCTGATGGGTTCGCCCTCGTGGAACTTTTTGTCCTGGCGTGCGTAGCCCAGATATGGCAGCACGAGGGTGTTTTCGGACCCTTCACAGGCATCGATGAGGAGGAGGAGCTGGACGAGCGAGTCACTGTCCATGACACTCCCCACGAGGATCGTCTCCCCGTCGAGATCACCCGTCCGCAGGTAGAGCTCCCCGTCGGGGAAGCGTGAAAACCGGGTATCGACGATTTCCAGATCGAGAGCTTCAGCGAGTTTTACCCCCAAAACCTGTGATTTTTCCGTTGTTACAACTTTCATGGGATTACCCTTTGCTGAAAGTACTTAAACTATCGAGAATAATTATTTAATCCCTATCGGTGCAGAGAGGTAACTATCGCAATGGAAAATAATGAAATCGTTCCCACATCCACTGAATCCGATTCCGAATCAGTTGCGGAGCCGGAGGTGGATGAGGACATCCTCGCCGGTCTCGAGGTCGGCTCGTCGGCCGACATCGATGTGCCGCAGCACCTGATCGATCAGGTGATCGGCCAGGAGCATGCCGTCGAGGTGATCAAGAAGGCGGCGGTCCAGCGGCGCCACGTGATGATGATCGGGATTCCCGGCACCGGAAAATCGATGCTGGCCAAGGCGATGGCCGAACTGCTCCCCAAGGAGGAGATGCAGGATACCCTGGTCTACCCCAACGTGGAGGACTCCAACACCCCCGTCATCCGGACGGTGAAGGCGGGCCGGGGCAAGGAGATCGTCAACGCCCACAAAAACGAGGCGAGAAAGCGCCTCCAAATGCGCAACACGCTCATCATGCTGCTGATGATCGGGATCATCGGCTACGCCTTCATCAGCATGCAGTGGCTGATGGGCATCATCGCCGCAGCCTTCGTGTTCATGGCGCTGCGCTACTCCACCCCGCGTGAGGAGGCCATGGTGCCGAAACTCCTTGTCTCCAACGAGGGCAAGGAGATGGCGCCGTTCATCGACGGTACCGGGTCGCATGCCGGCGCCCTGCTCGGCGACGTGCGTCACGACCCCTTCCAGAGCGGGGGGCTGGAGACGCCCTCGCATGACCGTGTCGAAGCCGGCGCCATCCACAAGGCCCACAGCGGGGTACTGTTCATCGACGAGATCAATACGCTCACCCCCCACTCCCAGCAGAACCTGCTGACCGCCCTGCAGGAAGGCGAGTTCCCCATCACGGGCCAGAGCGAGCGCTCGAGCGGCGCCATGGTGCGCACCGAACCTGTCCCCTGCCGGTTCATCATGATCGCCGCGGGGAACATGGATGCCATGCAGGGGATGCACCCGGCACTCCGCTCGCGTATCCGGGGCTACGGCTATGAGGTCTACATGCAGGAGACCATGCTCGACACCGAGGAGAACCGGAGCAAATTCATCCGTTTCGTCGCCCAGGAGGTCAAGAACGACGGCAAGATCCCGCACTTCGACCGCAGTGCAATCGAGGAGATCCTCAGGGAGGCGCGCCGGCGCAGCAACCGCAAGGGCTACCTCACCCTCAAGCTGCGCGACATGGGCGGGCTGATCCGGGTTGCCGGCGACCTTGCCCGCCAGGAGGGGGCGGACGTGACCACCGCCGAGCATGTGCTTGCGGCAAAAGGCATGGCCCGCTCGATCGAGGGCCAGATGTCCGACGAGTTTATCCGCCGGAGCAGGGAGTACGACCTCACCGTGATCAAGGGCACCGCGGTCGGCCGCGTCAACGGCCTTGCGGTCATCGGCAGCGATTCTGGCTCCGTGCTGCCCATCATGGCCGAGGTCACCCCCACCCAGAGCAAGATGGGCGGCACGATACTGGCCACCGGCCGCCTCCAGGAGATCGCCAGCGAATCGATCACCAACATCAGCGCGATCATCAAGAAGTTCACCGGCGTGGACCTCAAGGAGATGGACGTCCACATCCAGTTCATCGGCACCTACCAGGGCGTGGAGGGTGACTCCGCCTCCATCAGCGTGGCGACGGCGGTCATCAGTGCGCTCTGCGAGATCCCGGTCCGCCAGGATTTGGCCATGACCGGGTCGCTCTCGGTCCGCGGCAACGTGCTGCCGGTGGGCGGGGTCACCTACAAGATCGAGGCGGCGGCCAAGGCGGGCATCAAAAAGGTGCTCATCCCCCAGTCCAACCTCGACGACGTGCTGATCGAGGAGCGCTACCGCGATATGGTGGAGATCATCCCGGTGAAAACCATCGAAGATGTGCTCGAGCACGCCCTTGTGCCGGAGAACAGGCAGAGCTTCCTGGATAAAATCCACCGGGTGGCGGCCAGCGCCACCCCAAAAGTCTTTGACTCAACCACCCCCACTCCATCTGGAGTGTAGGGTATGGCAGAGGCGCGATACTACGACATCAGGCATGTGAGTGGCCAGGTCACTCACATCGACATCGACAACGGTGTGATTGAGTCCGCAGGGACCAGTTTTTTTGACAAGGCGGTGGTGCGGGCGCTCGGTGAGACGGGCTGGGGCGTCATTGCCATCGACAATTTTTCGGGCCGTTCGCAGGCTGAGATCGAGACCGTTCTGCAGGACGCCCTCCGTCTGGCGAGAGCGACCGAAGAGAAGGTCTTCCTTGCCGACGCCCCCTCGCGCATCCTTCCCGTTCCGGCACCGGCACCCGATCCCCGTGAAATCTCCCTCGAAGAGAAGCAGGAGATGCTCGCCGGGATCGAGGCGGCTGCGAAGGTGCCCGGCGTTGCCAGCACAAGGGGGCGCTATACCGAGGAGATCAACTCTGTCCGGTTCGAGGATGCAAGCGGGCACGAGTACACCTACGAGATCACCCGCTGCGGGTTTTCCGTACTCGCCGTGGCCCGGAAAAACGGGCTTCTGCAGATGGGGCGGGAGAGCGAGCACACCATCCGGGGACTCAACCTCGCCCACAAGGAAGAGCTGGGACGGACCGCCGGGGAGCGTGCGGTGGCCCTGCTCGATGCGGCCACGGTGCGCGGCGGGACGATGGATGCGGTGCTCGACCCCGAGCTCGCCGGCGTGTTTGCCCACGAGGCCATCGGACATGCCAGCGAAGGCGACATCATCAAGGAGGGCGGGTCGGTGATCGGGGGCCGCATCGGCGAGCAGATCGGAAACCACGTGCTGACGATCGTCGATGATCCCACCATGCCCGAATTCGGGTTCGAGCCGGTCGACGCTGAGGGCGTGGCCGTGGCAAGGACGGAGATCATCACCGGCGGCATTCTTACCTCGTTTCTGCACAACCGGGAGACCCTTGCCGCGGTGGGCGGCGGGGCGGCCGGCCATGCCCGGGGGGTGGCGGGAGACCCGCCCATCGTGCGCATGAGCAACACATTCATCGAAAACGGGGACGCATCCGTCGAGGAGGTGATCGAGGCCTGCGGCACCGGCATCCTGCTCAAGGGCTCCCGCGGCGGGCAGGTGGATCCCGGCCGCGGGGTTTTCCAGTTCAACGCCGAGTACGGCTACCTGATCCGGGACGGCGAAGTGCGGGACCTGGTCCGCGATGTCTCTCTCTCCGGCGAGATCCTCGCCACCCTGCACACTATCGCGCTCTGTGCCGACGACCGCAGGATGCACCAGGGGTTCTGTGGCAAATCGGGGCAGAGCGTGCCGGTGAGCGACGGTTCGCCCCATGTGCTCCTGAAATCGGCAGTGGTAGGTGGTCACGGTGCAGCATGAGATCGCACCGCTGGTCGATGCCATCCTTCGTGCGGGCGAGAAGGCCGCCGACGAGGTCGAGGTCTACTATGCCGAAAGCCGGTCGGTGGGCGTCGACCTGAAACGCACCATCATCGGCGAAGCGCATGAGAGCCGCGCCCGGGGGATCATGATCCGCACCGTCGCCGACGGGCACATCGGCACCTCGAGCACCGACGATCCCGCACGCTGGCAGGCGTGCCTTGACGCAGCGCTCGCCAGCGGGCGGCTCGCCACGGCGCAGGAATGGCACGGCCTGCCCGGTCCCGCCGACCTGCCGGCGGAGGTGCCGGTCTTCGACCCTGCGGTGGTGCCCGGCGTAGAGGCGGCACGCCGGCTCGCCGCCGACCTGCTCCTCGGTGCGGCGGACCACGATGCCGAGGTGATCGGCGGGTCGGCATCCCTCTCCCTTTCGGAATCGGTGCTCGCCAACAGCAGCGGGGTCTTCTACACACGGCAGAAGACCGGGGTAGGCGCCTCGCTGGAGGCAATTCGGGGCACCTCGACCGGCTACGAGTTCGATCGCTCCTGCTTTCTGGACATCGATGCGGTGGATATCGGGCGTTCGGCCGCGTTTCTGGCATGTCACTCCGCGAACGGGAAGGATGTGGCGACCGGGTCCTTTGCCGTCATCCTCTCACCTGTCGCCCTCGCCCAGCTGATAGGCCATGTGGTGGTTCCGGCCCTCTCGGGGAGAAACGTGCACGCAGGCCGCTCGTGGCTCGCAGGCAAAATCGGGGAGCCGTGCATGGGCGAGACCCTGTGGCTCTATGACGACCCGTTCACCCGCGGGCTGGGGAGCACGCTGTGGGATGCGGAGGGCATGCCCGCCCGGCGCACCGAGTTTGTCGAGCGTGGCGTGCTCCGAGGTTTTGCCTACGACCTCAAGACCGCGTACCGCTACGGCGAGGAGAGTACGGCGAGCGCGGTGCGCAGCGGGCCGGGCGGGTCGCCGGGCATCGGCATGCACAACCTCGTGGTGGACGGGCCGCGGGGTGCAGTGGACGAGGAGCGGGCGATCTGGGTCCATGACCTTGTCGGCGCCCACACGGCCAATCCCGTCACCGGGGACTTCTCGGTGGAGCTCTCCAATCCCTCCTGGGTGGAAGGAGGCGCGTTCGGCGAGCCGATCCGGTCTGCCATGCTCGCCGGCAACCTCTTCGATATGCTGGGCTCAATCGAGGTGCTGGGTAACGTGCCAAGGATCATCGGGAATGTCATACTACCACCAGTAAGGTTCAATAACCAGCAGATCATTGGTAAATAGGATGATCGAAACCATTATCGTCATCATGTTCGCCATCGGGATTGCCGCCGCTATTTATTACTTTCTGAAAAAGGCATCCACGCTTGTGGTCAATGCCGTGGTGGGCCTGATCACCCTCTTCATCGTCAACCAGCTCAATGTCCTGGGCATGGGCGAGGTGCCCATCACCTGGGTGAGCGTGGTCGTCTGTGCGTTCGGGGGGCTACCCGGGGCGGCGCTGCTCGTCCTGCTCAACCTGGTGGGCATCACCCTCTAGGGAAGTGCGCGCAGGGGCGCCGGCGGGAGAAGGCCGCGCCGGGCGACGTTGGATACTTCTGGTCTGGGTATTCGGAACGCAATCCTGTGGATGCGGCCGCTCTGCCGCGAATACATGCACCATGCTCCTCGCCGGGACCTGGCATGCGGGGATTTTTAATATCCAATCAGGCATGTCCCATCCTCTGTATGCATTCGGGCACCCGAGTCCCTCCAAAGTATAGAAATATTTTTATATAATTGACAGTGATTATTGCTATTGTTAATATATAACAATGTGAATAAAAAAGAACATTGCTATGTATGGCACGGTGCATGAACCGCGGCAGCGCCTGGGTGTGATGCCGGAACAATTGATGCATTGAGGTTGATGGAAATGGACAACAGAACGAAGAAGAATGCGTTCGCCCTCCTGTGTGCCCTCGGTGTACTTGTGGCCTTTGCGCCGCCCGTCGCGGCGTCCACGCTGTGGCCCGATGTCACCGTCGGCATCTACGTGCCGGGAAGCTTCGACGACCCGGCGGAGGACGATGCGACGTCGTTTGATTTCGCGCTGGTCAAGGTGATCCAGCCGGTGAAATGGTGGGACTCTCCCCGGGTGATCGAGGACAACGGTCCGCTCCGTGAGGAGGCCGTCACCACCTTCTCGCTCACGCAGGGCGAGGTATTCCACTTCGCCGGGAACGTGTTTCCCGGCTGCAGGGATTGGAGTTATCCCTACAAGGGAGAGGATTGGTGGATAGAGAACGTCGTTGAAGAGGAGCCCGGGTTCTGGTACAAGGACTTCTGGTACTACCGGGTCGATGCGGTCGACATCCCCGAGGGCTATCGAGCCGAGGCGGATACGTTCACGCTCCAGGGCACCAGTATCCGGGACCTGCTCTTCAAATTCCAGCAGGTGGTGACCCCCGGTCCGGGTGGCGATCCCGGCAACATCACGGATTTCAAAGAAAAATGGGGTGGGATGCGCATAGATTACCGCCCGCCCCCGTCCATCGATCGGGCAGGACCGTTCACCCAGATCGACGGGGACGTCTTCCCCGGATTGACCGATGTGACCTTCAAGATCACCACGCAGGCGAAGCTTAACGACTTCTTCGTCGTCTACGATGCCGGAGGCGAGATGAGCTTCGAGGGGTGCACCTGCCAGGATCTCGGCGACTGCCCCATCTACATGACCGATACCGATGAGACGCGCAGGGTACACTGGGGCCCGAATAGTGGCGATCGTTTCACGGTGACGCCCTCCGACAAGATCCGCGTTGAGATCAACAAGCGCTACGCGGATAATCAGCCGGTCACCCTGCAGATCTACGCGGAAGGGTCCATCCTCATCTACGAGACGACCTTCGACGGCACCTTCAAGACCGCCGTCGAGCAGTTCGAACTGGAGCAGGGCAAGACGATCAACATGCGGTACGCGTGGCTTGCCGAACACTCCTGATCATTTTTTTTGGCAGGGTGGTGGAGCGTCCCGGCGACCCGAACAGAGATTTTATTGCCGGGCACGCCCTCTACTCATCTGGTGATGCGCAATGTGCAGTGTTGGTGGACCGATGGATGTGGAGATGGCTGACCGGGTCAAGGGGAAGAACTACCGCTGCAATGACTGCGGCGAGCGGTTCACGAGCGTGAGCAAACGCCCCATCTGCCCGTCCTGCCAGTCGGAAAACGTCTCCGAGGAATGAATCTCCCGCTCGGCGATGAGCCCCTGCTCATCGAGGGCTCCTCTTCTTTTCTGCTCATCGGAAAAGTCCATGAGCCGTTTGCCCTCTGCATCGAGACGTGCAAGGAGGAATATTGCCAGACGCTTGAGCGTGGAGACCTTGTGGTCGTCTCCGCGCCGGAAGGGGGCGATGTCGAGCAGGCACGCATGCTCCTCGAGCTGGTGCGCACCTTCCATGCACCCCTGGTGGTGCTGCCCCGGGGCCATCCTGGCTCAAAGCGCCTACTGATGGTGGTTTCGGCCGGCCCCGAGATTCTTCTGGCCTGCGGGATCCAGCGGGGGACGCATCCCGAGCAGCACCTGATCTGTGCATCAGACGAGCTCAACGGCGCGCAGGTTCGCCGAACCGCCGGTGGTGTGGAGATATCCCTGCCTTCGGAGGATATATCCTATCGATATCTTTGATTGCATCATGTTCAGGGGAAATAATAACCATTATTACTTCTCCTTCTCAGAATTATTCTATTGCCGTGAGAGGAGGGTTGGATGAAGAGTGAGGTCTTGAAGAGCATCAAACAAGCAGAAGAAGAGTATCGATCGATGATCAGCGTTGCGGAAGAAGAAAAGGCCCGCATGATTGCGGCCGCGCATGTAGAAGCTGAGAATCTGATCGCCAGGGCACGTAACGATGCTGAGGAGTACAAAATCAAGCGCATTGCAGATGCCCGTGAGGAGGCGAAGCACAGAAACGCCGAGATCATGGAAGCAGGCAGAAAAAAAGCAGCTGCAATGAGATCTGACGCAGATAGCAACCTTGAAAAGGCGGTTGAAAGAATTGTATCGCAGTTCAAGGTGAAGCTCGATGTTTAACACCCGGTCGATGAGCAAGCTGCTCGTCGTAGCGTCAAAGGATCAGCTTGATGGAATCGTGCGCGAGCTGTACCGGCATCATGTTTTTCATATCGAGGATTTCGTCGAAACGGAGGAAGAGGGATACGAAGGCGTAAAGATCGGCATGCCGCTGCCCCAGGCGAGTGCGGTGTCGACCGAGCTGCTTCGGATCCGGGCGATCGTCAGCGCGTTCGGTGTTGCGCGTTCCGATGTCGTCCCTGAGCGCAAAGAGTCCGTATCGGCCCTTTCGGCGAGGATAGATGCCGAACTCCCGCAGATAGAGGCGGAGGTCTCGGATCTCGTTGACCGGCGCAACCATCTGGAAAGTGCCATCCGGGAATGCGAAACAAAGATCGCGGAACTGGAACCGTTTGTTCCGGTCCAGGTGGATCTCTCGCTCCTGCGGGGGTACGAGCAGTTTTCGGTGCTTGCCGGGCACATCCCGGCGAAGGTGGAGCTCCCCGTGCCGGCGGAGATGTATTTTTCCGGTGATGTTTCCGGAAACCTTCTTATTGCAATCGTCCCCAACGAACGACTCAATGAAGCGGAGCAATTCCTGTTCGAGGCCGGGTTCCAGTCGATGCCCGTCCCGGGGGAGGAAGGGCTGGCAAAAGACCGCATTGCATGGTACACGCAGGAGATTTCCCGTCTCCGGGCGGAGATGGAAGAGGTAGACGAGCAGGTGAACGCTCGCAAAGAGAAGCATCAGACTTTTTTGGTGGCATGTGACGAGCTCCTCACGGCAGAGGCGGAGCGTGCGGAAGCGCCGCTCCGGTTCGCCACGACTGACACCACGTTTGTGGCAGAAGGCTGGGTACCGTCAGAAAACGTCGAGGCCCTGACCGCTGCCCTGCGTTCGGTCACGAACGGCACGGCGTACATCGCCGAACAGGACTTTGATCCTGTCAATGATAACGTTCCCATCGAATTTGACAATCCGGATTTTTCGAAACCGACCGAAATGCTGATGGATGTCTATTCGCGGCCCCAGTACACCGAACTTGACCCGACGCTCCTCATCGCCATTGTCTTCCCGATCTTTTTCGGGTTTATTCTCGGCGACGTGGGTTACGGTCTGGTGCTTCTGGCGATGAGCCTCGGTCTCCGCAGGATCATCACCGGTGGTGCGGGGGAGAAGCTGCTCAAGGTGCTGAGAAACGCCAGTGTTTCGAGTATCATCTTCGGTGTGCTGTATTCCGAGTTCCTGGGATTCGCACTACCCTGGGAGCCGATCGGCATCAACCGGCACCTGAACATCGGCGCGGAAGCCCACGGCCACGGCCCTGATATCGTCCTCATGCTCGTGGTTTCGGCATGGGCGGGTATCCTGCACATCACGCTCGGGCGGCTGATCCACATGCGCAATGCTCGCAGGATGTACAAGCCTGGAAAACACCGGAACAAAGTGGTATTCGGCCAGGCCGGGTGGATCCTCGTGATGTGGGGCATCCTGTTTGCGCTCTGGTCGATGTTTGAGCTTCCCCTGATGCCCTCGTTCACCGGGCTTTCGCCGATCGTTGCGGGCATGAATATCGTGACCCTGCTGGGCGCCGTGATGCTGATCGTCGGCATCGTCGCAATCGGGCAGGAAAACAGTCTGGAGCTCCTTGAATTACCCACGGTGATGAGCCACACCCTCTCCTACGCCCGTCTGGCGGCGGTGGGGATCTCGTCTGTGGCTATCGCAATGGTGGTGAATTACATCGCCATCGGCATGATGATCGAACCGGCGATGCAAGATTTGAGCCTGATGGGAGTTATTTTCATCATCGCAGGAATTATTGTGTTCCTGCTCGGCCACACCCTGAATACCGCACTCGGCCTTCTCGGTGGCGGCCTGCACTCGATTCGTTTGCACTACGTTGAGTTTTTCACCAAGTTCTACCTTGGAAGAGGAAAAAAATACGATCCCTTTGGGATGATCAGAAAATTTACGGAGGATTAAATTATGGCAGTTGAAACAATGTCAGTTGAAGTTGCAGAGGCATCGGCAAGAGGACTCGTCGCAATCGGTGCAGGTCTCGCCGTGGGAATGGCAGGTCTGGCTACCGCTATCGCCCAGTACGGTATCGGCACCGCAGCGGTCGGCGCCACCGCAGAGAATAAGGATATCTTCGGTCTTGTATTGGTCCTGACGGTGATTCCCGAAACAATTGTCATCTTTGGTCTCGTGGTCGCACTTCTGCTGCTGTTCTGAGGAGAATGACGATGGCACTTGATGCTGTAGTCGGTGAGATCAGGGAGAAGGCGAAACAGGAGGCAGAGGCCATCAGGAGAGCGGGGAAGGCGGAGTCTGATGCCATCCTCGCAGAAGCCAAGCAACAGGCAGATGAAATCAAGATCGCGGCAGACGAGGATGCCAATCGCCAGACCGAGTACATCCTCCGGCAGGAACACGCTGCAGCCAACCTTGCGGTGAAGCGCGAGATCCTCAACGCCCAGAAGGAAAAGCTCGATGAGGTGTATTCGGCAGCCCTTGAGCAGGTTGCCGCCCTCCCCGACGTTTTTCACAAAAAGGCGGTGCGCGAGCTGTGCAAGCGGGCGGCCGCGGAACTGGCCGGCGGGGTCATCTACTGCAACGAGCGCGATAAGCCGGCGGTTGAGGATGCGCTCTCCAGCCTCAAGACACTCTCCGGGTTCACGTTCGCAGGGACGGTCGACATTCTTGGTGGTATCATTGCGGAAAGCAGGGACGGCGGAATGCAGCTTGACTACAGCTACTCGACCTTCCTCGCAGAAGTCTGGGAGTCCGGCTTGAAGGATGCATCTGAGATACTCTTTCAGTAGCGTGGGAGGGTGAGTGTATGACGTCAATTAGCGTAGCCGGTTCGGCTATCGGCCCTGCCCCCTACATCTATGTCACCACCCGCATGCGGGTGCGTAAATCCAAGCTCCTGCCCCGCGAGGAATACCTCCGGATGCTGAACATGAGCCTGCCCGAGATTACCCGCATCATAGAAGAATCCCAGTACAAAGCGGAAATCGATGAGCTGTCGCAATCGTTTTCGGGCATCGATCTCGTGGAGGTCGCCCTTTCGTGGAACCTTGCCAAGGAGTACCAGAAGATCCTGGCGATCACCCCTGGCAGACTGAGGATCTTCCTGCAGACCTACCTTCGCAGCTGGGATATCCAGAACGTGCTCACCATCCTGCGGGGCAAAAGCCAGGGGATGCGTGTGGGCAAGATCAAGGAGATCCTGATCCCGGCGGGATCGCTGGACCGTATCACCCTCGATCGCCTGCTCGGCGAGGAATCGCCCGAACGGGTGGTCGAGGCACTGAAGGGGAAAAGGCTCTATCCGGTGGTCGAAAAGGAGTTTCCCGCGGCACATGAGTCGGGAAGCTACGCACATATGGAGAACGAGCTCTACAAGGCCTACTATGCCGACCTGATCGAGACCGCACAAGCGGGCGTGAAGGGCGGGCGTGCGTTCCTCGAGTATATCCAGCTGGAAATCGACATCCGCAATCTCCAGGTGGCGTTCCGTCTCAGGCAGGGACCGATCCCCGAGGATGCCAGGGAGATGTTCATCGAAGGAGGCGAGGTGAAACCGGATGAACTGGTCCGCCTTGCCGTTGCGGAAGCGTCCGATGAATTGATCGAGACGCTCCAGCAGAGGGTCGGGGCTGAAACACTCGGTGGCCTGATTGACCAGATCCGGGGTGACGCACCCATTCATGCAATCGAAAATGCACTGACCCATCTTCGCCTCGACAAGATGACACGGATATCGAAGCGGCATGTCTTTTCGATTGTAACGATTCTCGACTACCTGGAGAGAAAGCGCTTTGAAGTCATCAACCTCCGGGCCCTCGCCCGCGGGAAAGAGTCGAACCTGCCCACCGAGCGCATTCAGAGTTATCTGGTGATATGAGATGGAGATTGCGGTAGTCGGCAACAGCGAATTTATCATCGGGTTCCAGCTTGCGGGGATCCAGATGACCTATCCCGCGGATGACGATGAAAAACTGAAGGACGTGGTGACGAAGCTTCTCGAAAACGAGAATGTGGCTATTCTCGTGATCAAGGGCAGCGACATGCAGCGCCTTCCCCCCAGGCTCCGTATCGCACTGGAAGAATCGGTGACGCCGACGGTGGTGGCTATCGGTGCCGAAGAGGGCGGGATTACGATGAGAGAGCGTATCATTAAAGCAATGGGTGTTGATCTGTGGAAGTAACACGAACAAAGGGAATTCTTAAGCGGATTGCCGGACCCGTGGTCACTGCGGTCGATCTTGATGCCCACATGTACGATGTGGTGAAGGTCGGCCATGAGCAGCTGATGGGAGAGGTCATCAAGATCCAGGGTGAGAACATTATCATCCAGGTCTATGAGGACACAGCCGGCATCCGTCCCGGCGAGCCCGTGGAAAACACGGGACTTTCGCTGGCAGTGGAACTCGGCCCCGGCCTGCTGACAAGTATCTACGACGGTATTCAGCGGCCGCTCGAGGTGCTCGTGGAAAAAATGGGCGACTTTATCGAGCGGGGCGTTACCGCACCGGGTCTCTCCCACGAGAAGAAGTGGGAGTTCGTCCCCGTCAAGAAGGCGGGGGATACGGTCGGGCCAGGAACCATCATCGGTGAAGTGCAGGAGACAAACATCGTACACCGGATCATGGTCCCGCCGAATCTCAAAGGCGGCGTGATCAGGGAGATCAGGACCGGCAGCTTCACGGTCGAGGAGACCGTCTGCGTGCTCGAGGACGGCACCGAGCTGACCATGATGCAGAAGTGGCCGGTCCGCGTGCCCCGCCCGGTGACCGAGAAGAAGAACCCGGACATCCCGCTGATCACCGGGCAGCGTATCTTAGATGGCCTCTTCCCCATCGCCAAAGGCGGTACGGCGGCCATCCCCGGGCCGTTCGGCAGCGGAAAGACGGTCACCCAGCAGGCGCTGGCGAAGTGGTCCGATGCGGAGATCGTGGTCTATATCGGCTGCGGCGAGCGCGGCAACGAGATGACCGAGGTGCTGACCGAGTTCCCGGAGCTGGAGGACCCGAGGACGGGCAAACCGCTCATGGAGCGCACCGTGCTCATCGCCAACACCTCCAACATGCCGGTGGCGGCACGAGAGGCGTCGGTGTACACCGGGATCACCATCGCCGAGTACTTCCGTGACATGGGCTACGATGTCTCGCTCATGGCGGACTCCACCTCCCGGTGGGCGGAAGCGATGCGCGAGATCTCCTCCCGCCTCGAGGAGATGCCCGGCGAAGAGGGGTACCCCGCGTACCTGGCGGCACGCCTCTCGGAGTTCTACGAGCGTGCGGGACGCGTGGAGACGCTGAACCAGGACATGGGCTCGGTCACGGTGATCGGGGCGGTCTCGCCGCCGGGCGGCGATTTCTCCGAGCCGGTCACGCAGAACACCCTGCGCATCGTCAAGGTGTTCTGGGCACTGGACGCCAAGCTGGCCCAGCGCCGCCACTTTCCGGCAATCAACTGGCTGAACTCCTACTCGCTCTACCTCGACTCGCTCCACGACTGGTACGACGAGAACGTCAACCCCGAGTGGAACCGGATCCGGGCGTGGGCGATGGAGGTGCTCCAGAAGGAATCCGAGCTGCAGGAGATCGTGCAGCTGGTGGGATCCGATGCCCTGCCCGAAGAGGAGCAGGTGACCATCGAGGTCGCCCGCCTCATCCGCGAGGTCTTTTTGCAGCAGAACGCCTTCGATCCCGTGGACACTTACTGTTCCATGGCAAAGCAGTACGACATGCTCAAGGCCATCAAGACCTACGCCGACCGGGCGTCCGCCGCCCAGCGGGCAGGGGTGCTCACCTCGCAGATCGTCGCCATCAAGGCGAAGAACGATCTGCCGCAGGTGAAGTTCGAGAAGGACTACAATGTGCTGCTTGAAAAGATCTACGCGCAGATGGAAGCCGAATTCACCGCACTCAAGGAGGCCTGAGAACCATGAAGGAATATCGAACCATATCCCAGATCGCAGGACCTCTCGTATTCGTGGAAAAGACCGAGCCGGTCGGCTACAACGAGCTGGTCAACATCGTCCAGGCGGACGGCACCATCAAGCGCGGGCAGGTGCTCGACACCAGCGACGAGCTGGTGGTGGTGCAGTGCTTCGAGACGACGGCAGGTATCGGGCGGGATTCCGGCGTGCGCTTCCTCGGCGAGACCATCAAGATGCCGGTGGGCAGGCAGATGCTCGGCCGCATTCTCTCCGGGTCCGGCAAGCCCAAGGACGGCGGCCCGGAGATCGTGCCCGAGAAGCGCCTGGACATCGGCGGTGCGGCGATCAACCCCTACGCGCGCGACACCCCGCGGCAGTTCATCCAGACCGGGATCTCGACCATCGACGGGACGAACACGCTGGTGCGCGGCCAGAAGCTGCCCATCTTCTCGGGCTCCGGTCTGCCCCACAACGAGATCGCCCTGCAGATCGCCCGCCAGGCGAAGGTGCCGGGATCGACCGAGGAGTTCGCGGTGGTGTTCGCGGCCATGGGTATCACCAAGGAGGAGGAGAACCAGTTCATGCAGGACTTCGAGCGGACAGGAGCGCTCGAGCATGCGGTGGTGTTCCTCAACCTTGCCGACGACCCCGCCGTGGAGCGTATCGTCACCCCCCGTCTCGCCCTGACCACCGCAGAGTACCTGGCATTCGAGCTGGACTACCACGTGCTGGTTATCCTGACCGACATGACCAACTACTGCGAGGCGCTGCGCCAGATCGGTGCGGCGCGTGAGGAGGTGCCGGGCAGGCGCGGGTATCCGGGGTACATGTACACCGACCTCGCCTCCATCTACGAGCGTGCAGGCATCATCAAGGGCAAGAAGGGATCGGTGACGCAGTTCTCCATCCTGACCATGCCGGGCGACGACATCACGCACCCCATCCCCGACCTCTCGGGCTACATCACCGAGGGCCAGATCGTGGTGAGCCGCGAGCTCCACCGCAAGGGCATCTATCCGCCCATCAATGTCCTGCCCTCGCTCTCCCGGCTGATGAACCTGGGTATCGGCGAGAAAATGACCCGTGAGGACCACAAGAAGGTCTCCGACCAGCTCTACGCGGGCTACGCGGAGGGTGTCGATCTCCGGGGTCTCGTGGCCATCGTCGGCAAGGACGCGCTTTCCGAGCGTGACCGGCTCTTTTTAGAGTTCGCCGACCTCTTCGAGGACCGCTTTGTCCGGCAGGGACACAACGAGGACCGGGCGATCAGGGAGGACACCCTCGATCTCGGCTGGGAGCTGCTGGCGACCCTGCCCGAGGAGCAGCTGGTCCGTATCGACCGCGAGATGATCCAGAAGTTCCACCCCAGGTACCGGAAGAAGGCGGCAGAGGAGAGTGGCACTTCCAGTGCAACTGCTTCAGATCTTCGATCTGAATCAATGTGAGGATCCATGGCGCTGACAGATGTAAAGCCGACCCGCTCGGAACTGATCAACCTCAAAAAGAAGATCAAGCTCTCCGAGCGAGGCTACAACATTCTCAAGATGAAGCGCGATGGGCTGATCCTGGAGTTCTTCAAGGTGCTTGAGGATGCCAAAGAGATCCGCGGCGAGATGCTGGAGAAGTACGACCGGGCATTCGAAATGGTCGCCCTTGCCAACACCGTGGAGGGGGCGATCGGGGTGAAGGCGGCTGCCATGGCAGTCAAGGAATCCCCCACCCTCGATCTCAAGAAAAAGAATATTATGGGCGTCGTGGTGCCCGACATCGAGTCGCAGGCGGTGCGAAAGACCCTCGCCGAGCGCGGCTACGGGGTGCTCGGCACCACCTCGGTCATCGACGAGACCGCAACGGCCTTCGAGGAGCTCGTCGACGCCATCATCAATGCCGCGCAAATGGAGACCACCATGAAGCGGCTGCTCGACGAGATCGAGTCCACCAAGCGCCGGGTGAACGCTCTGGAGTTCAAGGTCATCCCCGAGCTCAAAGAGGCCGGCGACTTCATCAAGATGCGGCTCGACGAGATGGAACGGGACGAACTCGTCCGCTTAAAAAAGATCAAGGCGAAAAACGCCTGAACCTTTTTTTCCACCCCCGGCCCCTGCTGCAGGGATACCTGTCATGCTCCGAAGACCGGGCAATTTTTGGGAAATACCGTCGCACAGGGGTGATTCCCGTGTACCGCATGTGCCGCTCCTGCCTTCCGGCCTCTCTGGAAAGCAATAATCTTTTTCTGTGCCCCATCGCATCTACTGGAGAAGAACAAAATCGCGCTGCGGCAGGCTGGTCTCAATGGTATTTGCAACACTACAAGATGTGGAGCCGTCCCACAGGACGGTGCTGGTTCGTGTCGACTTCAACTCACCCATCGATCCCGCATCCAACCTTATTCTGGATGACAAACGGTTCAGGGAGCACCTGCCTACCATCGAGGCGCTCGACGACGCGAAGTGCGTGATCCTCACCCACCAGAGCCGCCCGGGAAAGAAAGATTTCACCACGCTCGAAGCCCATGCGGCAAAACTGCAGCGGATGCTCGGCCGCAACGTCCACTACATCGACGACATCTTCGGCCGCTGCGCCCGCGACGCGATCAGGGATCTTGGGTACGGCGAGGTGCTCATGCTGGAGAATGTGCGGTTCAATGCGGAGGAAAACCTCAAATTAAAACCGGAGGACGCCCGCACCACGCATATCGTCAAAAAGCTCGCCGCACTCGGGGATATCTTCGTCAACGACGCATTCGGCACCGCCCACCGCTCGCAGCCCACCATCGTCGGCCTGCCGCTCGCCATGCGCTCCGCCGCGGGCCTGCTCATGGAGCGGGAGGTCGCTACCCTCTCCCGGGTCTTCGAGGACGCGCCCCGCCCGGTCACCTTCGTGCTGGGCGGCAGCAAGGTCGACGACTCCATCAGCGTGGCGCGCCACGTCCTTGACGGCGGCATCGCCGATGCGGTGATGGTGGTGGGGGTGGTGGCAAACGTCTTTTTGCTCGCCGACAACGCTGCGATCGGCACGCCGTCGGCGCAGCTGATCGAACGCCTGGGCGCCCAAAATGAGGTGGAGACCGCCCGCAGCCTGCTGCAGCGGCACCGTGACCGCATCATCGTGCCAATCCACGTTGCGGTGCGGGAGGAGGGGGTGCGGGCCGAATACGAGGTCGGCAATATACCCGGTGATGCCCCCATCCTCGACCTGGGCCTCGACTCGGTGGTGACCTTCTCCGAGATCCTCGCCTCGTCGGGAACAGTGGTGATGAACGGTCCCGCAGGGGTCTTCGAGGAAGAGCCCTTCGCCATCGGCACCAACGAGCTGCTCAAGGCCGCAACGAAGGCTGAGTTCTCGGTGGTCGGCGGCGGGCATACGGCGGCGGTGATCGAAGCGCTGGGGATCGAGAGTCATTTCTCCCACATCTCGACAGGAGGGGGGGCCTGCATTGAGTTTCTGACCGGGAAGAAGCTCCCTGCAGTGGTGGCGCTGGAACAGTCCAGGATACTGTTTCCCTGACGCCGCCTCCCTCTCGTTTTCCCCTATGGGTGCCCTGGCACCGCACTTATATGTCCAGCGGTTCGAACTGTGCCTTGCCGACCTTGCCGTAGAATTCCGTGATCTTAGGGTCCAGGCCGCAGACCGGGCAGACGTAATCGTCGGGAAGGTCGACGAAGCGGGTCCCCCTGGGTATGCCGTGCCGGGCTTCTCCCCGCGCTTCATCGTAGATATAGCCGCAGACCTTGCAGCGGTACTTCGTCGGTGCAAAGGGCACGAACGCCCCCTTGCCGACCTTCCCCTTCCCCGTTGCCCCGCAGACGGGGCACGTGTAGTCGTCGGGGAGGTCCACGAACTCGGTTCCTGCGGGAATCCCGCGGTGCGGTTCACCCCGGAGCGGGGAATAGATATAGCCGCACGGTTTGCACTGGTAGCGTTGCACATCCTGCATTGGTGTTCCTCCAAGAACGATGCTGGGTTGGTGAGGATGCAGATATACCTGTCGCCGGGCGGATGCCGAATGCTTATACTCCCTGCCCCCCGACGCCTGGGTATGCCGGCGCTCGGTCACGCGGGGCAACGGCACGGATGATGCTCCATGAACACCAAAGAACCTGACCGCTGGGCGGTAACCCTGGACCGAGTGATCGCGGAGACCGGCGAACTCGACCACCTCTATACCCTCGTGGAAGAACGCAGTGCATCAATGGAATTCGGGTCGGACACTCCCCTCGAGATAGCACAATTGACGGTGGAGAAGGTCATCAACCCCATTCTCACCGCCCTCGAGGTACACCTGCGCGAGAACATGACCCCTCACATGACACCCGAAGAGGTAAAAGAGATTGTGCACGCCTGGATCGAGAAGCAGCGGAAGGGATGAGGGGTGTTCCCCCGTCTACCCGGGTGCGGGCCTGCCGCTGCGGCTGCATGCGAGAAGTAGCTCCTCGATGGCCGCGATGCCCTCCACGAAAGGCGACGGATCGTCGAGCAGTGCGGAGACGGCTGGTTCCGTATCCAGCACCCGCTCGTCGAAGGGCAGATAGATCACCGACGCGAAGGGGTGGTCGTCCCCCAGAAATGTCTCGACCTTTTCCCTGTCCGCACCGTTCCTGGTCTTGTTGACCACGAGGTGGCGTCGGGGGATGCCGAGGTCGGCTGCGAGGCGTGCGGCTTGGAGTGCGACCTGGAGGGAATTGCGCCCCGGTTCGGTGACCACGAGGGTCTGCGAAAACCCTTCGGCGAGGGCGCGGCCGAAGTGCTCGACGCCTGCCTGGGTATCGAGGAGGATCGCCTCGTCCTCGCGCAGGCGGATGTAGCGGATGACCGCGTTCAGCAGGGCGTTCTCCGGGCAGAGGCAGCCGGTGGCCGCCTGCACCACGCTCCCCATCACCAGGCAATCGATCCCCTCGTCGAGGTGCACCCCGAACCGGTCGACGACATCGGTTACGTCGGGGTTGAGGGCGAGCAGCAGCCCCCACCCCTCACCGGGCCGCGCCCCCACCTTCTCCTCCACGTAGTCAAAGTTGCGGGAGAGGGGGACGAGGGCATCGGCGGCCTCCAGAGGATAGCCCAGTGAGAAGGCGAGGTTCTGCTGGGGGTCCTCGTCGACGGCAAGCACTTTCATGCCCCGGAGAGCAAGACGCCGGGCCAGCAGGGCGGTAACGGTGGTCTTGCCCACCCCGCCCTTGCCGCAGACCACCACCCGGAAGCCGTCCGGCGGTTCATGGTGCATGGAGTTCAACGCGGCCGTGGCGGCACGCATACGCTGTTTTTGTTCTGCGGTCGTTCCCATGGTCAGATCCCGAGCGCGGTCCGTTTGTCCCCGATGTGCCGGTCGATGAGCTCTGCCGCCTTCACGGGGTCTGGTTCGACTGCGAAGGAGGCCTTCACCACATCGTTGAGGCCTTCGGTGAGCAGGTGGACGACGTTGCTGCTGCCGGTGATCTTGGGCATTGGCCCGAGCACAGTGTACACCCCCGAGGCGACGAAATAGCTGGCGATGGAGACCGCCTTCTGGGAGTACCACTCCGGTGCCGCTCCGGCGATGGGGAGCTGGTGGATGCCTACCCCGAGGGTTTTGGCAAGCTCGGCGGCGAGCACAAGGATCCTGGAGCAGTCCACGCAGGAGCCCATATGGAGCACCGGGGGGATCCCGAGCGTTTTGCAGATCTCCCGCAGCCCGGGGCCGGCGAGTTCTGCCGCTTCGGGGCGGAGCAGTCCTGCCTTGCCCGAGGCGATGGCGGCACA
This sequence comes from Methanomicrobiaceae archaeon, assembly GCA_029762625.1. Lineage (GTDB taxonomy): Archaea > Halobacteriota > Methanomicrobia > Methanomicrobiales > Methanomicrobiaceae > DSDF01. Next base: position 36,885 of record JARVGI010000008.1, on the reverse strand, counting down.
CCCGGTCTCGACAAGCAGGATATCGCGCTTGATCAGCTCCTTGCCGAGAGTAACGTGGCCGTAGTCGTGCCTGACCTTCGGGTTGTTGCAGCCCACCACCCCGACGGCACCCCGGATCGTGCCTGCGGCGATGGCATCGACGAGGGGCTGAAACGTGCCCCCGAGCGCCGTCTGGATCGCCTCCACCGAAAAGCCGGTCACCACCTTCATGGGTTCTGCGGGGATGAGCACCCTGTCCGGGTTGCGGTTGGGGAAGTTCTCGATGGCGAGCCTGATGATCTCTTTGGCCGTGTCGATGGCCGTCTCGGGGTAGAACCCGTAGTAGAGCGATCCCGGCACTTTTGATTTCGGGCTGGTGGAGACGATGTGGGTGTGGTAGCAGGAGGCGGTGCGGGGCAGGGAGGGGAAGATGCACTGGTAGTCGATGATCATGACCTCCAGTGCACCGGTAGCAATGAGCAGCTCCTGGTTGAAGTGGTTGCCTGCCTGGGGGATGCCCTTGCGCATCAGGAGCTCGTTGCCGGTGCAGCACAGCCCCACCAGATTGATCCCGGCGGCGCCCTTTGCTCTCGCCAGGTCGAGGAGTTCGGGGTCTTCGGCCGCCCTGACGATCATCTCCGAGAGCACGGGGTTGTGCCCGTGCAGGGAGATGTTGACCTGCTCCTTCTTGACCACGCCGAGGTTGACCCATGACTGGTTGATGGTCGGCGTGCCGAACATCACGTCCGAGATCTCGGTGGCCATCAGGGATCCGCCCCACCCGTCGCCGAGGGCGGTGCGCAGTCCGTGAGCGAGGATGGTGGTGTAGTCGGCGCCCACCCCCATCTGGATGCGGTGCATGGCGTCGACGATCTCCCGGTCCACGCTCCGCGGCCGGATCCCGGCAGCGTCCCAGATCTCCTGGGTCTGTTCGGGAGCGCGCTTCGTGAACTGGATGAAGTTCTTGATCGTCCCGTACTCTTCGAGCAGGGCGAGGGAAACACGACGGGCGATCTCTTCGGTACTCTCTCCCTCCGCATCAAAGCCGAACTCGCCGGCGATCCGTTTGAGTTTATCCATGTCGGTAATATCGTAGCCCTGCGCCTCCCCGACGGCTGTCTTGTACATGGTCTCGATGATCTCCCTGCCGTGGTCCGAGTGGGCGGCCGCCCCGGTGGCGATGGTATCAAGGAGGTTGCGGGCGACGATGAGGTCGGCATCCGCGCCGCAGACGCCCCGCACCCTGTGATGTTCGGGAATGATCCGGCACGGGCCCATGGCGCAGCGGCTGCAGGAGAGCCCTTCCGAACAGTACCTGCACTGGGGCTGCTGCTGCTCAAACCGGTCCCAGACCGTCTCGATCCCTTCCCTGAGCATGACATCGAGTACCGGCATCGCCGCCTCGTCAATTGTCCGTTCGTCGATCTTCTGCCGGATGAACGCCGGGTTCATGAGGGACATCTTCGCCCGCTCAATCTCCGGCACGGTAATTTTTCCCTGCACATATTTCGCATGTTTTCTTGGCATACATGTTCACCCCATTCGAGCACCGGATGGATAGAGGTGGTTTCGTCGGGAGGAGTGTTTAATGATTTCTCCTGTACCGCATTGATCCGGCAGACGCCCGCCCCCAACACCGCGCTCCCGTACTCTGAACGCTACCGGTGAACGTACCACGCCGTGGTTTCGGGCATCGGCTCTCCTGCTCCTCCACGCTATCGTCCTCGGGGATGACAGGCTGCCGTGTCCTCAACCTATAAGTAATTGTGCGCATATGAGTACTTATGTGGGTGGATCACCCACAAAAGGAGACTGAAATGCCAGGATATGATGGAACAGGACCCCGCGGTCGGGGTCCGATGACCGGGTGGGGTATGGGATACTGCACCCCCGCAAACGCACCGCAGACCGGCGCCGCCGAACCGGGAACAGGATACGCACCCGCGTACCGCAACCCGGCGTACGGCAACGCACCCGTATACGGGGCCGGCCGGGGAGGGATGCCCCGGGGAGGCGGCATGGGCCGCTGTTTCGGTGGCGGACGCCGTGGACGTGGCCGCTTCTGGTGGTAACCCCAGGAGCAGCCATGCAATCTTCCCCGGAAAACGCCGGAGTTATGACTGTTCTTCCCGGGTTCTTATGCGCTCGACCACTCTTGCGTGGGCGTATGATGCGGCCCGTTTCACCCGGAGGGCGGGATCACAAAATTTAACGGTTTCCAGCGCTTCAGCCACCCGGCGATCGGCAAACCCGCCAAGTGCGTCTGCCGCGGCCCCCCGGATATAATCCTCCGGATCGTGGAGCGCTTCGATGAGGCCGTCGATATTCCCGGCTTTCTGCATGGCTGCAACCTGGGCCCTGTTCATCGCTGATCTCCGGGATCGGGATGGGAATGCAGGGCATATAACATTACGGTAACCGCGATACGGGAGGCGGATGTCTCACTGTGAAGCGTCAGCAGGGGATTTTTCGCCATCGATCGCTTTTTTTCAGGGTGAACGCGATTCTCGTCCCCTCTGCGGCACTGCCCGGGACCCGGTCTTCTGCCCAGATCGTGCCGCCATAGTCGCGTACCAGCATCCTGCAGATGGACAGCCCAAGCCCTTTGCCGCTCTTGTCGCTGGTTCCGGGCTGGAACCGGTTGAACATCCGTGCCTTCTCGCGGTCGGGGATCCCCGGACCGTTGTCCTCGACGGAAACGATGTAGTGGCTGTTCTCTTCTTCTATCCTGATGGAGATCTCCACCTCGTCACCCCCGAATTTGGCGCTGTTGCCGATCAGGTTGGTAAAGACATCGGCGAGGAGTTCATCGGCGAACACTGTCACCCCCGAGGGTTCGAAGTTGATGCGGACGCCGGGGAAATGGTCGATCTCGTTTCTGATCGTGCGGTCGAGTTCGATTGGTTTGAGCGCCGCTTCCAGCTCGTGGATCTTTCGTATGGTGGAGACATTATTGATGATCTTGATGCTCTGCTGTACACTCCTCATAAGTTTTTCCGAGAATTCCCGGACGGAAGGATCATCGGCCATCCGGATCATCTCGGCATAGCCCATCAGCACCGTATTGGCATTGTTGATATCGTGGGCCATGATATCAAGGTAGAGGTTTGCCTCCCGGTTGGCCTTTGCCAGTTTGTCGTGCAGCATATTGCAGAGGATGGCATTGCCGAGTTCCCTGCCGACGGCCTCGAGCATCATCTCCTCGTCGCCGGTAAACCGGTAGCGGCGGCGGCTGGCGATGAAGAGGGCCCCGACGTTTTTCTCCTCGGCAATAAGGGGGACCGCTGCAAACGAGAGGGTACCGGCCCCCTCGACCGGAAAAGGTGATTGTGTATCCCCGTTTGAATCGTACTCGATGTAGCGGGGCGTGCTTTCAGAGAACACCCGGCTGTACTCCTGGTGATCCAGCCGTATCGTCCCCATTGATTCGAGATAATGGCCCCTGTCCTCATCGGAGATACCCTTGAGAATCCGCAGGGTGGCGACGCTGCTTCTTTCGTCGACAAGATAGATCGCCCCCGTCTCGAAGTCCATCAGCGAGAGGATCGTATCAAGGGAGATATCCAGGCAGCGGTCGAGATCGCTCGCGGAGGTGGCGGCGCTGATGATCTCGTTGATCATCGTCAGGCGCCTGTTGAGTTGTTTCTGGGAATCTTCCGCCAGTTTTCGCTCGGTGATGTCGATGACGATCCCCCGGTAGCCGGCTTGCTTCTCATCCTGGGATATGGGACGTACATAGGCGAGTACCGGGCAGTCCGTGCCATCGCTTGTTACCACCGTGTATTCATTGCTTATACTACCGTTTGCGTGCACACTGCGTGCAAGGTCCCGGGTAAGGCGTTCACGCTCCTCCGGGACGACAATCGACTGGATGTTCCGGCCGTTGCCGCCCGCTCCTGCGGTGCAGCCGAACATCGTGGCAGCGGAGCGGTTGGTGTAGGTGAAGGTCCCCTCCCCGTCGATCTCAAACACCGACTGCGGCAGCAGGGTCCGGTCGGGGGGAAATGGATCGCGCCGACAGATCGAGCATGGCCGGGAGATGGGGGGTGTGATGCCCATCCCGCTGGCATTCCCGCGTGATGCCCGGGAAGACTTTTATATTATTGGAATTATTTTTTGCGAGAGATTTGTGGTAGGTGAGGTTGTACGGAGGAATTGTACCGGAAAATGGTGAATGAGGCGATGGCGGTCCAGAGGGCGGACGTCACCACCATCAAGAAGAAACGGGGGGGTGCGTTCGTCGTCAACGACGCCAATGCCGCCCTCAATGCAGTGAAAAAAATGAGCGCCGCCGGCATGCAGAGCGAAGCGGTCATCGCCCTGCACGTCAATTCGGTCAAGGCACATTTCTCCTCTCTCAAAGCCCTCACCCGGACGATACGCCCCGAGGACGATCCTTTTGTCGAGCACTACCAGACACCGGTCATTCTGGAGGTGCTCTACGACGAGGATGAGCGGTTCCGTAAAAGCGTGGAGGCGTTCATCGAAGCCGTCGGGGAGTCGCAGAGCCTGATCGGGCTTGAATCGGTCAGGCGGTACGGGGGATTCTACGGCCCGACCTGCGTGATCGATTTTGCCCTCATTCCGGGAAGCACGAGCAATGTGATCAACCAGATCCTGAAAAAGACGGAGATCCCCGACGAGCACAAAAAAACGATCCTCGCGGCGAAATCATGGGGCATGAACACCAGCTACGGTATCGGGGAGGTCTTTGCCACGGCGATCGAGAACGGCGCCTCTCTCACCGACGCCACCCGCTGGGAGACCGAGATGATCCAGTCGATGTACGACGAGCCGATGCGGACGCAGGCGCAGCTGATGGGGGCGATGGGGCAGATGTCGTTCGATGTCCGCAAGTACATGGTGGAGTACCGCAAGAAGATGGAGAGCACCATCCGTGCGGCGATCGACGACGGCGTCCACTACGCGAATATCGTGACCATCCCCGCCTACTGCGTGGGGGATGTCGGCCACCACATCTCCCAGTCGACCTTCAATATGTGCAAGGACGACGTGGTCATGGCGGTAATCGAGGCGGTCACCGACGTGATGGAGTCGACCCTCTCAAACGCCATTTCCCGCTTCGAGGACGTGCACGAGGTGGCATCGCTTGCCAGCGGGGCGTCCGCCGCGGCGACGGAATACATCCTCGAACTGGACGGGTTCAATGCCATCATGCTCGTCGACCTGTTCACCACCCGCTTCCACAACTACGTGCAGCTCTACCCCACCCGGAGCGCCGCCGCCGAGCTCCATAACTGCGATTTCCTCGATATGATCTTTCGCGGCTGGAAGATCCTCGACCGCGCCCGCAGGGTGCGAAACGGCCGGTTCGTATCCCTGCGGCCCGAGACCGGGGGGCATTTCGTCGATCTCACGCCCATCCACCACAACGAGGTGCTGATGAATCCCCAGCGCTACGCCTATCCAGCCTCGGCGATCACCGTCCGCGCCTCCGCCCTGTTCCGGCTCGCCGACTTTCCCTGCCTGCTCACCTCGGAGCCGGTTGCGGCGACGCTGATGACCAACATCATCGCCCTGCACAAGGACATTCCCGCGGCGCCGTCCAGGATCTGCAAGGACTGCGCATCGGCATCGTGCATCGATTTCCGCCACGAGTACTGCCAGTACCGGGAGGCGGTGTGAGGGAGGGGCCGGATCCCCGCCCGTACCATGAACCGAACGGCAAACCCCGGCAGAATTGCACGATTGCTGCGGTGCCATCCGCCGCGGACAGCCGCCGGCCCGCATCCACCCTTCCAGCAATTTCCGGCGGTGGTTTGCGGCCCTCCGGGGGGGGATCAGGTTTATAGGGGGAGAGGGCCACCTAATGTCTGGTGAAACCCATGGTTGCATTAACCGAGGAGATTAAAGGTGCGATGGCCACGATGAAAGCCTTCCCCGTGGCCACCGCATCGAAGGACGGGTGGCCGAACGTGGTCCCCATCGCGTTCGTCGAGATCGTGGACGATGAGACCATCTGGCTCGCCGATAATTACATGCAGAAGACCTTAGCCAACATCAAGGAGAACCCGAAGGTCTCCATCAACGTCTGGGGTGCGGAGACGAAGGGGTGCTACCAGGTCAAGGGCGAGGTGGAGTACCTGACCAGCGGACCCGAGTTCGAGAAGATGCAGTTTACCGTCCGCGCCAAGATGGCCAAAGCGCCCGCCAAAGGGCTGCTGGTGATGAAGGTCACCGCGGTGTACGACTGTGCGCCCGGCCCGTCCGCCGGAAAACAGATCCTCTAATTTCATCCCAATTTTCTCAGGCTCCTTCGCTGGAGGTCTGTGGGGTGCCTCCTGGCGCAGGTGCCGGGCATGCGCACAAAGCCTTATATCCCCCTGCAATAAGGTACCGGATTACCCCTGCAGTCCCGGCCACCACCTGCCGGGAGTTGCGCGGCCGGTGATGCGAATATGCGATATATGGTGTGCGTTGCCTGCATTATCCTCCTCCTCCTCGCCGCCCCCGTTGCGGCAAGAAGCCCGGCTATCGATGATATCGAGCCCGGTGATACGGTATTTGTGTATGAAGAAGGCCTCAATTTCAGCCAGCTGCGTGACCCGGACTCGGGCAACCCGGTGACATCGCTGCGCCGCTACGTGGGTGACGACCCCGCAAAAGCCCTTCTCTCCGAGATACCGGTACCTGACGATACCTCGGTCGACATTCCCGCCCTGCTTGTCGAGGATACGCCCGCGGTCTACTACGCCTATGCCAGTGCCGACGGCGCGGGCGCGTCGGTGGTGATCCGTGAGCCGTCCCTCCTCCTCGGGGCGACGCTGGCAGATCCCTACCATGCGGAAGATATCGAGGGGCTGAACATTCCCGTGGGCACGGCGATCGCCTTCCGGGTGGACTCTCCCCACGTGGGGACGAACTACCGGGCGGATTCGGACTATCCTGCCCGTATCGATATCGTGATCACCACCCCCGGCGGGGCCGAGACCACCTTCTTCGGCGGTGTGGACGTAAGCGACATCCCGGTCAGCAGCTCGCGAATCTACACCGATGATGTGAGGGGCCCGGTCATCCTTTCCGGCCTGCAGGAGGGGACCTATCGCATCCGGGCGAAGTGGCGGGAACCGCAGGCGTTTGCGGACAACGCACCGGATTCCAACGAGATCACCTTCTCGCTGGCCCGGCGGGGGGTTGATATCACCGTCACCACGACGCCCACGCCCACACCTGCCGAACCTCCCGCCCCGTCTCCCACCGGGGAGCCGACCACGCCTCCCACGACGGCGCCGATGACCACCGAGCCCACGCCCCTCCCGACCGCACCGGCGTCACCCTCACCCACTGCCACCACAGCGCCGCCCACAGCGCCCCCCACCCCGGCTCCCCTGAGCCCGTGGCCTGTGCTGATGGGGCTGTGTGGGGCGATAGTCCTGCTCGTGCGGCGGAAGAAGGGTATCTAGGCTCCTCTCCCTATTTTTCCCGCTTATTCGTAGCGCAGCGCCTCGATGGGGTCGAGGCGAGCAGCCTTCCATGCCGGATACAGCCCGGCGACGATGCTGGCGACGATGCCGAATCCCATGCCGAAGAGGATATAGCCGAGGATCGAGAGATCCAGAATACTGAACGTCGCGCTGATGCCGAAGAGCTCATCGAAGGCGGTTGCCACCTGGACTGCGATGAGCCATCCCACGACGGAGGAGAGCAGCCCGCCGATGATGCTGCCCACCACCCCGAGGACGGTCGCCTCGATGAGAAAGAGCAGCAGCACATCGTTGCGATGGGTGCCGATGCTCCGCAGGACCCCGATCTCCTGGGTCCGCTCGGTGACCGAGATGATCATCACGTTGAGGATGCTCACGCTGGCCACGAAAAGGGAGACCGCCCCGATGCCCAGCAGGAGGATCTGGATTGCATTCATTGTCTGATCGAAGATCTCGAGGATCTCCTGCGAGTCGAGGATATCGACCTCCTCGGTCCTGCGGTTGAGGCGGGCGTCGATGGAGCGTTTGATGGCCGGGATGTCCTCCACGTCGCTGACCTTGACCACCACCTGGTTGAAGGCGGCGGTGCCGTACTGTTTTTCGTACCATTCCTGGGTGACGATGACGGCATAGTCGGGATTGATGTCGACGCCCCAGCCGCGCTCGGCCACGATCCCCGCCACCCGCGCCCGGGTGCCGTCGAGCTCCACCCTGTTGCCGGCCTTGATGCCGTACTCTTCGGCGAGGAACGTGCCGATCATGATCTGGGGATTGGCCCCTCTCGGATAGCCTCCCGCCTCGGTATCCAGCAGGTAGGGTATATCGTCGCCCGGCACGGCGATGAGCATGGCATAACCGACCTTCTCCCCGAACCTGAGCTCTCCAGTGCTCCTGACCATGGGGATCACCCGGTTTTCGAGCCCTGCCGCCCTCTCGATCTCGGCAACCTCTCGCCCCGTGAGGGTGGAGGGGAGGACATTGCGCATGTCGCCGGGATCGCCGCTGGAGACGGCGACATGGGGTGTGATCAGCAGGGCGTCGCCGACGTCGGCCCAGAACCCGGTAAACAGCAGCGTGATGCTGCTGCCGAGCATGCCCAGCGAGGCGATGGCGATCACCCCGATGATGATGCCGATGCTGGCGAGAATTGATCGCACCCAGTGCCTTTTCACGTTCCGTGTGGCGAGCGACACCATGATGCCGATCCTCCCTCCCCCCTCGTTCCCTGTCCGCCTAGTCATGCCGCAACGCCTCGATGGGGGTGAGTTTCGATGCTTTCCATGCCGGGTAGAAGCCGGACAGGATGCTGATGCCAACGCCGAAGGATACGGCGAACACCACATAGGCGACCGAGGTGGCATCGAAGACGGTGATATTCTCGCCGAAGGTGGTGCCCGCTGTGAACGCCTGGATGGCGTAGACGCTGATCGCATACCCTCCGACGGCGCTGAAAATCCCCCCCACGAAGCTGCCCGCTATGCCGAGGAAGGCCGCTTCGTAGATGAACGTTCTCAAAATCTCGCTCCTGAGCGTCCCGATGCTCCGCAGGATTCCAATTTCATGGGTTCGTTCGGTGACCGAGATGTACATCACGTTGAGGATGTTGATCGCAGCGATGATGAGGGAGACTCCCCCGATCGCAAGCAAAAAGACGGTGATCTGGTCGTAGAAATCCTCGTACATAGCGAGCATGTCGCGTGAATCGAAGATGTCCACCGTATCTTCGCGGCGGTTGAGCTGGTGGTCCACCGCCTCCTTCACGGCGTCGATCTGCTCGATATCCCTGACCTTGATGATCACCATGGCGTATGCGTCTTTGTCGCCGAAGCGGTCACCGTAATAGTCGTCCGAGACGACGATGCCGAAGTCGGGGTTGATGTCGGCGGCATATCCCCGCTCCTCAAGCACGCCCGCAACCCTGACCGACTCCCCGTCGAGCTCGATCCTCGATCCTGCCCTGATATCGAATTCATCGGCGAGAAAACTGCCCACCAGCACTCCCGGCCTGTTCTGGCGCAGCATCTGGCCTTCCGCGATCGTGAGAAGGATGGGGATGTCGTCCACATTCATCCCGATGACCCGCACGTCGCCGCCTTCGTCGCCGAAGGTGATCTCCGCCGTTCCCTGCAGTACCGGGATGACCTCATTGCCGCCGGAGACGCGTTCGATCCTGCTGATCGTCTCCGGGCTCAGGGACGCCTCGACGATCGACCGCGGGTCGCCGGCAATGTCCGTGCTCACTGCCACGTGGGGGCTGATGACCAGGGTGTCGCCCACGTCGGTGAGCACATTGGCAAGGAGCAGGTTGATACTGTTGCCCATGATCCCGAGGGAGGCGATCGCGAAGACGCCGATGATGATCCCGATGATCGAGAGCATGGACCGTATCCAGTGCCTTTTCAGGTTCCGCACGGCGATGTTGACGAACAGCATGGGCATGATTCCTGCAGCGTCCCGCATGAAATGCGGGCGATCAGTTGATAGAAGGAGCCCATCGGATAAAGCGATTCTTATACCGGGTCCAGGGTGCCCTGCTGTTGCATGCACCCGCGGCTTCATATCCCCTGTGCCGGATAGTGCCCCGGGGTGCGGCGCACAAACACGCTGCCGCCGGATCACGGACAACCGGACCCTCCGGATCACCGATGATCCCGGCGACCCGGTGATCCCCGCAGTCTCGGGTGATGTGGTGGTGCGGCAGGACAACCGCAGCGGCAACCTGGAGATCTTGTGGAACCGGCCGTCACCGAGGATTTCGTCGTCCGGAATGTCGATGCCAGCGGTACGCGGAGCATTCGCGCCGCGCCCCGGCAGCGGTTCCTCACGCGCGAAGCCCCATCTGCTCCAGCGAAAACGACCGACCTTCTGCGCCAGATGAAGCCTCTCTGCCGGAGGCGTCAGACGAAGAATCTCCCGTCGCTTCTTTCCCGAAAAACAGCACCTTTGGCGGGGCACCGGCCTCCATCCAGTTCTTTGACGGCTCGACCGGCGAGATCGACGAAGATGCATGGGATTTCGGTGACGGGGACACCCCGGAGGAGCAGAACCCGGTACACCGGTTCACCGGGGAAGGGGCCCATCCGGTCACCCGTACGGCGGCCAGCGCCGCCGGGTCGAATGCCACGAGCCATACCCGGACCTGACCGCATCCCCCTCTATTTTCGCACGGGTCTCAGGATGGCGGTGGCACCACAAGCCTCTCTACCCCTTTTTTCGTACCGGGTACTGGATCTCGGTGAGCAGGTCCTCCTCGGGGGTGATGCCCGGGTCGTTGAGGTAGAGTTCCCTCGGGGAACCTGCGCTCTCGAACCCCCTTTCCTGCAGGTACTCGAATATCTTCGTGTGGGCCATCCCGAGCGTGTGATAGGGTCCCCGGTGGAGCGCGGAGACGACGGTCGCCGCGGGGATGATCTTCACCTCGATTGCCGGATTGCGCACGGTCACCGTGCCGGATATGGGCAGGAACACCTCCACAAGGCCCCCGTGCTCATCGCAGTCCTCGCCGATGTACACCGAACCGATGGGCCCCGTTGCCTTCACACCCTGTCGCACGTTCTCCGGCGTTGCCATCTGCTCGCAGATCTGGCCGATGAGCGAGGTCAGCAGTTTGTGGTACGGCCCTTCGCCCCGGATGGTGAGGGCCCGTGTGGCCGGGATGTCCTCGATCTTCCATGCTTCAAGATGCATACTGAACAACTCCAGAAATGGGTCCTCTGCTGCGAGGATCCGCTCGACCATCCCGAGCCGCCGGATCTCGGCGCGAGTTGCCCGGAGCCGCTCGGCAAGGAGCGTTCTGACCTCCGGGTCGTCGGTGTGCTTCCTCTCGAGAAGCAATGCGATCTCGTCAAGACTGAATCCGAGATCGGTGAGCGCCGCGATCCAGATGCCGCGCTCGATCTGCTGGGCGGAGTAGTAGCGATACCCGGTGCAGATGTCCAATTCTGCCGCCACCAGGAGGTGCTTCTTCTCGTAGCAGTAGAGCGCTTTTCTGGACAGGCGCGTCACTTCCGAAAACCTCCCGATCGGGATCCTCTCGTTCGGCATGGTCACCCATACCATAGTGTGCCGGAGGACATATGCCTGCGCAGTCTCCCCCGGGGGAAGGTTCGCCGGTCAGCCCGATACATGAAAACATTTTTATAAAAAATTTACTATAGTGATGCGTGCGCGGGGAATTCAAAATTTTCGCATTTCAGCGCAAAATCGGGAATTTCGTGGGATATGGGGGTATGATGCAGAACCCGTGACTGGTTCTGCAGGTCCCGTGAGGTTCCGGCGCCCGGATCTCTATGCCTTCGCCGGGCAGCAGGTGTGCATTCCCCGGACTGCATGTTCGCATCAATGCGAACCATGAGTGAGGAACACCGATGATCGAGAACAGATTGATGCTGATACTCGCACTCCTCGTCTGCCTTTCGGGCATACTCTGCGGTGCGGGTTGTGCACTGGAAACGGATGACATCATCATCATCCCTTCGACGGAGATCAACATCATCTCCCAGCAGGGGCAGGTGATCACAGAACAACCGGCACCGCCGCCGGACGGGGAGCTGACCGTGTTCGCCGACGTTGCCCTGGTGGTCGACAGTTCGGGGAGCATGCTTGAAAACGATCCCGATAATCTACGCATATCCGCTGCGAAATTGTTCGTGGATCTCTCGGATGACGAAGACCAGATCGCAGTGGTCGATTTCGACCGCGACGTCAGGATCTGGGCGATCCTCTCTTCGGTGGGAGGAAACCGCGAGCGATTAAAGGAAGCGATCGATCTCATCGACTCGCTGGGCCAGACCAACATCGGCGGGGGGCTCTATGCAGGCTATTCGCAGCTCGACACCCGCGGCATCGAGGGGCGGGGAAAAGCGGCGGTGCTGCTCACGGACGGGTTCCATAATACCGGCACCGATCCGCGCCTGGTGACACCGCTCTACACGAAAGCGGAATGGCCGGTGTATACCGTCGGCCTTACCGGTGATGCCGATACGAAGCTGCTCGCCGACATCGCAGAAAAGACGGGAGGCCGCTATTATCCGGCGCCCACCAGCCAGGCACTCCTCGATATCTACAGCCGCATCAAACAGAGCATCAAGGGCCAGGACCTGATCGAGTCCGGCGAGGGCACTGTCGAGGCCGGCCAGGTGATCCAGAACACGGTCTATATCGACAATTCGGTCACGGTGGTTGAATTCACCCTGATCAAGCAGGCTATCGACATCGACTACACCATCTACGCACCGGACGGCACGCCGGTTGAGCGTGATCCCTCCAGCCCCACCGGCACCACCAGCCCCGATATCACCTACATCTCCTCCGATGTCTACCATATCTACCAGGTGAACAACCCGGTGAGCGGAACATGGACCATCGAGATCGATGCCGGGGACGTGAGCCAGACCACGATATACAACCAGAACATCGCCGTCTCCTCCGAGATCAAGATCAACGTCACCGCCGACAGCTACCGGTATGTCTATTCCGAAGATGTCGGCCCCGAACCGGTGATCCTCACCGTCCAGGTGAATGAAGGAACCGCCGGTGTGGCGGGCGCTGACGTCAGCGCCGAGATCACCCTGCCCGACAGGAGCGTGGCCACGCTTGCCTTCGACGACCGGGGAGGGGGAGAGTACGGAGCGACGTACACCGACGCCGTGCAGGAAGGCATCTACCGGGTGGCGGTGAACGCAATGGTTGACGATGTCGTCCGCCGGGAGGTGCTCGAATTCGAGGTGGTCGGGGCTGAGGACGAGCCGGTCGTCGAGCCCCTTGAGGCTGATTTCGTGGCCGATGTGACGGCAGGCCCCGCCCCGCTCGACGTGCAGTTCGCCGACACCTCGACCGGGGATCCCGCATCCTGGGTATGGGACTTCGGGGACGGCACCACCGCCGCTGAGCAGAACCCGGCCCACACCTTCGCGTCCCCCGGCACCTACACGGTCACCCTGACCGTTGCGGCGGATGGGGAGACGGACAGTATTTCGCTTACGGTGAGGGTGGCCGAACCCGCGGCACAACCCGAAGAGACACCTGAGGAAACCCCGGAAGAGCCTCCGGAAGAGACCCCGGAGGAGCCTCCCGTGTTGCCGCCCGCGATCCCGCTGGAAGCCGCTTTTGAGGCGAACGTCACGGCAGGGCCCGCTCCCCTTGCTGTGGAGTTCAACGATACCTCGGCCGGCGATCCGGTCTCGTGGGCATGGGACTTCGGGGACGGGAACACCTCCGCCGAGCAGAACGTGACCTACACCTTCACTGTGCCGGGCACCTACCCGGTGACGCTGATGGTGGTCAACGATACCGGCGCTGAGGCGAGCGCGGTGGAGAATATCACCGTCGAGGAGGGGCCCGAGGAGACGCCGGAGGAGACGCCGGAAGTGCCTCCAGCGGTTCCGCTGAACGCCAGCTTTGAGGCAAATACCACACAAGGCCCCGCTCCTCTCGCTGTGGAGTTCAACGATACGTCTGTGGGCGATCCGGTCTCGTGGGCATGGGACTTCGGGGACGGGAACACCGCCGCCGAGCAGAACGTGACCTACACCTTCACCGCGCCGGGTCTCTACCCCGTGACCCTCACCGTATCCAACGAGACCGGCGATGAAGCGAGCGCCGTCGAGAACATCACCGTCGAGGAAACCCCGGAGGAGACACCGGAGGAGACGCCCGAAGTGCCGCCCGAGATCCCCTTAAACGCCAGTTTCGCGGCGAATGTGACGGCAGGCCCCGTTCCCCTTGCTGCGCAGTTCAACGACACCTCGACGGGCGATCCGGTCTCGTGGCTGTGGGACTTCGGCGACGGCACCACCGCCGCCGAGCAGAACGTGACCCACACCTTCACCACGCCGGGGGTCTTTTCGGTGACCCTGGTGGTGGCCAACGAGACCGGCGATGGGGCGAGCGCCGTCGAGAACATCACCGTCGAGGAGGCGCCGGAAGTCACTCCCGAGGAACCCCCCGAGATGACCCCGGAGGAGACGCCCGAGATTCCCCCGGCAGTCCCGCTGGAAGCCGGTTTCGAGGCGAATGTGACGGCAGGCCCCGCTCCGCTCGACGTGCAGTTCAACGACACCTCGACGGGCGATCCGGTCTCGTGGCTGTGGGACTTCGGCGACGGCACCACCGCCGCCGAGCAGAACGTGACCCACACCTTCACCACGCCGGGGGTCTTTTCGGTGACCCTGACGCTAGCCAACGAGACCGGCGATGAGGCGAGTGCAGTGCAGGAGATCACCGTCGAGGAGGGGCCCGAGGAGACGCCGGAGGAGACGCCGGAAGTGCCTCCAGCGGTTCCGCTGAACGCCGGTTTCGTTGCCAACGTCACGGAAGGCTTCGCTCCGCTCGATGTGCAGTTCAACGATACCTCGACGGGCGATCCGGTCTCATGGCTCTGGGACCTCGGGGACGGGAGTGTAGCGCCCGAGCAGAATATGACCTACACCTATACTATGCCGGGCTTCTACCCGGTGACGCTGACGGTGGCCAACGAGACGGGAGATGAGGCGAGCGCCGTCGAGAACATCACGGTCCTCGTCCCGCCGCTGAACGCCAGTTTCCTTGCCGCACCCCCGGAGGAACCGGCGCCGCTCACGGTGCAGTTCACCGATCTCTCCACCGGGTTCCCGGTCGACTGGTTCTGGGAATTCGGAGACGGCACGAACGACACCGTCCAGAACCCGCAGCACGCCTACCCTGAGGTGGGGTTGTATCAGGTGAACCTGACGGTGGAAAACGAGACCGGGTTCAACGACACGGCGACCGGGGTCGTCGAGGTCGTTTCCTGATCCCTGCGATCTTCTCTTTTTTTTTTGCCACCCGGGTTCGCAGGAATTGGTACGGGTTTACCCGTCGTACCCGTTCTTCCTCCTCCACTCTGCGGCATACCGGACCAGCCACGGGATGGCGTCGGTGGATGGATGCACCTCGAGAAGATCCTCGAATTCGGCGAGGGGAAGGCCTTTCTCGATGAGGTGGGCCAGATACGGCAGTGCATGTGCACTGCCCGGGGCTGCTGCGTAGATGCCGGTGACCCTCCCCTGTTCGGGCTCGAAGTCGAGGGCCGAGGCGCCGGTATGGCGCTCCTGCACCGCCCAGAACGACCCCGGCCCGGACGGCGAGGGGATGGAAAACGATGCGGATGCATCGGGGGGCAGGGTGCAGAAGGCATGGTCGTACCGCAGGCTCAGGTACTGGGGGATGCATGCCCGATCTTTTTTCGCCGCGATGCCGAGGATGGTGTCTGCGGCGATACGTCCTTCATAGCGCGCCACCGGGGTCAGGTATGGCGGGCCTGTTACGTCCCCGGCGGCATAGACCCCCGGAACGCCGGTCCGCATCGACGCATCGACGAGGATCTCGCCGGACGGGCCTTTGGGGACGCCGGACACCATCTCCGTGCGGGGGACGAGCCCGGCGGCGACGAGCACCGCATCGGCGCCGATCACCTCCTCGCTGCCCCCCTCCTCGAGCACAATCGAGTCCGCCCGCGGCGACCCTTCGATGCGGCGCACCGCGGTCTGCTCCCGGATCCGCACGCCGTCGAGGTCTTTTCGCACCTGCCTGCCGATCCGATCGTCGAGGGCGGAAAGCAGCCTGCTCCTGCAGATGAGATCGACCTCGCACCCGAACGACCGGAAAATATACGCATATTCCGCCCCGACCACCCCGCCCCCGATGATGGCGAGGCTGCGGGGGAGCGCATCCAGTCCGAGGATCGTGTGGGGAGTGTAGACGCCGGGGAGATCGATCCCCTCGATGGCGGGGATGCGGGGCGCAGAACCGGTGGCGATGAGCAGCGCATCGGGGTGCCGCGTCTCGCCTTCGCAGACAACCGTCGCCCCCGTGACGAGCGCCTCCGCGCCGCGGACCACCGTCACCCCGGCCTGATCCGTCTCCCGGTCAAGCACCTCGCGGATGATCGCCTGGGTCGCTTTCAGTTCCCTGATCAGGGCGGGGAAGGAGAGGGCGGGAGTGTGGTCGAGGACGCCCCGGTCGGCGAGGGAGCGCGCGGAATGCAGCAGGCGGGCGGCATCGTTGAGGGCGCAGACGACCATGCACCCGTGGTGCAGGCACTGGCCGCCGAGACCGCCCCGGTCGATCAGCTCGACCTCCTGTCCTGAACCCGCAAGCCGTATCGCCGCCGCGCGGCCGGCAGGGCCGCCCCCCACAACCGTAATCATCGCCCTAAATCAGTTCGACACCGTCATCCATCGGCTGGGAGAGGATCTCGCCGTTCACTGCATTGACCTCCACGATCTTCTTCCCCTTGATGTGCCACACGGGAATGTAAAAGAGGGTGAGATCCACGGCGAGGTCTTTTCTGTCGGGCTTGAGGATCTTGTCCTCGGTGGAGATGGTGTCCCCCTCCTCCCGCTTTACCCGGACCCCGCGGGTCAGTTTGTCGGTGATCTCCTCGATGATCTGGTTCCGTGCGCTCTCTTCGTCGATGGTGGGATCAAGCACGATCGCGTCGCCGGGAATGCTTTCGGTGACAAGGGCACCGATATCGATATCGCTCTTCAGCCCGTTGATGGCGCTCATGCACCCGCGCTCTTCGGCGTCGAAGGAGATGACCCGGTCCTTGAAGATCTTCTCCCCGGTGCTCGTCCAGTGGTAGTGCCAGTGGGGGAGGAACCGGAACGTGATCTGGCCGTCAATTCCCGCAATGCGTGCGGCACGGCTTTTATCGACGGTAATCGGCAGGTGGGGGATACTGGCCCCCCCCGCCTCCTCCCTGGCGGATTCTGCGCGTCCTGCCTCGAGATCGAGGGCAAACGGCTCTCCCCTCAGTGCCGCGCTCATCGCCTCCCCGGTCAGCCGCGCCACGTCGGCGATCCCCCACCTCTCGCAGCGGCCCGACGACGCCCCCGGCACGGAGGTGACGAGAATCTTTGCGCACTCGTTTCTCCCTGCGTCGAGATCTGCCGAATAGCGGGTGGTCTCGAACGTCTCGATTGCGTCTCCATCGTCGGAACAGAGAACCACGATGCATGTATTCTCGTTCATGGCGGAGAGATCGATCTCTCCGTCGACCTCTCCCACCTCGTATCCTGCGGATTCGAGAATGTAACGTACCGCCTCGATTGCTCTTCCCCGGATCATTTACCAACAATGTGCTGCCGTTGTATAGAACAATTTTTCTATTTCTACGATTGAGGTTGTTACGCAATGGATCTCCCCCTGAAATTCATCAATCACCGTATCGAGGAGTACGCGCTCCAGGTGACCTACCAGCCGGAGGAAGATGCCGGCGACGTCATTTACAACCTCTCGCTGGTGCGCCGCGAGGACCTCGAGGACGCCATCGCCACGCTGAAGCATGCCTACGCCGCAGGGCTCTGCGTGAGCGACAGGGTGCGGTTCATGAATCCCGGCGAGGAGACCGGCGGATTCATCATTCCCGAGGGATGCGCGGGAATATGCACGCTGTGCAGCATCACGATCGATGCGATCCTCATCCGGCGGGGCGTGCCCCTCAACCCCCTCGGCGGCGGCGTGGTGGAGATCGAGGGCAACATCCCGACGCGGTTCACGACGCTCATCCGGTACGAGCACACCACCATCGATCCCCTCCAGGTGCTGATCTCGCAGGAGGTCACCTCGGTCTCCGGGGTGATGCTCCATGGCAGCGGCACCATCCTGGCGAACATCAGGGAGTGCCATATGGAGGCGGAGCGCCTGATCGGCGACGTCCTCGACGAGCTTGCAGGTGCGGGGTTCACGGGCATCCTCGATGTCGGGGTGCCGAATACGCCCCTGCTGGGAGTGCCGCCGGCTCCCGAGTACCTGGGCGTCGCCCTGGTGGGGGGGACCAACGCTATCGCCGCATTCAGGGAAGCGGGAAAATGGGCGGAGAGCCGCGCCCTCAAGGGGCTCATGAATATCCGGGACATGGTCTCGATCGAGGACTACTGATCATGCCTTTTTGTGCAGTCCCCGGATAAACGACCAGTACTGCATGAAAAAATTGACAAACCCCGTTGATTCAGAATAGAGGGCGGTCGGCGCGACGTCCGTCGACCCCATGAGGAGCAGGGCCTTTTCCCCGTCCACGATGAAAATGCCCGCCATATTCTCAATCTGTGGTTGTGCCTGCCCGAGTGAAACCGGGACGGTTGTCCAGTGCACCGATGCGGGGCACGCTCCCGCCGGGCGGGGGTGGTCCGAGATGATCTCAATATCGATACCCCTTTCACCAGTTCGCAGGACCGAATGGACGATTTTCTGAAGAAACTGCCCGCTGCTGACAATCCTGATCGAGACGGCCGCATGCGCGATGAGTTCCTCCAGGCGTTGGATGATTTTTTCCTCGCCGTAAATGCTCCAGATAAGCTCCTCCATCCCCCCGTCGGCGGTCACCCGCTGGCGGTAGATCTCCTGCAGCACCTGTTTGGCTGCGTCGGCATCGGCCTGTATCTGGCGCAGCAGGTTGTCGATCCCCTCCTCGGGGGATATCGCCCGAAACCTCCTCGGGGTGCTGTGTGAGACGATGACAAGGTTCTTCTGGATCAGCCGGTCGAGCACCGGATAGACCGATGCCCTGGGCACCCCCGAGATCTCGTGGATCTCGGTGGCTGTCGCTCCCTCCACCCGTACCAAGGCAATGTAGACGAGCGATTCGTACTTGGTCAGGCCCACCGATTTGAGGGATTCCGTGAGATCTGCCGAATTCGGCAATTCCATCATTGAAATAGGTATATATAGAGGTTGCTGATAAATGTTGTTATGACAAGAACAACAAGGAGTATACTATGAATGTGCGCAGCATTCTCCTGCTGGCAGTGCTGATCAGCCTGATCTCCGCTCCCGCACTGGCCGGCGAAAAGTACCTCTACGGCAGCCCCGAACTCACTGCAACGATCGCGGGCACCAATGAATTCGCCCCCGGCGCGTCGACCGCCCTGACCGTGGTGATCGAGAACCGGGGACTGAACGAGGTAAAGATCGTCCAGCCCACGATCATCACCCGCGATGACCTTCCCACTACAGCCAAGATGGTCCGGGTAACGCTTGATCCGGAGGACGCCCCGTTCTCGGTCAAGACCGATACCCAGATGGTGGGCGATATCGCCGGCGGGGCGAGCACCCAGGCCGCCTTCTCCGTCACCTTTGACAATGATGCCGCCCCCGGCGTGTACACGGTGCCGCTTTCCCTCGAGTACACCTATCTCTCCTTCGCCGAACAGTTCGGCCTGGATACGATGAAATACACCTATACCAGCCGCCATGTGGACCTTCCCCTCCAGGTCAGGGTCGCGTCCGACCTCGCCATCGACGTGATCGACATCCGGACCGACTCCCTCAACGTGGGAACCGAGGGCTACCTGACCCTGCAGGTGCGGCACACCGGCCATGAACAGGCCAGAGCGGCGGTGGTGCGCATCGCACAGGACCAGAGCAGCCCTCTTGCGCCCACCGATAGCAGCGTCTATGTGGGGTCCTTTGCTCCCGGTGAGGTGGTCGAATGCACCTTTAAGGTGGCCGTCTCCGGCAACGCCGATGAGCAGGTCTATCCGTTGAATGTCTTTGTGGAGTACAAGGACGAAACGGGTAGCCCCGCCACATCGGGGACGGAAAAGATTGGTGTGCAGGTCGGAGGCAAGATCGATTTCTCCGTGGTCTCCGAAGCCGCCACGCTCTCTCCCGGGGATCGGGATGTCATCAATGTGACCTACAAGAATACCGGTGCTGCGACGGTCTATACTGCACAGGCCCGCCTGAGTGCGGTCGATCCGTTTTCCAGCAGTGATGATACGGCCTTCCTGGGCGATCTCGGGCCCGGTGAGACGGCCACCGCCGTATTCGAGGTGAGCGTCGATTCCGGGGCGACGGTCAAGACATATGGCCTTGATTCCGAGATCCGGTACCGGGACGCCCTCGACAACAGCCAGATCTCCGATACGATGAAGGTCAGACTGCAGGTGCTGCCAAGGAGCAGTTCTGCGGCCTTCTTGACCAATCCCCTGTTCATCAGCCTCATCGTGGTGCTCCTGGCGGGCATCGGGTATTATGTGGTGAAACGTCGCAAGGGCACCTGATGACGCTGCAGGAGATCTGGAACGGCCCGCTGCCCCCTCCTGAGGAGCGGACGGGGGATCAGATGCGTGCGGTGCTGGCGGACCCCGCCTGTACTGCAGAAAAACCTCTGTATTTTATGTACCGGGATGTGGCCATGAATGCAGCCGACCGGGAATGGTTACGGAGTTACGACCTCCGCTTCGATATCACCGTGATCCCCCCCGCCACGCTGTGCGGCGAGTATGTCAAGACCAAGGGCCACTATCACCCCGCATCGCCGGAGGGCCCGGCCTATCCCGAGCTCTATCAGGTGCTCGCCGGCACGGCGCACTACCTCCTCCAGGACCGTGAACTTGCCGATGCCGTCGTCATCCGGGCTGCCGGTGGCGATGCGGTGCTGATTCCGCCCGGGTACGGCCATGTGACCATCAACCCGGGCGGCGAGGATCTGGTCATGGCGAACCTTGTCTCGACCCGTTTTTCCAGCGAGTACGAATTCTTTGAGGAGCACCGGGGCGCCGCCTATTACGAGCTCGAGGGAGGGGAGTGGGTGCCGAACCCCCGATATCCCCGCCCCCCGCCTCTCAGGTTCGCCGATCCCGTCGAGATCCCCGCTCTCTGCATCCGGCATAGACGATCGATCTACGAGCTGGTCGGCCGGTACTCGTGCCTTTCCTACCTCAATTCGCCCGCGGAAGCTATGGAATCCCTGGCGTACCTGTGAGCAGGGAGGGGACCGGCAGGCGTTTGTGCGCCCCCTTTCGTACGAGGGCGAGCACCCGCTCCTCCGCCGGGGTCGACGCCTCCCATCCCTTCCGTTCAAGGGCGATGAGCGCCCGGTCGATCTCCGGATAGGGCATGCCGAGTTCGTCTTCGTCGCGCTGCCCCGGCCACAGCCCCGCGGAAGGCTCTTTTCCAAGGATTGCCTCCGGGAGTCCCAGGCTGCGGGAGAGGGCATAGACATCGGTCTTGTAGAGGTGCAGGATGGGCTGGAGGTCGGCTGCGTCGTCGCCATGCTTGGTGCAGTAGCCGAGCAGGTACTCGCTTCTGTTCGAGGTGCCGCAGACCAGGCCGCCGATCCTGTTGGCGTGGTAGTAGAGGAGCGCCATGCGGGTGCGCGCCATGAGGTTGCCGACGAGATAGGGGGTGTCCTCGAATCCTTCCGTGCGCCGGTAGGCGTTGACGACCGGGGCGATGCCGATCACCCGGTGGGTGATACCGAATGCTCTGCAGAGTGCTCCGGCGTCCTCGATATCCTCCTGCGGGGTGACAGCCGAGGGAAGGGTCAGGCCCAGCACAATCTCCCCCCCCACGGCTCCTGCGGCCAGCGCCGCCGCAAGGGCGCTGTCGATGCCCCCGCTCAGTCCGATGACGATCCGCCGGGAACCTGTTGCGTCGCAGGTTTCCCGGATAAAGTTCCTGATCCTCTCTGTTTCCCGAATCATTTCCATTCCTTCATGAGAGCAGTCTGATGAAGCGCTTCACCGAACCGACATCGCCCATGGCGACCACGGCGTCGCGCGGGTGCAGGGGTTCGCGGAATCCTGGGCGGATGACCGAGCGCTCTTCCCCCTCGAACCCCAGGATCCTCACCCCGCTCTTCTTTTCAAGCTGGCCCACGGTGGTGGGCACGTGCTGCGTGATGTGCTTCATCACCACCTTCTGGCCATTGGGCAGATCCAGGATCACCTGCACGAAATCTGCGAGAATAATGCCGGCGATCACCTGGCCCCCGATGGTGGGCAGGAGGGCCACGTAGTTCGCGCCCGCCCGGTAGAGTTTGTCTACGGAGGAGGGGTCGTTGGCCCGGGCAAGGATGCGGAGACCTGGGTTTAAGTTGCGTGCCATCAGGGTGGTGAAGATGTTGATGTCATCGTCGTTGATCGCCACGATACAGAAGCGGGCGTCCTCGATATGGGCGTCGGTGAGCACATGCTCGTGTTCCGCCTCACCGGTGACCACCTGAGTCTCCGGGCCCTGCAGGCCGCCCTCGCTGCCCGCCTGCGGGTCCACGACCACGCACCTGATCCCCGATGCGGCGAGTTCGCGAAACGCCCCCTTCCCCACATCGCCGTACCCGGCGATGATCGCCACTTTCTCCCCGGTCACGCTCGCGGCGAACTCTTCTTCGAGGACTCGTGCCAGCGATTCTGTTCTCCCCAGGAGAAAGAGCATGGTGGAGGCGTTCAGGACGTCTTCCTCTTTCGGGTGGAGCACGAAGGTGCCCGCCTTCCAGAAGAACAGCACCTCGATCCCGTACCGGCCGAAGAGGTCCAGATCGCCAAGGCTTTTGCCGATGCACCTGCAGCCCTCCATGATGGGGGCCTTGATCAGCTTGAGCGACCGTCCCATTGCCCCCTCATCCTGTTTCATCGTATCGAGGCTGACGGCTTCGTAGATGGTGTCCACCTCAGGCCTGAGCACCGTATGGCGGGCGAGGATCGTCCCGGTGGCGTTTTTCGGGGAGAGGACATATTCGGCGCCCGCGTAGCGGAGGTAGCGATCGAAGGAGAGATCGTCGACCACGGCGATAATGCGGGCAGCGGTCATCTCGCGGATCCCCAGAATAATGGTCGCTGCGGTGCGTTCGTCCTCACAGATGACGATGTCGCTGGCGTGCTGGATGGCGACGTTGGTCCAGGTGGACGGGTTCGCGTAATCCCCCCAGACAGCGTGAACGTGGGTGCCGTACCGGCGCCGGACGGCGCGCACCATCTCCTCCCGTTCGTCCACGACGACGACGGCCTGGTTGGAGATGCGCAGGCTATCGACGAGGGCATTGGTCAGTTCCCCGTAACCAGCGATGACGACGTGGCCTGAGAGCTTCGTCGATACCCTGCGGGGCGGGGTGGAGCGGATTGCCTCGGCGAGGAAGGGGGTGATGACGGTGGGGATGATCATCAGTACGGTGAAGACGCCGGTGACCATGATGAACAGGACGATGACGGTGGTGAGATCGTTCGTGAAGGGGAGCATCTCCCCGTAGCCGACGGTGGTGATCGTTTCGATAACGAAGAAGAGCGCGTCGATCCAGGAGAGCGTGCGACCCTCCAGCAGGGGGAAGGCGAGGTGGACGAGGGCCGTGTAGAAGATGGTCTGGGCTACCAGAACAATGACATAGGACCGCAGCCTGCGGTCGGGCAGCACGGTGGTGATCAGCTTCCGGACAGACCGGATCATTGGCCCTCGAACTCCCCGAGGATCTGGCAGGCGCGGCAGATATCCATGCAGGGCTCCCCACACTCCTCGCACGCATGCAGGGAGGGCGAGATGCTCCCGCCAAGGTTCGCCAGTTCCTCACCCAGGTGTACCAGTGCGAATTTGGTGGCGGGATGGCGATAATTGTAGTCATTGAGCATGGTGCGGACGTCCGCCCGGAGCGCATTGTGGGAATAGGGGCATCCCTCCTCCTCGAAGCCGGAGATGTGCAGGTGGGCGTAGAGCGCCACCTCCCGCTCGGGCAGCACCTGAAACGGTCGTATGCGGGGGACGAGCCCCTCGACGGGGGTGGCGGGGCGGACCAGGCGGTCGAGGTCTCCCCGCAGGACGTTCATGAGGACCGACTGGGCGTCGTCGTCCAGGTTGAACCCGAGGGCGATCTTCGTCGCGCCCAGTTCCCGGGCGGTCCTGTTGAGCAGGTGGCGGCGGAGCACCCCGCAATAGGAGCAGGAGACGGCATCGCCGCGCCGGTTCACTATCTCATCGACGGTCAGGCCGTACGCCTCAAAAAACGACACCGTGTGGAAGGGCACGCCCACCGATGCGGCGATGCGTTCCGCCACCGAGGGGTCACGATAGCCCGCGATCCCCTCGTCGATGCAGATCGCGAAGAATTCCACGTCCCGCCGTGCGCCGAACTGGGATGAGAGAAAATAGAGGAGAGCGCTGCTGTCCTTTCCGCCGCTCATGGCAACGGCGATCCGGTCGCCGGGCTGGATCCACTGGTGCTTGCGGATCGCCTTCTTTGCACGCGCCTCGAAATTGATCGTGAAATGGCGCTCGCAGAGATGCAGTCCAGAGTATTGCTGAAAGATAACCGCCTCTCTCGAGCACTTCTGGCATTTCATACCTCGTTCCAATCAAACTTATATCATCTCCACAAATAAAATGGTGAGACGATGCCAGTTTCTGCGGAAAATGTTCGATCGCTGCAGCCCTACGACATCAGGGTGCTGATGGCGGTCGAACGCCTCATGCGGCGCTACCGCTGGGTGCCCCTCGATGTCCTGCGGCATTCGACCGGACTTTCGGAGTCGGAGGTGCGCTACCGGCTCGGCAGGCTCATGGCAATGGATATGGTGAAGAGCAGCACCGTTCCCTACGAGGGATACCAGATGATCTTCGCCGGCTACGACACCCTCGCCCTGCACACCCTGACCCGCCGGGGCACCATCCGTGCACTGGGCCCGCTCATCGGCGAGGGAAAAGAGGCGGTCGTCTACGAGGCGCTGGGGTTCGGCCCGGTGGTGCTGAAGTTCCACCGCGTCGGCCAGCGGTCCTTCCAGACCGCCCGCCGCTCCCGGGGGTACATGCCGGACGGTGGCCATTTCCCGTGGCTCTTTGCCTCGACCTCCTCGGCAAAACGGGAATTCGGTGCGCTCGAGCGGCTCGTCGACGAGATCAGGGTCCCGGTCCCCCTCGACCAGAACCGCAACGTCGTGGTGATGTCGCTCATCGAGGGGACGACGATCAACCGTTGCACCCTCCCCGACCCGGCCGCGTCCTTCGAGCAGGTCCTCGGGTTCGTGGAGGCCGCGTTTCGGCTTGGAGTCATCCACGGCGACCTCTCCGAGTTCAATATCATGTTCGACGGCGAGGAATGCTGGGTCATCGACTGGCCCCAGTGGGTCGAGGCCGATCACCCCAACGGCGAGGAGATCCTCGCCCGCGATATCGCAAACGTGCTGACCCATTTCGAGAAGAAGTACGGGCTTTCCTGTTCCCTGGAGGATGCCATGGCCCGGGTGGTAGGGTGAAGGTGTTCGGGATCGATATCGTCAAGGGCTCGGTCCGTTCCCGCACGAAGCGCCCGGTCTATGCACTGGTGCAGCTGGAGGGCGGCGAGATTGTCGCCGAGGGCCAGGTCTCCAGATTCCGGCTGCTGCGCCTGCTCGCCGCACACGAGCCGGATATCCTCGCCGTCGACAGTCTCCAGGAGATCGCCGCCGACCAGAAAGAGCTCTTCGCGTTCATCCAGGCGCTCCCCCCCTCCACCCATCTCGTGCAGGTCACGGGCGGGGAGCGGACGGAGTCGCTGGGCAAGGTGGCCGCCCGCTACAATATCAGCTTCAACAAATTCGATCCCTTCGCCGAGGCGCGCACCATCGCCCGGGTGGCCTTTCTCGGCAGCGGCGCCGAGGTGATTGCGTTTGAGAATTCCAGCGATATCGTGGTCAGCAGGCACCGCTCCATCGGGAAAGGGGGGTGGAGCCAGAACCGCTACGTGCGCAAGATCCACGGCGCCGTCCAGCAGCGCGCCCGCGAGATCGAAGCGCACCTGCAGAATGCCGGGCTGAAGTACGATAAGAAGGAGTCGCCCGCCTTCGGCGGGCTGAGCAGGGCGCACTTCCACGTGCACGCCTCGCGGGACATGGTACCGGTTGCCGCATTCCGGGGAAGCGACGTGCAGGTTCGCATTTCGGGGAGGAAACTCGACCGTATCCGGTTCAAGCCCCTCCGGGGACGCCCCCGCTACCTGATCGTGGGGATCGACCCGGGCACGACCATCGGGATTGCGGCGGTTGACCTCGACGGGACGCTCCTCCACCTCATCAGCTCCCGCCAGATGACCATGTCCGATGTCATCGAGGAGCTCTTCCGCATCGGCAAACCGCTCATCATCGCTTCCGACGTGCACCAGATGCCCTATTCGGTGGAAAAGATCCGCCGGGCTTTCAATGCCATCCCCTACACCCCCCGCCAGGACCGCAGCGTGGAAGAGAAGTGGGAGATCACGAGCGGGTACGCCTGCTCCAACGACCACGAGCGGGATGCCCTCTCGGCGGCTCTCGATGCCTACCGGTCCTACAAGAACAAGTTCCAGAACATCGCCAAACGCGCCCCCCCGGGCGTCGATCTCGACGAGCTGCGTGCCGGAGTGGTGCGGGGCCGCTCGATCGAGCAGGTCGTGGCCGAGATGACGGCCGAGGGGCCCCTGGAGGCGGAGGAGGAAGAGGAGCGCGAGGAGCCGACGCCCCGCGATGAGCGGCTGATGCAGCTGGAGGGAATGGTCAAGCGCCTGCGCGCCTATGTCGACGAGCTGCAGGGCGAGCTGAAAGATCGGGACGTGGAAATCGCCCGCCTCGGTGCGCTGGTGGAGAGCGAGCGCTCCGCAAAGTCCCTCAAGGTCAAAAAGGACACCGAGATCACCAAACTGGAGGGCGCCGTCAAAAACCTCAAACAGCGCCTGCGGAAAGAGGAGAAGAGCCGGAAAAAGTTCACGCGGCAGATAGGACGGCTCAAGCGGTTTGCCGACCTGCAGATGAACGGCGACCACATCCCCCTCAAGGTGCTCGAGGCGCTGACCCGGGACGCGGTGCGGGCCCTCGAGGACGACCTGGGGATCGGCGAGGGCGACCTCCTGTATGCCCCGCGCACCGACGGGTGGGGCATGAGCGTGGTGCACCTCCTCTGCAATGCCCGGATCCGGGCCCTCATCGTCGGCGATACCCCCGAAGACCGGCTGATCGCCGCGTTCCGGGAGTGCGGGGTGCCCCTCTTCCCCAGTGAGGGCCTGGATCTCACCCTGCGGGGCAGGACCGGTACGGTGGCCGGTGCCGCCCTCGATGCGGCCCTTGGCGCGTGGGGGAAGGCGCAGGAGGAGTACGCCCGCCACAAAAAGACGGAGATGCTGGAGTCCATCTTCAAGGAGTACCGCAGCGAGCGGAAGCGAGAGGTGAGACGGCATGGATGAGCGGGCGCTCATTGGTCGCGTGGGCGATATCATCGGCCCCGACGCCATTGCCGACGACTGTGCGGTGATCCCCCTCGACGGCGATGTCCTGGTGCTCTCCACCGACATGCTGCACGAGTCGGCGGATTTTCCGCGGGGTATGAGCGACTGGCAGATCGGGTGGATGGCGGTAGCGGTCACGCTCTCCGATATCGCCGCCATGGGGGCGCGGCCGGTGGCGGTGATGCTCGCCGTGGGCCTGGACCGCTGGGAGCGGCTGGAGGGCATCACGGCAGGAGCGGCGGCCTGCACCGCGAGGTTCGGGTGTGAGCTTGCGGGCGGCGACACCGATGCCCACGCCGAGCTCACCGTGGTGAGCAGCGGGGTGGGCCGGGTTGCAGAGGAGCTGCTGGTCCGGAGGACGGGCTCTGCGCCCGGCGACCTGGTCTGCATCACCGGCACCCCCGGGTGTGCCCAGGCAGGGCTCGCCGGGTTTTTGCAGCACCAGCGCGCTCTCTTCGAACCCCAAGCGGAGGTGGTGGCGGGCCAGCGGCTCGGAGAGGCGGGGGCCACGGCCATGATGGATGTCTCCGACGGGCTGGTCATCTCCCTCTATGACCTGATGGCGGTCAATGCATGCGGCTATGCCATCGATTCGGACCGCGTCCCGCTGCCCGGCGGGGTCCCCGCCGACGAGGCAAAGGGCTATGCCCTCTACGGGGGCGGGGACTTCGGGCTGCTCTTCACCATTCCGCCGGAGCGTTTTCCGGTGGCGGAGGTAAATGCCGCGGTGATCGGGAGGGCAACCCTCGAGCGCCGGGTGTGCGTGGACGGCGAGGTTGCCGATGCGGGCGGGTACCAGCACCGCTGGAGCAGGAAATGACATGCTTTTCTCGCATGGTGCCCATGGATGGCGAGCGGATTCTCCTTCGTATGCTCGCGGCAGTCCGGTGATCATGGATCAATTCGAGAAAACGGCAATTTCGGGAAAAAATGGTATGATCGCAAGAGATATTGGATAGCGAATAAACGATAATTAAATTTATATATTATAAAGTAATATAAAAAATTGGCCCATATGATCAGCAGTGATGATTGACAATGGATGCGGCGCTCCGTGCTCCAGATACCCTCCAAGGTCTCATGGAACTCCCCGTGTGCGCAACATGGAGGGATCGGGGAACCCGGGCGCAATTCCCTGATCCCGATCACGGAACACCGTATACGTGGTCATATTGGGTCACCAATAATGGCGGATGGCGGAAATCTAAGGGATTGTTCCCGACACGGGAACAGTCCGGGAATATCGGCGGCCTTTCTCAGAAAAATCTGAGAGTGGCACTTTGTCAAAACGGCATCGCCCGGCGGACTAACATCACCCCGGCCCCATGCACCGGCTGAACACCCCCATCAGTCCGGCAGCATCCCGGGTTCTCTTCTTGGTCCGCCGGGCATTTCCCGTACCCCGCATCCCGCTACCGTGCACGCGGCCGGTTCGCAGTGCATGAAAATCGTTTGCGACCTGCATTCATTCTCGCGAGATTATCCGAAATCCAGGTGAAAAGCGCAAAAATTGTGGTTTTTCCTCCTCCTGCCTGATCTCCTCCTCTGCAGGAAGGGAAGGGGGAGTCCGGCTCAGCGCCGGAGGTGCCGGGTATACAGGAGCACTCCCAGTCCGGCAGCGGCCAGCAGCGGACCGGTCGGCGAGTGCGTGGGAGCGCTTGCCGGGGGGAAGGTGGGAGCGGCGGTGGAATACGCTTCTAGCATTGTCCAAAGCAGCTGGAAAAAATTGAATGGACTCGGCGGGATTCGAACCCGCGGCCTTC
>JARVGI010000008.1:0-7640 GCA_029762625.1 Methanomicrobiaceae archaeon | reverse complement strand
AGGAAAAAATTGAATGGACTCGGCGGGATTCGAACCCGCGGCCTTCAGGCTGTGGTTTTTTTGCGGACCGAAGGGGCTTTCGCCCCTTTCGATACCCCGGGCGACCTGACGGTCGCCGAATGGCGGTTGAGGAGCAATAGAATACCATGAAAGAAACGATTGGGAAATCTTGAAGAATCGAAGGAAAAAATTGAATGGACTCGGCGGGATTCGAACCCGCGGCCTTTACGTTGCGAACGTAACGATCTACCCCTGATCTACGAGCCCGGGGTGTCTCGGGTGTTGTGTGCACCGGGAAGTGCGCAGAAAGATTAGAGAATAATCTCTATATCTAATTTTTCTGCCAGTTCCTTATATCTGTTCCTGATGGTGACCTCGGTTACGCCCGCGACTTCGGCGACCTCGCGCTGGGTGCGCCGTTCTCCGCCGAGGATGGAGGAGATGTAGATAGCCGCCGCGGCGACCCCTGTGGGGCCGCGCCCCGATGTCAGCTCGCGCTCGCCGGCCTGGCGGAGGATCTCCACGGCGCGGCTCTGCACCTCGCCTTTGAGATTGAGGCCGGAGCAGAAGCGCGGCACGTAGTCGATCGGCGAGGTGGGGAGCAGTTTCAGTCCCAGCTCGCGTGAGATGAACCGGTAGGTCCTGCCGATCTCTTTTCTGGAGACACGAGACACCTCGGCGATCTCGTCGAGCGTCCTCGGCACGCTGCACTGCCTGCACGCGGCGTACAGGGCGGCTGCCGCCACGCCCTCGATGGAGCGGCCCCGGATCAGGTTCTTGTCCACGGCATCGCGGTAGACCACCGCCGCGGTCTCGCGGACGTTGCGGGGCAGGCCGAGTGCCGATGCCATCCGGTCCAGCTCGGAGAGGGCGAAGGCGAGGTTGCGCTCCGTTGCGTTGGAGACGCGGATCCTGCGCTGCCACTTGCGCAGGCGGTAGAGCTGTGCGCGGTTCTTGCTGGAGATGGCACGGCCGTACGAGTCGCGGTTTCTCCAGTCGATCATCGTGGAGAGGCCCTTGTCGTGGATGGTGAAGGTCATCGGGGCGCCGACACGGGAGCGCTTCATGCGCTGGTCATGGTCGAAGGCCCGCCACTCGGGACCACGGTCGATGAACTCCTCGTCGAGCACGAGCCCGCAGTTCTGGCACACCAGTTCCGCCCGCTCGTAATCGTGAACCAGCTGGCGGCTCCCGCACTCCGGACAGACCGACTGCGCAGTCTCTTCGTGCTTGTGCTCCGCCTCTTTTTCACGCTCGGTGGATCTCTTTTTGAGGGATTCCCTCTGGATTTGCAATTGTTTGAGTTTCTCTATTTCCTGCATCCGGTATCACCTGTCATTTTGCATACAGTTTCTCACCCACAGTACTGGCACAGGCATCGTAACAGAAAACTGCTGCATAGGGTGCTGAAATATTGCCAAAGACGTCCACAAGCTTTCCCACAGGTTTGAGGCGCCGATCGGTGACCTCCGTGTACAATCGGGGCAGTTGCGCAGCATCGCACTGAAGAATAAGCATTCTCCGACCACAAATTCTTTTAACTCGCCCGACAAATTTCACGTTGCATACCTGCGAGGCACGCCTGCTTGCGAAGACGTTTCGTAATCTATATATATGGGCCCTAGCTCTATTTAAATCTAACGCTAAAATATATATATCACGGCCTATGTTTTGAGCCAGTCTCTCACATCAAACGAAAGAACCCGCTCACATTCCTCTTTTAACATCCCTGCGCCCATTGCAACGACGCGCCGCGCGTCCGCGCTCATGAGATCGCCGGGGCCGTGGGTGTCGGAGTTTACGAGAACCGTGCACCCCGCCTCCCTGGCGACAGCGAGCACGTGGCCGTTTGTCCGGTTATGCCCGCCTCTCGCGGTGATTTCGATGGCCACCCCGCGGGCGGCCGCTTCCCGTGCATCCCCGGGAGTGATGAACCCGGGGTGGGCAAGCACGTTCACGTCCGCACAGGTGCAGGCTGCCCGGTTGGTCCCCGGCGCCACCGGCTCTACCGTCGTCTCCCCGTGCACGACGACCAGCTCCGCACCCTCCCTGCGGGCTCGGCGGGCGAGACCGGCGATATGGGCCGGCGGCACATGGGTGATCTCCACGCCGCAGAGCAGGCGGACGCCGTAGCCTGCAGCCTCCTCCCGCACGGCGCCGGCAGCCTCGATCACCCGGCTGATATTGGAGGCGTCGACATGATCGGTGATCCCGACGGTGGTGTACCCCAGTACCGCCGCCCGGCGCACCAGCTCGATGGGGAGCAGTTCCCCGTCGGAATGGAGGGTGTGGGTGTGCAGGTCGTACATGCGCATCACGCTCCCCGGGAGAGCGTTGCGGCGACGCGCCTGATAAGTTCCTCTTTCGGCCCTTCCCATGCGACGGCGACCCGCCCTTCCTTTGCGTTCCAGTGGCGCGGATGGGAGGCCTCCTCGACCCTGCAGGAAAGGCCGAGTTTCTTTGCAGCTTTTTCGATATCCTTGAGCGCGGGGTGTTCGACCGCCATCGTGCGGTGCACGCGGCGTCCCTCGCTACGTCGCAGGGCACGGTCGAAATAACAGGGGTACAGAAGCCGATCTCGCTGCATTGGGGTACTATAAGGAAGTGAACATATATACCGCTAAGGATCGAACCTCGTTGTATGCACCATATCGATGTCAGCATTGAAAAGGACATCTTCGACGCCAACAACCGGATCGCCCATGCCAACGCCCACCTGCTCAAAGACCACGGCGTGCGGGCGTTTGACCTCCTCGGGGCAATCGGGTCAGGAAAGACGGCGCTGATCGAGCGTCTGGTGCCGCTCCTCAACGCCCGGGGGATCCGTGCCGGCGCCATCGCCGGCGATGTCTACGGCGACGACGATTTCCGGCGGATCGTGGCGAGCGGCATCCCGGCGGTGAACGCCAACACCGGCAAGGAGTGCCATCTCGATGCGCATCTCGTCCAGCATGCCTTAGACGACCTGCCCCTCGACGACATCGATGTGCTCTTCATCGAAAACGTGGGTAACATGGTCTGCCCCACCGATTTCCGGCTCGGGGCGGAGAAACGCATCGTCGTGGTGAGCAGCACCGAGGGTGACGATGTGGTCAACAAGCACCCGATGATGTTCCGGGAGAGCGCCATCGGCATTATCAACAAGGTCGATCTCGCCGAATTCGTGGGTTGCGATCTCGACCGGATGGAGGCGGACATGCACCGCTACAACCCGGCGATGCGGGTCTTTCGCACCAATCTCAAGACCGCCGAGGGCGTTGCCCCGCTCCTCCAGGCGATCCTGGAGTGATCAGTGGAGTTAAATAGCAATAGCGGGAACATTTATAGCACTTCGGTGAAGGGCGGAGGGAGGAGAAGCGCGGGTTATTACGGTGCTCCTGGCCCCTCCGCACACGGTGCGGGTGATTGCATCAAAAACCCCCTATTCCCCGCAGCGGTTCACGGATAGAGACAATCAAGGTGATAGAGAATGCAGTGGCATGGAAGATCAACACGCAGCAAGACCGGCGGCCGGATTCATTCGGCGAAAAAGAAGAGGAGAGTCGAGATCGGGAGGGCTCCCTCCGAGACCCATATCGGGGAGACCCGCAGCCGCATCATCCGCACGCACGGGGGCAACAGGAAGGTTCGGGCCCTGCGGGCGACCTATGCAACCGTTGCCGACTCGAAAACCGGGAAGAGCACGCAGTCTCGCATCGAGACGGTGGAGGCGAACCCCGCCAACCCGAACTTCGTGCGGCGGAACCTTCTCACGAAGGGCGCCATCATCAAGACCGAGCTGGGCCGGGCCCGCATCGTGAGCAGGCCCGGACAGGACGGCGTCATCAACGCCGTGCTCATCGAGTAAGGTGCAACGAGGGTTCCCCGGCCAAACCGGGGCCGGTATATACTTTTTTTCAGGATTCCGCAGGGAGCCGGGGGCATGCGCACGCTGCAGCACACTCTTTATTAGAGCGGCTCTCCTCACTATATACTGATGCGAAGAATTTACCATCGTTTTCCCCTCAAGGTCGACCTGACATTCGAGATCGCACGCCCGTTCGCCGAGGCCGTCCGGTGTATCGTGGGGCTCAACAACAGCCATATCACGGATAAAAAAGGAGACGATCTGGTCAAGCTCCATTTCGTGGTCGACGTCGCCGAGAGCAAAACGCGCTTCGAGCCCGTGGACCGCATCCCCGCTCTCTGCGACACCGTGAGCGAGGTGGCCGATTTCAGGATCACCCTCCACGAAACCCTGCTCACCCCCGAGAGACGGGTGCCCCTTTCGGAAAACCGGTTCCTGCTCCGGCTGCAGGATTCGGGCCCGAGATGTGAGTGCTTCGCCGTCAAGGACGGCACCGCTGGGGGCATGGATGCGATGCACCTGAAATCCTATGTCATGGGTGCCTGCGAGTGAGCCTCCGGCAGACAGTTGCGGCGCCGTTCCGGCACATGCGGAAAGACGCCCTGAGAAAGAGTGAATTCATCTTTTTCCTGGCCATCGACCGGAAATGGATGAACAAGGAGCAGGCGGACCGCCTGGTCTCGCTGGCGGAGGATCAGGGGCTGCTCTCGCAGGCCGACGGGGTGCTCACCCCGCAATTTGCGGTCGAGGAGGTCGCCATTCCTCTCGGCTTCAAGCCCTCCAGCGCGATATTCGAGCGCGACGATCCCGTGGCGGCCCTGCTGGAGCGCATTGCCGCGCAGACGGGCAGGGGAGAATCCGCGGTGGCGGCGGAGCTCAACGACCTGGTCCAGAAGCGCTTTGACGGCCACCTGACGGGCGAGGCAGCGGTGGTCGTGCTGGCAAGAATGTATGCGGTGCCCTTCGACGACATGCTCAACGACCTGAGGGCGGGGCTCGGGCGCAAAAAGTGAGGGGCGTCCCTTTATTCTGCAGATCCGCCCGCAGTTTCGGGCTCAAAAATGCTTTTTAAATCTTTATCGCCGTAGGATACGACTTTTGCATTGACCTGGACGAAATCCTGGGTGATCTCGTTTCCACGGATTGATTTGCGCCGCCGTTCGCCCTCGTAGTGCGGCTTGAAGCCCGTGCCCTCGGAGAGCAGCAGCCTCCGGCGCGAGACGCCCGGAAGGTCTCGGCGCGCCGGGATCCCGGTGTTGTCCGTGCCGCCGGTGATGGCGATGGTGTAGCCTGCGAGGCCGAATGGCTCGCCGCCGATCTCGTCACCGACCTTCTTTCCGATGAGGGCTCCTGCCGCACCTCCGGTCGCATCGACCTTGTATGATTTTCCTGTCCGGGGATCTGAAAGGACAACCTTGAAATCTACCATTATTGTGTACTCCTCTGAAGTGTCTAGTAAATTGGACGCCTCACATTAAAATACTACTTGCCCCAGAAGGGGTTCTCCTTTCTCTTCATCGCGGTGAATTCCTCGAGGATGAGCTGCATGCTGGTGTTGATATGCGAGAACATCTCTTTTTCCAGGATCTTGACGTGCCGTTCGGGGATGTCCACGTAGAGCTCGTCGCCCACGTTCACCTGCCTGCCCACGGTCGGTCCCTCGATGGAGATGGCGAGCTCTGCGCCCGCATCGGCATCGTGCACCGTCTCCTGGCCGCTCTTCATCATCTTGATGCGCCCCACCTTCCGCCCGTCGAGGTGCACCAGGTCGACGTTGGACTGCAGTTTACCGCCCAGTACCCGCACCCCCACCACGGCGGGGTTGCTCTGCCGGAAGACGCAGTCGGGGAGGAGCGTGATCTTGGCGGGCATGACCAGGTTTTCGAAGACCTTCTTTTCCATCGCCCGCTTCTTCTGCTCCTGCCACTCGAGGTAGTCCTCGATGATGCGGTAGATCACGCCCCCTTCGAAGACCTGGACGTGGCCCATGGAGTGGTCCATGAGCGTGTCGAGGGCGTCGGGGAGCAGGGGCGCGTTGAAGGCGAGCAGCACCGAGTGCAGGGGGTCCTTGACGGCCCCCACCTCGATGATGTCGTGGCGGCTGACCGGCCCCACGTCCGCCCGCATCACCGGGATCTCGCTGGCTTCCAGCTCCTTGGAGAGCGCTTCGAGGGCCCCGATGGTGTCGGCCTTGATGCTGATGCCCTCCTCGGAGAGGACGACCTCGATGTCCTGCATCTCGTGCATGACCTGCTCGCGCACCTCGTCCCGGTCGCCCCTGATCACCCGGAGCGGCGAACCGGCGACGGCGCCCTCCAGTTTTGGGGCCGCCACCTTGATCCCGGCGGCGGCCTGCACGGCCTTGACCCGCTCGAACCGGTCCTCCACGAGGATCTCGTGCATGGGGCGGGGCTGCAGCAGGGACCGGACTCTCGTCTCGATGACCCCGTCGTGCCCGCCGACGATGATCTCGTCGCCCACCTTCACGGAGCCGTCCACCAGGATGACGTCGAGCGTGGTGCCCAGCCCCCGCTCCTCCTTGACCTCCAGCACGGTGCCGTAGCCCGGCCCCTCCACGGAGAGGGCGAGGTTGTCGGTCATGTAGCGCTGTGCGAGCCCGATCATCACCATGAGCAGGTCGGGGACCCCCTCGCCGGTGATGCCGCTCACCGGCACGATGGCCACGTTGCGGGCGAAGTCCTTGATCCGGTCGTAGCGCTCGCATGCAAAGCCCCGCTCTGAAAGGGTGCCCACCAGCTCGTAGACCCTGTTTTCGACCTCCATCTTCACCCGGTCGTTCTGTTTGGCGAAGGTGGCGGCGAAGGGCATGTTCTCGTGGACCCGCCAGCCGTGGATGCGGTCGAGTTTGGTGGCGGCCACCACGAACGGCGTCCTGTAGTTTTTGAGGATCTGGAGCGCCTCGATGGTCTGCGGCTGGAACCCCTCGTTGATGTCCACCACCAGGATGGCCATGTCGGCGAGCGCCCCGCCGCGGGAGCGCAGGGTGGTGAACGCGTGGTGGCCGGGGGTGTCGATGAAGAGCAGGCCGGGGACGTCGAATTTCACCCTGCCCCCGGCGCCGCTCATCTGCTCGATCGCCTCGAGAGGGACGATGGTCGCGCCGATATGCTGGGTGATCGCTCCTTCCTCTGCGTCGACCACCGACGAGCCCCGGATCTTGTCCAGGAGCGAAGTCTTGCCGTGGTCCACGTGCCCGAGAACACATACGATGGGTGTCCGAATCGATTTGCCGCTCATTGTCATCCTCCTGCCGGTCGCGCGCCTGCCTGTATCCAACCGCGGTGTGCGTGAATTACCTGTTTGCCCCGGCGCCGCATAACCATGCCTGTGGTGCCGCGGGCCGGAGGGTGCCGTTCTCCGTAACGCGGGGCGGTATGGAGAAAAGGATACCTTAAAGAGTACTGCTGTACTATTATAAAGGGTATTTTGCCGGGGTGGGGTAGTTGGTTATCCTCAGGGATTGTGGCTCCCTGGACTCGGGTTCGAATCTCGGCCCCGGCCTTTCTTTGTGTTCATTCCCGGGCAGCTTTCCGCATCGCCACGGCTCCGTCCTGCCTCCCGCCATCCCGATCCCCCTGCCGCGGACGGAGGCCCGGGGTGCGCCCCGCGGCGAGGACGCCGCCCGGGCGTTCAAGGGTCTCCTCTCTGCCGTTCGCGGGCCTCCGTCTCGTTCCGGCGGAATTTCGCAAGGCCACGTATCGATCCGTCTAATATGCATGCGGGAGAGGTACACCGTATGGTTTCCGCACCGTCCCGGATCACGATCTCGTGC
>JARVGI010000007.1 GCA_029762625.1 Methanomicrobiaceae archaeon | reverse complement strand
CGTGGCGAGCTCGGGCAGGCGCTTGCAGGGATCGTGCTCTCGTACTCCACGAGAGATCTTCAGCGGATGCGCTGGAATTTCTCCGGTGCAATCCGGGACATGAACCCCGAACTGCGGAACCAACTCGAAGAGACGATCACCGCGCACCTGCACGGGACGTACCAGGCCCTCCGGCTCATGAACCAGCAGAGGAATTTCGCCCGCATGCGTGAACCTCTCGCGAAGGACGCGGGCGCCTACTGGCAGATGGTGGCGGCCCAGTGTTCTCCGGACGATGCGGACAAGGCCAGGTTGCGCTTCCTGAAATTCCTCCTCTCCGGGTTCTGCATGTTCGTGCAGGAACTCCCCGGCCACCCGGTCGGCATGCCGTTTCCCGGCGGGGACCGGGTTGCGGTCATCGACGGGGTCTATTACTGCCCTGTCAGGGAGAAGGCAAACGATGTCGATTCCGCCCTCTGCCCCTTCTGCCCGGCCCTGCAGACCCCGGAGACGGGGTATCTGAAACCGCCGGTGAAGGGGAGCCGGCATCGCAAGCAGGAATTCCTTCGCCAGACCTTTGACAGGCATCATTATAACGGGTGAAGGGGTGTGACGCAGAATACGAGTTCAGGTTCAACAAGGCAGTGAACTACGAGGGCCAAGACTGTGCATGGAGTTATCTGATTATCCTGAAAACCAGGGAACTGGCACACTCGCTGACGGCTAAGAAGAATACATTGGTTTTTTGTGCCCCTGAGTACGCAATTGACCGATCCGACTCCGAGGAGATCAGAAAGAAGATCCTTGCCATTCCCTATAAGGAATGGAAGGAGATGCGCTTCTCCAAGGGGACGCTCCATTACATGAAGAAGAATGCCGAGATCGGCCAGCCATTCTTCCTCAATAAGCCAACGTCACTTGCGGGACGCTCTTTTTTCATAGCGATTGATAAGATCAGGCTCGGAAATTAAGGGTCTTGCCATTCCAAAATATCCGATGTCTGAGGTATTCAGCACCAGTTCCATTTCGGCAAAGTCACGATTGCCACCGGTCACGATGACGGCGACAGGGTTTTCTTTGGCGATTAGCGCTGCCTCCTCTTTGAAATAAATTTCTTTCTTGTTCGATAGCATCATCCAGTTTCCACTTACCTCGATTGCATTGATGCCCAGTCTCGCCAGTTCCTTGCAGACATAACGGCAATCATCAAGGGTCAATCCGCCTTCAAAACCGTCGGTACTGTTCACCTTCACCCATACCTGGAATTCTTCGCCAACAGCATTTCTGATTGCAGAGTAGGTTTCAAGGAGCATCCTCGCCCTGTTTTCGATAGACCCACCATACATATCGCTTCGCCGGTTGTAATACGGAGTAATAAACTGGCTCAGCAGGAATCCATGGGCAGCATGGATCTCAACTCCATCGAATCCTGCTTCTTTCGCCCTCAACGCTGCCTCTGCAAACTTTGTTTGCACCGATTTTATCTCTCCGATAGTCATCTCTTTTGGGATAACCCGTGTAGTGAGGTTTGCTACCGCGCTCGGTCCCCATACGGTTCGTTCGCCAATTTTCCCCTTCACGGAAGAACCGACATACACCAGTTGGAGGATGATATTGGTACTATGAGAATGAACGATATCTGTTAATTTTCGATATTCCTCAATGAACCGGTCATCGTATAGTGCCGGTATCGGAAACGATTTTTCCGCTTCATCTACCAGGGTAAATCCCGTGATAATTGTCCCTACCCCTCCTCTGGCAACCGTTTCATACTTCCGAACAATTTTTTCGTTCAGGTGCCCGTTCTCTGTAGAATCACCGATGGCTGCACGGATAAATCGGTTTTTCAGCGTCAGCTGACCTATTTTGGTTTTATCCAATAATGTTCTCAACGTCTCCACCCCTTTCAAATAAGCTCAAAATGTTAAATTTTTCTCTTCTCTCACATTCGTGGTGCTGCGACACCATCATAGCCCCACCCCACCCATACCTCTTCAGGAAGGACCGGAATGAATTTCGCGACGTTCTTTGATAACGAGGAAGTCGACGTCTTCGCCCGGGTCGGTATCGAAGACCTCGCCGATGCGGACAGGGCGATGGTACTGCAGTTCCTTCCGGCCGCTCGGTCCGTGTTCGTCTTCGGCAGGGAGGTCCCAATGCCGGTCTACCGGATGCCGCAAAAAGAAAAGACCCGCCGGATGCTCCGGATTGCAGAGGATCTGGACGACATCGCCGTGCGGCTCGCCAACCGCCTGGAGGCCAAAGATATCCCGGCCCGTCCCGTTCCGCTCTACCTGCCCGTACGCTTCGCCGCCGGGAGGGTGCAGGGGGTCGTCCGACTGAAGCAGATCGCGGCGACCGCAGGAATGGGGGAGATCGGAAAGAACGACCTTCTCCTCACGCCCCGCTTCGGTTCGCGGCTGCTGCTGAGCGGCGTCGTGACCGCAGAGCCGGCTCCGGTGTCCAAAGCGGCTACTGCTACGCCGCTCTGCACCGGGTGCGGAGACTGCATCCGGGCGTGCCCGGAGGGGGCGATCGGGCCGGACGGTGTCGACACCTTCCGGTGCCGGACCGTGCGTACGTGGGTACCGCCGCCGATTGTCCCGTCCGTGACCTGGCTGCTCCGGCGGCAGACGCTGATCAGGATTATCGGCCCGCTCGCCCCGTTGATCGCCAAGATGGCGACGATCCGGTGCAGCCGCTGCGTCACCGAATGTCCGTTGTTTCCGGGCGAGTCGGACGATGAATAGGTCGCTCTTAAAAAAGCACATGCTGACAATAAATACCATGATAAACGCTCACCAGATGAGGGAGAGCCGGCGGATCTGCACCCTCCCTTCTTCCACCGTCCCGGACCGGATCAGGCTGATGCAAAAATACGCGATACAAAGATCGGTCATCAGAACAAGGAGAAGATAGACAGGCCCAAGCCAGCCCATCAGGAACGGAAGGAACGTCAACGCGATAAAACGGGCGAATATTACGCCTGAGATCTTAAGAGCATAGGTCTTTTCCCTTTCTTTTCGCCAGACTCCTGGATGATCGCATCTCATCACCCTTGACATCCATCGCATCCGAGGCAATCTCCTCACCGAGATCAAAAAGGAATGCCAGTGCCCCGAATGTCAGGATAATCCCATTCACCACCCCGACTGCCAACCCCCCGAGAATAAAGGTCAATGAGACACAAAAGGCGACGAGAAGGTTCCCAAAAAGGCCAGCTTCCCTGAATTTCATGTTGTAGAGAAGCGCGACCCCCCCGGGCGGCCGCCGCAAGGGCCAGCACCGGCGGGCCGAGCATTCCGGCGGCGGTAAGCCCGGCAACCGTAAAGAGGAACACCAGAGCCCAGAGTTCGGCAACAGAAATCCGACCGGAGGGCAGGGGTCGCGATGGCTGGTCGACCTCGTCGACATGACGATCAAAATAATCATTGGATATAGTTGCCGAACCGGAAATGAAGAACAATGTCAGGAATCCCACTACTGCCAGGTCCAGAGGAGGAAACCTCCCCAGGGCCAGGATCTCGCCGGGCACGGCAAATATCCCGCACCGAAGACGAGGTCTATTCGAATGAGATCGGAGAAGGCACGATCTTTCATGAGAAGACCTTCCCGGATCCCATCCCGCATCATGCAATCACAGACAGAACGATCAATAATTCTGTGTGGATTTAATGATTGTGAAACCCGATATCAAAAATGATACGCAATTCTTTTGGTTTCCATGGAATACCACACATTTATCGGGATTTCTCCGGCATCTCTTCTCCTTCGGTTACCCTACCCCGACCGATCTCGCAGTGTTCAATCTGGTCGAACGGCGGCTTTGGTGCAACCGGCATGAGCTTTGTTTGCCTTCGACGGTTCGGGTTTCCCGTCTTCTTCACCCGTCCCGTCACTCGTTGTTGAGAGGTTCATGAGGGGGCGAGCGCATGGATTGTTCAGAGGTTCACACATCATAAGAGGCCGACACCGTGGTGGGCATGGAGGAAAGGGGATCCTTTAAATCCCCCTCTTCGAACAGGCCGCGCAAGACACCCTGGTTAGAAGGACTTAATGCCAGCAGTGATGTACGTATCGGCGATTTCCTTGCCCCCATTATTGATTAACCACACTTCGACCCTGTAACCCTCCAGGTATCCGAATGTTTGGCCATCAGGACCCGTCGCAGCAAGATTGGTACCGCTGGTCTGCTTTCCGTCAAACCACACGTACTGCCAATCACCAATGGGATAGTACACGCTTGGCCCGGCCCCCGTTGATTTGGACCACAGGTACTTGTACCCCCAGGCTTTGTACAGGTTATAATTGAAGGCACAGGTCGGTTGATACAGGCCCGGGCTCGGGCTGTTGGGGATCAATTGGATAACTTTGCTGCCTGGCCCCCCGGCAGGCGTAACCCATCCTATAGAAGGCCCCGGTTCAGGAGGTTCAAAGCCACGGACATAATCCCCGTTCGTTTTCAGCAGCCAGACGTTCACCTTAGAGGTATCATGCAGAGACCATTCCGGGCCCTCGGGCAGAGGTAAATCAATGTCAGTTCCACTGGTCTGGCGACGGTCAAACCAGACATACTGCATAGCACCGTAGGGCAGGAACGTATCGTCATAGCTGGGCCCTTTTTTATACCACTGGTACTTGTATCCCCAGGCCCCGTAATTATCAAAATCGAAAGAAGCGCTTGGTGACAAAATACCCATAAACGGATTGACCTGTGTAACGCTGATCTCTATGGTGCGCACCGGCTTCGCCGCCGCTGCAATACCCGCTGACGCTATCACCAGAGCCAGTGAGAGCACTGCTACGAATACGAATTTGAATAATTTATTCTTCATCACATATCCCCCTCCGTGTTGAAGTATTCACCCATGGTATAATAAAAAGCAACCCTATCAAAAAGAATTTAAAAATAGTGTCTGATTGAAGGGCCGGACTCCGAGGAGGTCGGGAAGAAGATCCTCGCAATCTCCTACAAGGAATGGAAAGAGATCGGGTCTCTAAAGGGACACTCCATTACATGAAGCAGAATGCCAAGAGCGGGAAGCCTTCCTCGCCGCCATGACCGGGATCGATCTCCCGGTGCTCGACAACGCCGCGGCCTACATCGCCGGATGGCTGCGGCATATCGAGAACGGTTCGGCGGCCGATGTGGTCCGGGCGGCCGGGGATGCGTAGCACCGTGCGTGGCCCGAAGGGGCAGGTATGGTGTGAGAAAATCTCTGATTTTTGAGCATGGGAGAAAATCTCTGATTTTTGAGCATGGGAGAAAATCTCTGATTTTTGAGCGGGCGGCGGACCTCCTGCTCGGGGCGGGACCATGATCCCTGCCCTGTTTTTTGCGATCGGTCGGGCTTGCTTGCTCACTCCGGCCGGCCTCCGCTCGCTTCGCATGAACCGAGTTCATGCTCGAAGCCCGAACCCAGGGGTGGATTCCGGCATTTCGCAACACCTCCCTTGTTTTTGCCCGGTTGATGATCATCGCAGACGCCCTCACGCGTCGCATCTCCGCTTCGCTCCGGTGCTCTGCGTGACGGCTCCTCGTGCACGCCGCCTTCGCAGACAGCTGGCGCAGACTGCTCGGCGGCTGTGTACTCTGCAGCAACCCAATGTGCCACAGATTGATGCACACTCGCGATTTTCAAAGCAAAGATTCTGTTTCGAATAGTTTAATTACAATATCTCGAATTGAATACACAAGCATGGTTCGGTATCCGAACTTGTCGGCCATCGCCCCCGATCTGGGCCGGATCTTCCTCTTCATGGGTCTGGTGTCCTACCTCCCCCTGCTTATCGGCCTCGTCTACGGGGAGTTCGGCATCCTTCTTCCGATGGCCTCTGCCCCGGTGGCGTTCACTGCGCTCGGGCTCCTCCTTCTCCGCATCCATAAAATCGAACGAGAACCGCCACTCTCCGTCTCTCTCGGGTCGGTGGCGGTGATCTGGATCGTCGCCTCGTTTATCGGGGCTCTCCCGCTCACCCTGGGCATAGGGATGCCGTATACCGATGCGGTCTTCGAGGCCATGTCCGGGTGGACTTCAACCGGGTTATCGCTGATCCCCAACGTCGATGCCGTACCCCGGACACTCCTCTTCTGGCGGTCCTTCACCCAGTGGATGGGCGGCATCGGGATTGTCGCCTTCACCGTAGCCCTGGCGAGCCGCTCAAGCCTGACGAGCTTCCGGCTCTACCGGGCCGAAGGCCGGAGCGAGACGCTGATGCCCAGCGTGGTGGCAACGGCGGCCCAGATGTGGCGCATCTACCTCATCCTCACCATCGCCGGAGTCGGCCTGGTCATGCTCTCCGGCATCCCGCTCTGGGATGCAGTGAACATCTCCATGACCGCGATAGCCACCGGCGGGTTCTCGGTGCATACCCGGGGGATCATGTACTACCAGAACCCGCTGCTGGAGATGCTGATCATCCCCATCATGATCGCCGGCGCCCTGCCCTTCAAGCTCTACTACCTGATGTACTACCGGAAGCAGACTCGCTTCTTTGAGGACTCGCAGGCACGCCTGCTCTTCCTGCTGATCGCACTCGGCGCCGCGCTCGTCACCTTCGACCTCATCACGCTCACCCGGGCTCCTCCGTTCCAGGCACTCCGGGAAGGGCTTTTCATGGTGACGAGCGGCATCACCTGCACTGGCTTTCATAACTCCAGCCTGTATACCTGGTCCAGCGTCACGGTGCTCTTCCTCTCCGTGCTCATGCTCATCGGGGGATCGTCGGGGAGCACCGCCGGCGGCATCAAGCTCTCCCGGGTGAACCTCGGCATCGAGACCCTCGTGTGGTGGTTCAACAAACCGTTTCGGGGGAGTCACGCGCTCATCCCCTTCCACCACAATGGAAAGGCGGTCGGGATCTCAATCGCCGAGTATGAAATCTCCAAGAACATGCTCGTCATCGTGCTCTTTATCCTGACCATCTTCACCGGAACGATCCTCCTCCTTCACCTGGGTCACACGCAGGGATTTGATTCGAGCGAAGTGATATTCGATGTGGTCTCCGCCATCTCGAATGTCGGACTCTCCACAGGAT
Organism: Methanomicrobiaceae archaeon; assembly: GCA_029762625.1. GTDB lineage: Archaea > Halobacteriota > Methanomicrobia > Methanomicrobiales > Methanomicrobiaceae > DSDF01. Next base: position 103,347 of record JARVGI010000007.1, on the reverse strand, counting down.
TTGTCAACCCGGAGATGAGCACGGCGGGAAAATGGCTTTTCGTCATCATCATGTGGGCCGGTCGTCTGGAGATTCTGCCCGTGATCGCGCTTGCGATGGGGCTTTCCGGGCAATTCAGCCAGAAACGGGGGTGAGGGAGGTGTGGCGGCTATATGCCGGGAACTCCTCTCCCTTCTCAAATGGAGCCGCATTCTATCCAAAGTGCCAGAGGCTTTGGGTTGATTCGCTAGACGGGTCATGCCCCTCTGTCAGGATATCCGGGTATGCACCAGAAAACGTTGTAACCCTAATGGGAGAAAACGTGAAAAAATCTGTGATTTTTCGTGGCCTCTAAACTCACTCCTCGGGGCGGGAGAATGACCCCTGCCCTGTTTTTTGCGTTCGGTCGGGCTTGCTTGCTCGCTGCGGCCGGCCTCCGCTCGCCTCGCATGAACAGAGTTCATGCTCGAAGCCAGAATCCAGCGATGGATTCCGGCATTTCGCAACACCTCCCTTGTTCTTTCCCCGGTTGATGGTCATCGCAGACGCCCTCACGCGTCGCATCTCCGCTTCGCTCCGGTGCTCTGCGTGACGGCTCCTCGTGCACGCCGCCTTCGCAGACTGCTGGCGCAGACTGCTCGGCGGCTGAGTACTGGCTTCGGTGCGAACGCCGCCAAGAATATCAGGTCTGCTGCCTTTCGGCGGCACCGCTCCCTCCGGTCGCTGCCCAGATAATCCGGGCGGCTATTTAATATCAATTGTAAATATGAAAAGCCAAGATACACAGCCTTTTAGGCGAGGATGATTGAAATGCACCTAGGAGACTGTTCTGAAATATGTTTTTTTCTCTTCATTACGATTATTCCGGGTTCTCTAAGTTTGTCTCCACTTTTCCTCCATGAATGAGAGCGATGTGGCGGGTGACATGGAGCATCCAGTACAGATCATTTTTTCCTCCTGGTATCCTTTCAGCCAGCTCTCTATTAGGGCCAATGCTGACAACCGCGGAGAAAGCTGCCGATGGTTCGCCGCGCCCGACCGTAAAATCGATTATATCGGGGAAGTGCGGATCTTTTCCTCGACCTTTTATGTAAAAGGCTTGGGCAAGCGGTTTTGCTGTGAATGGTCGAGTGTAGGTAATTTTCCACAGTGTCATTTTTCTCTCCCTTTATTGTTGTATGATGAATTAGCCTTATAATAATACTAAAATCAAAAATTTGCACCACCAGAAGGTTTCTGGAGGTTGCCCGCATCATATATAGAATCTTGAACTTAGTTGCATAAACAAAAATTGCCGAGTGTATTTTACCATTACTGAAATAAATCGGCTGAATGATGCAAAATAAATGTTAATTAAAATGGATTTTATCATTTTTTATAACAATTTTGTGGAAAATGCGAGGGGAGGGATTCGAACCCGCGAACTCCTGCGAGAATGGATCTTGAGTCCACCGCCTTTGACCAGCTTGGCTACCCTCGCTCGCCTATGATATAGGGCATTCTTGCTTTTTTATGTTGCTGTCGCTGGCAGGGCCGGTGAAGGGGAAGCGATCGACATCGGGGGTTTTGGGGGGTTTGAGTGTTTGGACGTTCGGGCCCATCGGTACCTTGGGGGGAATCGGAGGGCTAGGGATCCGGGCTGTCCGGGCTTCCTGGCCTCCGGGGAAACCTCCCTTAGCGGTGGGGGGATTCGTCGTATGAGGTGCTGATGGCGATGTCGTTTGCGAGGGCCTCCTGCAGCGTTTCGCTCGCTTTTTCGTCTCTCCGGATCCACGGAGATCAGGAGACATCAGTATGAACGATACCAAGGTGAAGCTGGGAATCATCATCTGCGACCGCTACCGGACGTGTGCGGGGGGCAAGTGCCTGCGGGCCCTGCGCAACCGGGAGGGTGCGTTTGCGCGGTATGAAGGCAAAGAGGTGGAGCTGGTCGGGTTTGCGACCTGCAACGGGTGCCCCGGCGGCAACATCGAGTACGTGCCGGCGGAGATGACGAAGAACGGTGCGGAGGTCATCCACTTCGCCACCGGCATGGTCGTGGGCTATCCTCCCTGCCCCCGCATCCGCTCCTTTGAGCGGTTTATCAGGGAAAAATACGGCATGGAGGTGGTGGTCGGCACGCACCCGATCCCGGAGAACTACCACACCACCCACCGGGCCCTCGGCACGTGGGACGCGGAAGCCTGGAAGGACCTGATCGCCCCGACCCTCGCCGACGAGACGACGCGGCTCGCCTACGACTAAAACATCACCCCGCGGCCCGGCATCGCCCGGCTCACATGAAGTCGGCGAGGCCCAGCTGCTTTTCGTTGTCCTTGCCGAAGGTGGCCTCGATGGCCATCTCCAGCACCTCGATCCGTTGCCTTGTGTACTCCCGGACGGCGAAGTCCTCGCACATCTGCCGGGACATCTCCAGGTACTTCTTCACCGAGCCCTCGTGGACCGTCTGGATGACGTTGCCCCCGCAGCGGGTGCACTTGCCGGTCATGGGCATCCGCCGGAACTTGGCGTTGCACCGGGTGCAGCGGAGCTTCTGCCGGGAAAAGGCGTTGAGGTTGCCCATCAGGTCGCGGATGAAGTGGGTGTTGAGCACCCGTTCCGCCACATCGTCCTCGTCCACCGCCCGGATGATGCGGGCGAGGGTGAGCTCGGCGTCCAGCTTCTCGATCATGGTGCCCATCAGGGTGTAGGTGGACTCGGCCGGGCCCGCGGAGATATCGCTCGTGTCGTGGGTGAACATGATCCCCTCATACTGGGCGGGCGTGCCCAGGCGCAGCTCCACGTGGTCGATGACCTTCTCGAGCTCCCTCGGGTGGGCGTACTCGAGGCCCTTGAGGTAGAGCTCGAGGGGGTAGGCGGCGCAGGCGTCGACATTGTGGCTCTCCTTGTCGATCTCGGCAGGGTCGATCCGCTCGGTAAGCACCAGCGGCGCGTCCATCGACCCCCCCCGCGTCTCCGGCAGAAATGCCCGCGAGAAGTTGATCAGCCCGTCGAGGAGCAGCATGACGCAGTCCTCGTCGCCGTCGCACTGGCCCGTGAAGATGCCGTTCGCCACCAGCGAGTGGTCGTCGGCCACCGTCACGCAGTAGACGTGGGTATCTGTGGCCGACACGATCTCGGCGCGGGTGATGGTGTCGGTGATCATCACCCCACCCTCGAAGAGAGGGACGCAGTCGTTGACCTTCACCTCCATGGCCTTGATCCTGCGCATATGGGTGAGATCGCAGAGGATCATGGCGTGCTCGGGAGTGACGGTGAGGGTGCGGCCCCGCCGGGTCTCGAAGTGGATCAGCGCCTTCGGCGCCCGGTGCACCGAGACCGAGGTGATCCTCCTGATATGGATGTTGCCGTGGCAATCGATGCTGTGCACCGAGCAGGGGTTGGCCGGGTCGGAGTAGTAGGTGCCCGCCCGGTCGATCCCTGGCCGGTCGATATCGAAGTTCTCCAGCACGAACTCACGGATGGGGCGCGTTTTCCAGACAGAACCGTCGTAGACGGCAATCTCGGTGTCGCCGCGGAAGCAGTTGCGCCGTTTCGCGGCGTGGAAGAAGGGGTGGGCGTAGCCGACATTCGCTTCCGTATACCCGATCAGGCGGGCCAGCACCCCGGCGCTGGTGTGGGGGGCGAGCCCCATCAGCAGGTGGCCCACCAGATCGCCGCGGCTTTTGACCCGGTAGTAGGGCTCCTGTCCGTAGAGCTTTTCCAGCATATCGTCGATGAACCCGGCCACCTGCACGAGGTGGTCGCCGCAGCCCCGGGAGACCAGGATGTCCTGGGCCTTCAGTTCCAGCACCTGCTCTTCGTCGGTGAGCGGCTCGCCGTGGATGTCATGGGTGTAGCCGAGCTCCCGCAGGCGCTCGGGGCTCACCTCGATCTCCCGGGGGCGGATGTGGGTGATGGGAAGGTCGATCATGTCGTAGCGGATGGTTCCGTCCTTGAATACAAAGAGGTTGCGGACGGCCCGAAGCACGGCCTTCTCCATCGCCTCTATCGTCCGCTCCCGCGACATCAGCCCCTTGACCCCCTTGACCAGCTTGAGTTCCGACTCCCGCATCCCGAGATGCTGGAGTGCCTGTGCGTATTCCTGCCTGACATCGATGGGGATCACCTGGGCGCAGACCGATCCGGCCCCGCAGGCCGGGCACTCCTCTCCGTCCGTCTCCCTGCCGCACCGGGGGCAGGAAAAGACCGGCACTGTATGGGCCCCGCACTCGCAGGCGTTCCTGAAGGTGATCGCCCCGCAGGCGGGGCAGCGCCGTTTGCCCACCTCAGCCGTGATCACCCCGGTCTTGCCGTTGTTCCCCGCGCTGTGGCCGCTCGCCTCCTGCACCGAGCGCCGGGACCCTCCGGCGTCGCCCACCGGGAAGAGCCCGTGGGGCGGGGGCCGCATCTCACGGGGCTTGGACTTGCCGGGCCGGCCCATGCGGCCCCCGATGCGGGTACCGGCTTTCGAGCGCAGGCGGAAGCCCGCGAGGTGGGCGACCAGCGCCATTGCGTCAGTCTCAGGTGCGTCCTGCCACTGAGCCCGGTGCTCGAGCCGGACGTTCAGGCCCAGGCAGGCGAGGAGCACCATGGGCTCGGCGATGACCACCGTATCGTCCCTGACGCTATGGGGTACGAGCACCTCCTCGAGGATCGCCTTCGCCTCCGCATCGATGGGCAGGAGCAGCTTTCCCTCCTCACGCCTCCCGTGTGCGGCGACGATGTCGGCGAGCGTGCGGACCTGCGCCGGCGTGCAGTCGTCCCAGAAGTAGGTGTAGCGGGGGTGGAGGTAGGCGCCGGCGAGGGCCATCTCGATGGCCTCCATCTCGTTTTCCGGCGTCCGCTCGCCCCCTTCCAGCCGCCACCACTCCTCGCAGTAGGCGGCTGGCATCAGGGGGTGGTTATTCTCCGCGAACTCGCCGTAGCTGACCAGTATCTCCCCCACGTCGAGAATTGCCTCCACCTTTCCTGCGAGGGCCACCGCCTCGTCCTTGTCGTCGACCCTGCGGACCTCGCCGCCGACGAGACGCACCGTCGGCCCCTCGATGGTGTCCACCGGCACGATCCCGGCGGCCTTGCCGGGCCGCTCCACCTTCATCTGGGTTCCCGTGGCCAGGAAATCCCCGAGGATGTGCATGGTGGCGGGATTCAGGCCCGCCGACGCAAACCCGGTGTTGCGCGACCGGCCGTACCGGAGGCGGAATCCCCCCTTTCGCATGGGGTAGGAGAAGACGGGCCTGCCGCCGATCAGGTCGCGGATGTACTTGTCCTTGGGCTTGAGGGCGGCGCCGGCCTCGTCGTCGTCGCCCTTGGCAGCGGAGCCCCCGATAAGATCGTCCAGCCAGTCCCAGCCCTCCATCTTCATCTTGCGGACGTTCTTCTGGATTTTGGGGGCTTTCAGGGCCAGCCCTTCGGCGACCACCAGCGCCATCCCGCCCCGCACCACGTTGGTCTCGACCCGTTCGAGGTTGCGGTAGCCGGAGACCTCCACCGACTCGGTGGGCTCGCCGTCGATGCAGACCGGGCAGTTTTCGATGATCAGCCGCAGCTCCCGCTCCGAGGGGAGGTACTGCAGGCTCATGATAGAGTTGTACTGTCGGATCTCCTCGATATAGCGCTCCACCTCTTCGGGGCGGGGGATGAAGCGGTTCAGGCCCAGCGCCCGGCGCACGTAGTCGCCGACCAGCACCGAGAGCGCCTGTGCGGTGCCCCCGGCGCTGCGGATGGGCCCGGCGTAGTAGACCTTCAGGTACTCGGTGCCGTCGTCGTTCTTGCCGATCCCCACCTTGGCGATCCCCTCGGTCGGGGCCGCCACCACCCCTTCCGTGAGAAGGCCCATCGAGGTGCGGATGGCGTGGTCGAGGATCTCCTCCCGCGTGGTTTCGCCGAACTCCTGTGCCGCGAAGGCGTCGCCGATCTTGAGCGCCGCCTCCTCGCGGCTCATCTCCTGCTCAAGCGCCCGCAGCCGCGCGGCCACGCCCCTGTAGCCGAGCAGCGCCTCCACGCGGTCGGCGAGGTCGCTTGCCACCGGGATCTCGACCTCCTGCCGGGGGTCGAGGCCGCGGGCGCGGGCCCGTCGGGCGACCTCGATCGCCTCCGCCAGCCCCTCGTGGAGCTCCGAAAAATACTGCTCCATCTCCGGCGAGACCTGCATGGAGTACTTGTGGGTGATCGCCCCATTTATGCCTTGGCGATCCGCCGGGCCCGTGACCGATTCGCAAACAACATGCCCCATGAGTGCCAACCCTTGGGACACGGTGGATGCCCGACGGATCCACGCACGGGGGAGAGGAAACCGCAATGTTTAATGTACGCAGCTTCTGCATCGGCAAGGCACACGAAGAGGTCATCAGGACCATTCTCAAATACGGCCGCTACCTGCTTACCGAGGACGGGGAAAAGACGCTGGAGATGCCCGAGCCGCTCAGCATCCATATCGGCGACCCGCTCGCCGAGTACATGATCAGCCCGCACAACATGTTCGGTGCGGGCGCCATGCAGCAATACGTCCGCGATCTTTTAGAAGGTTCGGACTCGGAGTTCGTCTACACCTACCATGACCGCCTCTTCGACTACCCCCGCAGGATCGGAGATGAGCTGCGGGGCGAAGGCGACGGGCAGGGCTACGACCAGATCGCCTATATCGTCGAAAAGCTCAAAGAAGAGCCCGCATCACGCCGGGCCATGGCGATCACATGGTATCCCGAAAAGGACATGCTCTCGGCGAGCCCCCCCTGCCTGCAGCGGATGCAGTGCTTCGTGCGGGACGGAAAGCTCAACATGCACCTCGAGTTCCGGAGCAACGACATGCTCTCGGCGCTGGGGGCCAACATGTACGCTCTCGCCCACCTGCAGGAGAAGATTGCCAATGAACTCGGTGCGTCCGTGGGGTGGTACTCCCACACCTCGGTCTCGGCGCACCTCTACTACGAGCGGGACTACGAGGAGCTGATGCGCTACGTCCACGGCCTTGACCTCCTCGAGTGGATGGAGGGCTTCGATTCCGCAGAGCACCTGAAGCGGTTGAAACGATAGGTTATTTTTCTTCTTTTTTCTCGAAGTATCCCTGCAGGGCTTCGGGCCCCAGCTCCCCCATCTTCCAGAGGGTGAGCGCCGCACAGGTGTGCTGGACCCCGCTCGTGCGGTCCAGGCTTTGCAGCAGGGGGTCGACGGCGGGCTCGCCGATCCTGCAGAGGGCGAGCGCGGCATAGCCCCGCACATCCTCGCGGTTCGATCCCAACAGATCGATCAGCGGCCTGATGGCGGGCTCGCCGAGGCTGCCCAGCGCCGCGGCCATGTAGCGGCGGGCCTCGTCGTCGTTGCTCGTCACGAGCGCTTCGATGAGCGGCTCGATGGCGGGCTCGCCGATCCTGACCAGCGCGCCCGCGAGATACCAGCGCACATCGGCATCCTCCTCCCGCTCCATCTCCTCGATAATGGAGGCCACGCCCTCCTCCCCCAGATCGGCCAGCTGGTGTACGATCGCACGCCGGGAATCAAGCGTGCCCTTGCGCAGGCCGGCGACCATCCCTGCCACGGTCTCTTCCATCGTCATTGGCACCATCCCCCAAACCCATGTTTCTTTCGCACGGGCCCGTCGGTCTCGAAAGGTTGGCGGATATCATGCTTCACTGTTTCGCCTCCCCGGCGGACAGCTGCTGCAGCGCCTCCCTGCCCGGGTCGCCGATCCGGGAGAGTGCCGCCGTCACGCACCCGCGCACCTGCGCATCGCCGCCCGGGTAGGCGGCGCGGAGCGGCTCTATCGCCGGCTCCCCGATTGCGGCGAGCGAATTGATCGCCCGGCTGCGGACATAGGCGTCCTCGTCGGAGAGCGCCTCGATGAGCGCCTCGATCGCCTCATCGCCGCCGATCTCTCCGAGTGCTATCGCCGCCCGCCACCGGATGTCGTCGTCCTCGTCGTGGACGGCCTTCGCGAGAGCGTGCACGGCGGGGCCCCCGATCTTGCCCAGCGCTTCCGCCGCCTCCCACCGCACCCCACTGTTCTCGTCCTTGAGGGCGTGGGACAGGGGCTCGACGGCGGCAGGATCGCCGAGATCGCCGAGCGCGATCGCCGCCCGGTAGCGCACCTCCACGTCACGGTGCGAGAGGGCGGAGACGAGGCCCCTGATGTTGGCGTTCCGCTTGAGGTTCATGACCGTGGTCCCGGCGACGGTCCGGGGCTCGATCTCGCCCATCTCGTCGGCGTGGGCGTCGGGCGAGATGCGCGACCACGAGGAGCGTTCCGCGAGGTAGGTGAGCAGGTCGATGTTGCGCCGCTCGATCACCGCGAAGATGTACCCGCTCACGTAGGCGACCGCCACGAACATGATCGCCCGGAACCAGGTCGCCTCGCTGATCGCGCCTGCGTTCATCCACTCGATGGCCACGTGGAGCCCTGCAAGGTAGATGCCGAAAAAGACCGTGTTGCGCTGGAAGAGGATGGCGAGGGGAACGAGGAAGAGGTAGTAGAAATGCGTGTAGCCCGTGGATATGCCGAGGAACAGGTGGAGGTAGAGCTCGATCAGCGTCCCGGCGATCAGCACCACGGCGAGCACGGTGGTCCTGAATGTTTTCGACCAGATGAGGTCGGAGACGGAAATGGCCATTGCAATAGTCAATGATTGTTTCCGGTGGGTATTTATATGTGTGGGGAGAAACGGGCGCCGCTCCCCGCCCCTTCACTCCTCCAGGTGTTCGACCGTCCGCTGCACGACCTCGCTCAGTGCCGGGTGGATATGCAGGGTTTCGAGCTCGTGCCAGGTGCCACTACGGGCGATCACGTTGACCACTTCCTGGATGATTTCCGGCGCTCCCGGCCCCACGATATGAAAGCCCAGCACCTCGTCCGTGGCGGCGTCGACGATCAGCGAGGCCATGCCGGTCTCCTCGGCCATGGCGATCCCCTTCGCCGTGTCCATGTACGCGGCCCTTCCCACCCTGATATCTCGGGACTGCCGTGCCTCCTCCTCCACAAGCCCCACCGAGGCCACGGGCGGGTAGCAGAACACGGCATGCGGGACGGCGCGATAGTCCATGGCGATTTTATCGGCGCGGGTGGCGTTGTGCCATGCGAGGCGGGCTTCGCGGTTTGCGGCGTGGCGGAACATGCCCTTCCCGTTAGCGTCGCCGATCGCCCAGACCCCTTCCGCCGAGGTCTCGAGGTAGGGGTTGGTCGCCACGAAGCCGTGGGCGTCGGTCTCGATCCCGGCTCGCGGGAGATCGAGGGTGTCGGCGTTCGACCGCCTCCCCGTGGCGATCATGAGGTGTTCCGCCGAAAATTCCCGCTCCTCCCCGCGGGACCGGTCCCTGCCGCGGACGAGCACGCCGCCGTTCGCCGCCTCAACCGAGGCCACCTCGATCCCGGTGCAGATCCGGGCTCGGGAGGAGAGGGCGGCGGTGAGGCGTTCGGTGAGCCACGGCTCCTCCTCGGGGAGGATGCGGACATTGCGCTGGAGCACGGTGCTCGCCGTGCCGAGGCTCGAGAAGAAATGGGCGTAGCCGATGGCGACGTAGCCGCCGCCGACGATGATGATGCTCTCGGGGAGCGCCGAAAGTTCGAGGGCCGTTTCGTTGGTCAGGTAATCCACCGCGTCAAGCCCCTCGATGGGAGGGACAGCCGGTCGCGCGCCGGTGGCGATGAAGACTTTCTCCCCCCTGAGGGTCGCATCGCCCGCCTGCAGGGTCCGCTCACCGACGAACCGGGCTTCTGTTTCGTAGAAGTCGAGGTTGTCCGTCTGAACCGTCCATTCGCGGGCGATGTCACGGCGCCGCTCCCGGTCGCGCCGCATCCGCTCGAAGATACGGTCGAAATTGATGCCGGTGATCTCCGCATGGATACCGACCTTCTCCGCCTCCCGGATCAGGGTGGCCACCTCGGCGGGATAGAAGATCATTTTGGAGGGGATGCACCCCGTGTTCGGGCAGGTGCCCCCGATCGGCCCGCGTTCGATTAGGGCGACGGAATGGCCCGTGTGGGCGGCCTTTCCGGCGATATAGGACCCGCCCCCCGACCCGATCACCACGACATCATAGTCCCGTTCCTGTCCCATCATATTCCCCCAGCTACGCGAGTTTCTCAAGCATGGTGCGGATGAACGCCGGCAGGTCCGCCGGCCCCCGGGACGAGACGAGGTTGCCGTCCACAACCACTTCCTCATCGACGTATTCGGCGCCGGCGTTTTTGATGTCCTGCACGATCGAGGCGTAGCCGGTGACCCGCCGCCCTTCGAGCACCCCGGCGGTGATGAGCAGCTGCGGGCCGTGGCAGATCACGAAGACCGGTCTGCCGCTCATGACAAAGGCGCGGACGAACTCGACGGCCTCGTCGAAGACGCGCAATTTATCGGGCGAATATCCACCGGGGATGAGCAGCGCGTCGAACTCGTCCACGTTCACCGAGCCCACCGCCCGGTCGATCTTGACCGGCGAGTTGTCGGTCTTGCCCCAGACTACCTCCTCCTCCCGGATCCCCACCGTGACCACCGTGTGCCCGGCTTTCTTGAGGGCTTCCGCAGGATCGATATACTCGCTGTCTTCAAAGAGATTGGTGACGATTGCGGCGATTGTTTGCATGCTTTCACACCTCGGGTTCCATCGGCGGGACCGGAGGTCCGGCTCCGGCCTGCCGTTGCCCCTCCTGTGGCGGGTGCGGGGATAAAAGTTACCCGCATCCCGGCACACGGGTCCCGGGGAAACGGTCTCGCCGCTCCTCCCGACCTCCGTGCAGGGGGAGGTCTGCATGGTCTGCGCCGCCAGAAGGCCAGGGAAACGAGGGAAAGAAAAAAATCAGTGGTCGAGGAGGGATTCAGGAGGTCGCCTCGGCGACGCATTCCTCGATCGTCCCGATGCGGGCCGCCGCCCCGCACATGCCGGGGACATAGGCAAGCGCCTTGCCGGAGTCGACCATGATGGCGGCGTAGCGCTCCATCGCTGGCGAGACCACCATGCAGGTGTCCTCGTAGACCCGCGCCCCGCTCTTCTCGATGGCGTCGACCGTCTCCCGGTTGCTCCGGACGACGCTGCGGGCGGCGAAGATGAAGAAGGGCTTGGTGGTGGTCTTTCCCCGCAGCAGCGCCGCGATCCGCTCGAGCTCGGCCGGTGAGCAGTGGGGGCAGCCGACCGCCACTGCATCGACCTCGATCGACGAAAAGACCTCCTCGACGTCCTTTGTCTCGATGGTAATGGTCTCGAGGCTGCCCGGATCAAAGGAGAACACACGGGACTCGGGGGTGATCTTATCCACGTGGAAGAGGGCCACCGCACCGCTCGCCGCCATGGCGGCGCCGAGACTTTTGAGCTGGTCTTTGTTCGGGCGGATGCCGGAGAAAAAGGGGATGCGGTTGCCCACCTCCTTTCCCGCGAGGTAGCCGATGGCGCCGAAATGGTCTGTCCTGAGGCCCCGCGCGGCGTCGCAGCCCTCCACCATGACGGAGACCTGCGGTTCTCGGTTTTCGACCACGTGCAGGCCGTAGAAGGGGGTCTTGCCGACGATCGCCGCGGCGAGTGCGCTCGGCCCGCCTTCCCGGTTGGTCCTCGCCCCGATCACAGAGTTGGCGTAGACCACGGCGGATGATTCCGACCACGCGAGGTGGTCGCCGTACCCTGTGATGGTGATGTAGTAGGGGGTGCAGGTGCACTCGAGCTTGATCCCGAGGCGGCGGTAGGCGGCCAGCACCTCCTCCTGCCGCTCGGCGAATGAAGGATCGATGCCCATCTCGAACCACTGTTCCCGGTCCATGCCGATGGGATTGAGGACCGACGGCACGGCAACCCGTGCATCAAGGCTCCGCAGCCATTCAAGTCCCCATTTGCCGATGGTCTTGTAGGAAGCTCCGCTGACCTGTGCGCTGGCGATGGGGACAAGCTTCTCCGCGCCGAAGACCTTGCCCAGTGCCACCAGTATCTCCATCATCCTCTGGCGTGTCTCGCCGTAGTCCCCGTTGAGGATCTTTTCGTCGTCGGCATCGAGGTGCATTCAGTCCCACTCCGCTCGTATATACTGCTCTTCTTCGCCAAGAACCATAGTGGCATCGATCCCGATTTTGACGTTCGTGCCGTCCGGGCTCTGGCAGGGGTCGAGCGAGGAGCCCCGCACGCCGGCAATCACCAGAAGGTCGCGGTCGCCCCGTACCCGGGTAGCGATGGCGTACTCCACCTCTTCGGCGGAGAAGACGTCGATGTCCTCGTCCACCACCACCACATGCTTCAGGGAGGTGTGGGCGGCGAACGCCGCCATAATGGCGTTTTTGGCATCACCCTGCGTCCGTTTCTTGACCTGCACGATCCCGTGGAGGTAGCCACACCCACCCGTGGTGAGCACCACGTTGCGCACCCCGCACACCCCGGCGACCGCCCGGTAGATGGCGGGCTCGTAGGGCATGCCCATCAGGATCTTGTGCTCGTTACCGCCGGGCAGGATGCCGTGGTAGATGGGATCGGGTTTTGTATACATCCCGGTCAGTTCGATGACCGGCTGGGTGCGGACCGGGTCGTAGGTCCCCGTGATGTCGACGAAAGGCCCTTCGTCGGCGTTATCGGCCCCGATATAGCCTTCGAGGATGATCTCGGCGTCGGGCACCCGCACGCCGTTTTCGCAGACGTGCACCCCGAGCGACCCCCCGAGGAGCTCGGCGGCGTAGGCAAGCTCTTTCCCCGGCGGGACGCGGGTGCATGAGGCGAAGGTGACCGCCGGGTGGGCGCCGATGGCGATGGCCACGGGGAGGCGGTCGCCCGCCGCGAGCGCGAGGCAGTGCAGGCTGTCGGTATGCCTCCCCTCAACGAGGCGGGCCACGAGCCTGCGGTCGTCCTGCACCAGCATACGGTGGATGGACGCGTTCTGCACGCCGGCGTACCCGGAAAAGACGATCCCCGAGGTGAGGTAGCGCCCCGCATCGAGGGGGTAGTGCTTCATCACCGGCAGAGAGAAGAGGTTGGGGTGATGTGTGTTCAGCCTTCCGGTCTCGTGCACCTCGCCGTCGTAGCGGGCCCCGGCGAGCGTCCGTACGATTTCCCGTTCCTCGATTCGAAGCGCTACCGAGAGGGCGGTCCTCGTCGCCGTGACATTCATGACCCCCCGGCGGGTGCCGTCCATTTTGTGGAAAAAGACCAGTTTATCGGTGCTCGCTGCCAGTTTCGGGGCTTCATACGTGGAGGATACGTCGTCCTCGATATCGACGACCTCCCCCGCGTCCCGCATCGCGTCAATATATTCCCGCATTATAGCCACTCCATCGTGTGCTCAGGTGGTGCTGCACGCCGAGATGGTCGAGCGCCCGGGCAACGACCATGTCCACGAGGTCGTCGATGGTCCGGGGTCGGGTGTAGAACGCCGGACAGGTCACCATCACCGTGGCGCCCGCCTCGTCGGCGGCAAGCATGTTCTTCAAATGGATCCGGGAAAGCGGCATCTCCCGCAGCATGAGGATGCAGGGCCGCTTTTCCTTGAGGGAGACGTCCGCCGCCCGGGTGATCAGGGTGCTTGCGTACCCTCCCGCGATCGAGGAGAGGGTCTTCATGCTGCAGGGGACGATCACCATCCCGTCGGCGGCAAACGACCCGCTGGCCACATCGGCGAACATGTTGGCATTGTCGGTGTACATTGCATCGAACCCGGCGAGGTCGACGTCCTCGAACCGGGCGATCCGCGCCGCCATCTCCGAGATGATGACGTGCACCTCCGCCTGTTCACAGAGCACCTCCAGCAGCCGCCGGGCGTAGATGATGCCGCTCGCCCCGGTGACGCCCACAATATACTTCTTCTTCATAGTCGTCCCTGTATTCATACCAGGAGCCTGTCCTGTTTGGTCGGTTTTTTGATGTGCAGCACGTCGGTCGCCTCCTCCTCCACCCGGTGCCGGTGTTCGGGCAGCGTGTAGATGCCCATCCGCCACTGCTGTTTTCTCGTCTCGTTGAGGGTGTTGACCAGCGGGGAAATTTCGTCGAGATCGACGAGCTCGTGGCGGTTTTTCACCTGCACCCCCATCGACATGGGCGAGGGGAAGGAGGGGATGTCCACCAGCACCTGCCACGCTTCGATTCCCGCCCGGTCAGCGATCTCCGCGGCGATGGTTCTCCCTTCGGCGATCCCGGTGAGGTTCATCAGCGAGGGGACATGGACGAGGTCTTTTCCCACGTAGAGGGCCCGCTTGTAGAGGCGGCGGGCGTAGATCATGCAGGTCACCTCGCGGGCGGTGTCGCTCGGGGATCCGAGCAGTTCGGAAAAGAACGCTGCATCGTCGAGCCGCATCATCCGCCCGCACTCTTCCGGCCCGATGCGGGAGAGGTGCTCGTAGGCGGCAAACTGGATCATGCGCTCGGCGATCCTGCTCACGTGGTGGAAATAGACCGCCGGGCGCATCAGCGTCCGGGCGATGAGCAGCGACTCCGCGGCGTTGATCCCGCTCTCCGTGACCACGAGGCCGTGGTCGGTGAGACTGGTGCTGCGCATCAGCCGGTGGGCGTCCACGGTCCCGTAGGGCACCCCGGTGTAGTGGGCGTCCCGCATGAGGTAGTCCATGCGGTCGACGTCGAGGTCGCCGTGGATGATGCCGGCGAGGGGATGGTTCCCCTCGATCACGGCGCACACATCGCCGGGGTCCAGCCCCAGCCCTTCAAGCGTCCCGGCGACGGCATTGGCCCGGATGAGTTCCTCCACCTCGTGGTGGCGGTGCCCGCAGAACTCCGCCATCAGCTGCTCGGTGGCGTGCGAGTAGGGCCCGTGGCCGATGTCGTGGAGCAGGCCCGCGGCGGCGATCAGCCGCTCCTGCTCTGCGTCGAGGCCGAGCAGACGGCAGAAGATCTGCGCAAGGTGCATGGTCCCCATCGAGTGCTCGAATCGGGTATGGTTTGCGCCCGGGTAGACCAGGTGCGAGAATCCCAGCTGCCGGACGTACCTGAGGCGCTGGATGAGGGGCGAGTCGAGGAGGGCAAGGGCGTCGCCGCTCACCTCGACGTAACCGTGCACCGGGTCTTTGATGATTTTCATGGCGTTTTCAGTTAAGAATCAACAAATAGTTCCTGATAAAAGTATGTGTCATGAAGATCACGTTTCTCTCGGGGGGGACGGGGACGCCGAAGCTGATCGCCGGGGCACGCAGGCACCTCGCCGACCGCGACCTCGGCGTGGTGGTGAACACCGCCGAGGACATGTGGGTCTCCGGCGGGCACCTCTCGCCCGACATCGACACGGTTATGTACCTCTTCGCGGGCCTCCTGAACACCGATACGTGGTGGGGGGTCCGGGGCGACACCTTCGTCACCCACGAGTACATGGAACGCTTCGGTGAAGCGGAGGTGATCGCCCTCGGCGACCGGGACCGTGCGGTCAACCTGGCCCGTGCGGCGATGCTCCGCCGGGGCCTCTCCCTCACAAAGGCCACGGCCCGGCTCTGCGAACGGATGGGGATCAAAGCAGCGGTGCTCCCGATGTGCGATTCCGAGGTGACCTCCTGCATCGATACCGCCGAAGGCCTGCTCCACTTCCAGGACTACTGGGTGGGACGACGGGGGCAGGTCGCGATCGCCCGGGTGGTGCGCCGCTATGACGAACCACCGGTCGCCACCCCGGAGGTAATCGGGGCTATCGAGGGGTGCGATGCGGTGGTCATCGGCCCGAGCAACCCCGTCACCAGCATCGGCCCCATCCTCGAGTGCGAGGGCGTCAGGGAAGCGCTCCGCACCCGGTTCGTCGTCGCCGTCAGCCCCTTCATCGGCGATGCGCCGGTCAGCGGTCCGGCGGCGGCGCTGATGGAGGCGTGCGGCCACGCCCCCACCTCGGCAGGAACGCTCGCTCTCTACGAGGACTTCGTCGACCTCTTCGTGCAGGACACCCGCGATACCGACCGGATCGAGGGGGCGGCGGCGCTTGACACGCTCATGGTGGACGAGGATATATCCGCGGCCCTCGCCGGGGCCATCCTCGATTGCATCCGGAACGCCGCCCCCTGAACTGCATACGAAGACATATATCCCCCGAAATCACCTGCATGAATATGGCTTCAACATACGCCGCGTTCAGCGTACTGGATGCGGCTATCGACAGGACGAAAGCGCTGCTCTGGCCGGTCGACCCCGGTGTGTGGCTGCGTCTTGCGGTGATCGCCTTCTTTGTCGGGGGCACGGGCTTCAATATCCCGAGCGGCCCTTCGTACAGTTTTTCGGGCGACGAGTTCGCCGGCATCGGCCCTGCAGACATCGGGATCCCCGGCGGGGTCCCCGGGTTCCTTGTGCTCCTCCTCGCCCTCATCTTCGCTGTCGCCATCGTGTTCTGGATGATCGGGGCGATATTCCAGTTCGTCTTCGTCGATAGTCTCCGCACCGGCGAAGTCGCGATCCGGCGGTATTTCGGACCCCGGGCGGGCAAAGGGTTCCGCCTCTTTCTGTTCGAGGCGGGGCTTGCAGTGCTGATTTTATTGGTCGTCGCCGTCCCGATAGCATTGTTTATCTTCACCGCCGGAGGCTTTGCATCCAATATCGGGGCGCTGGTGATCGTCCCCTTCTTCCTGCTCTTCATCTCGGCCGTCTTCGTGCTGGCGATCCTCCTGGGCCTCATCATGCTCTTTACCATCGACTTCGTGGTGCCCATCATGATCCGCGACGACTGCGGGGTGATCGACGGGTGGCGGTCCGCCTGGCGGATCATCCGCACCGAGTGGAAACAGGCGCTCGTCTACGCGGTCGTCAAATTCCTGCTCGGCATCGCCGTGGGCATCCTCATGATCATCGCCGTCGTCGTCGCCGCCATCATCCTCGCCATCCCCTTCGTCATCGTCGGCTTCCTCATCGCCGTGGCAGGGGGATCGGTGCCGATATACATCGTACTCGTGGCACTCTTCGTCCTTTTCCTGATCGTGGCCGCCCTCTTCATCTCGGTGCCCTTCGTCACCTTCCTGCGCTACTACTCGCTGGAAGTGCTGGCGGCGATCGCGCCGGAGTACACGCTGCTTCCCGGGGCGGGCCTCACAGAATAATCCGTATCCTTTTTTCCCCGCCGCAACGCTCTAAAGGAACGCCGCGCCATCATTACTGAATGATCACCTTCCTCGCGGGCGGCGGCGAGACCTGCAAACTGATCCAGGGCCTGCGGTCTTTTGCCGACGACAGTGACCTCGCGGTCATCGCCGGCACCGCCGACGGCATGTGGGTGAGCGGCAACTACGCCCTGCCGGCGCTGGACGCGGTGCTCTTTCTCTTTTCCGGCATGCTCGGTACGCGGGACTGGTCGGGGATCCGTGGCGATTCCTGTGCCACCGCCCGCTTCCTGCAGACCATGGGGAGGAGCGAGCCCATCATCGTCGGCGACCGGGAACGCGCCGTCCACATCGCCAGGAGCGACCTCCTTGCGGCGGGTCTCTCCCTCACCGCCGCCACCGAGGTCATCGCCGGGCAGTTCGGCATCGCGTCCACCATCCTCCCCATGTCGGACGACGAGGTGCATGTTGCCGTCGAATGCGACGACGAATGGCTGCACCTGCTCGAATACGAGTGCATGCAGCATCACGTATCGGCGATACAGCGCGTCGTACCCGTCTACACACGCCGTCCGCGGGCAGGTGCGAAGGCGCTGGCATGCCTCGCGGAATCCCGTGCGGTCGTCATCGGGCCGGACAACCCGGTCTCGCGCGTCCTGCCGTTTCTGTGCTGCGAGGGGATGAGAGAGGCGCTGGAAGAACGGTTTGTCATCGCACTCTCCCCCTTCTCCCCCCGTGCACCGCACCGCGCCGAAATCGGGGCGATGCTCACTGCCGAGGGGTTTTCTCCCGACTCCGCCGGGGTGCGCCGGCTCTATGGGGGCATGGTCGACGTCTTCGTGCAGGACGTCCGCGATCCCGTGGAGGTCGAGGGGGCAATGCAGCTCAACTATGCCCTCACCTCACAGGGCCGGGCGGAATCGCTCGCCTGGGACCTCATGGCGGTGATCCGGCAGCACGCCGGGGCATGAAGCGGCCGTGCGGCCTGCGGGAATCCATTCCGGATTCCACAACACAGAATAAGCCGGAGGATCCATAGTTGAGCAGGATTTTTCATGGCTCTACCAATCAGCAGTGTTACCCCGGAAACCGAATACGCAGAGATCCACGGATGGGTGCACGAAATACGCGACCTCGGCGGCCTCTCCTTCTTTTTAATCAGGGACCGCACCGGCATCATCCAGGTGACCATCGTCAAGAAAAAAGCTCCCGAAGCCGTCGTTGAGGCGGCCAAAGCGGTATCGCGTGAATCAGTGGTCCGCGTCGCCGGCACCGTCAAGGGCATCGAGAAGGCCCCCGGCGGTCGCGAGCTCGTCCCGGACACCTTCGAGATCATCGCCCTGGCCGCCGTCCCGCTGCCTCTCGACGTCTCGGAAAAGGTGCCCGCGGAGCTCGACACCCGTCTCGATGGCCGGTACCTCGACGCCCGGCGTCCGCGGGTCACCGCGGTCTTCCAGGTGCGAAGCTGCGTCCTCGGCGTCATCCACGAGCTGCTCTACGCCGAGGGCTTCATCAACATCCAGACGCCGAAGGTGGTGGCGGCGGCGACGGAAGGCGGGACCGAACTCTTCCCCATCGCCTACTTCGAAAAGGAGGCGTTCCTCAACCAGAGCCCCCAGCTCTATAAGCAGATGATGATGGCGGCAGGCTTCGAGAAAGTCTTCGAGATCGGCCCCATCTTTCGCGCCGAGGAGCACAACACCACCCGGCACCTCAACGAGGCGACCTCCGTCGACGTCGAGGTCTCCTTCGCCGACCACCATGACGTGATGGACCTTCTCGAGCGCATCGTCGTCGATGTGTACCGCGGGGTGGCCGAGACCTGCCCCTATCCGCTCGAGCAGCTGGGCATCGATCTCCAGGTGCCGGGGGCGCCCTTCCCGCGCCTTCCGTACGCCGAGGCCATCGACATCGCCTCCTCCCGGATCGAAGAAGACCTCGCATACGGCGACGACATGGGCACCGCCGCGGAGCGGGCGCTGGGCGAGGAGATGGGTGAGCACTACTTCATCACCGACTGGCCCACCGAGATCAAGCCCTACTACGCCATGCCCTACGAGGACGAGCCCGGGATCTGCAAGGCCTTCGACCTCATGCACCCCCGGATGGAACTCTCCAGCGGCGCCCAGCGCGTTCACGACCACGACCTTCTGGTCAGCCGGATCGAGAGCAAGGGCCTTTCTGCGGAGAGCTTCGAATTCTACCTCGAGCCGTTCCGGTACGGCATGCCCCCCCATGCGGGATGGGGGATGGGTGCCGAGCGCCTGGTCATGACCATGCTCGGTCTCCCCAACATCCGCGAGGCGGTGCTCTTCCCGCGTGACCGGCACCGGTTGACCCCATGACGCTGATCCGCAAACTGCTGCCGACGACCGTGGTGGGCAGCTACCCCGTCGTCCGGGGCAAAGGGCTTCGCACCCTCTTCGACCCGCTCAGCCACGCGGTGGAGACGGCCGTTGCCGACCAGCTGGAGGCGGGCATCGACATCATCTCGGACGGGCAGGTGCGGGGCGACATGATCGGCATGATCACCGAAGCGATGCCCGGCATCAAGCACCGCGACGTGACCGGCACCGTGCGGGCGCCCACGAAGCCCATCACCCTCGCCGACACCCGCTACGCCCTCTCGCGTCACTCCAAGGTCAAGGGGATCCTCACCGGCCCCTCGACGCTCGCCCACGGGCTCAGGATCGCCACCCCTGCCTACCGCAACAAGGCCGAACTGGCGCTGGACATCGCCCAGGCGCTCGCCGTCGAGGCCCGGGCGCTGGAGGATGCGGGGGTGACCATCATCCAGATCGACGAGCCCATCCTCTCCACCGGGGCGGCCGACCTGCACGTCGCCCAGCACGCGGTGCATACCATCACCTCCATGCTGCGGGTGCCCACCTGCCTGCACGTCTGCGGCGACCTTGCCGACGCCATCGACGACCTCCTGCGGATACGGGTCAATATCCTCGATTTCGAGTTCGCCAACAACCCGGCGAACCGCGATCTTATCGGCCGCAAAGACCTCGGGGAAAGGATGCTCGGCTACGGCGTTGTCGACTCCTCCGATCCGGCGGTGGAGAGCGTCGACGTCATCGAAGGCCGGATCCGGCAGGCGGTCGACTCCTTCGACCCGGCGACGCTGCTCATCGACCCCGACTGCGGGCTGCGCATGCTCACGCGAGAGGCGGCGTTTGCTAAACTGCGCAATATGGCGACCGCAGCCGCGCGGGTGCGAACCGGGCTGTAAGGTGGGGAAAAAGAGGATTCATTCCCTGTGGGAGAAGGCGATCTCGATGGCGGACCGCAGTGCGTCGTCGGTGAAGGGCTTGAGGATGAATCCCTCCGGCCGTATTGCTTTCGCCCTCTCGATGGTGTCCCTGTCTGAGTACGAGGTCAGAAAGATACAGGGGATGCCGATGTCCGACCTGATCTCGCCGGCGGCGTCGATGCCGTCGATTGCGCCCCGCAACCGGATGTCCATCAGCACCAGGTCAGGTCGGTGCTCTGCGGCGTTCACAATCGCGTCTTCCCCCGCATCACATATGCCGCAGACCTCATAGCCGAGTTTTTTCAGCCTGTTCTCGATGAGCGAGGCGATAATGACATCATCCTCGACTACCATGATGCGCTTTGCTGTCATGCACTATCTCATCCGATCAGTAGGGGATTTGAAAGTGATGGTATAAGTAACTCCTGCATTGCTCTGTACGTCCAGCGTGCCCTGCAATTGCTTCACGGCGAGCATGCGGACCAGGTGGAGGCCGAGGGACCCGGACCGGTCCGGGATAAAGCCCTCGGGCAGGCCCACCCCGTTGTCGCTGATGCGGATGGTGCACGTGCCGTCGCCGTCATCGGCGATGCATACCGCAATCTCCCCGTCACGGTCGCCGGGAAAAGCGTATTTGAGGGAATTGTTGACCAGTTCGCTGATGATCATGCCGCAGGGGATGGCGGTGTCGATGTCCATCTCCCCGACCGACACGGCAGTGCGAAAGTCGACATGGGCGGCTTTCGGCCCGAAGATGCTGGCGATGTGATCGAGCAGGTGATCCACGTACTCGGCGAAGTCGATCCGCAGGAAACCCGTGCCCTGGTAGAGTTTTTCGTGGATGAGCGCCATGGTGATGATCCGGTTCTGGCACTCACGCAGCACCTGCAGGGTCGATTCGTCCTCGAGACAGTCCGCCTGCAGGGAGAGGATTGCCGAGATCACCTGCATGTTGTTTTTCACCCGGTGGTGCACCTCCTTGATCAGCATCACCTTCTCTTCGAGCGATGTGCGGATCAGCTCCTCCTGCGCCTTCTGGTCGCTGATGTCGGTGGCGATGCCCCGTAACCCGATGGGAACGGTGCCGGCGAGGATGGGCGAGGCATGGACGAGCACGTGGACGGTATTGCCGTCTGCGTTGACGAGCGCAAATTCACGGTGCATGCTCTTCCTTGTTCCGGTACGCAGGCCTTCGAGGAAGTTCTCGAGGGCGGATCGCTCCTCCTCCCCGAAGGCACCCGCGAGATGGACGCCCCCGGCGATATCCCCGGCAGTGAGCCCGAGCACCCGCTGGCCGATGTGATTGAGGAAGAGAATCCGGCCTGCGTGATCGGTCTCGAACACGATCTGGGGGAGGGAGTCGGCCAGTTCCCGGAACCGGATCTCGCTCACCCGGAGCGCCGCTTCGATGTCCTTGCGCTCCGTGATGTCCACGCAGGAGCAGAGAATGGAGGGGCTGCTCTCCCCCTCGCCAGGGATGCGGGTCATGGACAGCTGCACGTCGAAGAGCGTCCCGTTCGCCCTGGTTGCGGAAAGCTCGCCGATCCACCATCCGTTGCTCTCGAGGGCCCGCGCGATCTCCCCGGTCTGCGCGGGACCCGCATTGAAAAACGCCCAGATCGGGCGTCCGATGAGGTTTTCCACCCGCGCGTAGCCCCACATCGAGAGGACGGAATCGTTGATGTAGGTGATGTGGCTGGAAGGCGATGTAAGGAACGTGCCGTTAATGGAGGAATCGAGAGCATTTTTCATGATGCGCAGGGACTCCTCCGCCTGTTTCCGCTCGGTGATGTCCATCACGGAGGCGATGGTGTCACCCGTTCCGGGGATGATCGCCGTAGTGACGTATGCCCGCCGCACCACCCCCTGCCGCGTGATATACGAAAATTCGTACGGGTTCGGTGCGGCGATGGGGTTTTCCCTGCGCAATGCGCTGAGCTCCCTGACGCGCATCGAGTCGGAGGGGACGAGAAGAATGTCAATCCCCGCTCCCACCAGCTCGCTGCGTGCATAGCCGCTGAGTCTCTCGGTTTCCGAATTGACGTGGGTGATGAGCAGATCGGGGCTCAAAATGACAATGGCCGTCCCCGTCGACTCGAAAATGGTCCGGTAGAGTTTTTCTGAGTCGAGCCGGGCGCGTTCTGCCCGTTTTCTCTCTTCCGTCTCTTTCCAGAGCTGCTGCTCGTGGGCAAGGCACCCTTTGAGGGAGACAGCGAACCTGCTGATCACCGCGTGCAGCTGGTTGAGCTCGTAGTCGGGCAGGGGAACGGTGCGCCTGGCGGACGCGATCTCGAGGACGCCGATGTCCCCGAGGGGGAAGAAGGCCACGACGCCTCTGCCGATCCTGTGCGCGGCGGACGCCTCGGCAAACAGGGGGTCGTGTGCGCAGCACGAGAGGGGTTGGTTGGAGGCGATGCGGGAAAACAGGGGGTGATCGAGCGTGACACACCGGACATCCGCCATCGATTCCGGGTTGGCGTAGACCAGCGTGGCACCGGTGCCCGGTTTTCCCGTGATGGCCCTGTTGGCAATCCAGACCGCTGCATAGGTGAAGTTCTTTTTCGAGAGCAGTTTTTTTATGAACTGGTCGCAGTTCTCGATCAGGTCGAGCGAGCTTCCTACCGATAGGGAGATCTCGTAGAGGAGGGAGAGGTCGCGCAGCACCGTGCTCTTGCCCGTCCGCTCACTCATAGAACCTCCCCACGACGACCGTCTTGTTGAAAAATTCCAAAAACACGTCGCCCTCGCCGGCAATCTCTCCCAGGCTCAGCACGCCGAAGGGAGGCGCCGATCCGTCCCCCGCGGCGACCGTGGCGGAAATGACGGCGACCTCCTCTTCGAAGACATCACCGAGGTAGAGCATCCGGGAGACACAGTCCACGACCACGGTGCCCCGCGCGGGTGCTCCCCCGGCATCCATGCAGTCCCGTGCGGCGCATCCCGCCGCAGCGATGAGATTGGCACGCTCTCCTCGCAGGATACTGAGCACCGAGTGTTCGGGGACTTCGCCCACGCAGACGATGTCCGCGCCCTGCACCCTGATGGGATCGCGCACGATGTACTCGTTGGCCTCGGTGCCGATGCCGAACGGGTACTGCTTTGCGAGCGAAAAGAAGCCGTCTTCCGAGATAGTCTCTCTGCAGTCGGCTTCGATTGCCCTCGCGTAGACCTCGAACGCCGGCCGCCAGTTGAGCTCGTGGATGACCGTTCCCGAGGTTTTCGTGGCGACGAACGGGCCGTCGAAATGCACCCACCCGTGCCGCACCCCGATCCTGCTCTCGAGGGGAAGAAAGCAGACCACCGCGGCGTCGCAAAACACCCCCTCGCTGGTGAAAATGCAGGGTTCCTGCACAAGGCTGAGGGATCCGGCTCCCCCGCCGAGATATTTAACGGCGCTGCCGAGCTTGTTGAAGACCTCCGAGAGGAAGTGGGAGATGTGCGCCGAGAGCCCGTCCATGAAGATGAGCGCGGTGGCTTTCAGGGGAGGGCTGCGGGTGAGAAAAGCGGGGAAGTCGGGGAGCGCGAGCCCTGCCCGGTCCAGTCCCCTGATCAGGATGGGGGGGCTCAGCACGGGCAGGGAGACGACGAGTGCGCCTGAGGCCGAGACGTGTGCCCCGTGGATGATCCCCGGGAAAAATCCCCCGAAAAATGCGATGTCCCGTTCATTCAGCGCCGAGACCAGCTGTTCCAGATCGGGCCGGTGCGCTTCCCCGAGGAAGATCGCCACCACCTCGTCGGTTACGGGCGCGCGCGCGTCAACGGCGGCGGTGATGGAATCGATTGTGGCTTCGCGGATGTAGATAGACCTGTCCTCCTGAAGGGCGGCAGGGGGAAGGCGCCGCATCCCCACATCCCGGCCCTCCGTACAGTTCAGGTCTGGCATTCCGGTGGTATATGTGTATTTTTTTCCACCGGAGGGGCTTCGTGCGGGAAAAAGAGGGGGAAAATCAGACCACGCGTGCGGTGGTGGAGAGCTCCAGCCCGTAATCCATGATATTGTAGGGGTAAATCCGGGACGGCACGTCCGCGTAGAGCAGTTTGTTGATAACGAGTTTCCGCTCGACGACGTTGCCGTGGTACTCTTCGAGAAGGGTGATGAAAACGTCCGTCGCCCGCATCACCCGTATCTCTTCCATGCGGGTGTGCAGCCCGTCGTACATGAGGAAGAGTGCGTTGCCCCCCGCCTCCTTTGCGGCGCTGATCCCCTCGGTCAGGAGCCGGAGGGCGACGTCGATCCCCTCCTCGATGATGATGCTGGAGAGCGAATCGACCACGATTCTCTCGCCCTGTATCTCTTTGGTGAGGTCTTCGGGCTTCGTGCTCAGCACATCGATCATTCCTTCCTCGACCACCGAATCGATCATGAAGTACCTGCCCTCCCGGTCGTCCGCCTTCCAGAACTGCTTGGCCATGCGGTCCGACCCGGTCAGGGCCCCCCCGTAGAGTACGACGGAGGTGCCTTCCGGAAACCCTCCCCCCAGCTGGAAATCGAGGCCTGCTATCCCCGTCGGGCGTCGCGGCCTCCCTTCGACGTTTTCCGCCTTCGTATCCTGTGGCATTCCAATTACCTATCTTCTGCCGGCAAATAAATAAGTATCCACGTATATTTGACGCAAATTGCCTGCATTATTCGGATATCGGGGGATCAAGCGGGCGCAATTCAGGCCTCGCGGAACCGGTCCCGCAGGTCCCTCCGGAGCAGCTTCCACCCGTGGACCCGGGGCAGCTCGTCGAGGATCACCACTTTCCGCGGGACTTTGTAGCCGGCGAGGCGGGCCTTTCCGAACGCCATGAGATCTTCGGGGGAAATGATGCAGCCCTTTTCTGGCACCACGGCGGCGACGGGGATCTCCCCGCGGTGCAGATCGGGTATGCCGAAAATGGCGACATCCCGTATCCCGGGATGTTCGATGAGCACCTTCTCCACTTCGGTGGGATAGATTTTCCACCCCGACATGACGATCATGTCCTTTTTCCGGTCGGTGATGGCCAGCATGCCGTCTGCATCGATATACCCGATATCGCCGGTCAAAAACCACCCGTCTGGCAGGAATACATCCCGCGTCGCACCGGGCATATTCCAGTAGCCCCGTGCCACCGCCGGCCCCCGCAATGCGATCTCGCCCACCTCGCCCGCGGGAAGGGAGACGGAAGGGTCGTTGAGATCGACGATGGTCACCTCGGAATAGCCGACAGGTTTTCCGACGCTCCTGAATTCATCGGCGGTCTCGTAATCCTCGGGGCGGATGGCCGTGCCGGTCCCGACCACGATGGTCTCGGAAAGCCCGTATGCATTCACGATGGGGGTGCCGAACCGCGTGTGGAACGCCTTCCAGACGTGCGGATGGAGCGGTCCGCCGCCGCTGATCATCAGGCGGGCGCTCGCGAACTTCTCTTCGGTGCCGGGAGGCGTCTCCAGGAGGGAGTGGATCACCGGCGGCATGCCCGCCACCACGGTCGCCTTCGTCGATTCAACGAGATCGAGGTAGCGGTCGAGATCGAAGCGCTCCATGATCACCCATGTCCCCCCGGCCTTCAGGACGGCGATCCCCCAGCTCACGCCCACGTGGGCCATGGGGTAGATGCCGAGGTAGACATCCTCTTTGCACAGATCCAGTACGTCCCGTTCGGCGTCCATCGCCGCCATCCAGTTGCCGTGGGTGAGCATCGCCCCTTTCGGCTTTCCGGTCGTCCCCGAGGTGTACTGGAGCTGGCAGAGGTCGTTGCAGTCGCAGTGGACGGGAGGAACTGTCACGCCCTGCTCCCCGAGACTGCTCCACCGGATGGTGCCTTTGATGTCGCCGTCCACGATGATCACGGAGGAGAGCGTGGCGGTGCGTGAGCATGCCCCCCTGGCGGTCTCCCAGCCCTGCTTCGAGGTGATGAGGGCCTTTGCCCCGGCATCGTCGACATGGTAGCGCACCTCGCCTTTGCGGAGGGCGATATTGAGCGGCACGGCGATGGCGCCTGCTCGCCAGACGGCGCAAAAGCTGATCAGGTACTCCGGCGAACTGTCGAGGTAGATGCACACCCGGTCTCCTTTGGAAATACCAAGCGCCGCAAGGCCGGACGCCACGTGCATCGTTTCGGCGAGCAGTTCCCGGTAGGTGCAGCTGCGGCCCGACGTCGGGTGGACGAGTGCGGGCTTATCCTCAAAGCGGGCATTGATATCCAGAAATGCGGTGAAATTCGTCATGGCGGGCTCCCGGCGTAGAGGTGTGGCACTGATATACTCTGATGCATATGTCTGCGCATTGCGCCATAAAGGTTCGGAAAACGCCGCCAAAAAAAGGATTACTGGTATTCGGGAGGCTGGATCTCTGCGGGGAGCCCTCCCTTGAAATGCTGCTGGATGCGGCGGTAGTGCTCGCGGAGCCGTTCGTTCATCATGGGGTGCACTTTTCCGAGAGCGGTTTCGAAATGGTGCTGGTCCACCTGGTTCGATCCCTGCCGCATGGCGTACATCGTTGCCTCTCGGCAGAGCAGTTCAAGGTCCGAGCCCACATACCCCTCGGTTTGCTCGGCGAGGAAGTTGAGCATTGCATCGCGGGCAGGATCGACCAGATGAAGCGATCCTGCTTGTATGTGCGCGAGAATGGACTCCCTGCGCTCGGGCATGCTCAGCGGCTCGCCGTGGTTTATGCTCAACCCCGCGAGCTGGGCCTTCATATCGTCGATGGTGACGATCATCCGGTCACTCATGGCATCGAAGAGATCTTCCAGCCTGTTCTCGTCCAAACCCTCGGTAATCCGGACCAGCTCGTCGATGCTCGACCCTTTCAGGGGAATTGACCGGGTATGGATGTCAAGGATCCGCTTGCGGCTCTCCCTGTCCGGCTCGGCGATGTAAATGAGGCGGTCGAACCGGCCCGCCCTGAGCAGTGCCGGGTCGATGAGCTCGGGGCGGTTGGTCGCCCCCATCACCATGACGCCCCGCATGTCCTCGAGGCCGTCCATCTCGGTGAGGATCTGGTTGACTACGCTCTCGATGACGTGGGAATCGCCTCCGCCGCCCCGTGCCGGAGCGAGGGCATCCATTTCGTCGAAGAAGATGATCGCGGGGGCGACCTGGCGCGCTTTGCGAAAGACCTCTCGAACAGCGCGTTCGCTCTCCCCCACCCACTTGGAGAGCAGCTGGGGCCCCCGGACGGCGATGAAGTTCGCACCGCTCTCGTTTGCCACCGCCTTGGCGATAAGGGTCTTGCCCGTGCCCGGCGGGCCATAGAGGAGCACGCCGCGCGGGGGATCGACCCCCAGGCGCTCGAACCGGCTCCGGCGGGTGAGGGGGTACTCCACCGCTTCCCGCACCTCCTCTTTTTCGTTCTCGAGCCCGCCGATATCGTTCCAGGTGATGTGGGAGACCTCTAAAAACACCTCACGCATGGCGCTGGGGTGCATCTCCCGCAGGGCATCGCGGAAATCGTTGATGGTGACCTCCATCGACTCGAGCACCTCGGGGGCGATCTCGTCCATCTCCAGATCGATCTCGGGCATATACCTTCTCAGGGCTTTCATGGCCGCTTCCCGGGCAAGCGCAGCGAGATCGGCCCCCACGAACCCGGTTGTCCGGGTGGCGAACTCCTCGAGGAACCGCTCACGCGTCCGCATCACCTCGTCTTCCATGACCTTGAGCTCCTCGCGCATATCCGCACTGCCCGCTTCATTGGGTTCCGCCTCTTTTAAGAGCACTTCTCTGCGTTTTGCGAGGATCTTGCTCTCACCCTCCAGCGGCATGCCGCGGGTGTGGATGCGGAGCACTTCCAGGCGGTCCTCCTCGTTGGGAACGCCGATCTCGATCTCGCGGTCGAACCGGCCCGGCCGGCGCAGCGCCGGGTCGATGGCGTCGAGGCGGTTGGTCGCCCCGATCACCACCACCTCGCCGCGTTCCTCGAGCCCGTCCATCATGGTGAGCAGCTGGGCGACGACACGGCGCTCCACCTCGCCGGTCACCTCCTCGCGCTTGGGGGCGATGGAGTCCAGTTCGTCGATGAAGATGATGGAGGGGGCGTTGCTCTGCGCCTCCTCAAATATCTCGCGCAGGCGTTGTTCGCTCTCCCCGTAGTACTTGGAGATGACCTCGGGCCCGGCGATGGGGATGAAGTTCGCCCCGCTCTCGTTTGCCACCGCCTTGGCGATGAGGGTCTTGCCCGTGCCCGGCGGGCCATAGAGGAGCACGCCCTTGGGGGGATCGATGCCCAGCTTGCGGAAGAGCTCGGGATGGCGCATGGGCAGCTCGATTGTCTCCCGCACGCGCTGGAGTTCGCCTTTCAGCCCGCCGATGTCCTCATAGGAGGTGTACTTCAGTCCCTCGAACCCCACCGCCGGTTTGTCGGAGAACTCTATCTGTGTATTTTTCGTGATGATGACCGCGTTTTCCGGTTCCATGACCACCGCCTTGAAAGAGATGATCTGCGGTTGCATGAAGGGCATCCCGGCCTGGACGGGGACGGTATCGTTTTTGGCCATCGGGAAATCGATGAAATGGTTGATGGCCTGGTTGAAGTTGATAGGCGCCTGCCGGGGGAGATCCTCGGGGGGTGCGAATACCACCTTTGTCGCTTCGACCTCTTCGGCGACCTTGGCGATCTGGACGCGCTCCCCGATACTTACCTCGGCGTTGGCGCGGGTGAAACTGTCAATGCGAATCTTCCCCTGGTTCCAGTCATTCACCATCATCCGCCAGACTTTGGCAACGGTCCGGCGTTTCCCTTCGATATAGATGAGGTCGCCGGGGGAGAGCCGCAGCTGCAACATGGTGTCCGGATCGAGGCGGGCTTTCCCTCCGCCCTGATCCTCGGGATATGCGCTATCCACCTTGAGGAACATGTCGAATCACTCTAAAACCATATATGGCATAGTTAATAAGTACTGTTACGCATGCAGATTCTCTTCTTTGATCCCTTCAACGGCGTTGCGGGGGATATGGTGACCGCCGCGCTCCTTGCCCTCGGTGCCGACCGGGAGGCGGTCGCGCGCGCGATGCGCTCGGTGGTGGGCGAGCCCGAGATCAGCGTGGTCGACCGCTGCGGCATCCGGGCGCTCCGCATCGAGACCGGGGCGGGAGAAGAGCACCGGACCCTCGAGGAGGTGCTGGCGCGGGTCGCCGCCTGTGATGCCCCACAAACCGCGATAGGGATGGCCGGGCGTGTCTTCGAGCGCATCCACCGGGCCGAGACGTCAGTCCACGGGGCCCACGCCCACTTTCACGAGGTGGGTGCGGACGATGCCGTCGCCGACGTGATCGGTGCCTGCACGGCCTTCCACGCCCTTGCTCCCGGCGCCGTGGTGGTCCGCCCCGTCGGGCTCGGGGAAGGGATTGCGAAAGGATCGCACGGCAGTTTTCCTCTTCCCGCACCGGCGACCATCGCGATCCTGCACGAAGCGGGCCTGTCGGTCAGGTTCACCGGAGAGCAGCGTGAGCTCTGCACCCCCACGGGGGCGGCGCTGCTGGCGGAGTTCGTCGCGGTGGGGGGCGCTCCCCTCGACGATGCACGGGTGCTCGAGGTCGGCTACGGTGCCGGGAGCAGGGATCCGGACCACATCCCCAACGTCCTGCGCGCCGCCCTGCTCGAGACCGGTGATCCCGGCAGGGAGAGCGATCGCGTCGATATTCTCGAGACCAATGTCGACGACGTGACCGGGGAGATGATCGGCCACGCGATCGGGCGGCTGATGGAGGAGGGGGCGCGGGACGCTTCGGCCGTTCCCGCGGTCATGAAAAAGGGGCGTGCAGGCCACCTTGTGCGCGTCGTCTGCGCCCCCGCCGATACCGACCGCCTCGCCGCCCTGCTCGCCCGCGAACTCGGCACGCTGGGCATCCGGTGCATCCCCTCCGTCCACCGCTTCGTTGCCCGGCGCACCGTCGAGGACGTTGCGGTCACGATCGGGGATGCGGCCTATCCCATCAGGGTGAAGGTGGGATGGGACGGCCCCCTCCCCTCGTCGCTGAAGGCGGAATACGAGGACGCGCGGGCCTGTGCACAGGCGGCGGGCATCCCGCTCCGGGAGGTGCTGCGGCTGGCCGAGGAGGCGGGTTGGCGCATGATCCGGGAGAGAGGAGCGGAGCGATAGATGGACTCGTCGCGTGTGTCCACCGGGTCGCCCGCCCTCGACGATCTGTTGGGCGGGGGGCTGGAGCGCAGGACCATCACCCAGGTCTACGGCGAGCCTGGATGCGGCAAGAGCACTCTCTGCCTGCTTGCCGCCGTGGCGGTGCTGGGCGAGGGCCTGCCGGTGGTGTATATCGATTCCGAGGGCTTCTCCGCCGACCGGTTCCGCCAGATCGCCGGCGACGCCGCGGAGTCCTTCGCCGACCGGCTCTTCCTCTTCGAGCCCGAAACCTTCGACCGGCAGGCGATCATGATAGGGGAGTGCGAGGCAATCGTGCGGTCCCGGCATGCGGGGCTCATCGTGCTCGATTCGGCGACCGCCCTCTACCGCAGCGAGATGCTGCCGGGAGGGGAGGTGCAGCGCCGCCTCGGGCACCAGATGGTCAGGCTGCTGGGCTACGCCAAACGCTTCGACATCCCCGTGCTCGTCACCAACCAGGTGTACATGGACATCGACCGCGGGGTCATGAAGGGGCTTGGCGGCACCACGCTCCGCCACATCTCCAAGGCCATCGTGCGGGTTGAAAAGCGCACCGGCTCGCGGCGTGCCGTGCTGGAAAAGCACCGTTCCCTGCCCGAAGAGGCAGCATTCGAGTTCGAAATCGTAAAAGAGGGGATTAAAAAGTTATAACGCCGGTGAACACGCTCACCGCGGGCCCTTTCATTTTCGTCTCCTCCTCGAGGTAGATGGTGAGCGGGCCGCC
This sequence comes from Methanomicrobiaceae archaeon, assembly GCA_029762625.1. Lineage (GTDB taxonomy): Archaea > Halobacteriota > Methanomicrobia > Methanomicrobiales > Methanomicrobiaceae > DSDF01. The sequence goes on along the minus strand of JARVGI010000007.1, from coordinate 72,347 downwards.
GGGGGTGTGCACCTCGACGGTCGTCCCGATGGGCGCCATCTGCGCCATCCCCTGTTCGGCAAGGTGGTGGGCGACGGCGGCCGAGGCGGTCGCTCCGGTGCCGCAGGAGAGGGTTTCATCCTCGATGCCCCGCTCGAACGTCCTGATGCGCAGCTCGTTTTCACCGGCGATCTCGACGAAGTTCACGTTGGCCCCTTCGGGGAACGAGGGGTGGCGGCGGATGATGGGGGCCACCTCGTCGAGGGGGATATGGGCGATCTCGTCGACGAACACCACGGCGTGGGGGACGCCGACGTTCACCGCATAGACCTCGTAGTCGGCGATGCTCTCTTTGTATTCTCCTTCACCCTCGGCGGGGATCTCGGCCCGGTCGAATTTTGGCGTGGGCATCGAGACCACGGCACTGAACCGCCCCTCCCCGGTGCTTTTCATCTCCATGGTGATCTCGCCTGCCGGGGTCTCCACGGTACAGGAGTCCCTGGCCAAGCCTGCATCGTAGATGTACTTGCCGAGGCAGCGGATCCCGTTGCCGCACATCTCCGCTTCGCTCTCGTCCGGCTGGAAGAGACGCATCTTAAAGAGGGACGTGGCGGACCCCGAGAGGAACAGCACGCCGTCCGCCCCGATGCCGTAGCGCCGGTCGCAGTAGAGGCGGGCGAATACGGCCTTCATGTCATCGGGAATCACTGTCCCCTGCGTTTCATTGATGAGAATGAAATCATTCCCGTTGCCATGTAATTTGGTGAAATAAATTTCCATACAGCATCAACCCTCGTGCAGTCACAGCAGGGCTGCGTGCACATGTAGCATGATCTATCAGGTGGTAGCCTGATCATACAATAAGGATTGTGTTTTTCAGCGTGATCCCCATTTTGAAAGCGCCCGTGCAAGTTCGGGATGGTCCTGTGCGTATTCTTCGGAGCCCACACCCGCCAGGAACGCGTCCACCGCCTGCCGCATGGCCCGGGCGCCGGCGGCCGTGCCGTCGGGGTGCCCGTGGATACCTCCGCCCGCCTGGAGCACCACGTTGGTGCCGAGGCTGCTCAGTTCGGCATGCACCTTGCCCGGGTGCAGCCCGCCGCTTGCCACGGGGAACGCGGCGTTCATCCCGAACGACGTTTCGGTGAGCGCACGATTATCGCCGAGGAGTTCCTCCAGGTTGTGCTCCATCTTGCCGCTCACCGTACCGGTATGCAACTGGTCGCCGCCCAGCATGCGCACGATCCGGGCGATGGGCCGCATGGCCACGCCGTGGTGGGGATTTCTCGTCATTGCCGCATGCATGGTGCGGTGGACATGGATGGGGACCCTGATGCCCGGGGCCTCGGCGAGCGCCTGCAGCGCGGAAAAGCCGCAGGTGATCACGTCGACCATGAGGGTATTGGCCCCGAGATCGATGGCGTACTCTGCACGCTCTACGATACGGTCGGCCCGATCCGAGACATTGACCGCATAGAGCACCGTTCTGCCGGTCTCCGATGTCGCCTCGTCGAGCCGTGCCATGACCGCCGGCACGCGTTCGTCGAGGGGGCAGAATGCCTGGCTGGTCAGGGTCTCGTCATCCTTGATGAAATCCACTCCTCCCATTGCGGCCTCGTAGGCGACCGCAGCGGTGTCTTCGGGGTTCAGTCCCACCTTCGGCTTGATGATGGTCCCGACGTGGGGGCGCCTTGTCGTGCCGATCAGTTTCCTGACTCCCCTGATGCCGAATTTCGGCCCCTTGAAGGGGACGAGCCCGGCGGGCAGGTCGATGTCCAGCAGGCGGACTGCGGACAGGCTCGAGAGGCCGAAGAGGTTTCCGGCCACCACGGAGAGGTACTGGGCGATATTGCCGGGCTCGAAGATCTCCGCGGGGAAATGTATCTTCGCGACATAGCCCTCTCCCCGCGTGTCCACGCTCTCGACGCTGCCGTCGAGCCGCTGGACATAGGCGGTGCGGGTGGTAAGATCGGTCCACGTGCCGGTGGTCTCCTCCTCGCAGATCGCCTTCGCCGCCTCGTCGGGGCTCGTTCCCTGCTCGGGGATGAAGAAATAGGTGGCAATCACATCTGGCATGCTACTCACTCCTGATCTTGGTGATGGATTTCAAATATTTTGTGGAACTCCCCGATATCCCAGCCCAGGTACTCCCTGATGATGACATAGGCGAGTTCGGGGGGGAACGCCCCCTGCTCGGTGACGATGAGATCGACGTATTCGGCCGGGGTCACGTCGAATGCGGGGTTGTGGACCGTCACGTGACGAAGAGTGCCTGCGATGTCCGCGGCGAGCACCTCCCCGGGATCCCGCTCTTCGATCTCTATCAACTCCCCGAGAATTGTCCGCGGCGCGAACTTGTAGGTTTCGGCGGCCACGACGAGGTTGGTGCGGGCTTCGTGGGCGGCGAGGGCGATCTGGGAGGTGCCGATCTTGTTGACCACCGCCCCGTTGACCGCGATGGCGTCCGATCCTACGATGACGAGATCGATGTCGTTCATCCAGGAGCGCGCTGCGGAGTCGACGATATAGTGGGTGGGGATCCCGGCGTCGTTGAGCGCCCTGATGGTCAGCAGCCCCTGGTTGCGGGGGCGCACCTCGGTGGCGAAGACCTCGACCTCTTTGCCCTGCCGGTGGGCCTCGAGGATGCAGGCGAGCGCCGCCTGCGAGTTGCAGTGGGTCATCAGGACATCGCCGTCCGAGATGTGGCGCGCCCCGATCTCGCCGATCCGCTGGACCGCCGTCGTCGATGATGCGATGAACGCGTCTGCTTGCGAGTGCAGGGCACGGCGCGCTTCGTTGAGGCTGGCGGCTCCCTGGACGCTGTGCATCACGAAATGAAGCGCATTGGGAAGCGATACTGCTGTCGGCCTCGTGGCGAGGAGGGTGGCCGCGGCCCGCTCCATCTCCTGCAGATAGCCTTCGAGGGACGACGCAGCGACGGTGTGATCGTGGTCTTTGAGTGCTTCGACCGCGGCGCGGGCGATTTTTCCCGCCCCCCGGATTTCCATTGTCCGTATCTTCTCCGCGGTTTCGTAAAGCGACATTACCTTCAATGAGGAGGTGATAATATAATAATTGATAGAATTATTGCCGTGAATCTATGTCGATTGCCGTGGTATTTGACAGTGCGGGAACGCTTCTCCGCACCTTTCGGGTGGCGAAGGATATCAGGAAAGGGGAGATCATCGAGGACGTGGAAACCACCACGCTCGCGTATTCATGCGAGGAGCGGGCGCTGGTCACCCTCTATCTCCACTCAATGGATGTCATGGAGGCACCCGCAGAGCAGCTGCTCTCCGAGTTCCTCACCTCCCGGCAGATCGGGTTCGGGATCGCCTGCGCATGGCAGGTGGTCACCGCAGAGGACGTGGCGGCAATACTCTACCATGACAGGCTGGCCAGCGTCGGCGATTTGCAGGACTGCATTCGGAGGGTGTGGGGGATCTGCAAGCGTGAAGTGGTCGTTGCCCTTGCAAGCGGCGTCATGATCAACCAGATGATGGAGGCGATCGAGTATACAATCACCTCCGGCGGCCGCCCCTTCGGGGGTGCGCGGGAGACCATCAGGGAACTGCACAAAATGGGTATCGCCAGCTATGTGGCGTCCGGAGACCGGACGGACAAGCTGGTGCGGATGGCGGACTACCTCGGCATCCCGCACGACAATGTCCACGGTGTCGCCACCCCTTCCATCAAGGCACAGGTGGTACGGGATTTGAAGTCCCAGTACGATACCGTGGTCATGGTCGGCGACGGCATCAACGACCTGACGGCGCTGCGGGAAGCCGACGTTGCAATTCTCTCCGAACAGCAGTCCTGTAACAAACCGCAGGCGCTGATCGACGCGGCGGATCACATCGTCAGAAGTGTGACGGAGGTGGCCGATATCGTGAGAAAACTCCAATGTGGCACCGAATCGGCTTTGTGACAATATAAAGACTAATATTGTGTTAATGCAACAGTAAAAATGAGAGGTTACGTATGGCCCCCTTGATCACGGTTAATAATATCTGTATGGCGTTTAACGGGAATGAGGTGCTGAAAAATATCAATTTCACCATGGAGGATGGTGAAATCCTCGGCATTATCGGCAGGAGCGGTGCGGGAAAAACGGTGCTCATGCACCTGATACGGGGGGTTGACGAACCTCCCACGAACGGGGAGATCATCTATCATATCGCGGCGTGTGAGGGCTGCGACCATATCGATGTGCAGAGCGCAGCGGGATCGGCCTGTCCCCGGTGCGGGGGGGCCATGACTGCCTCTGATGTCAATTTCTGGAATCCGGACAACGAGGTGATGAAGAAGCGGATCATGCGCCGGACGGCCATCATGTTTCAGCGCACCTTCGCGCTCTACGGCGACGACCGGGTCATCGAGAACGTGCTCCATGCGCTCGATGATGTACGCTATCCTGTCGATCATGCCGTGGGGCGGGCCGCAGACCTGCTCGATGAGGTCCGCCTCTCCCACCGGATGATGCATATCGCCCGTGACCTTTCAGGCGGGGAAAAACAGCGTGTCGTGCTGGCGAGGCAGCTCGCAAAAGAGCCCTTCCTCCTGTGTGCCGACGAGCCGACCGGCACCCTCGATCCCAAGACCGCCACGGTGGTCCACGATCTCCTCAACGAAGCGGCCGAGAATAACAATATGGGTATGATTGTCACCTCTCACTTCTCCCAGGTCATTGAAGATATTGCCGACCGCGCCATCCTGCTCGAGGACGGAGAAATCGAGTTCATCGGATCCCCTGCCGAAATCATCGACACGTTCATGGAAAAAGCCAGCGATTACGAACAGTTCGAGGCAGCGGAACTCGGGGAGAATATTCTCGTCGCGCGTGATGTTGCCAAACGCTATCTCTCCGTGGACCGCGGGGTCATCAAGGCGGTGGACGGTGTCTCCTTCAATGTCTCCGAACGGGAGATCTTCGGCATCATCGGGACGAGCGGTGCCGGGAAGACCACCCTGTCCCGTATCATCGCCGGGATTATCGAGCCGACCGGCGGGGAGATGAACATCCGCATCGGCGAGGAATGGATCGACATGACCAAGCCCGGGATCCAGTTCCGGGGCCGGGCCAAGGCCTATATCGGCCTGCTCCACCAGGAATACGATCTCTATCCCCACCGCACCGTGCTCGACAACCTCACCGATGCCATCGGCCTTGAATTCCCGAAAGAGCTGGCGATTCGCAAGGCGATCCTCACCCTGCGCATGGCGGGATTTTCAGAGGAAAAGAGCCATTTGATCCTTGAACGCCGCCCCGACCAGCTTTCCGAGGGGGAGAAGCACCGCGTGGCGCTCGCCCAGGTGCTGATCCGCGAACCGAGAATTGTCCTCCTCGACGAGCCGACCGGCACCATGGACCCCATCACGAAGATCGACGTCAAGCACTCGATCATGCACGCCCGCGAGGAGATCGACGAGACATTTATCGTCGTGTCCCACGACATGGACTTCGTGACTGATATCTGCGACCGCCTGGCACTCATGCGGGGCGGAAAAATTGTGAAAATCGGGCCCACACAAGAGGTGATCGAAGCGCTCTCCGCCGAAGAGCGTCAGATCATGGCAAAACCGGAACCCTGAGGTGGCGAGATGATCGAGATCCACCTCGACGGAACGAGGTTGGAGATACAGGACGGGACGACACTGGGGGACATCCTCCCCCGCCGAAAAAAGAAGTGTTGCGTGGCAATCGTCCGCCCGGTGGAGGCGGAACTTGCCGAGACAAAGAATATCAAATTCTATACCACTGCCGGCGAGGTGGTGGTCGAGCTCAACGATGCAGCAACGCCGTTTCTCAAAGGAGGAGACCTGGTAGCGCTGTTTTCACCGGAAGACGCTGAACGGGGCCTCGCATTTGGGTGGGGGGACCGCTATGCGGTATCGTTCGGCCCGTTTTCTGCGCAGTTCACGCCTTCGCGGACGCCCTTCCGGTACGCGAAAGGCGACCTTATTGTCGGCTGCGGGGGGTATGACCCGCGTCGTTCGTTTTTGATCTTTTCACGAGCTGACCACATGGCGGATTTCGGCGCCGCGGGGGACGGCGGGGTGATCGGGAAAGTGGTAAGCGGCAGGGGCGTGCTCGGCCGCTGGGCCCCCGGCGATGCCGTGGAACGCATCGAGCGGGTGATCAGCTGGGCGGACCAGACCAATTCCTTCATCGCCTCGGACGACCGCCTGCCACTCGAAGACGGGATGTATATCGTCTCGTTCGTGCGGGTGGTGGCCGAGGGGTATTCGCCGGATGCCATCGACACGGCAACCACCGAGAGCGTGGAGCACCTGCTCATGACGCTGGAGGACGGGTATTTCCTGGTGAAGCGCAGCACGAGCACCCATATCATGGACCAGAAACTGATCGGGACGCCTGTTCCCCAGGAGAACAAGGCCTCCCGCCTCGAAGGGACCGTCACCGCACGGACACGCGGCAAAGCAAAGGGGTGCATCTATATCTATACGCAGGATACACCGGGCAGCCCGGCGCACACGGTGGTCGGCAGGGTCGAACACGGGATCGAGCTGGTCAAACTGGTGCGCGAGGGGGACGCCTTCTGCTTCGCGGTCGAGCCCGAACGCCTCGATTTCATGGGCATGACGGTCGCCGAGGCGCGATCGGTCGCAGCAGCCCGCGGCGTTGCCGTCGAGATCGATGAGGAGGTTGACCACCGGGTCGTGGTGGGGCAGGAGCCCGGCACCACCCTTGAAGTCCTCGCAGGATCGCATGCCGCCCTCGCCACGGTCCCCGCGGAAAACGTGCTCGCCATCCGCCTCGACGATAAGCACGCACCCATGACCTGCACTATCTTCCGGGACGTCACGGGCCTCAAAGAGCACCGGATCGGGTTCATGCCGTTTTTATTCAATTTCGAGGACGTCTATCTCTTCAAGCCGAAGATCGCAACCGGCAGAAAGATCAACCTCGAAAACCTCCCCACGGAAGAGGTTCCCGCGTTCACGCTCGCCATGACCAATGACTCTCGCAAGAGCAGCGGCCTTGTGGGCGTCCGCGTCGCGCCCAGCACTGAGTTCGGCCCCACCTCGGAGCCGTTCGGCGGCACGAACGTCTTCGGCATGCTGCTCGAACCCGAAAAGCTGGAGAACTTCAAGGAAGGGGATACCGTCGTGGTCAGGGAGGTACGGTCGTGAAGGAGTATATCCCGACCTACGAGGGCACGGTCACCCGGTATGTGTTTGTGGACTCGCCCGACATCACCCCCCAGACGCTCGCCACGCGGGCCTACGAGGTCTCGGAGGGCGTGATGATCAAGGAGACCTGTTTCGGCCTGCAGGTCACCGGCATGCCCGGGGAGGTCGACCGCCTGATCGAGCATATCCGGGAGATGGACCCCAACCATATCTTTGTCAAGGACCGGGGATTTCCGCCGGGCGACCCGCGTCGGTGCCGGGCCAATCTCGGGGGTGCGCGGCCCGGGTACTACGGGCACGAGTTCGAGATCGGGCTGATCCGTTTCGTGTCCCACGGTCTGGACGCAATAGAACTGATGGACGAGCAGGACTACCCGGAGGTCAAACCACCCTGGACCGCCGGACCGGGGCTCGATGCCAGAACACTCAAACGAATTATTGACGCTGAGGAGAAGTGAAATGGTTAAAGTGTTTATTTATCCCTCGACGAGCCTGATACTCTCGGATATGGTGGACAGGTGGGGACACGAGCCGCTCGGTGCGGCGCTGCAGATCCGGGAGCGGATCCAGACCCCGGGATTCGACTCGCCCCCCCTCCAGATGACGCCCGACGACCCGAAACGGGGCCTGCGGTATGCCGCGGTCGAGGTGCCCTCGGGCGTGCGGGGGAGGATGGCACTTATGGGGCCGCTGATCGAGGAGGCCGAAGCGGCGATCGTCATCAACGATGCGGATTTTTCGTTCGGATGCATGGGATGCGCACGGACCAACGAGCTGGTCAAGCTCCTGATCCGGCACCGGGACATCCCCATTCTCGAGCTGACCTACCCCCGCTCTGAGGAGGAGGGGGTGGCGTTCGTGGGGGCGATAAAGCAGTTCCTCAACGGCCTGTCGGAGGGCGCCGCGTGACCCAGAAGGTGCGGGTCGCCCAGCTCTCCTGCGGGCCAGAACATTCCGGGGTGCAGGGGGAGATCTACGAAGCGGCGGAAGCGGTGAACGCGGAGATGTTTTTCCCCGACCTGACTCTCGCCGAGATCCGCACATACTATGATGAGTTCGGGCTCGAGGCCCGGAGCCCCGACCTGAAACTCGCCATCGCCCGGGCCAAAGCGCTCGTCGAGGGGCGTGTGGACGCCGACGCCGTGTTCATCGCCACATGCTTCCGGTGTGCGGAGGCGGCGATCGTGCGCAACGAATTGCGCCGGTATATTCACGAACATTCCGACCTTCCGGTGGTCAGCTACTCGTTTACGGAGCGCACGACGGCCGGAACGCTGCTGACCCGGATGGAGGCGCTGACCACCATCGCCCGGCGCCGCGCCCTCCTAGCCCGCGAGGTGCAGGAGGGGCTCACCCTCGGGGTGGACAGCGGGTCGTCTACCACCAAGGCGGTGGTCATGCGCGAGAACGAGATCGTCGGCACCGGGTGGCTTCCCACCGTCAGGGTGAAGGAGAGCGCCGAGGAGGCGGTGGCGCGGGCGCTCGAGGAGGCGGGGGTGACGATCGACGAGATAGAAGCCATCGGGACGACCGGCTATGGGCGCTTCCTGGTGGGCGACCACCTCGCCGCAAATCTCGTACAGGAGGAACTGACCGTGAACTCCAAGGGAGCGGTCTATCTTGCAGGCCGCCAGCACGGCCCGGCCACGGTCATCGATATCGGTGGCATGGACAACAAGGCCATCTCGGTGCAGGGCGGCATCCCGGGAACCTTCACCATGGGCGGCATCTGTGCGGGCGCCAGCGGGAGGTTCCTCGAAATGACCGCGAAACGGCTGGGGATCGACATCACCGAGCTCGGGCCTCTTGCAATGAAGGGGCTCTCGAAGAATGTCCCCATGAACAGCTACTGCATCGTCTTCGGTACGCAGAGCCTGGTCAATGCGCTGGCCGCAGGCAGCACCCCGGAAGATGTGGCGGCGGCAGCCTGCCACAGCGTTGCCGAACAGGTGTTCGAGCAGCAGCTGCAGGAGGTGGACATCAAGGAGCCGGTGATCATGGTGGGCGGGACGTCGCTCATCGAAGGGCTGGTCCACGAGATGGGCCAGCTCCTGCAGACGGATATCCTGGTCCCCCCGCACTCGCAGTTCATCGGTGCGGTCGGCTGCGCACTGCTTGCCTCGGGGTTCAGGGGTGGACGATCCGATGAAAGCGTTTGAGTATTTCGAGGTGGAATGCGAGGATGCGGTGGGGGCGGAATCCTACCGGCGGATAGCCGGGGATATCCTCGGCGACCTCGACCTGATCAAGGTGATCGGCAGGCTGCACATCTTTATCGATCCGAAGGTGCCTCTCTTTCTCGCGGTGGGCCTGACCAGAAAACTGCCCCGGCGGGTGCGGCTCCGTGATTTTGCAAACGTACTCGAGAAGGGGGACGGCGTGCTCATCGATATTTCCGACGAGACCCATTTGTCCCGGCTCCTGCACATCCTCTGGGAGCGGTTCGGGCGCGACCTGGTGGAGCAGCCCGACCGGTGGACGATCCAGATCCGGGGCGGCGCGGTGGACCCGTCCGACATCGAGGACCTTATCGTGTTTGATCCCACCGAAAGCCTGGCAAAAGACATCATCTACGCCTTCCAGTACATCGCCCCCGAGGGCTTCAAGGTCAGGCGCCAGCTCGTGAAAGAGGGGAGGTTTTACTATGTGGCGAGCGAGAACACGCTCGAAGAGGGCGAGGTGGACCGCCTGCTCGCGGAGAACTTTGCCAAAATCGGGGTGAATGAATGACGCTCGTGCCGATCACCTACAAGGGAGGTGTCTACCGCCACGACGAGATCGTCGATCTCATCGATGACCTTGGGGGGTATGTCATCCAGAAGCACCAGCTCGCCCAGGAGGTCGTGCTCCAGTCCCTGGTTCCCAAAGAGGATATCGACTACCTGCGCACGGTTGCCCGCCCCCTCGCCGGCGAGGTGATCGAGGCGCCGCTCGTGGGCACCGAGATCGCCGTTATAAGCCCCAGCCTCGAGATCCACCACCTCCCGCACGCCTCCTGCGATGTGGCCGAATACCTGCGCCGCGTGGGCGCAAAGACCAACGTGATCGGGCTTGCCCGAGGGTTCGGAAAAAGGATTGCCAACCTCAACCTCGAGGAACGGGATGTAATCAACGAGCACGACTGCGCGGTCTACCTGCTGGGCAACTTCGAGGAATGCATCCGGGAGAAACTGCCCGCGTTGCGCCGTGGCGTCACCGTCCCTATCGTGGTCGCCGGCGCCCCCTCGACCGAGCGCCTGAAAGAGATCATCCAGCCGCCGGTCGAGGGCTATGTGGGCGATCTCGGGAGGGTTGCGCACCGGATGCGAAAAGAGGAGGAGCTCGAACCCCTCGACCGGGTTGTTGACGAGGTCTCGAGTGTGCTCAGCGCCTACCGCGAGGAGATCGCGCAGGACCCCCTCTCGATCTCCCCGGCCCGTTTGATGGTGGTCATCGATGAGAAGATGCGGATTTCGGCCGAATCCACGCACCCCACCCCGATCACCGTCCAGATCGCGGGCCTGCGGGTCAAGGTGGACTACGAGACCTATGCGGATGACCTGCGCGCGCTGGAGATCGAGGACGGGGTTACGGTGGGCGATGTGGCAGAAGTCCTCCCGTCCAGAATGCGCAATTACATATGGCTGAAGATACGACCTTTTTCAGAAACAAATGTCATGGTCTGAATCGTGACGGACCCGGTGCGGGGGATCCGCCCCATCCGCGCCGGTCACCGACAGTAGCGTGGTGCATACGAGTGAATTTTGAAGCGATGCTGAAGGAAATTGGCGAACGCGGCCTTGCAGAGACAGCGGAGGAATGCCTGCGGAAAATCGAGGAGGAATCGGGGGCGGTCCCCCTGATTTTCCGGCGGATGGCCGGGCGCCCCGAGGTGCTCCTCTCCCATCTCCTCTACAAGAATGCAGTAACGGAGACGAGCTCCATCGAACCAAAATACGTCGAGCTCATCAGCCTTGCGGTCAGCGCCGCCCTCAACTGCAGCCACTGCGTCGAGTACCACATGAATACTGCGCTGAAGAAAGGTGCGACTCGCGAGGAGATCCTCGAGGTCATCCTGATCGCCGGATCGCTCGCAAACGCCTCGGTGCTCGCCGATGCCTACCGGGTGGTCGACCCGAACGGGGATCCCTGCGGCGCCTCCTGCGATGTCAACGGCGTGGGCCTGAAACACACCCTGAAGAGTGAAAAATAATTTCTCTCTTTTTTCATGCCGAACGCCGCTCTCGTCGAGGCAGGGCCTGTCAGGGGGAGCAGCGTTCTATAGACCTCCATATATTTTCTCCAAACACGGGGATCCTATTTTCTGCTAGTGTCAGATCTACATATCTACATTTATACATAACTATAAATTTATAGCTACGATATAAAAATACGATGATTCATCAACGACAATTCTGCTGTGCGGCCGTCCGGAGGTACGTATGACCGTTCCCCGAGTCTGTTTCGCGTTCGAGATCCATCAGCCGTTCCGCCTGAACGAAGCCATCCGCTATAGTAATCCGGGGAAGGTGTCCTCGTTTGAATCGTGGTTGTTCTCCCCGTCGAATCGGGACTACTGCACGCGCATCGCCGCACAGTGCTATATCCCGGCGACGGAACTGCTGCTCGAGTCATTGGATAGGGATTTCCGGTGTGCGCTGAGTTTTTCCGGCACGGTTATCGAGCAGATCGAGCGGTGGTCGCCTGACGCGCTGGACCTCTTCAGCCAGGCGGCAGCGCACCGGAATACGGAGGTCCTCGGGCAGACCTACTATCACAGCCTTGCGGGCCTTTTCGAGAACCACGAGGAGTTTGCCGCGGAGATCCGGCACCACCGGCAGCTGATGGAGGACCTCTTCTGCGAGACCCCGTCGGTCTTCGAAAACACGGAACTGATCCTCGATGAGAGGATCGCACGGACTGCCGCCGACCTCGGGTTCGACGCGGTCTATACGGAAGGGGCGGACCGCGTGCTCGGGGGGCGGAGCCCGAATTGTGTCTACGCCACGGCGGGGATCCCCACCCTGCTCCGCCACGGGCGTCTCTCCGACGATATCGCCTTTCGCTTTTCGGACCGCACCTGGGAGGAATGGCCGCTTACCGCCGCCACCTATGCACGCTGGCTTGCGGCGACCCCCGGCGACTGCACCCACGTGTTTCTCGATTACGAGTCGTTCGGCGAGCATCACTGGTCGGAAACCGGGATCCTCGACTTTTTTGAGGTCCTTCCCGCGGCATGCGAGGAGCAGGGGGTCGAATGCGCGCTCCCCGCCGAGATCGCCCGGCTCGACCCGGTCGGCGAGCTCTCCATCGAGTACCCGCTCTCGTGGGCCGACCGGGAGAAGGATGTCTCGGCGTGGCTCGGCAACCGGATGCAGAAGAGCGCGTTCTGCGCGATGCAGGATATCGTGGCGCTCCGCCCCGAAGATCCCCTCTACCGCTACCTTCTGACCAGCGACCACTTCTACTACTTCTCCACGAAAAACGGCTCCTGCGGCTACGTTCACGAATATTTCAATCCGCAGGACACTGCTGAGGATGCTTTTTCCCTGTACATGCACGCGGTGGCTGCGTATTTCCGCCAGTTCACCGCTCTGCGGAAATCCCGCACCGCCGCACGGGCCCTGCGCATCGTCCCGCCGGAGGAGGCCTTCCACTTCAGGGACGACGGCGGGCAGTATGTCACCTCCGCCCACAGCCTCGCCGAGTTTGCCGACGCCCTCGCGTGGGTCCCTGCCGGGACGCTCCGCCATCACGGTGAACGCGGGGACTTCTCGCGGTGGGTGGCAGACGTGCTCGGTGAACCGGGGCTGGCCGAAACGATCGAAGACAGCACGGACCGGGGGGCGCTGTGCGGGGCGGTGAACGCAAGGAGGGATGCCCTGTGGAAACGCTTAAAATAGCTCATTTTGCCTGGGAATCACTGTATTCAGAGAAAGTGGGCGGGCTGGCAAGCGCGGCGACCTGCCTTGCCGAATCGCTTGCCGCCCGCCACGAGGTGCATTACTTCACCCGGGGCAACAAGCCTGATGAGGTGATCAATCATGTGCACTACCACTACGTTCACCCCTGCGGCGACAATATCGTCGAGTTCTGCCGCCGTATGAGCCACATGGCGGGGCGGCGGTTCCGTGAATTCGACCGCCCCCGCTTTGATATCCTGCATTTCCACGACTGGCATTTCGTGGAGGCCCTGCACCTCTTAAAAGACAGGCACACCGTCCTCACCTTCCATTCCACCGAGTGGGGCCGGAACGGGAACCGGCACGGGGACTGGTGGGAATTTCGGGAGATCTCGGGCAAGGAATGGTACGGGGCGTACATTGCGGGCCGGTGCACTGCGGTCTCCGAGACGCTCCGCCAGGAGGTGATGGGCCTCTACAATGTGCCGGACTGGAAGATCGCGGTGGTCAGGAACGGCGTCAATCCCGAGCGGTTCTATGCGGAGGTCGATGCCGGCGAGGTCAAACGGAGCTACGGGATCCACCCCCTCGCCCCGCTCGTGTTCTACGCGGGCCGCCTCTCGATCCAGAAGGGCCCCGACCTGCTGCTCGCCGCCGTCCCGGAAATCCTGCGCCACCGGTGGGACGCGCGGTTTCTCTTCGCAGGCGGTGGAGACATGTACCGCTCGCTGCGGAAGAGGGCAAAGCGCCTGCCGGTCTCCCTGCTCGGGCATATCCCCGACGCAGAGTTCGTCAGGCTTCTCAACGCCAGCGACATCGTGGTCATCCCGAGCCGCAACGAACCCTTCGGACTCATCCTGCCCGAAGCGTGGAGCGCGAGCAGGTGCGTGGTCGCCACCGAGGTGGGAGGGTTATCGGAGAATATCACACATGCGGTCGACGGGATCAAGGTCCCGGTCAACCCGGAGGGGATTGCCCGCGGCGTCACCTCCGTCATCGACGATGCGAGCGAGGTGCGTGCGCTGGGACGCAGAGGGCGGGAAAACGTGGACCGCCATTTCCGCTGGGATAGGATTGCCGGGACCGTCGAGTCCGTCTATGCGGATGTGCTGGCATGAAGATCGCCTGCATGATTGACGAATACCCCCCCTATTTCCTGGGGGGGCTTGGTACCTATGCACGGGAACTCTCGCGGGAGTGCACCCGGATGGGGCACGAAATCACCGTTTTTTCCCGCAACCGGGGCGACGATCCCCTCCGCGACGTCCGGGAGGGCATCGAGGTGCACCGCCCCTACCTGATGAACTTCACCGGCGTGCTCCCCATCGTGGTGCCCCCCGACGTCCAGAAATGGTCGTCCCGGGGGCAGGAATTCTTCCAGGAAACGCTACACTACAATTTCATGGCGGCGTCCGAGCTCGTCAACCTGCTGGTCCGGGTGGAGAACAGGAGCTTCGATATCGTGGTGGCGCACGACTGGCTCTCTGCGATGGCCGGGATCATGGCGAAACGCAACCTCAACCTTCCCTTTGTCTTTCACTTCCACTCCTCGGAGCGGGGGCGGACCGGCAACGGGTCGGAGACCATCAGGGAGATCGAGCGGATCGCCGCGCAGGAGGCGGACCGCATCATCACCGTCTCCTACGCCATGCGCGACGAGCTGGTCCGGCAGGGGATCCGTGAACGGGAAATCCGGGTCGTCTACCCGGGAGTCGATACGCAAAAGTACCGTCCGGACATCTACTCCGCAGACGAGATCCGGGCGATCCGGGACGACATCGGGGTGGGCCGCCATCCCATGATCCTCTACGTGGGCAGGCTGGCGTGGACGAAGGGCGTCGATTCCCTCATCCGCGCCATGCCCATCATCCGGTCCGGGGTGCCTGATGCCAAACTGGTCATTCTGGGCTGCGGGGAGGAGGAGCAGCTCCTCGGACACCTCGTCCAGTGCCAGTGCGCCGATGCGGTCATCACCAACCTCTCCTACGTCGAGGAGGAGGAGCGGATACGGTACTACGCGGCCTGCGATGTGGCGGTTTTCCCCTCCAAGTACGAGCCGTTCGGCCTTGCCGCTACCGAGGCGATGGCCATGGGAAAACCGGTGGTCGTGGGCGGACGGGGAACATCGGGCATGCGCGAACAGGTGATCTGTGCGGGCGAGCATGCCTGCGGGTTTCACATCAATCCACACGATCCCGCGGATATCGCCACGTTTACGGTGCGCCTGTTGAAGGATGCGGACATGCGGGCGGGGGTGGGACGGGCGGCGCGGGCACGGGTGGAGGAGCACTTCACGTGGCACCTCTGCGCCCAGCGCACGCTGGAGGTCTACCGCGGGGCGATCGAATCGCACAGGAGGAAGCAGCATTGATGAGGATCGGGCAGCATTGATGACGGGATTTCGTCACGGCAGGGGTGCGTGATGGTCCACGAGAAAGAGGTCGGTGTGCTCCGGGAGGGCGATGTCTTTCGTGATTGGCTCATCAACAAGATCGGGGGGCGCATCGGCAACACAAGGTGCAAGGTGATCGTCTCCCTGCTCAAACCCGCCTCGCACACGGTCTGCAAGTACCGCTTTGTGGGGGAGGAGTATGCGGTGGTTGCGAAATTTTTCGCCGAGCCGACGGGACAGGAGACCCATTATGATGCCAGAAAGGCGATGAACAACGAGTACAGGATCCTCAAAAAGGTGGCGAAGGTGATCCCCGTTGCCTACCCGATTGCCTGCAATGCCGATTTCCACTGCGTCCTGGTCACCGAGTACATCAATGGCAGGCCGCTTCTCCACTCTCTCAGGAGGGAGCGGCGGCCGTTTCGGCGGATTGCCACCGTCGCCCACATGCACAAAAGGCTTCACTCCCATACCGACGGCGGCTACGACAAAACCCGCGTGTTTTCGACCTTTCACAATGTGCTCGGCAAGGTGCACCTCTCAGGCACCGAACGCCGGCACTTCGACGACCTGCTGGGGGAGTGGTGGCACAGCGGGAGGCTCGAGCGCGGCCATGGCTGCATGATCCACCGGGACGCAACGCTTGCAAACTATATCTTCACCAACCACCATGCGTTCGCGGTCGATTTCGAGAGCGCATGGGAGTACGCCCACCCGGTGCACGACGCCGGTATCTTCTGTGCGGAGCTGCGGCATTACTTCGCGCTGCGCAACCAGGATGCCGCCCTTGCCGAGCCCTATATCGGGCACTATCTTTCGCAGTACTGCAGGGATGGCAACGAGTTCGGGTACGTAACCGACGTGCTCCCGTTCTTCATGAGCCTCGGCTACCTGCGCATCGCGCGGCTGGATATGCCGGACCAGTACCGGAATTATTTAATCAGGGAGGCGGTCGCATGCCTGTCCTCGAAGGGGTAAAAGGGATCCTGTTCGACTGTTACGATACCCTTATCGAAATACGACGTGATGAGGAGGATATCGCGGCATACGAAGCCCTGAGCGCGTGGCTGCGCTACCAGGGCGTGAGCATCGATCCGTCCGCGATCCGGGATGAGTACCGTACGCGTATCCGGCGGACGATGGACCAGCGCAAGGAGAAGTACCCGGAAGTCCGTCTGGAGGAAATCTTCCGCGGGATCTGCGCCGACTACCGGCTCTGGGAGATAGACGAGATGATCGTGGGCATCCAGGCCGCCCGTGCCTTTCGTGCGGCATCGCTGCGGCGGTTCCGCGCGTTTCCGGAGACCGTCCGCCTTCTCGACCACCTCGGCTACGTTGCAAAGGGTATCGTGTCCAATGGCCAGCGCGTCTTTTCCGAGATCGAGCTCAAGTACCTCGGCCTCCACCACCACTTCGACGTCATCGTCTTCTCCTCGGATATCGGGGTGAAGAAGCCAGACCCCAGGATTTTCCGGGTGGCGCTCGATGCACTGTCCCTTGAACCGGAGGAGGCGCTGTTCATCGGGGATTCGTTCGAAGCCGATATTCTCGGGGCGCGGAAGGTGGGCATGCAGGCTATGTTCATCAGGGAGGCATGGACCATTCCCGATCGCAGCTACACCGAGTACCTCTACGCCCGCCGCTGAGGTTCTCGGCAGAGGTTCGAAGATATATAAAATACAAAATAAATATTGTGCACTATAGGATCATTTGAAAAGCCCTATATATGGCGGGGAGCTACCTCATGTACATACGATGGTTCATCGGTGGGAGCATCCGGTGTGCACCGGGATCCCCTTCGGCAGTCTGTCCGGCGGCGCTCCGCCGAAGCCCTTTCAGGGCATGAGGGGGCGGCAGATCTCGTGCGTCGCACATATCTCGATATTTTCTTATCTATGGGAGCATATGGCATGTCGGCACTTGACGGAATAGAGGGAGTCCTCTTTGACTGTTACAATACACTGATCGATATCAGGACCGATGAGCGCGGCATTGAGACCTACCGGACACTGAGCTCGTGGCTGGCATACCATGGGGTCAGCATCGATCCGGAGACGTTGAAAAACGAATACTGGCGGCTGTGCAGACAACACATCGAGAAGGCGGGCGAGCAGTTTGCGGAGATAAAGATCGAGAAGGTCTTTCGAGACATCTGTTACCAGTACAAAATCTGGGACATCGACGAGAAGAAGCTGGGGCGAAGGGCGGCACGGACCTTCCGGGCCGCGTCCATACGGAAAAAACAGGCGTTTCCCGAAAGCCTCCGCCTCCTCGATCACCTCCGTGATATGCCCAAAGGCATCGTCTCCAACGCCCAGCGCGTCTTTTCCGAGCAGGAGCTGCGCCACCTCGGCCTCTATGACCACTTCGACACGGTCGTATTTTCTTCGGATTATGGCTACAAGAAGCCTGATGCGCGGTTATTCTGGAAAGCGCTCGGACCCATGGGGCTCAAACCTGAAAAGGTCCTGTTCATCGGGGATTCCTATGAAAATGACATCCTTGCCCCTCAGCGGATCGGGATGCGTTCCATGTTCATTCACGAGGCGTGGAATATTCCCAACGGCGGCGGCTACTAGCGCATCCGATCCTGCCCCTCTCCGGGCCAAAACCTCTATCACCCGCACGGGCAGATAGGCTCGTCATGAGCTGCCCTGAGCTCGGGGATGCGCGGGCGGTGCTTTTTGGCTGCTATGGTACTCTGATCGATGTTGCGGTGGACGAGGAATCGAGGAAAGCCTACGAGGTGCTCAGCACCTGGCTCGGGTACGAGGGGGTGGACATCGATCCTGTCGCCCTGCGCCGGGAGTACCGGGAGCGGGTGCGCAGCGAGGGGGGGGGGCGGTCCGGGGAACGGTTCCCGGCCCTCGATCTGGTGGCGGTATGGAGATCGATCTGCATGCGCCACCGCCGCACCCCGCAGGTGGCCCCGCATCTCCCGCATCGCTGCGTGCTGATGTTTCGTGCGATTACGGTCCGGGAAAAGGCGGTCCTGCCGGGAATCCTTCCCCTTCTTGACTCACTGCGCGGGATTCCCCTCGGGGTGGTCTCCGATGCGCAGTGCATCGTGGGGGTAACCGAGTTGCGGCAGCTGGGCCTCTTCGAGGCTTTTAATGCATGCGTGTGGGCGTCCGATTACGGGTACGGAAAGCCAGATGAACGTCTCTTCCGGAACGCAGCGAAGAAACTCTCCGTCCCGGCCCGGCACACCCTCTTCATCGGCGGCGATCCCTGGCGTGATCTTGCGGGGGCGCTGGACGCGGGGATGATGGCCTGCCATATCGATGGCGTGCGGACGGTGCACGGAGATAAGGTGATACCGGCGCCCTGATCTCTAGGCCCAGAGATCCCGGCCCCTGTCCGCTTCGGCTGCGGAGATCTCCATCAGGTGGTCGGGGAACGGGGCAAAGAAGGTCTGTTCGCCGAGATAGGGATCCTCAAAGCGGACGATCCAGCTCTTGAGAATATTGTTCGGGGCGCAGATCGAGGTAAACCCCTGCCGGTACCGCTCCAGGCTGTCGAGGAACAACGCTTTCTCGTCGCGGGAGAGGCGGTCGGAGACGTGCCCCAGCGCGTGCAGGAGGACATTGATGTTTGCCGTGTAGCGCGGTGCTCTCGCCAGTGCGGCGAGGAGACGCTCCCTGTACTGCGCTGCTGCCGAGGCGAAGGGTTGATCGCCGGCATGGGCAATTATAGTTCCCATCTCGCGCTGCAGCCGCTGGTTGCAGGCCATGAGGAGGAATTTGTGCTGGGTGTGAAATCGGGCGAGACGTTCCAGCCTTCCCGAGGCTTCCACCCTGTCGAAATCTGAGAGGGTGAAGACGCAGGTGAGGAAATGGTCCCTGATACGCACATTCCGAAGCCTTCCCTCGTCTTCTATGGGGAGGAGGGGGGAGCGTTCCTGTACCGCAGCCGCGAACAGGCCTGGCGATTTGTCGACGGCGGCAGACCTCTCCGGCCTGGGATACACATTGACATCCTTGATCCCGCAGGAGGGCGATCTCGATTTGAGGATCACCCCGTCGATTGGGGGGAGCGAGTGCAGGAACGCCTCCGAAAACCGGTGCATCTCCTCGGTTATATCGCGGCCGGTCGCTGGCTGGATGAGCCGGTTTTCCCCCTCTATCCTGACGATGCGCACGGGATCGCGGGGGACGCCGAGGCCGATATCGTTCTCGGGGCAGACGTGGATGAACTCTGCGTCGCCTTTCAGCTTCTGGACGATATGGCTGGTAATCATATCGCCGTTGTACCGGCAGTGGTCGAATTCGATACACCTGCTGACCAGGATGCGCGGGGAGATGAACGTGCGCGTCTTCACCATCAACACCTCGGCAGGGTAGAGCTATGGCGAATAATATACATTTCCCCATGTCTGCAGGAAGGAAATGATTATATAGGTTCCTCCGCTCGTATTCCTCTGGGAACGCCCTGCGGCGAGGGAGAGGAACATGGCGGCAGAGTTCGTGTGCAGGATGCTCCGGATGGGGAGGCTGCCGTTTCTGCTCGGGGGCTTTCTGCTCTTTTGCATGGGTGCACTCGCCGCTGTCCAGATGGGTGCTTCCCCCGATCCTGTGGCATTCTGGACGGGGTATACGGCGTTCGGACTCGTCCATCTCTCGGTTTCTTACAGCAACGAGTATTTTGACAGGATACCGGATCGCGCGGGGTCGAGGACGCTGATCTCGGGCGGCAGCGGGATGCTCGTCCATCACCCCGAACTGGCGCCGGCCGCCCTGAAACTTGCCCTCGTCCTGAATGCGCTTGCCCTTACCCTCGCCGCAAGCCTGGCGGTGGCCGGTATCGTTTCTCCCCTATTCATAAGCATGGTCGGGCTGGGCGCCCTTCTCGGGTGGTGGTATTCCGCGCCCCCGTTGCGGCTCGTGGGCCGGGGGCTCGGGGAGGTGAGCACCGCTGTGACCCTCGGAGCACTCATCCCGGCAACAGGATACCTGGTCATGGCGCATCGTTTCGATCCTGCCCTGATCCCCTTCCTCGTCCCCCTCCTCTGCTACGGGATGATATTCATCCTGAGTGTGGAGCTGCCCGATATGGAAGGGGATCGTCTGGGCGGGAAACGGACCTTTGTGGTCCGGTACGGGAGAAAGTCGAGTGGATGGGTTATTGCGGGGTGTGCGGCCGCAGCATCGCTCTTCTACGCTCTTTTTCCGTGGGAGAGGGGCGATTTCGGTATTCTCGCCGCCCTCTCCCTGCTTATAATGGGCACCGCTGGTGCGGGCGTGCTGCTCCCCTGTGAGAGCCGCCGGTGCCTTGTCTGTCGCGCCGCCGCAAATCTTGCCGCCCTGAATGCATTTGTGCTCCTCGCAAATCTCTTTCTCCTGGCAGGTATCGCAAGCTGAAGACGGCCTGAAAAAAAAGATGGGGTCGAATCCTGCCTGCCCGGTCAGTTCGTTCCGCTGAGGGGCACGCCCGCCTTGCCGATGTTCTCGCGGTCAAGTTCGTGGAGGAGGACGGTCACCCATCCGGGGTCGACGCCGAGGGTGTCGACGAGGACGGCGGTGACGCCCTCGATGATCTGCGTCTTCTGTTCTGCGGTCCTGCCTTTTGACATCTGTATGGTCACGATTGGCATACCTATCACTCTCCGGTGTGCAGGCTTATCGGTTGCGAATGGTGTCTCGTGCGGCGACCGCCTGCGGCCCGCGGAGGCGCACGACCAGACGCCCCGGGCGGCGATGGCCGGGAGCGGAGAAAGGCCGATTTCCGGTGGCGATCCGCACTCCTCACATCTCATTGCCCTCCCCCTTGTCCATGGTGCATGTGGCTTCGCGGCGGAGGAAGGTTTATTGTTGAGATGCGACATTTCAGTGATAGACACCATGGTTCGACAGACGGAGGTGCAGATATGGCAGAAAAGAAAATCCTTGTTGCATATGCGTCACGCTACGGTTCCACAGGGGAAATTGCAGAAGAGATTGCAGAGGTGCTGCGGGATGTGGGCGTGGACGTTTCGGTCAGCAATGTTCTCGAGACCGAGAACCTGACCGGGTATGGCGGTGTGGTGATCGGCAGCCCGATCTACATGGGCAAATGGCTCCCTGAAGCGGTCGATTTCGTTAAAAATTTCCAGGACGACCTTCGCCGGGTGCCGGTGGCGGTATTCGCGGTGGGCTTTTCGATGAAGGAGGCGACCGAGGAGAACCGCGAGAGCGGGCGCGCGGCCATCTCGGTCATACGCCCTTACGTGCACCCCTTCGACGTCGGCATTTTTGCCGGAAAACTTACCTACGATGATCTTTCCGGGGCCGATGCGGAGATTATCAAGATGGCGGGCGTCATGGAGGGTGATTTCCGTGACTGGGACGAGATCGCGGCATGGGCCGGGGATCTCGAACCGCTCTTCAAGGATATCTCCTGAAGCGTCGTCGCTCGCGGCAACCCATTTTTCGATGGCCTTGGTAGGGGTAGCGCCTGCCCCCGGCACCATGCGGGGTACCTACGTCGCCTCCCGCGTGGAGCTCGCGGTGAGGTGCGGACAGCACCCGTCCCCGGCGGTATGGGGGCCGGGAACACGCCCCCTCCAAAGCGATGAAACCCGCGGAGATTCTTTTCTACCGGAAATCCCGGGGCACACCCGGTGGAAAAAATGTGTGTTACGGATCCAGGTTCTCCAAAAGTAAATATATTTTATTTTAATAGTATAGACAAAATTTATTAAATATATATTAGAGGGCGATGAAGTTGTTATGTGGGTCGGAGATGACGAGTACAGGTTCGATCACACGGGAACACGCCCCCTCGGTTCGCTCCTCCATGCACACAGGAGGAACGGATCGGTTCTCTGAGCGATTCTCGTCCCTGCCCACACGGCCGGCGTCCCCTCACAGACACCGGCTGGTTGCAGTAATTGCAAAACACTCACAAGGCACACCAACGAAACCACACGCGAGACGCACCATCTACGCACAAGGATACGAAGGTCCTCGAACATATTTCGCTTCGGAATACTATCGCACACAGCATCGATCGGGAACGCAGGGGCATATACTCATATCACCGCGGCACAGGGTGATACCAGACCTCTCATACACTAGATGCACCTGAACACACACGAGCACCCAATCTCCGCGTTCCCCGAATACCGATATTTTTCCGGGAATCCGATCGCGTCATTGCGGCTGTGATCCGGGGCTATGCAGGTGCTCTCCTCAATTTTCCGGATTTCTCACCTCACCGTCGGGTGGTGGTCAGGGCATGCCGGGTATATCCGTTTTCCTATAGTATTCACTATACAATTTATTGTAAATGCGTACTAAATTGAATAAATATATATGTGCCCGTTCCCAAGGGTGGATAGGGGATGGAGGTGAGTGGCAGATTCCCGGAATCACATGGCAATGAGTTCAGGTACCGTGCAGACGAATACCAGCAGGATAGGGTGATGGAATTCCTCGAATGAATAGCGAACCAAATTCCTGGGTCGGCGTGGATCTCAACACGACGGGCCATATTGCCGTGGTCGCCCATCCCTCAACGGGAAAGGTGTTCAAACTCGGCAAAAAAGCACATCATATCCATCTCAAATACAATAAAATTCGCAGGCAACTGCAGACTCACGGCAAAAGCCGAAAATTAAAACGAATAAATAAGCGGGAACGCAGTATCCTCAAGGATCTCAACCACCAGATCAGCAGGGAAATCGTCGATGTGGCGAAGTGGCTGGGTTCGGGGATCAAGCTGGAAAAACTCTACGGGTCGAACCCGCGCATACGAAAAAAGAACTTCTCTTCTCATCCCTTCTGTATCAACAACGAATCATTCTACCAGCTTCAGAAGATGGTGGAGGTGAAAGCAAAAAAAGTCGGCATTCCTGTGGTCTATGTCGATCCGGCATTTACCTCGAAGCGATGCTCGAAATGCGGCGATATTGGCCTCCGACACAGGAAGAGTTTTGAGTGCCCCTGCTGCGGGCACGTTGATCACGCCGATGTGAACGCAGCGTTCAATATCGCAGTCACAGATGGTGGCGGAGATCAATTGCACGTAGACAGAGATGCGTGTAAAGGGAGCACTGATACCCCTCCGGAGGTTGTGCGAGAACGCCGCCGGCCTGCAAGCCCGCTGCCCTTTCTGGCAGGGGGTATGTCAGAATCCTATCTCTTCGAACACCTGATGTGCATGCTGGAGTGAGGATTCTCTCCTCTCTCCTCTGCATAAGGTGGCACACGCCTCGCCGGATAACTCTGATGAAAAACTGGAAGTGATATATACCTCTATGTACATATTGGCGTCTACTCTATATTGTCGCCGCATGCAGACCGCGCAGCCGATGCACGCCGGGAGAACACGATGCGATTCCGGGAGCATTCGGATCGAATGCCAAAGAGGAGACAAAAGGGCTGATCGAAGGCGCGGATGCGGATGCGTGGGCATTACGGGGGGATGCCGATCAGGATCCGGCAAAAAAGGCCGTCGCGAATGCAAACGCCCTCACGCTCGATCCGGAGCGGCACGATCTCTGGGTGAGCCTCGGGCGTGTGTTCATCCGCACCTGCGAATATGAAAAAGCACTGGAATGCATCGGGCATGCGCTTGAGCTCGCTCCAGGAAGCGCCAGTGCGTGGGGTGTACTGGCGGAGGCGCTCTTTCTTCTCGAGCGCTACGAGGAGGCGACGGAAGTATGCAGGCGTGCACTGGAGTCCCAGTACAATACGGACGAAATTGTCTACTACCATACCCTTCGCGGACTCTCCTGCCAGTACGTGGGGAGGCATGGGGATGCTCTCGCCTCGTTTTCCCGTGCGCTGGAGCTCAATCCCCACAATGAACTGATCCTGGTCCGCAAAGGATACTCCCACATCGAGGAAGGGGCATACTGGACCGCGCTGGCATGCTTCGACCGTGCGGCCGAGATCAGCCCGGAGGATGCGGAGTTGTGGGCGGGAAAGGCCATCGCGCTCTTCAGGCAGGACCAGTTCTAGGACGCGATCCTTTGCTGTGACCGCGCCCTCTCCAGCTATTTCAACGATCTCGATCCGTGGAAGAAGAAAGCGCAGGTCCTGGTCAGCCTGCAGCGCTACGGGGAGGCGCTCGTCATCTCCGAATGCGCCCTCCAGATCGATCCTGCGTGCGTCGAACTCCTGATCATGCAGGGGGATGCGCTGTGCGGCCTCGGCCGCCATGGGGACGCGATCGACAGCTACGAGCGTGCGCTGGCCCTCGATCCCGGGAATGTGGACGCGCTCAACCGCGAGGGACTGGCCTTCCAGGCGCTCTTCCGGTACCGTGATGCGCTCACGTGCCACAACCGGGTGCTGGAGATCGACCCCCGCAGCACCGCCGCCCGGACACACCGGGATCTGGTCCTGGACAAGCTAAGCCCGGTCTGATCTCCCGGTTCAGAGCCCAAAATCGAAGAGCGTGGTCCGGGACGGATCGACATCCTCCCATTTCCAGCCGACGGCCTCGATGATGCGGGAGATGGGCTGCTTGACCGTCCGCTCGAGCATCGTCTCGTAGTCCACCACGAACTCGGGCGGCACCTGGTCGGCATATTCGAAGCAGATCACGTCGGTCTTGGGGTATTTCGCCGTCACGTTCTTGATATAGATCCGTTTGGGCTTGCTCCCCCGCTTGAAATCGGTGCCGAGATAAGAATTGGAGTAGATCGCGCCCCTGATATGGGCGTCTTTCGTGGCGTAGGCGTCGAGTTCCTTGCCGATCCCGCCAGGAATGCCAATCTCGTCGAGGGAGTACTCCCCCCGGCGGTAGGCGGCGATGACCCCGGCGAGGTAGGCCTTCACCGGCGCGAAATCGGTCTCCCTGAGGATGAGGTCGATGACCGTGTACTGCACCTCCCGCGTGATCTGCGGGGAGTCGCTCCGCCGCATCTCGAACCCGACGATGTCGATCCGGTCGACTGTCTGGCCCTCTTTCCAGACGAGCTTGCCGGCATAGCGCTTCTTTTTCCCTGCCTGAAAGAACCGTCGGTAGACTTTTTCGAACTTGATGGAGAAGTAATGCGAGTCGGCGTTGAGCACGGTCCGGGCGAATTCTGCGTAGCTTTCATTGACGCGCCGCTCGATCTCCCGGGCCACGGCGATAGTCTCCTCGAGGTCTCTGGGGGGCAGCTGCACCATGCAGGAGTCGGTGTCGCCGTAGATGACCGTATACCCCATCCCGTCGATGACGGTGCGGGTGTGCTCGATGATAGCCCGCCCGACCGAGGTGACCGCCGCCCCGATCTCGCGGTCGTACAGGCGGAACCTCGCGTACCCGCTCACCCCGTAGTAGGTGTTCATGATCACCTTCAGGACGTTCTGCTGCAGGTCATAGAGGACGTATTCCGGCGACCCGAAGGGATATGCGTCACGCTGGGCCTTCTTCTCGTCACGCTCCCGCAGGAGTTCGCTAATGATGCTCCTGGTCAGCCCGTCGGGCCGGCGGCGGAACCGCACGCCGTTCGGGGCGCGCAGTTCCCCGTCGCGATCCTTGGTCTCCGGCGAGGCGTTGATGGTCATCATGCACATGGGATAGAGGGATTTTAAGTCGAGCACCACCACGTTCTCCCGCACCCCCCGCGAGGGATCGAAGACGGTCGCCCCCTCGAACTCCTCCGAGGCGGCGTAGCCTTTCGAGGGGAGCACGAACGTCCCGTGCGCTTTCCGCAGGATGTAGATGTCGATGACGTTCGAGGAGTTGAGCGTCCGGTCGAGCGGGAGGCCCACGTACCGGGAGATCTCGCGGTAGAAGTCGATGATGCTGTCTTTCCGGTCGATCGCCACACAGAGCTCCACGTCGCGGAAGTTGTAGGCGATCAGGTGGCGGGGGTCGTTTTTCCAGAGGTCGCTGATGGTCCCGGCGTAGCGGATCTTGCCCTCGCCGAGCTCCTCTTCCGCCACCGCGTCGAGCCGGTAGGACTCTTTCTGGGTGGCGTGCATCTTTTTGTAGGCGGAAAGCAGGTCGAAGAGCGCCCGCCCGCGGATGGCGCTCCGCTCGGTCTGGCCCGGCAGGCGGGAGAGCTCATCGCCCCGCATCCCCAGCGCCCCGGTCCGTTTGAGGGTGTAGTCGATGTCGAACTCGGTGAAGTTCCATCCGCTCATGATGTCAGGGTCCGTCTCCCGGATATAGTCGGCGAATGCCTCCAGCATCGCCCTCTCGCTCTCGAAGATGCGGATATGGTGGTCGTCTCCGAAACACCGCCCCATCCCGTCCGGCCTGAGCGCCGCCTCGTCGAGACGGGTCCCTTCGGCGACGAGGTAGAAGGTGGTGTAGACGTCATCGAAGGAGTCCCAGCAGGTGATGCAGATGATTTTGTCGCGGTCGGGCGAGGGAAAGCCCCGCTCGTCTTCGCACTCGATGTCCATGAGGCAGATGCGGGCCGGCGCCTGCACCGAAGCGGGGCGCACGCTCCGGTAGTCGCACTGCAGCGCAGGCACCGCCACCCCGCCGGTCAGCCCCATGTCGATCATGAAGCGGGTGGCGAAGGGGATGTCGGCCTCGTAGTGGGTGTAGCGGTCCCTGACCTCGCGCACGTCGGTGGGTTTCTGGGTGTAGAGGCGGCGCAGCTCCTCGCCCCGGATCGAGTAGTACGGCGTTGCCGGGTCGGACTCCACCACTGCCGGGGGGGGGACCGTTGCCACTTCCCCGGCAGGCGCGTAAAAATACGGCCGGAACCCGGCGACCTCGATATGGGCGGCCTCGCCGCCGGGGTCGCGGCCGAAGATGTGGACGACGGGGCCGCCGGCGGCGACGGAGTACTCCACCTGGTTGATGCCAAAGAGGCGTTCTGCCGGTTCTTCCGGGTTTTTGGCCGGGTTTGTTCGGTCACTCATTGGACTGCCCGACCAGCTGCTTCTCGAATGCGGCCGCCTCGCGGAATCGCCGCTGTTCCCACGCGTCGAGGTCCCACTCGAGGATCTCCTCGACGCCCTGTCCGCCGATCCGCGCCGGCACCCCGAGGGAACAGCCCTCGACACCGTATTCGCCGTCCAGCACGCAGGAACAGGGATAGACCTCCCCGGCATCCTCCAGGATCGCCCGGATGAGAGTTACGGTGTGGTAGGCGGGCCCGAAGACGGTGCCCCCTTTGCCCCGGATCACCTGCATGCTCGCGCTGCCCATGGCGCCGAGGATCTCCTCGCGGATCTGCTCCGGCACCGACCTCGCAAGCCGGGAGAAGACCGGGACCTGGTGTTCGCCGTGCTCCCCCAGCACCCAGCCCTCGCCGTCGATGCCGCGCTGCCGCAGAAACCCGGAAAAGCGCGCCGAATCCAGCATTCCCCCCGACCCGATGCAGCGGCCCCGGTCGAGCCCGGTCTTTTTCCAGAGATAGTAGTTGTTGGCGTCCATCGGGTTGGTGATGGTGATGAGCATGCCGTCGAAGCGGCGGAGGTACTTGCTGCAGAGATCCGCGACCGGGAGGTTGGCCTGCAGGAGATCGGCGCGGGTTTTGACATCGGGGGTCCGGGGGGTTCCCGCCGCAAAGACGAACACATCCGTATCGTGGATGTCCGCCGGATCGCGGGAGACCCGGATATCGAGCCCGGTGTGCTCGAGATCCAGGATCTGCGCCTCGAGAAGAGGCTTATAGGTGTCATGGAGGTTGATTGTGTCGACGAGGCCCAGCACCGCGGCCAGGTAGGCGACCTCGCCCCCCACACGCCCGACACCCATCACGGAGAGGCTGGTCATGTGACTACAATATGGGCATGCTAATAATAAATAACTACAATTTCTCTGCAATGCTGGCACTGAAACCGGGCGCAATTGAGGTGGGCGGGGTGGCGCTGGACAACCACCTCCTGCTCGCTGCGGGAATTCTGGGGACCACGGGGGCGTCGCTTGCACGGGTGCTGTCGATCGGGGCGGGGGGGGTGGTCACCAAGTCCATCGGCCCCGCACCCTTCCCCGGGCACCCCGGCCCCTGCGTGGCGGTGCTCGAAGACGGCATCCTCAACGCCATGGGGCTGCCGAACCCCTCCGCCGATTTCGCGGGCGAACTGGACGGATTCGCCGGGCGGCCGGTGGTGGTGAGCGTCTTCGGCGGGTCGCCGGAGGAGTTTGCGGAGGTCGCCGCATGGTTTGCCGACCGTGCCGCCGGCTTCGAGCTCAACCTCAGCTGCCCGCACGCGGAAGGCTACGGGGCGGCCATCGGCACCGACCCGGCAATGGTGGAGGCCTGCACCCGGGCGGTGGCCTCCCTCGGCCTGCCCACCTGGGTGAAGCTCACCCCGAACGTCACCGATATCACCGGGTGCGGGATAGCGGCGGAGAAGGGCGGGGCGTCGGCCATCGTGGCCATCAACACCGTGAAAGCGATGCGCATCTCCACCGGCCTGCGAAGGCCCGTCCTCGGCAACCGGTTCGGCGGGCTCTCGGGCCCCGCCATCTTTCCCGTGGCCGTCCGCTGCGTGTACGAGCTCTACGAGGCGTGCCGTATCCCCATCGTCGGGTGCGGCGGGATCGCCTCGGCGGACAATGTGCTGGAGATGATGATGGCCGGGGCGAGCGCCGTGGAGATCGGCAGTGCGGTAATCGGGGGCGTCGGGGTCTTCGAGGCCATCGCGGCGGATCTCTACGCTGAAGACGGCGTGGACGCCGCGGCGATCGTGGGGTGCGCCCATGCATGAATACGCATCCGTCCCCGTCACCATCACCCGTATCATCGATGAGACGCCGGGCATCAAGACCTTCGAGTTCTCCCACGCCTTCACCTTCCGGCCGGGCCAGTTCGTGATGGTCTGGGTGCCCGGGGTGGACGAGATCCCCATGGCCCTCTCCTCGCCGTGGTCGATTTCCGTCCTGAAGGTGGGCGACGCCACCGCGGCGCTCTTCGCCTGCGAGGAGGGCGATATGCTCGGCATCAAGGGCCCCCTCGGCAACGGTTTTTCGGTCGGGGGGCGCACGCTTGCGGTTGCCGGTGGGATCGGGGCGGCCCCCCTGCGGCACCTCGCCATCGAGGGGAGCGTCGAGACCTTCCTGCTGGGGGCGAGGACGGCGGCGGAGCTGCCGTTTGCACGCGAGATCGCGAGGATGACCGATCTCGTGGTGGCGACCGACGACGGCAGCGAGGGCCACCACGGGTTCGTGACCGACCTCTGTGCGACGATCGACCTGACCTCCTACGACCGCGTCTGCGTCTGCGGGCCGGAGATCATGATGCGGGCGGTGCTCCGGCTGCTCGACGAGGCGGGCTGTGCGGACCGCGGCCAGTTCTCCCTGCACCGGTACATGAAGTGCGGGGTGGGGATCTGCGGATCGTGCTGCATCGACCCGTCGGGCCTTTGCGTCTGCAGTGACGGCCCGGTGTTTTCCGGGGATCTCCTGCTGGGATCCGAGTTCGGGGCGTACACGCGGGACGCGAGCGGCAGGAAAAAAGCGCTCTAGAGGATCCGGGTTTTTCAGTGCGCCTGTGCGGGGCTCTCCCCGGCGGGGGCTCGCTGCGGTTTGGGCACGGATGCCACAAGTGTTGCGGCGAACCGCTTTGCCCGCGCGAGGTCGCCCGCATCGGGCCTCCCTTTGTTGACCCCGCCGATCACCCCGCAGAGGCCGTCGGTGGACAGGCCCTTGCAGGAAAAATCGCCGCACATGACGAGACCTTTCCGCCGGAGCTTCCGGGCGAGCGACCGGTGCCAGACCGCCTTGAACTCGGGGAAGGCAGCGGTCGAGAAGATGAATGCAGGTGTACCGTCAAGGTGCGGCATCCTGCGCACGAAGTTCAGCAGGCTGACGTGGTGCCTGCCCGCGTAGATCCCCGATCCGAACCCGATGAGGTCGTACCCGGCAAGCGATGCGTACTCCGCGTCCGTGGCCTTCACCATATCCGCATGCAGCTCCTCCGCCATGGCGCCGGCGATCTGTTTCGTGTTCCCGTGGTGATAGGACTCATACACAATCAGGCACTTCAACGCAACCCCTCCGCGCAGATTCGTGGGTGCATGTGCCCGGAGATCTCTTCAACCTTTGTATGAGGTCGCCGGGGATCACCGGTCAGGCCGGCGGTCGAGGTCGTGCAAATCCTCGATCTTGTTGATGTTGGTGAAGGTCTGCAGGTGCGGGTCGAGGGGCTGCAGCTCGTGCACGTTCACGTACCGCGCATGCAGCGATTTGACCATGTCCCGCATGGAGAGGGATTCGTGGCTCTCCAGGTACTGTATTACCGCACCGCGCCGGTAGACGGCGTGGAGAGGCTCGAGCATATCGTGGTTCCACGTCGGGATCACGGCGTCGTAGCCGTCGAGGAGCGAAAAGAGCAGGCTGACCACATCGGCGTGCACGCAGGGCATGTCGCACGCCACCACGAAGACCTCCTCCCCGTGCGCATGCAGGAGGCCCGCGTGCAGGCCGCCGATGGGGCCGAGGCCGCGCCTGATGTCCTCCACCACCCGGACGCCGGTGATCGCCGCGACCCGGTCGCGCTGGTCGGCATCGCGGGCGACCACGACGATTTCGTCGACCTCGCGGCTCAGGGTCTCGATGAGGCGGGCGATGAAGGTCTGGCCGTGGTAGCTGAAAAAATACTTCTCCATGCCTCCCGCACGCCGCCCCTCGCCCCCGACGAGAATGATGCCCGTCCTCACGCCGTCCGCACTCCCCTCTCCTTCGTGCACAGCGCTTCGCGGAACCGGATCAGCCGTGCCAACATGGTGTTGGCGGGCGTCGGGATGCCGTGCTGCTGCCCGCGAGCGACGACAGCCCCGTTGATAAAGTCGATTTCGGTCTTGCGGCCCAGGGCGAGGTCCTGCAGCATGGAGGAGTGGTGGCGTGCGGTCGCCGGCAGCTGCACTTCTGCAAGGTAGGCGAGGTAGTCGACGGGCGTCTCCCATGCGAGGGGAACCCCTTCTTCCCGGCAGACGGCGAACGCCTCCTCAACGACGTCTGCGATGATCTCCCATGCCGCAGGATCGTCGAGCTCGCCGTAGGGGACGTTCATGATCGCGCCGAGCGGGTTGAGGGCGCAGTTGTAGAGCGTCTTTCCCCACAGGTCCCCCCGGATCTCGCCGCTCTCCTCGCACCGTATCCCGGCACATGCAAAGAGTTCTGCCAGTGCCCGCACAGCATCGTCGCTGCCCCGGGGAAACCGGCCCAGTTTCACCGGCCCCGCCTCGACCGAGACGTGCACCCGTGCATCGCCCTGCCACTCGAACCCGGTGATGATCATCCCCCCGATCACCCGGCCGGTATATTCGGCAATGATCTCCTCGTTGCCGATGCCGTTTTGCAGGCTGACGACCTCGGCACCGGCGATGGCGTCAGAAAACTGCTCGCAGACCGCCCGCGTGTCGGTCGATTTGGACGTGATGATGATGTAGTCGAATTCCCGTTTCGGGAGGTATGATTCGGAGCAGGTGAACCGATAGGTTCCGTCGCCCCAGATCCCGGTCATCTCAAATCCGCGGCTCGCGATTGCCTCCACATGGCGCGGCCGGCAGACAGCGTGCACCGTGCAGACCGCCGAGAGTTTTGCCGCCACGGAGAGCCCCACTGCGCCCGCCCCGAGCACTGCTACCTGCATGCTTCCATCCCACCGTGTGTAATTACATCTCCTTCACCGGCTAAAAATGCGCCTTTCTCCCGCCTCCATGCGCAGGAGCGCGCGCTTGATCCCGATGTCGGGGGTAAACCCGCCGATCCCGTCCCGGGCGACGATGCGGTGGCAGGGGATGACGAGGGGCGTGGGGTTGCGCTTCATCGCCGTGCCCACGACCCGGGGGGACGTGCCGGCCTGTGCGGCGATGGCGCCGTAGGTCGCGGTGCTGCCGTAGCCGACCTCCCGGACCGCCCGGTAGATGGCGGCAAACGGCGCATGGTCGGCGGCGGCAGTCGACTGCAGGCTCGCAGGATCGACCCGCTGGCCTGCGATGTAGCGGCGCACCACCGGGGGCACGGCGCCTTCCTCGCCCGTTTTCGCAAACCGTACCCGGTGGACGACATCGTCAGCCCATGCGACGTGCACCCACCAGAGCCCGAACCGGCAGGCGCCCTCGTTCAGCGCCATGCCCGCACCGCCTCCGCAAACGAGGCCGTATCGCAGGCGGCCAGCTCCTCCTGCATCCACGGCGGCAGCCCGGCGTGCACCCTTCGGTCCAGGAACCTCGAGTCGCCGAGGACGAGCAGCCCCGTATCCTCCGGCGTCCGCAACACCCGCCCCAGCGCCTGCAGGCCCCGGTTGATTGCCGGCAGGGTATAGGAGATGAATTCTCCCTCCTCGCCGAACTTGGAGCGGTAGTACTCGATCACCATTTTGCGCACCGGGTTGAAGGGGGCGAGGGGCAGGCCGATGACCATCGCCCCGGTGAGCAGTTCCCCCCGGTAGTCGAGCCCCTCGCTCCATTTCCCCCCGCATACGCCGAAGAGGATTCCCGCCCGGCCCTGTGCGGGCAGGGAGAGAAACCGTTTCAGGGCCGCCGCCGCCTCGGACGAGTTTGACGCCTCGATAAATACCTCTTTTCCGGCGAGCGTGGCGCCGAACGACGCGGTGTGCGTGTTGAGCAGATCGTAGGAGGGGAAATACACGGCGAGGTTCCCGCCAACCCCCGCAAACGTCCTGATGTATTCGCCGATGCGGGCTGTGTTCTCGGGATCGCGCCGCTGGCGGTAGGCGGAGGTGATGTCGCGCGTGCAGAAGAGCCTGCGGTGCTCTCGCGGGAAGGCGTTGGGGAGGGAGAGGGTGGCGACCTCTGTATCGCCGAAGTAGTAGCGGCGGTAGCTCTCCACCGGTGAGAGAGTACCGCTGATGAGCACCGTGCACGGATGGGCGGCGGCGATCTCCTGCAGGGTGTCGGCGGGATCGATGTTGCGCACTTCCAGAAAGACCTCTTCGTCCACCTTTTTATAGACGGAGAGAAACGCGTTGCTCTCCGTGGCTCGCAGGATGTGGTAGAAGAAATCGCAGAGCCGTTCGGCGGCGCTCTCCCGGAACTCCCCCGCCTGTATGTTCCGCTCCCGGATCGCCTCGGAAAGCGAGAGGAGGTCTTCGATGATCTGGTCGAAGGTCGCATACAGCGAGCCGCCCAGCACGTGGCGGGAAAAGATCGCCGGATCGAACCAGTCCTCTTCCTTCCACGAGCGGCGGAGCGATTCCATAAACGCCGTGATCCGCGGGAGGATCCTCAGGACGGCGTCCGCGCTGCTCTGCCGCGAGCGCATGGCCCCGATCTCGTGGTAGGCCGCCTCGAGATTCCTCTCCCCGAGGCTCACGCTCTGGATGCTCTGGATGGTATCGCCGCAGTTGTGCGCTTCGTCGATCAGAAGGAGGGTCCGTTCCGCCTCGATGTCGAGCGAATCGAAGATCTGCTCCCTGATCTGCTTGTCGAAGAGGTGGTGGAAGTTGACGAGCACCACATCCGCCTCCCGCGCCGCCTGGAGCATCACCTCGTAGGGGCAGAGGTCGCCGCAGAACTCGTGGAGGGTTTCGGGTGCAACAGGGCGTGAGCACGCCCGCTCCCCGAGGGTGCGCAGCTTCGCCGAGGGCAGCATCTTGAGCCCTTCGCTGGTCTCCGCGTAACTGCGCGTGTGGATGAAATACGGGCAGATGACGGGGTGGTCCATCGACACCCTCCGCATCTGCTGCCTGATGAACGGGTCTTTTACAGGCACGAGCGCTCCCCGCTGCGCTCGTTCGCGCATCAGCGAGGTGGAAAAGGTCTTGAGGCCCTCGCAGAGGCGGTAGGTGTCGCCCGCACCCGCCATGGGGCACATGTTCCCCTTCCCCACGAGGTAGGCGAATTTCAGACGCCCCCGTTTCTTCCGGATGAGCTCGAGCTCGCGGACGAAAGTGTTGAGCTGGCTGACGGTGCGGACTGCAACGACCACTTTCCTGCCCCTCGCACGGGCGAGCAGCGCTGCCACGGCGCTGGACTTGCCGCTCCCGGTCGGCGCGTCGATCATGGCAATGCCGCCCTCCGCGGCGGTCCGGGCTACCAGATCGAGCATCCCTCGCTGGTGGGGGCGATAGGACTCGTAGGGAAACCACGCATCGAGGTCGTCCATGACTGCAGGTACTGTTGGTGTCCCTGTCACATGTACCCTTGGATTGGCCCCCGTCTCGCCGCTCTGCCGGTGTCAGGCATGAGTGATAGCCGGAATTTATATCTCGATACAACGATAGTTGTCGGTCTGAGGGATGTGCATGGTACATGCTGAAGTGATTGATAAGATCGCGGCGCTCCTGACTGCTGCATTCGGTCTGGTTGCCGCCCTTGCATGGAACGGGGCGATCCAGGCGATATTTGCGGCTGTGTTCGGCGAAGCGCAGAACATCATGGCGCTGCTGCTCTACGCAATTATCGTGACCGTGATCGCGGTGATCGTGACCATCTGGATCGGCAGGATCGCCGGGGAGGCAAAGACCTGAGTCCGGACCTCTCCCGTATGTGCCCGGTAAAGCCGGCATCAATTGCACCTTTTTTCGCCGTCATGGCAGAATGGTCACAGGGACGTTTCCGTGACCTTATAAGCTCTGCCCTGTATATCCCCGTAGGAGATCCCGTGACGGAACCTGCGCCCTCCCCTTCGGCCAAAGCCGGGATGCCCCCCGGCTCGCTCGTGCACATCGGCTCGGTACCCCCGCTGGCGACTGCGATTACCCTGTTCCGGTACAGCGAAAAAGGAATCACCGAGCGAAAGGGAGCGACGCTTGCAGAGGTGACCGCCCCCCTCCCCGACAAAGAGGTGACCTGGATCGATTGCTCGGGCCTGGGCGACATCGGAGCGGTGGAAGCGATCGGCGCACGGTTCTCGATCCACCCTCTCACCCTCGAGGACATTCTCAACACCCGGCAGAGGCCGAAAATCGAGTATTTCGACCACTACATCTACGTGGTTCTCAAGATGCTTGCACTCGATGATCGGGAAATCCGCACCGAACAGGTCAGCATTATCCTCGGCGAGGAGTTTGTCCTCACCTTCCAGGAGCAGGAGGGCGACGTATTCGACCCGGTGCGTGCCCGTCTGCGTGCGGGGGGAAACCGCATACGACGGGAGGGAGCCGGCTATCTCGCCTACTCTCTGCTCGATGCTGTGGTCGACGGCTACTACGCAATTTTCGAGTGGTTCGGCGAGGAGATCGAGGATCTGGAAGACGAACTCCTCGATGGGCCCGGTCAACGGACACTGCAGGCTATCCACGAGAAAAAACGCCTCCTTATCATGATCCGCCGCTCCATCTGGCCGTTGCGCGAGGTGGTGGGGGCGTTCGAGCGGGTGGAATCGCCGCTTGTTTCCGGCATCACCCCCGTGTACCTCCGTGATGTCTACGACCATACCGTCGAGCTCGTCGAAACCCTCGAGACGTACCGGGATATGATGAGCGGTATGATCGATATCCACCTCTCCACCACCAGCAACCATATGAACGAGATCATGAAGGTACTCACTATCATCGCCACGATTTTCATCCCACTCACGTTTATCGCCGGCCTGTACGGGATGAACTTTGTCGGGATGCCCGAGCTCTCGAACCGGTATGGCTACCCGGCGGTGCTGCTCCTCATGCTTGCGGTGGGGCTCGTCGAGGTCTGGTTTTTCAGGAAGAGAGGGTGGCTGTGATCGGCGAAGAGCCCCTTTGGTTCGCATTCAAGACGAAAGCTTATTAAGGTGGCACCCCTGCCACTTCGATAACAGGGATGATGCAAGAGTATGACGCCGATTGATGAGAGTCTTATATCGGGCCGGGAGCGTCTCGATGAGGAAATGGCCGCGCTGGAAGGGAGTATCGGGTATGATGAGACGGCATATGCGCTCCCCGTGACCTATGCCGTCACCGGCATGGCGGTGCATGACGCGGGAAGCGCACGTGAGGCATACGCCGCTTCGGGATCCAGCGTGCTCGTGGCGGGAGAGTGTCTTGCGGCGGCGGGGTATGCCGCCGGAGGGGAGGAAGGGGAGCCCTACACCGGGTTTGTGCCCGATACGGTGCTGCGCAGGCTCGGGTATTCGCTGGTGGACGGCAGTATCGCCGGGATCGGTCTCGTTGCCGGATCGCCGGATGACGCCGATGCGGCCGCCGCCATCTGCCGGGAGATGCAGGAGAAGTACCTGCTCACCTTCCTCGCAGGCGGGGTGATCCAAACCCTGACCGAGGCGGGGGTGAAGGTGGGGCTCGAGTACCGCCTCGTCCCCCTTGGCTCCACCGGCATGGCGGCGATTCATTTCGCCGATATCATCGCCCGCGTGGCCATGATGTTCGGGGGCGTTCAGCCCGGGGATGCGGACCGCCTGCTCAATTACGCCGCCGAACGGGCGAAAGCATTCGTGATTGCCTTTCCGGGCCTCGAGGACGAGGAGATCGCGGTCATCGACGGTCTCCGGGTGCTGAGCATCCCCATCCTCACCCCGGAGGGCTATGAAGGGGGGGAGTGGATCCGCGTCCCCTACCTCGACGCGGTGCGGGAAGGGATGGAGCGGCGCGGGATCCGGGTCAACGTGGTCGCCATCCCGATTCCCATGGCCTGCTCCCCGGCGTTCGAGGGAAAGAGTATACGGAAAGAGGAGATGTACGTGGAATTCGGGGGGGCGAAGGCGCCTGCATTCGAACTCCTCCGCGTGCGGCCCGCGGACGAGGTGGAGGACGGCCGCGTCGAGGTGATCGGCCCGGAGGTGGGCGACCTCGAAGAAGGGTCGGCGGTGCCGCTGGCCATTCTCGTGGACGTGGCCGGCGCATCGATGAAGAAGGATTACGAACCGGTCCTTGAGCGCAGGATCCACACGTTCCTCAACTACGGGGAGGGGTCGTGGCATGTCGCCCAGCGCGACCTCGTCTGGGTCCGGCTTACGAAAGACGTGGTCCGGCGGGGCGTGGCGATCGCAGACCTGGGCAGGCTGCTCGCGAGCAAGTTCCGCATGGAGTTTCCCGACCTGATCGATGCCGTGCAGGTAACGCTGGTGACGGACCGGGAGCGCGTGGAGGCGATGCTCGAGGAGGCCCGGGCCATCTACGACGAGCGCGATGAGCGCATCGCGGGCATGAAGGACGAGGATGTCGGGACCTACTACTCCTGCACCCTCTGCCAGACATTTGCCCCCAACCACGTCTGCATCATCACCCCCGAACGCCCCGCCCTCTGCGGTGCCATCACCTGGCTGGATGCGAAAATTGCCTACGAGATCGCGCCCGCAGGTGCCAACCAGCCCGTGGAGAAGGGCGAGCTGATCGATCCCGTCCTCGGTCAGTTCGAGGGGGTGAACCGCTTCGTGAAGAAAGCCTCGCACGGCGCGGTGGACCGTGTCTCCCTCTACGGGATGATGGATGAGCCGATGACCTGCTGCGGGTGTTTCGAGTGCATCGCCACGATCCTGCCCGAGGTGAACGGGATCATGATCGTCAACCGCGATTACCTCGGCGACACGCCGCTGGGCATGACCTTCTCCACTCTCGCCGGCACCATCGGCGGGGGAGCCCAGACCCCCGGGTTCGTGGGAATCTCGAAGGGCTATATCCTCAGCGACCGGTTCCTGCAGGCGGAGAACGGGATCGAGCGGGTGGTCTGGATGCCGTCGCTTCTCAAGGACGAATTGAAGGGCCGGCTCGAGGAGAAGCTCGAACGGATGAGCATTCCTGAATTGTTCGACAAAATCGCCGACGAGACGGTCGCCGTGAGCATCGAGGATCTGGCCGAATTCCTGGCGCGGGTGGATCATCCCGCCCTCGCGATGCGGCCCCTTATTTAGGAGAGGATGGGCACATGAGTGAAGAGCACAATCCGGAACAGGGCAACCGGATCCTGGAGGTCAGCCTTGGAGCGACCACGGCGGAGGGAGGGACGCGGGAACGCGTGTATACGGTGGGGGGCGCGGGTACGTTCCCGTTTCTCGGCGCGGGGCCCGCCGCGGGCCACCCACCTCGCATCGCCCTTGAAATCTGCGACGATACCCGCACGTGGTCGCCGATCGTGCTCCGCGAGGTCGGGGATCTCGCGGGGGATACGGGTGCATGGGCTGCGGCGGCCGAGACGACATTCGGCGCGGATATGGTGCGCCTCTTCTTTACCAGCACACGGCAGCGGGGGTTCGACGATTTCGCCTCGCTGGGCACCACGATGGAGGAGGTGATCGGGGCGACGAAGTACCCCCTGATCGTCGAGGGGAGCACCGAGCCGGGCATCGATTCGGAGGTCTACCGGCGGATCGGGGAGGCCGCGGAAGGCGAACGGATCCTGCTCGGGACCGCGGAAGCCGACCGCTACCGCAGCGTGGCGGCATCGGCGCTCGCCTACGGGCACGCCTTGGTCGCCCAGACGCCCATCGACATCAACCTGGCAAAGCAGCTCAACATCCTGCTGCATGAAACGGGACTTCCCCCGGAGAGGATCGTCATCGACCCGTATACCGGGACCCTGGGCTACGGTTTCGAGTACTCCTACTCGGTGATGGAGCGCATCCGCTCAGTCGCCCTGCAGGGGGACGCCGATCTCGCCCGCCCCATGATCAGTTCTGCCATCGATTCCCTCAATGTCAAGGAGGTGCGTGAGGCGGATCCGGAGACGGCGGACGAGGTGGCGATCCGCTGGGAATTTTATGCGGCGTTTTCCGCGCTCGTCGCGGGGGCGGAGATCGTGTGCGTCCGCCACCCCGGCACGGTGGCGCTGTTGCGGGAGGCGCTCCCGGCGCTTCAGGAAGGATCCCATCCACAGGAGGAAGCTTATGGCGATGAAAGCGCTTGATATCTACAAGTTACTCCCCAAAACCAACTGCAAGAAATGCGGGTTTCCCACCTGCCTCGCATTTGCCATGAAACTTGCTTCGGGCAAGGTGGACGTGGACCTCTGCCCCGACCTCGACGAGCAGACGCGGGAGCTGCTGGGCGGGGCCACCCGCCCCCCCATCCGGCTGGTTGGCATCGGCGCGGGGGAGCGGTCGTTTGCCGTGGGCGAGGAGTTCGTGCTCTACCGCCACGAGCGGACGTTCTACCACCAGCCCGGGCTGATGATGCAGGTTGCCGATACATGGCCCGGGGAGCGGATCGAGAGGATCATGACGCGGGTGCGTGACGAGACCTTCCACCGTGTCGGGGAGGATCTCTCCGTCGACGGCATTGCGTTCCGCTGCGAGTCGGGCGATGCGGACCAATTCGGCGGGGTTGTCGGGATGGTGGAGGCGTGCGCGAGCCTCCCCGAGGTGGTCATCGCCGACGACCCGGAGGCGCAGGCGGCGGCGCTCGCCCACTGCGGCAACTTCCAGCCGCTCATCCACGCGGCATGTGCCGACACCGTCGAGGCGATGTGCGATCTCGCCAGAAAATACGGCTGTGCGCTGGCGGTGCGGGCAGGCGACCTCGAGGAACTCAAACGCCTCGTGGGGCTGTGCAGGGACCGCGGCATCGAGAACCTGATGCTCGACCCCGCTCCCGCCACCTTGCGCGACTTCCTCGTCCGGTCGGTCGAGATACGCAGGCGTGCGGTGGAGCGCACCGATCCCGATCTCGGCTACCCGGTGGTCTTCGATACCGTGCCGATCGATCTGCCCGACGCTGCGACGGCGCTCGGGATCCTGAAATATGCCGGGGTCATCATCATCGACGAGCTCGCCCCCTCGTCCACGATGGCAGCCCTCACCCTCCGCCAGAATATCTACACCGATCCGCAGAAGCCCATCCAGGTGACCCCGGGGCTCTACCCGGTCAATGCCCCGACCGGCAGCGCCCCCGTGCTGATGACCGTCAATTTCTCCCTCACCTACTTCACCCTCCTCGGCTACCTCGAGGCGGCGGGCATCCCCTGCTATCTCTTCATCGTGGACACGGAGGGCATGTCCGTGCTCACCGCCGTTGCCGGCGGCAAGCTTACCGAGACGGTGGTGGCGGACGCGATCAAAAAGACCGATCTGGAGAACCGGGTCGATCACCGGATCCTGATCATCCCCGGTTACGCGGCCCCGCTGAGCGGCAAGATCGAGGAGGAGACGGGCTGGGAGGTGCGGGTGGGCCCGCGCGATGCGGCCGAGATCGGCGAGTACCTGGAGACCGGGTGGGAGGCCTGATATGCCCACGGTCACCTTTCTGCCCGGTTTTCACAAAGCCGACGTCCCCCGGGGGGCCACCATCCTCGATGCCGCCCAGCGCGCCGGGCTGCACATGAACGTGGTCTGCGGGGGGCAGGGCCGGTGCGGAAAGTGTGTGGTATACGTAAAAAGCGGAAAGATCACCTTTGACCGGGAGAAGTTCGGGAACTTTTTCACCGCGGAGGAGCTGGACCGCGGGGCGTGCCTCGCGTGCCAGTCGCTCGTGAGAAACGACCTGCGCGTGGAGGTGCCGGAATCCTCGCTCGTGCAGGAGCAGAAGATCCTCATCGAGGCTCGTGCGGCGGAGATCCCGTTCCGCCCCTCCGTCAGGAAGTACTACCTCGAGCTCAACCCGCCCTCGCTCACCGACACCACCCCCGATATCACCCGCCTGCTGGAGGGGATCGAGACGCGGGGCGGTCCTGCCGCGAACAAGATCTACGCCCCCCTCGAGGTGCTCCGCTCCGTTCCCCAGCTGCTGCGGCAGGGGATCTGGCGCGTCACCGGCACCGTCGCGCTGGTCCCCGGAGGTTATCGCCTCATCAAGGTCGAGGAGGGCAACACCGAGGGGCGCCTCTACGGGGCGGCGGTCGATCTCGGCACGACCACCATCGTCGTGTACCTCTGGGATCTCGCCACCGCATCCGTGATCGCCACCGCATCCAACTACAACCGGCAGATCGGGTACGGCGAGGACATCCTCTCCCGGGTCAACTTCGCCCGGAAAAACGGCCTGTCCAGACTGCAGCGACTCGCCGCCGAGAGCATCAACCAGGCCCTCACCGAAGCGGCGAACAATGCCGGGATCGACCGGGAGGACATCCACGAGGTGGTCGTCGCCGGCAACACGGTGATGACCCACCTCCTGCTCTGCATCGATCCGGGGTACATGATCGCCGAGCCCTACGTGCCGGTGGTCCGCCGGATGCTCTCAACGGCGGCAGGCAGGATCGGTCTCG
This sequence comes from Methanomicrobiaceae archaeon, assembly GCA_029762625.1. GTDB lineage: Archaea > Halobacteriota > Methanomicrobia > Methanomicrobiales > Methanomicrobiaceae > DSDF01. Next base: position 31,020 of record JARVGI010000007.1, on the reverse strand, counting down.
CCGTACATCGCAATGCGGGGGTTTATACCTTCCCCGCGGTCTCCAACTTCATCGGGGGGGACATCATCGCCGACATCCTTGCCTGCGGGATAACCGAGCGGGAGGAGATCTCCCTTTTAATCGATATCGGCACCAATTTCGAGGTGGTGCTCGGCAACAGCGACTGGATGCTCTCCTGCGCCGGTGCCGCCGGCCCGGCTCTCGAGGGCGGCGAGGTGCTCTTCGGGATGCGGGCAAACCCGGGAGCGATGGAGAAGGTCCGCATCGACGGCGGCACCCTCAAGCCCACCTACGAGACCATCAACCGCATCAGGCCCAAAGGCATCTGCGGTTCGGGGCTCATCGATCTGCTTGCAGAGCTCATCCGCGCCTGCGTCATCGACCGCAACGGGCACATCAATATGGGTATCAGGCACCCGCGGGTCCGGCAGGGCCGCTATTTCCCCGAGTTCGTGATCGCCTGGGCCGACGAGACGGATGGCGAGCGGGATATCGTGATCACCGAAAACGACATCAAAAACCTGATCATGAGCAAAGCGGCGATCCTTGGCGCTTGCATGACCCTGATGGACGCCGCCGGGATCACGCGGGAGGACATCGCCGCCATCTACTTCTCCGGCGCGTTCGGCAACTACCTGAACAAGGAGAACGCCATCGCCGTCGGCCTCATCCCGGAAGTCCCCCTCGACGCGGTGAAAAACATCGGCAACGGAGCCATCACGGGGGCCAATCTCGCCCTCATCAGCCGCGAGCGCCGCCGCAACCTCGACCGCATCGCCCAGCAGATCACCTATATCGAGCTCAATGCGGAACCCTCCTTCATGGACCAGTACACCTCCAGCTGCTTTCTGCCCCACACCGATCTCTCCCTCTTTCCGGGGGTGCAGCGGGTGCTCGACGAGTGCCGCATCCGCTACGGGGGGGTGGAGTGATGGCATCGCTCCTTCCCCCGCCGCGCCTTGCCGCCACCGGCGTGGGCGGGCTTCCCCACACCGACCCGGGGGCCGCCTGCAGGGCGGTGCTGGAGAGTTTCCCGGAGGTTCCCTATGCCCCCACCCTGCCCAACCGGGGGCCGCGGGAGGCGATCGTCTTCAACGACGCCGAACACCTGCCGGGTGCGGTGGTTGAGGGCGAAAAATTGTTCGCGGATACCGCCGCGGACCATTCAGGCCAGATGGAGCAGATCATGCTCGACTACATGGAGGGGAATTTCGCGGCGTACGGTGCGTCGGAGGAGTATAATTCAGGCTTTCTTGCGATGCTGGAATGCGATCTCTCGGGGGCGCTGTTCGCCAAGGCGCAGGTCACCGGGCCCCTGACCTTCGGCATGCAGGTGGTCGACCGGGAGAAACGCCCGCTCCACTACGACCCCGAATACGCGGACCTGCTCAACAAGATGATCGCGCTGCGAGCCCGGTGGTACGAGGAGCGGCTGATTGCGCGGACCGGGGCGCCGCACACCCTCGTGGTGCTCAACGAACCCTACCTCGCCGCCTTCGGCTCGTCGGTCATCCCGGTGAACCGCGACCTGGTGGCGGCAGGGTTCGAAGAGACCGCAACGCTGCTGGAGGGGGGTATAGGGGTCCACTGCTGCTCCAATACCGACTGGGCCTTCGTGCTCGGCATGGATATCGGGTTCGTCTCCCTCGATGCCTACCGGTACGCCAGGGAATTCCTGCTCTACCGCGATGCGATCGCCCGGTTCATGGAGGCGGGAGGCGTGGTCGCCTGGGGCATCGTGCCAGCGGAGTATGATGTCTATGAAGAAGAAACCCCGGATTCGCTCTATACCCGCATGAGCGCCATCCGGGATGAGGTCTGTTCGTGGCTCGACCCGGAACTCTTCGCCCGCCAGTCGATGATCACGCCGACCTGCGGGATCCGGTTCGCCGACGAGCGGGGGGCGGGAGCGATCATGGGTACTGCCGCCGACCTTTCGCGCCGGGCACGGGAGGAATGGGCGTGAACAGAACGTGCACCATCGTGGTCTGCGGGAAGGGGGGGACCGGCAAGACCACCATCTCGGGCCTGCTCGTCCGGTCGTTTCTTGAGGCGGGGGCGAGGCCCGTGCTCGCCGTCGACGCGGACCCCAACGCCAACCTCCACGAGGCGCTGGGCGTGGATCTGGCTGAGACGCTCGGGTGGATGCGGGAGGAGGCGTTCACCCGGAGCATCCCCCCCGGGATGGACCGCACCTCGTACATCAAATACCGCTTCCGGAAGGTCCTCGTGGAGGCGGAGGGCTTCGATCTCCTCGCCATGGGCCGGCCTGAGGGAACGGGCTGCTACTGTTTTCCGAACTCCCTTCTGGGAGAGTGCATGCACCTCCTCGGGGAGGACTACCCCATCACCGTCGTCGATTCGGAGGCCGGCCTCGAGCACATCTCCCGTGGCACCGTCCGGCGTCCCGATATCCTGCTCATCGTCAGTGACCCCGGCATGCGGGGACTGCGCACGGCGCGGCGGATCCGTGACCTCGCGGTATCGCTCGGCCTCGGAAAGACGCCCATGTATCTCGTTATCAACCGGTGCAAAGGGGAAAAAGCCCCTGCAGAGGACCTCTCAGGAGAGGGGCTCCCCCTGCTGGCCGCAATCCCCGAGGACGCCGCGGTGGAGGACGCGGACCTGCGGGGGGCGCCGGTGGCATGGGTCGGCGAAGGGAGCGGTGCCCTTGCGGCGGTGCGAGGCCTCGCCGCAGCGGTGCTCGACCGCTGCGGGCGGTAAAAAGAGGGTTGGGGATTTTCGAGCCTCGCGTATGCCTCAGGGGCGGGCGAGGGGGGCCCGCCGTCCGAGTTCGCGGAATGAGCCGGCGATGACGAGCACCGCGGGCATGATGATGATGGCGCCCAGCAGGGCGAATCCCACGGAGATGACCGTGAGAATCCCGAAGTTGCTGACGATGCCGAACGAGGAGAGCATTAGCGCCGAGAACCCGAAGATCGTGGTCAGCCCCGAGACGGTGATGGCGGTGCCGATCTTCTGGACGCTCTGGCGTATGGCCTCCACGAGCGGCAGGCCGCGTTCGAGCTCCTCATGGCAGCGCTCCAGGATCAGGATGGTGTACTCCGAGGCCACGCCGATGGTCATGGATCCCAGCGTGGCGGTCATGGGGGTGTAGTCGATACCCAGCACGAACATGACCAGCCCGTTCCAGCCCACGATCAGGCCGATGGGGATGAGCGGTGTTGCCGCTCTCCCCGCATTCCGGAACACCAGCAGGAGGAACCCGAAGATAAGCCCGAAGCCGAGCAGGGTCATGAAGGCCTTGCCCTCGCGGATCTCGGTGATCAGGTTGGTAAACATCTCCCCGGGGCCGGTGATGGTGGCGGTCACGCCGGGAGGGGGCGGCATCCATGCAATCTCCTTTTTCATCTGGTCGACGAAGGACATCGCAGCCTCGTTTTCCATGTTCATGATAGCGAACTCGATCACCGCCTCGCCATTGCCGCGGGTATACCGCTGTCGTGTCTCCTCCGGGATCATGGCGAGAATTCTGTCCAGCTCGGCGTCGGTCTGCGGCATCCGCCCGCCGTTGTGCTGCAGGACGAAGTTAGCGATGCTCACCGATCCGGAAACCATGCTGTTGTGGCTCAGTTCATACTCCTGAAATTCGTGCATCCACCGGATCGTATCGAGGCCGAGGACATTGTCGCCCTGCACGATGACCGGGAGGCCTTCCACCGGCCCCATCGTCCGCGTCACCTTGTCCAGGTCCACCTTTCCACGGCGAGATTGTGCCCACGGTCTTTGAGTCGGGCGAACAGGGGTATGTGGTCGTCCTCGTCGATATCACCCGGAGAAAACACGCAGAGATCGCCCTTCAGGAGAGTGAAAAGCAGTACCGGGAACTTGTGGAGCACGCCAATTCGGTCATCCTGAAGATGGACTCCCTCGGAAACATCACCTTTTTCAACGATTTCGCGCAGCGGTTCTTCGGCTATACCTCCGAAGAAATCATCGGCAGGAATGTTGTGGGGACGATCGTTCCTGAAACGGAGAGTTCGGGACGTGATATGCGGCGTATCATCCGGGACGTCTGTGCCAACCCCGAGGCATACATCAACAACGAAAACGAGAACGTTACGAAGGACGGCAGACGGGTCTGGATCCAGTGGACCAACCGGGGGATTGTCGACGAAGACGGCTTGGCAGTGGGTGTCCTTTCCATCGGCAACGACATCACCGAACAGAAAAGGGTACAAGAGGCATTGGAAGCAAGCGAAAAGCGTTTCCGTGAACTCGTGGATCTCCTCCCCAAGCCGGTATTCGAGGCGGATGCGAACGGTACGATCACCTTCGGCAACCGGATGGCGTACGAATGCTTCGCCTATACCGCGGGGGATTTTTTCGAAGGTCTCACCATCCTTGACGTGATCGCCCCCGAAGACCGGCAGAGGGCGAGAGCGGATATCCAGCGCATCCTCACCGGGGGAGGAAAGAGCCGGCAGAAGTTCACGGCGCTTCGCAAGGATGGCACCACCTTCCCGTTCATGGTGTACGCATCACCTATCAGGACAAACGGTGATATCACGGATGTGAGAGGGGTTGTGTTCGACCTCAGCGAACGGAAGATGGCCGAGGATGCCCTCACTGCGGAGCGGGATTTGATCGGCGCGGTGCTGGAAACGGTGCGCAACATGGTGATTGTGCTCGACTGTGAGGGCCGCATTGTACGGTTCAACCGGGCTGCCGAGGAAATGGCCCGTGTTCCCGAGGCCGAGGCCAGGGGGATGTTGTTCTGGGACCTGTTCGTGCAGAAGGAGGATAGTGACGCGATGCGAGAGCTCTTCGACCAGTATATCACCGGCAAGCATCCCGGAAAGGGGAACATTCGCTATGTCGACCGGGACGGCGAGGCACATGTGGTGCAGTGGTCGAATACGGTTCTGCACGATGAGTACGGTGTGGTCTCTCACGTCATTGTCACCGGGCTCGACATCGCGCAGGCGGGGCAGGAAGAGGATCCGTGAATCAACCGGCTTCCAGGCAGATCCGCGAGTTTAATTGAGCCATTCGGGCTCGCGGTCCTGCATCTATTTTTTCCGGATAACAAGCCCGCCGAGAAGGTAGGCGATGGGGATCATCCACAGGGGACGCGCCACCGTGAAGTAGATGGCGGCGAGACCGAGTACGGCCTCTGCGGCAGGGGTGGGGTTGCCGAATGCGGCCATGAATGCCGCGAAGGACACGACCGCCGTGACGGCAAGGTAGATGGCGATGCCGATAAGGCCGCCGTAGTAGTTCCTCAGCGCACCGCGGAAATCTGCACCCATACTACCGATGAGGTCGGCATCCGGGTATTTGAATCTGGCGCCGCGGCGCAGGCGCTCGTATTTTTAGCGGTGAACGCCAACCATGTTCTCATATGGCGATCCACCCCATCGATTTCCGGTACGGTACCCCCGAGATGCGGGCCGTGTGGGATGAAGACAACCGATTCAGGTGCATTGTTGCCGCCGAAGTGGCGCTGGCAAAGGCGGAGGCCGAACACGGGCTCATCCCGGCCGATGCGGCGGCCGAAGTCGAGGCGCGCGCACCGTCCGCGTCGCTCGACCGCGTAAAAGAGATCGAGGCGGAGATCCACCATGACATGATGGCCGTGGTCAGGGCCATCGCCGAGGTCAGCGGCGAGGCGGGACGGTGGGTCCACTACGGGGCGACCTCCAATGACATTCTCGATACCGCCACGGGCCTTCAGATCCGGGAGAGCCTCGACCTGCTGGAGGAGAAGCTCTGCAGGCTCCTCGCAATCCTGCTCAGGAGGAGCGAAGAGACGCGCCACCTCGTCTGCGCGGGACGGACGCACGGCCAGATCGGCGTGCCCACGACCTACGGGCTGCGATTTTCCATCTGGGCGAGCGAGGTCGCCCGGCACCTCGAGCGGCTGCGACAGATGCGTCCCCGTGTGGCGGTCGGCCAGATGACCGGCGCCGTCGGCACCCAGGCGGCACTCGGGGAGAAGGGGGGGGCGGTCATGGAATCGATGATGGCGCATCTCGGCCTTGCCGCGGTCGATGTCTCCAACCAGATCGTGCAGCGCGACCGCTATGCCGAATATTTCATGTTCCTTGCGAACGTGGCGACGACGCTCGACAAGATCGGGGTGGAGATCCGCATGATGCAGCGCAGCGAGATCGCCGAGCTCGAGGAGTCGTTCGGGGAAAAGCAGGTCGGCTCGAGCACCATGCCGCACAAACGGAACCCCATCAAAAGCGAGCAGGTCTGCGGGCTTGCCCGCATCGTTCGCGCCGCCGTCGAACCGGCGCTCATGAACAATACGCTCTGGGACGAACGCGACCTCACCAACAGCTCCTGCGAGCGGGTGCTCTTTCCCGAAGCCTCGGTGCTCTGCGACCACCTGCTCGCGGTGATGGCGGGGGTGCTCGAGCGCCTCGTGATCCACGAAGATGCCATCCGCAGAAACCTCATGCTCCTGCAGGGCGTGAACATGGCCGAATCGGTCATGATCGAGCTGACCCGGCGGGGCATGGACCGGCAGGAGGCCCATGAGATAGTGCGGGTCGCCTCCATGCAGGCGCTCCGCGAACAACGCCCGCTGGCCGACATCCTCGGCGCCCATCCCGGGGTTGTAGCGCTCGCCGCGCCGGAGGAGATCGCCGGGCTATTAGAGCCGGATGCCTACATCGGCACCGCGGTCGGGCAGGTGGACCGCCTCGTCGCCAAACTCGCCCCCCTCTGCCGCCGCACCTGACGGCGCGGCAATGCCGCCCCGGCGTGCGGGCAGGCATTGCTCCGGGAGATCCCATCTGCAACGGAACGGCGGGAAAAAGAGGTGCGTGTCAGGGGAGTGTGGAAAGCACCTTTGACGTGAAGGTTCTGTGCAATGCATCGGTCAGGTGCTCGTGTCGCATGCGAGACCCATCGCATGGTGCGGGGAGAGCGGTGCAGAGTTTTCGTGCGGTTTTGCACCGTCCCGCCCTATTCTGGCGGTATGGGAGTAGATAGTGTGATGTTCCGGGTCTCGACGCCTGATCGGCATTGCATGGAGGAGGATGAACCGTCTATTGTCCTGTGTGGAACTCCCCAAAAATGTCTGGGGCAATATTATTTAAATACTTTTTGGTTACGGATTATCGTTTGTGATCGTGTACTGCGATGATCGAGCCTTCGAATACATGTGTACGGAGAATTTCTGCGCACACAGAATAATATAATGCAATAATTATAATAATATCCTCGTGGAGTATAGTTCTCTGTGATGGGATGAGAGCAGTACTGGCGGTGGGGATCCTTGTCGTATGCATTCTGTTCGGTCTCGATATTGTCACCACCACGCTGGCGCTCTCCTGCGGCGCATCCGAGCTGAACGTGTTCATGGCCGGGATCGCGGAGCAACCCGCCGTGCACACGGCGGTCAAAGGCATGGTGCTGCTGTTTGTTGCCCTCACCACCTCCTTTCTCGAAACCAGAATCGAAGGATCGGGCCTGTACCTGCTGGCGGTGATCATCGGATTCTATGCGTTCGCCATCGCCCACAACATCTCCGTGATCCTCCTCCTTGTCCCGCAACCCCTGTGACCCCTGAGGTATGCGGGCAGGTTCATGCTCTCCGGTGATCAACAATAAGAGCAGACGTGCCGGAAAGCCGGCAGGCCCGGTGACGCCATGGAGATCACTGGCTGGGTGGAGCGGCGCGGCGTGCGCCTCGACGATGACGAGATCGAGCGTATAGCTCGCCACGATATGGAGGCACTCTGCTCCTGCGGGGGGGAATTCTTCCTCCGGTGGGACGGCTGCAGCGCACGCGATCATTTCGGGATCATGCCGGGGGAGGGCTGCCCGGCAGGCACGGTGCTCTGCGACGGCGCGGTGCGGTGGCATATCGATCCTCCCGTCGCCGCGATGCCGCTCGATGAGGCCGTTGCCGAGGCGGTGCGGCTGCGGAGCGATGAGGGCGCGGTCGCCCTTTCGGGCGGCGTGGATTCGGCGCTGGTGGCCTGCCTTGCACGGCGCCCCTGCGTGGTGGTCGGGCTGCCGGGGTCGCACGATGTGTGCCGGGCGCGGGAGGTGGCGGACGGACTGGACCTCCCCCTCGCGACCGTGCTCGTCGACGAGGAACGGATCGAAGACGCCCTCCGCCGCATCGTGCCGGTGATCCCCCGGCTCACCCCCGTCGATGCCGCCATCGCCACCACCCTCTACTTTGTGGCCGAATGGGCCAATACTCACGGGCACCGGCGCATCCTCGCCGGGCAGGGGGCGGACGAGCTCTTCGGCGGCTATGCACGCTATCTTGCCTCCGCGGACCTCGCCGGGGATCTCGCCCGCGATATCGCCGGCCTGCCCGCGCAGGTGGCACGCGATCAGGCCGTGGCGGGCCTCCACGGCACCTTCTTTTCGCTGCCCTACGCCGATGTCCGGGTGGTGCGCGCTGCCCGTGCGATTCCCGCGGCCGAAAAGGTGCAGGGGGGCGTGCGCAAGCAACCCCTCAGGGTGGCCGCAGAACGATATTTACCGCATTCAATGGCATTTTATGAGAAGAAGGCCATGCAGTACGGGAGTGGCATCTGGAAAACGATCCAGCTGCTGGCACGCAGAAACGGTTATACAAAGTCGATACAAGGGTACTTAATTCATGTTCGCGGGGCTGACTGATGATCTCTGAGAGGGAAGTTGAATCCATAGCAAAACTAGCAGATATCCGCATCCAAAAAGAGGAACTGGGGGAATTTACCGTCCAGTTCAACGCCATCCTTGAATATTTCGATGTCCTCGACCGGGTGGAGGCCGCAGGAGAGGGCCGCGCCGACCTCGTCAATGTCTTTCGTGAGGACGAGGTCCGCCCCTCGCTGCCCGTCGAGGATGTGCTGGCCAATGCAGGATCCACGGAAGAAACGTTCATCAAGGGCCCGCGGGTGATGTAGTGGCGGGAACGTTTCATTTCGACGCCGAAGACCGCTCCAACGCCTTCATCACCCGCGTGGAATCCGCCACCTTCGGGGATGGCAGGCTTGCCGGCATCCCCCTTGCCGTCAAGGACAATATCTCCACGCGGGGCATGCAGACGACGTGCGGGTCGAGGATCCTCGAAGGGTACATCCCGCCCTACGATGCCCACGTCGTCGAACTGCTACGGGAAGAGGGGGCGGCGATCGTCGGCAAGACCAATCTGGACGAGTTCGGCATGGGGACGACCACGGAGAACAGCGGCTTCGGCCCCACCACCAACCCGCACGATCCCGCCCGCGTTCCCGGCGGGTCGTCGGGAGGGAGCGCGGCCGCCGTCGCCGCCGGCATGGTGCCCATGGCGCTCGGCACCGACACCGGCGGATCGATCCGCTGCCCCGCGGCGTTCTGCGGCATCGTGGGCCTCAAGCCGACCTACGGGCGCGTATCGCGCTACGGCCTCATCGCCTACTCGAACTCGCTCGAACAGATCGGCCCGATGGGCCGGAGCGTCGCCGACGTTGGGACGCTCATGGAGGTCATCTGCCGGCACGATGCCCGCGACTCGACCTCATATGACCGCGGGTACGCGCACGCGCCCTCCGGCGAGATCCGGGGCATGACGATCGGCATCCCGGCCGAGTACTTCGGCGAGGGGGTCGACCCCGCGGTGGCAGAATGCGTCCGCGACGCCATCGCGACCCTCGAGAGTGCTGGCGCAATCGTCGAGGAGTGCAGCATCCCGAGCATGGAATACGCTCTCGCCGCCTACTACGTGACCTGCACGAGCGAGGCCAGCTCGAACCTCGCGCGGTTCGACGGCGTGCGCTACGGCCCCGGCGTCGGGACGAAGCGCTCCTGGCACGATGAGTTCCAGGAGTTCCGGGGCGAGCATTTCGGGCGCGAGGTGCAGCGGCGCGTCATGCTCGGCACGTTCGCCCTCTCGGCGGGCTACTACGGGAAGTACTACGCCAAGGCGCAGGTGGCGAAGGAGAACGTGCGCCGGGATTTCCTGCGGGTGCTCAAGTCCGTCGACGTGATCGCCGGCCCCACGATGCCCACCATAGCATTCCGGTTCGGGGAGAAGTCGGATCCGCTCTCGATGTACCTCTCCGACGTCCTCACGGTGCCTGCGAACCTTGCCGGGGTTCCGGCCATCTCGGTGCCCTGCGGCAGGGTGGAGGGCATGCCGGTCGGCCTGCAGATCATCGGCCAGCACTTCGCAGACGAGGTGGTGGTGGATGTGGCATTCGCCTTCGAGCAGGAGGGACCGGCATGAAGGTGATCATCGGGCTGGAGATCCACTGTCAGCTGAACACCGATACCAAGCTCTTCTGCGGCTGCTCCACCGACTACCGCGATGACCCCCCCAACACCCATGTCTGTCCGGTCTGCCTCGCCCTCCCCGGCGCCCTCCCCCGCCTCAACACAAAAGCGGTCGAGTACGCGCTCCGGGTGGCGAAAGCCCTCAACCTTGAGGTGGCGGAGGAGTGCGAGTTTTCCCGGAAGAACTACTTCTACCCCGATCTCCCCAAGGGCTACCAGATCACCCAGTACGACCGCCCCCTCGCCGAGCGGGGGGTCGTCGAGATCGAGGCCGACGACGGCACCCCCAAGGAGGTGCGGATCACGCGCATCCACCTGGAGGAAGACCCCGGCAGGCTCGTCCACAGGAGCGGGCGTGACCGCGCCGGGTACTCGCTCGTTGACTACAACCGCAGCGGCATCCCTCTCATCGAGATCGTGACCGAGCCCGACCTGCGCTCGCCCAAAGAGGCACGGCGGTTCCTCAACAAACTGCGCAACACGCTGGAGTACCTCGAGGTCTTCGACGGGGAGCGTGAGGGCGCCATCCGCGTGGATGCCAACATCTCCCTCGTTGGCCACAACCGGGTGGAGTGCAAGAATATCTCTTCCTACAAGGGGGTGGAAAAAGCCCTCACCTTCGAGATCACCCGCCAGAAGAACCAGATCGCACGCGGCCACGAGATCACGCGGGAGACCCGCCATTTCAATGAAGGGCGGGGCATTACCATGTCCTCCCGCAGCAAGGAGGAGGAGACCGATTACCGCTACTTCCCCGAACCCGATCTCCGGCCTCTGCGCGTGCGGGACTGGCTGGACGACATCACCCTTCCCGAACTGCCCGACGCCCGTAAAGCGCGGTTCGTGGCGCAGTACGGCATCTCGCACAACCACGCACGCACGCTCACCGGCGACATGAAACTCGCCAACTTCTACGAGAAGGTGGCTGGCGACGACCCTGTACTCGCCGCCACGTGGGTGGCCGACACCCTGCTCGGCGAGCTCAACTACCGCGACATGAAGATCGACCGGGTGCCCCCCGCCCACTTCGCCGACCTGCTCGCCCTGGTGCGGGTGGATGCCATCACCGACCGCTCCGGCGTGGATGCGCTCCGCACCATGCTCGACGAGGGCGCCGCCGGCGAGGAGATGGAGCTGCCCTCGGCGGTCGTGGACCGGTTCGGGCTGCGCAAAGCTGCAGGCGACGAGTTCGACGAGGTGGCGGCGCAGGTGGTCGAGGCGCACCCGGACGCGGTTGCCGACTACCATAACGGCAAAGGCGGCGCACTGAATTTCCTGGTGGGACAGGCGATGCGGGAGACGCGGGGCCGCGCCGACGCCCGGGATCTCGGCCGACGCATCAAAGAACTGCTCGAGAACAAGGAGGCATAACCAGCCTTGCACCTGATAATTGCAGAGAAAAATATTGCGGCGCAGCGCATTGCGCAGATACTGGCAGGAAAGGAAAAGGTCAGCACTTCGAAAGAGGGGGGCGTTTCCACCTACCGCTTCGACGAGGTGGTGGTGATGGGGCTGCGCGGGCACGTGGTCGAGGTTGACTTCGAGCCCGGCTACACCAACTGGCGCAGCGAGGTCTACACCCCCCGCAGCCTCATCGACGCCCGGACCGTGAAAAAGCCCACTGAGAAGAAGATCGTCGCTCATATCCACAAACTGGCGAAATCGGCCGATTTCGTCACCATCGCCACGGATTTCGATACCGAGGGCGAGCTCATCGGCAAGGAGGCCTACGAGCTGGTGCGGCAGAAGAACGGATCCGTTCCCGTCCGGCGAGCCCGCTTTTCGGCCATCACCGCAGAAGAGATCCACAACGCCTTCGCGCATCCCGTGGAAATCGACTTCGACCTTGCGGCGGCAGGCGAATCGAGGCAGCATGTGGACCTGATGTGGGGGGCTTCGCTCACCCGGTTCATCAGCATCGCCGCACGCCGGGGCGGCAGCAATATCCTGAGCGTGGGCAGGGTCCAGAGCCCGACCCTCGCGATGATCGTGGACCGGGAAAAGGAGATCGAGGCGTTCGTACCGCAGCCCTACTGGGTGCTCTCCCTGGAGACGCAGAAAGGGGGGCACTATTTCGAGGTGCGCCACACCCATGGTCGGTTCTGGGAGAAAGCAGAGAGCGAAAGGGCGCGGGACCGCTCGGTTGAGCCCCTGGTCGCAACCGAAGTCCGCACCGGGGAAAAGACCAGCACGCCCCCGTCGCCGTTCGATACCACCTCATTCATCGTTGCCGCAGCACGTCTGGGCTTTTCCGCGGCGAATGCGATGCGGGTCGCGGAAGACCTCTACATGAACGGGTACATCTCCTACCCCCGCACCGATAATACCGTCTACCCCGCCTCGCTCGATCTCAAGGGCACCCTCTCCATGCTCGGCACATCCGCATTCGCCGCCGAGGCCGCATGGGTGCGCGACCACCTCCGCGCCCGGCCCACCCGGGGCAAGAAGTCGAGCACCGACCACCCCCCCATCCACCCCTCCGGGGCGGTGAAACGGGGCGCGCTCGCCGATGATCAGTGGAAGATATACGAACTGGTCGTCCGCAGGTTCCTCGCCACCCTCGCCCCGGACGCGAAATGGAAGACGCTGAAGTACCTCTTCGATGCGGGCGGCGAGCCGTATACGGCGACCGGGCAGCGGCTCGTGGAGGAGGGCTACCGGCACGTCTACCCGTACAGCGACGCCCGGGAGTACGTGCTCCCCGATATCGCGGTCGGCGAACGCCTGCCCATCCACGAGGTGATCCTCGAGGAAAAGGAGACGCAGCCGCCCGCACGGTATTCGCAGAGCAAACTCATCCAGCGGATGGAGGAGCTGGGGCTCGGCACGAAGAGCACGCGCCACGACGTGATCGCCAAGCTTATGGCCCGACGGTACGTGGAAGGCACGCCGATGCGGCCCACCCTCGTCGGGCGTGCGGTCACCGAGTCGCTGGAAAACCACGTCGAACTGATCACCAAGCCGGATATGACCCGCACCCTCGAGTCCCACATGGAGGAGATCAAAAAGGGGCGCCGGTCCAAAGACACCGTGGTGGCCAAATCGCAGGAGATGCTGCATGAGGTCTTCGACGCCCTCGAGGAGCACGAGGAGGAGATCGGTGAGGAGATCATGGGGCGCACCGACCAGGAGCGCGTCGTTGGCCCCTGTCCGGTCTGCGGCAGAGACCTTACCATCCGCTCCACCCGGGGGATGCGGCAGTTCATCGGCTGCACGGGGTATCCCGAATGCACCTTCAATCTCGGCCTTCCCGGCGCACAATGGGGGCGGGCGTTGCGCACGGACGAGGTATGCGCTACGCACAACCTCCATTTCGTGCGGCTCGTGCGGAAAGGGGCGCGGCCATGGGAGATCGGCTGCCCGCTCTGCGCCCATATCGCATCGAACGAAAAAACCCTGCGCATGATGCCCTCCATGACCGACGACCTGATCGAGCGCCTCCACGCGGACCACACCTACTCGGTCTCCGAACTCGCCCAGAGCGATACTTGCGCCCTCGCCGGCATGCTCGGCGTGAGCGATGCGGAGGCGGCGGCACTGCAGCAGGAGGCAGAATCGGTCCTCCAGATCCTGCGAAAACGGACCGAGCTGCGGAAATTCGTCAGGAAGCATATCCCGCCCCGCCGCGGCAGGAGCCACGGCAAAGTGCTCAATGCGCTTTTTGCGGCGGGCATCAACACCATCGAGGATCTGGCGGCGACCCCGGCACGGACGCTCTGCACCATGCATGTCGGGGAGAAGGAGGCCGCGCTCCTGCTCGATGAGTCCCGCCGCGTCGTGAACGAGGCACAGCTGCGGGATTTCGGCATCCCCCCGGTCAGCCTGAAAAAATACCTCGACGCCGGCATTACGGCACCGAAGGATTTCTGCACCCTCCACCCCGCATACCTCAGCGCGAAAACCGGGCTCTCGATCGATACTGTGTACCGGCACGTGGCAAAGGTCTGCGCGGGCATGCGGATTGAGCCGCCCGAGAAGGTGAGCAGAAAGGCGTTTGAAGAGGGGCGGAACCGGCTCCTTTCCCTTCCGGGTATCGGCGAATCGACGCTGGAGCGGCTGTATCGGGCGGGCATCATGGACCCGGATACACTCGCCGCCTGCGATGCTGAGACTGTGGCAAAAAAGAGTGGATTATCAGCTGATAAAATCAACGCATACAAGGAAGCAGCCCGGGCCGCATGAGACGGTGCCCGGGCGACAGCGGAGTGATTGCGGCGTGAGATATGCGTGGAAGGACTGGGTGCACGTGACCAAGCTCGATCCCGACAAAACGATCGATTCTGCATCCATCGAGGAGATTGCGACCAGCGGGACCGATGCCCTGATGCTCTCGGGAACACTCAACGTAACACGGGAAAACCTGGGCGTCCTGCGGGAACAGGTGGAGCGCTACGATCTTCCGCTGGTGGTGGAGCCTGCCGATCCGGAAGCCGTGCTCTCCGACGGGGTGGACGCTCTCTTCGTGCCCAGCGTGCTGAATACCCCCGATGTGGGCTGGATCGTGGGCAAGCACCAGCACTGGGTCAGGAACAATGCCGTGGAGTGGGAGAAGGTCGTCCCCGAGGCCTACATCGTCCTCAACCCCGCGTCGGCCGTGGGCAGGGTGACCCGGGCTTTCTGCGATATCGCAGCGGACGATGTGGCGGCCTATGCCATGGTCGCGGACAGGTACTTCCGCTTTCCCATCGTCTATATCGAATATTCCGGGACCTATGGCGATCTTGCGGTAGTCCGCGCCGCGTCCGAAGCCGTGGAGAAGGCCGTGCTCTACTACGGCGGCGGCATCAATTCTGCGGAGCGGGCCGCCGAGATGGCGCAGTACGCCGATACCATCGTGGTGGGCAACGCCGTCTACGAGGAGGGCCCCGGCGCCCTGAAGGCCACGGTCCGGGCAGTGCAATGATCGGTCCACCATGCCGGAAATCGATTTTGTCCTTGTCGATCCCCTGTACGAGGGAAATGTCGGGTTCTGTGCCCGGGTAATGAAGAATTTCGGGTTTTCGCGCCTTGTACTGATCAACCCGCCCCCGCTGGGCGACGAGGCAATTGCCCGCGCCTCCCATGCCCGCGACGTGCTGGAGCAGGCCGAGCATGCCACGCTCGACGAGGTCTTCGGCCGCAGCACCATTGTCATCGCCACCACCGGGGAGGTGAGCAAGTCGATCTGCACCTCGATGCGCATGCCCTACTTCTCCCCCAGCGAACTGCGGCGCATGCTCGAGGATGTCGACGGGAGGGTGGCGGTCCTCTTCGGGCGCGAGAACTGGGGGCTTTCCAACGCGGAGATCCGCCGCTGCGATATCATCTGCACCATCCCCACCTCCCGCCTCTACCCCATCGTCAACATCTCCCACGCCGTGGGCATCGTGGCCTACGAGCTCGCCCATATCCCCCGCGGCACGTGGCGGGTGGCGAACAGGGTCGAGATGGAGAGTTTCTACGAGCACCTCGGGCGGTTCCTCGAGCGGATCGATCACCCGGACTACAAACGTGACAACACCATGATCATGATGCGACGCATCTTCGGGCGGACCGCCCTTACGCCCCGCGAGGTGAGCACGCTTCACGGGCTGCTCAGGCGGACGGAGTGGCACCTGAACAATAAGAGGTAAGGCATCAGGAGGAGATACTGATCCAATGATTCTTGTCGATTGGGAGATTCTTGACCGGATCCGGCGGGGGCATATCGCCATCGACCCCTTCGATCCGAAGCTTATCCAGCCGAATTCGCTGGATATTCGCCTGGGGGACCATTTTGTCTGGTATACCGAGGGAGACGAGGTGATCGATCCCTTCGACAAAGGAACCGTCACCACCGGTGTCGAGGAGATCCGCTCGCCCGAGATCATCCTCCCGCCGGGCAGGTTCATGCTCGCCGAGACCCTCGAGATCATCCGCCTGCCGAACAATATCGTGGCCAGCATCGAGGGCAAGAGCAGCATCGCCCGTCTCGGCGTGGAGCTGCACCAGACCGGAGGATGGATCGACGCGGGGTTCCACGGCTCGATCACCCTCGAGATGTGCAACGTCAACCAGCGTCCGGTCAGGCTCTATGCCGGCATGCCCATCGGCCAGCTCGTCTTCTACACCACCGAGTGCGCGGAGTGCCCCTACGACGCCAAGGAGGACGCGAAATACATGGGGCAGCGGCAGGCGACGCTCTCCCGCTACCACGAAAACCCCCGGAGCCAGTGACGAACCGACCTCACCAGGACATGATCAGGAGACCTGTACATGCGACTTCTGTTGATACATTCGGACCATATCGAATACGAGGCACGGAAAAAGACCCCCGTGGCCGAAGAGGACATCGTTTCAAAGGATGCTCTCGACGAGGCGCTCGCGGTGTTCTGTGCAGTGGAATCGGTTGATGAAGAGGATATCGACGGCGTTGTGGACACGGCGGTCCGCGAGATCGCCGAGACGGCGGTCACTCTCGATACGGACGCGGTCATGCTCTACCCGTACGCCCACCTCTCCAGCGACCTCTCCTCCCCGAAGGCCGCCGTGGAAGCCCTGAAAAAGATCGAAGCCGGGCTTATCGGGGCAGGATCCCTCACCGTGAAACGGGCCCCCTTCGGCTGGTATAAATCCTTCACCCTCGCCTGCAAGGGCCACCCCCTCTCCGAGCTCTCCCGCACCATCACGCCGGGGGCAGGAGAGACGGCACCAAAGAAGGAGGTCACCCATGAGTTCTTCGTGCTCACGCCCGAAGGGGAGCGGCGGGCGTATACGGAGTTCCTCGATCAGGGCGGTTTCAGTGCCCTGATCAAAAAAGAGGTGGGGATCGGCCTCCCCTCTGGCGGCGAACCTCTCCACGTCGACCTGATGCGGGCCAAGGAGCTGGTCGACTACGAACCCCTCTCCGATGTAGGCCAGCACCGGTGGATGCCGCGGGGCAAGCTGATCCGCGACCTGCTCGCCGACTACGTGCTCGGTCTGGTGCTCGACTATGGCGGCATGCCCGTGGAGACTCCGGTGATGTACGATCTCGGGAATGCGGCCATCAACGAGCACGCCGGCAAGTTCGGGGAGCGGCAGTACCGGTTCAAGAGCGGCAACCGGGATATGATGCTCCGGTTTGCCGCCTGTTTCGGCATGTTCTCCATCATGAAGGACATGTATGTCTCCCCCGCCACCCTCCCTCTCAAGATGTACGAGCTCTCCACCTATTCCTTCCGCCACGAACAGAAGGGCGAGTGCATCGGGCTCAAACGCCTCCGGGCGTTCACCATGCCTGATATGCACACCCTCTGCAGGGACATGGAGCAGACGCTGGCCTGTTTCGAGGAGCAGATGCTCATCGGGTGGCAGAGCGGGAGGGATCTCGAAACGCCGCTCGTGGCGGTGTTCCGGTGCACCCGGGAGTTCTACGAGGCCCACGAGGACTGGGTCCGGCACCTGGTGGCGGTCTCGGGCCAGCCCGTGTTGATCGAGGTGCTCTCGGACCGCGTGCACTACTGGGTCGCCAAGGTTGACCTCGCCGCCATTGACAGTCAGGGGCGTCCCATCGAGAACCCCACCGTGCAGATCGACGTGGAGAGCGCACAGCGCTTCGACATCAAATACCACAGCGACGGAAAAGAGGTCCACCCCCCCATCCTTCACTTCTCGCCCACGGGGAGCATCGAACGGGTCATCTGCGCCCTGCTCGAGGGGACCGCCCAGCAGGCGGTGCCGATGCTGCCGACCTGGCTTTCGCCCTCGCAGGTCAGGCTGGTGCCGGTTGCCGACCGCCACCTCGCCTTCGCCGACGAGGTCTGCCGCAGCCTTACCGCAGCGGGTATCCGTGCGGACATCGATGATCGCGAGGAGAGCGTCAACCGGAAGATCCGGGAGGCGGGCATGGACTGGGTCCCGTATGTGGCGGTCGTCGGCGACCGCGAGATGGAATCCGGGAACATGGCGGTCACCATCCGGCGTCAGTCCCTGCCGAAAAAGCCCTATAAGGAGGACCTCAATCCCGACGATCTCATCGCCAGGGTGCGGGAGGAGACGGCGGGAAAACCCTTCCGGCCCCTCTATACCCCCCGGAAACTCTCCCGAAAGCCGCGGTTTATCTGAACCCGACGGAAACCTCCGCCAAAAAAAAAGATTATTTTTTCTTTTCTTCGACTTTTTTAGCCATATCCTCTCCGTAGAGGCAGCTCTGGATGTCCTGGCCGAGCAGGCCGATGGCGTCCGCCCTGCACCGCTGACAGTGGCGCATCTGCCTGATGAACGGCTCGCAGCGGTCCTGCATCGCCCGCTTTTCCGCCATGGTGGGAGGGGTGATGTCGGCGAATTTATACTGCGGGATCAGGGGGATGACGTTGAAGGTGTAGACACCCATTTCACCCATCTTTCTGGCAATGTCGGGGATATGCTCGTCGTTGACGCCCGGGATGTAGACCGTGTTGATCTTGACGAGCATCCGGCGCTCGATCGCCATTTCGATGCCTTTCATCTGGTTTTCCAGCAGTTTTTCGGCTGCCTCGCGGCCGTGGAGTTTTTCGCCTTCCCACTCGACCCAGGAGTAGATCTGCTCGCCGACGGCAGGGTCGATGGCGTTGAGGGTGACGGTGAGGTTGCCCACCCCGTACTCGTGGAGGCGGTCGATGGATGCGGGAAGGTTCAGTCCGTTGGTGGAGAGGCACTTGATCTGGCCGGGGAACTCGTCTTTCAGCAGCCTGAGGGTCTCGAAGGTCTCTTCGTTGGCGAGGGGTTCGCCCGGCCCTGCAATGCCGATGACCTTGACGTAGGAGAACTGCTTGACCACCCTGCGCACCAGCTCGATCGCCTCATCGGGCGAGAGCACCCTGCTGGTCACGCCGGGGCGGCTCTCGTTAACGCAGTCGAAGTCCCTGACGCAGTAGTTGCACTGGATGTTGCATTTCGGTGCGAC
This sequence comes from Methanomicrobiaceae archaeon, assembly GCA_029762625.1. GTDB lineage: Archaea > Halobacteriota > Methanomicrobia > Methanomicrobiales > Methanomicrobiaceae > DSDF01. The sequence goes on along the minus strand of JARVGI010000007.1, from coordinate 11,903 downwards.
GGGGAGGTGGCAGCGTCCGAAGGCGTGGCAGGCCTTTTCGCTGTAGCAGGGGTGTTCCCTGATTTTTCTCAGTTGCTCGGGATCGTAGGGGACATTCTTTCCCTGTACCTTTGCGGTGGGGTATTCGGTATCGGACATGTGAACTACCAGTACTTGGGAAAACCACTTAGATAAACCTATCAGAGCAGGCCGCCTGCCTGTACCCGCCATTCCCCGGCGGTGCAGGGGGCCGGGGTGCATGGGAATCTCTATCTGCCCCACCGCTGCACTACCGGGTATGAAATGGATTCTGTGTGCAATCCTGCTTCTCGTGCTTGCGGCGGGGTGCACCGCACCCTCCCCCGATGGTGCGGTCGAACCAACCGCAATGGAAACCGCCACGCCGACCGCCGAGCCGGCCCCTCCGGTCACCGAAAAGATCCTCATCCTCGACCCGGCGCTCGAGGGGCTGGCAGTCACGTTCGAGGCCGTCGAGGGGGGTCGATCTGCCGGCACCATCATCGTCACCTATACGCTCGACAATGCGAAGGGATGGGTGGGCGCTCCCGGCGAACGCCTTGACATCATGCTGACGGCGTTCGCCTACAACGTTGACCGCGTGCCTGCCGATTTCAATCCCGGCTCCTACCAGGAGGTCATCAGGGCGGGTATCCCCTACCAGTCCTCGAGAATCGCGCTCTACCGGACGGTGTACCCGGGCCGCATCGAGGTCGGGGCGCCTTCCGGCATCGATCCCCTCGACATCAATCGGCCATACAACTACGGCCTTGTGGTGCGGCCCGAACCCTGAGGATGCGGGTTCTGCGGCACGCTGGCATTCCGCACCAACGGTGTCACGGAGGCGGGATCTATAGAAAATCTCCAATGGAAACAAAGGGGTTATAGGTGGGCTCGATGGACCTATAGAGATCGCTTGAGTGTCTCCCCGGGCCCCCTAATTGATATCAGGTAGTATAGGGCTGCCGGCAAAGAGCGTCGGGCAGGGTTTGCGCTCCCTGTCGGCATCGATCTCCAGATAATCCTCGAGTTCCCCTTTGAGCGAGGGGAGGAGTTCGGCCGAGCTGGTCAGCGAGTCTTCCAGCCGCTGCGAGATCTCTACGGATGCCTCATCCAGCTCTTCCCGCTTATTCTCGGGGGTGTTGTTGTTGACCCTGATGTAGATGTCCATGATTACCTGGCGGTCGTTCTCGGCAGCGATCAGGGTATTGTAGAATTGGGAGATATTGTGGGCGAGATTCTTGTCGAGCGAGGACACCTCTTTGCGGTAGTCGTAGTAGGCCCCGTTTGCGCTGTAGATGACCTGCGGGATCTGGTCGCCTTCCATCCCCTGTCCGGAGCGATTATTCATCTCGTACGCCAGGGGTACCACGGTCTCTTCGAGCGTGTCGATCTCGTTATACAGTGCATAGGCGATATGTTGTTTGTCCGCATCCATCTGGGCGCACCAGAAAATGTAGGAACTCGCAAGAGTGAGGAGGGCGCCGAGAAAGAGCAATCCGATCTGATATCCTGCGGATCGATCTCCTGCCATTCAGAATCAGATTGATCCGGGAGTATAAAGTCCTGTATTTTTACGATTCCTTTATTCACCCGGATTATCTGCCAATGCCCGAAATATGCCCGATTCGGATATATCCTGGTATATAAAAACGTCGCAGTGAGTCGCGGGAGCGTGAACGGAGGCGGTGTGGGAAAACATGCGCTGGTTGGTGAGGCGGGTGCGGCACGGATGCCTGGTTCAGTGGATCTGCTTTGTGGTCTGCATCCATGCCTCTTCGGCAGGGTGCTTTTTTTTGTCACGGGCGGGAACAGCAGCTCCCTCACAGGACGTTGACTGCTACGAACCCCGCGATCGCCAGGATGCCGAGCGCCACGGCTGCAATCCCCCTGTTCCGGTCATCTTTGCGCACGCCGATGACGCCGAAGATGACGGCAAGCGGGGCGAACACGATCGGGAGAAACACAAACGAAACGACACCGAGGGCGAGGCCGACGGTGCTATAGGCGCGGCCTTCTGGTTTGTCTGCATGTGCATCGGGCATGGTCGGGTACAATGTTGGGGCGCTGGGACAATGAGGTTATCCGGTGTCGGTGCACGATCCTTCCGCGCAGGGGTGGAGAAATGCAATGCAAAAGCCAAGCCTCCCCGTAGCCCTCCGCGTGGGCCGGGCAGCGGATCCGGGAGAGGCCATCAGGCGGCGGGCCCCGGTGGCACCGGCGAAGTGTCCGCAGGAGCGGCGATCGCCTCGATGTATTTGCAGCTCGGGCAGTAGAGGCCCTGACTGCCGTCAAGCCTCCGGATCCTGACGCGTTCCGTATTGAAGCAGTACGGGCATGCCGTGTCATGGCGTGGCACAGTTACCACGATGAGGAGTACATCCTCCCCTCTATTTATAATTATTTATCATGTAAATTTGCGCTGCCGGGGAGAGCACGGAACAGAGACTCCTCTGCAGGGTGGTCCATTTCGTCAAAAAACGAGGCTGTTTGATGGGCCTGTCCGGATTCGAACCGGAGATCTTCGCCGTGTAAGGGCGACGTCATAACCAGCTAGACCACAAGCCCTGTAGCCATCAAAATTGCGCCTGTCTGGTATTAAAGGTGTTGTCAGCAGCGGCGGTGGTCCCGTCTTTCGTTTCCGCCCCGCCGCCGACAGGGATGTCCTACTGCCGCACCTCGTAGGGTACCTGCAGGGTGACCGCCCTCGTGATCACGGCGGCGCCGGTACCCCCCGCCCGCGCTTCGGCGTCGTCATAGGTGATGTGGGCGTTGCCGGCAATGCCGCCCGGGATCGTTGCGGTCATGGCCACCATTTCAGGGACGGGCGGATATCCGGTTCCCTTGTGGAGGTTGTAGCCCACCGTGAAACTGGTCTTTCCATTGCTCTCCGTGGACCGGAAGAACCGGAACTCGCTGTTCTCTTTGATGGACGTACCGGTGTATTTGGCCGAGTAGAAGTCCACCGGCACGCCCGCCACGCGATCGCCCGAGCCGTCGGTCACCGTCACCTCGAGGATCGCCGTCACGTGGACCGCCTCGTTGTCGGTCACGCCCGCGAGCTCTGTGCACCCGCACGCTGCGGAGAGGAGGATCACGCACACGATGAGGACGATTCCCGGGAACCCTCGCCCGTTCATGGAAAATACCTCACTACCTGAGGAGATAAAGGCCGCCATTTTACCCGGACCACCTAGCGCGTCACCCGGAGGGTAAGCTTCTGCGTCATTGTCATCCCGCCGCCTGCTGCCGTAACGGTGGCCTCGATCGTCGTCGATGACGTCGGAAAGGGAAGGTCGGGTGCCACGAAATCAAAGGTGACCGGATCATAGGGCGGATCGATGACGCCCAGTTCCCTCGTTTCCGTGACCGTCCCGTAGAGGGCGGAGGCGGAAAGGGAGAGGGAGACGGGGGCGTCAAAGCCCCCCTCGGGTGCGACAGCCATACGATAGCGGACGGTTTCGCCCGATCTCGCCGTCGCATGCGCCGGGGCCACCGCGAGGGAGAAGGACGGGTCGGGGCCGGGCCCTCCGCTGTCCTCGGCGGCGCCTCCTTTTACGGCAGCCCTCTCCTCTCCCGCCTTTTGGGCCGGGGCCGGCGCGGCAGGGTGCATGACCGTGGTGTGGATGAACAGCACCGCGGCAAGCAGCACAAGGCCAAGTAGCGCCGCCACCCACACCTCCCAGCGCCGTGCGTCACGCATCGCTCATCCCTGCATCTCACCTGCCGTGTGGTTCCTGCATCCCTGTGCTCTCCAGAGCACAAAAGCCCTCTCCCGCCCGGCACGCCCGTGCGTGGGCGACAACGGGGGTGCACCGACTTCGTGCAGAAAAGTGGTTGCAGCCTGCCGGCGCCCTGCGCCGGGAACTGTCAAAATATTGGTTAGAGGAGGCCGAAGGACTGGAGCGTGACTTCCTCGTTCACGGTGCCGACATGGTAGACGGCACCCTCGGAGAGTTCGTTGATGACCACTTCTGCCGGGGAGAAGAGGCCGGTGTCGATCTTGTAGAAGTCGAAATCCGCTTCCTTGAAGGTGTCGTAGAAGGGCTTTCCGTAGGACGAGGACTTCAGGCTGGGGATCTTTTCGAGGTAATCCTTGATATCGGGTGCGTTCATGGTCAGGTAGATCCGCCCGTGGTAGATGGTGGCGTCATTGGTGCATCCCATTGCCCGGGTGGAGTCCTTCTTGACGGGGGGGAGCGGTGCGGTGCCGATTGCGGAGACGATCTTTCTGGTGTCGAAGCCCAGTTCGTTGAGCTTGTAGATCGCCGTCTCGACGCACCTTCCCGCCACCTGGATGGATCCCACGGGGGAGGCCGTCGGCGCGACCACCGCACAGGTGTTGGCGACATCCACGTTGCACTCCTCGGCGATCTTCTCCATCACCTCACCGTTGGGCAGCGTGTCGCTCTCCAGCGCGATCACCGCGTAGTCGGAGTCGTCTTCGTAGTCGATGACCTCGTAGGTGTGCTTGGGCTTGAGCGAGAGTGCGCGGGCCGGACCGCTCCCCATCGCAAAGAAATTGCTCACCTTCACCGTCCACCCGGCCTTCTGTGCACCCAGGCAGGAGATGGAGGGGAAGTCCGTGTTCACATCGATGAACGGGATGGGGACGTCCCTGATGTGCCCCATCCTGAAGTTGACCTCGCCGAGCCCGCCCATGCAGATCTCGGTAAACCGTTTCCCCGCAAGGTAGCCGCCGCGGGTGCTTACTCCGCAGTCAACGATCCGTGCACCGTTGTCCAGCTGGTGGAATGCAGCGTTAAATTCTTCCGGGTACTCCGCAAGGTCTTCAAAAATCTCCAATGCGAGTTCATTTACACTGATCAAATTACATATCCCCCATACTAAATTGGTGAACCAGAATAGTGGTGCAGGATTAATAAGGATTGTTAAATGGATTGCAGCCCTTACTTCAGGAGCTCGATCACCCTCTCGGGGTCATAGCGAAGCGTGATCAGCCGGGTTCTCCCGCGCCCCTGCCGGTAGTGGAGGTTGATGAGCCGCATGGCATCCAGCTTCTTGACGATCTCGTAAAAGCGGGTATACCCGATCGGCCCCTCCTCCTTGACCGCGGAAAAGACTTTTCCCGACGCCATTTCCTGCTCGGATCGGCTCATTTCGGCTATGCGGCGCAGAACCTCCTTCTCCTCCTCCTTCAGCGTCCGGATCGTGAAGGTGAGATGCAGGTACTTCGAGATCTCGTACGCGCGGCAGATGTCATCCTCCTCGATGAACCGGCGGGCATCGTGCTCGGTGTTCAGGGCCGCCCGCTTGATGAGATCGATGCCGACGCGGAGGTCCCCGCTCTTCATGGTCTGCTCGGCAACGAGATCGAGCATCTCATCGGAGAGAACGCCCGGGTAGAGGCCCTGCAGGACGCGCTCTGCCAGGATGGCCCGCGCCTCCTCTTCACTGTACGGCGGGAAATAGATCTCGGTCGGCCGGAAGACCGAAGCCACGCGGACGTCCACCTCCCTGAGGAGATCGACGTTCATGTCGCTGATGACGGTGATGACCCCGATCCGGGTGCCGGGGTACGACTCGTGGGAACGGAGGAGGGTGTAGAGCACGCGGTTGATCTCGTTTTCATAGAGCAGGTAATTGGCATCGTCGAGGCAGACGACAAGAACGGTGTTCTCCTTCGCCAGCAGGCGGCCGACGGCGTCGAATACCTGCTTGAACGAGGTTCCCGAGGCGGGAGGGAGGTGGCCGGAGAGTTTGCGGTAGATCTGGGAGAATATGGCGAACTTGGTGTTGTCGATCTGGCAGTTAACGTAGACCGGGACGAGTTTTTTGGTCGCATCCTCGATCTCGGAAAAGATTTTGCGTATGCAGGTTGTCTTGCCGGTGCCGGGGAGGCCCCTGCAGATGGTGTTGAGGGGACGGCCGCCGCGAAGGCCGGGCCGTATCTGGAATGCGAGTTCCTTTGTCTGGCTATCGCGGTAATTGAACTGCTCGGGGACGTAGTCGATCTCAAAGACCTCGGGATCGCGGAAAAGCGTCTCGTCCCACATCAGCAGATTCTTCTTCATTATACAAATCTCAATACCGGAGTATAAAAGCGTGGCAGCTTTTCATTTCGCCCGCACATTACTCCCCGGTATCCATACACTTTTTGCACAGCGCTTTTCCCACGAAGAGCTGGGAGAGCTGCTCCTGCGCCCGGGAGATGGCAGTGCCGCAGGCGCTGCAGACAAACACCTCCTCCCCGCGCGGCGCCTCGGGCTGGGCGGCGCACTCGCAGATCTCCTGCTGCTCTTTCGCCATCTCCGGTACCTCGGCGGCAACCCGCTCCCCCGCGTGGTTGGAGTTCTCGCCGACGCATGCGGCATCGGCAGGCGTGTGGTAGAGCGATTCTGTCAGGTCTCCATCGTGGATCGCTTCCATGACCGGCTGCTCGGCAACGAGCACTTCCTCCTCGCGTTCTGCGGGGATCGGCATCTCCTCCTCGATCATCTCGGCCACTTCTTCCTCGATCGTTTCAGCCATCTCCGCGTGCCGGCTGATCCCCGGGGTGCTGAGCACCCGGGTGCGGTAGCTGTCGATCTTTCTGGCGGTGGCCGGATCGGCACGACCCAGCCCCCCCAGCACCGCATCGAGGTAGGCGACGAGGGCCTGTGCGTCCTCCGGTGCTGCCACCTCGCCGTCCACCTCGAGGCGGAGGTTTTCGTAGTTCTCAAGATTGACCGTGATTCCGATGCTCAGTTTTTTCATGGGTTCCATATGTCGTATCCTCCCGAATGTGCACTAGGCGGTCCTCTGTTCCGCTCCCGCATTATTTGCCGTCGTTATCAGTGTTTCTCCGCCGCCCATCGCGTCGAGGCGTTCCCGGACCGCGCGTTCCACCTCTCCCATCCCCGCATCGCCGAACGCATACAGGGTCGGCCCGAAGGAGCTCATCCCGGCGCCTGCCGCCCCCGCCTCACGCATGGCGCCGAGGAGGTCATGCACCGCCTGCGGCTGAAGACTGAGCTCGACGCGTTTGAATCCAAGGTCCTGGAGATGGTTGATTGCCGTCCCGAATGCATCGAGGTCCCGTTCCACCAGGGCCGGGAGCATGCGCATGAGGATCTCGTGGGACATTTCCCGTACCTCGTCGAGCGGTACCGGGCAGTGGCTCCTGAAGATATCCACCTCCGCAGCAGCGCTCGCGCCCGGGGGAATATGCGGGACGGTGAGCAGAATGCGCCAGTCCTCGGGGAACGGATGGTGGACGGTCACCGGTGCGGGCCGCACCTCCTTCGAGGCGGAGGAGGGGGAAAAATGTGTCTTCTCCCCGTGGATTCCGAACGAATGCCCCCCGTCGAGAATGAAGCCGCCCTGCTCGAAGGCGGCGGTGCCGATACCCGAAGTGCCGCCCCTTCCCACGATGCGGGCGAGCGCGGCGGCAGGCAGGTGCTGCCCGTGGAGTTCTGCAATGGCGGATGCCGTGGCGAGCGCGAGCTGCGTGCCGCTCCCGAGGCCGATGTGCCGCGGGTAGGTGCGGCGCAGGGTGATCGCCGCGCTGGTGGGGATGTGCAGCGCCGCATGCATCAGCTCCGCAGCGCTCCGGACCGCCTGCCTGCACGCACCGTCACCGCCGCGGATCTCGATCCCGTCGCCTCGCTTCACCTCGAGCAGGATGCCGGGATCATTGAGCGCAATCCCGATCCCCCCGTCGACCCTCCCCGACGATCCGTTCATGTCGATCAGGCCGAGGTGGATGCGCGACGGTGCGGTGACGATGATCGTGCGCTCGTCCTCGAAGCGGTGGTAGGGAAAGGTCTCTTCGATGGCGATAAGGGGCTGTTCGTGATGGATAATCTGGTAGCGCCTGTTCAGGAGCGGCTCATCGCGATAGATGCCGAATACGGTGCTGAATGTTGCGTCGGCAGGGAGGACCTGTGCGTCCAGGATCTCGCGCCGCGCCTCGATCCTGTGGTTCTGCATGATTTTGCCGATGGGCACATCCGCCTTCATCAGATCGTGCCTGAACTCGTGTGAGAGGCGAGAAATCGGGGTATCGGATACTGCATAGACGAGCACTTCATTGGTTTCGGTATCTCGCAGCTCGACCACACGGTGGTTGATCGGGTCGCCCTCCTCGAGGGCGAGGGAGGCTGCCGTCGCTCTGTCAGCGGGCACCACTTCCTGCACCCTGGTGACGACAGTGACGGGGTGGCCGGTGATGATCTCGAGCATCTGGGTGACCGAGCCGTCGGTTCCGAGAAGAATTTTATGAACAGGGGAGAGGCTTCCGACCTGTTCTTCTATCTCCTTCATTCGTTCGGCGATGTGCATGATGTATCAGTCCGCATGATCCCTTCACCAAATTATTAACCAGACACCATTATAATAATAAGGATAGGGAAAAATCACGGAGGGATCGTCCGGCAATGTTTGCGGCAGATGATGAGAGTTACCCCCACTGATCCGCGTGATGAAGCAGGGGCCTGATGCCGCAGTCCATGCACTTACGAGAGAATCATGGAGAGGAAATCGGTCGCCTCCATAATCCCGAACGATCCCTTCGCGGCCTCTTTTTCGGAATACGATCCGGTCGAATCCATGCCTTTGCCGAGCACCGCAAAGGGGACCGGATCAGCGGTGTGGGTGCGGACGCGGATGGGGGTGGGATGGTCGGGGAGCACGGCGATAATTCCCTCGAATTCCCCGAGGATCATTCCCACCACGGCATCAAGGCGCTCGATGGCGAGCACCTTCTCCTCGACGCTCCCCATGTGCCCCGCCTCGTCCGGGGCCTCGACGTGCATGTACACAAAGTCGAGGGTTGTTACTGCTTCGATGGCGTGGCGGGCCTTTGCCTCGTAATCGGTGTCCAGAAATCCCGTGGCGCCCGGCACCTCGATCACCTGCATTCCCGCGCAGCGGGCGATCCCGTTGAGGAGGTCGACGGCCGAGATCACCCCCCCCGAACGCCCGTATTTCTCGGAAAAATCGGGGAGGGCGGGTTTCCTGCCGCCGCTCCACGGCCAGATCATCGTCGCCGGCGGCAGGCCTTCGGCCTCGCGCCGGACGTTGACCGGGTGGCCTTCGAGCACCTGCACGCTCTCCTCCATACAGCGGCGGAGCAGTTCCGCGTCGATGCCCTCGGGGAGATATTCCGCGATCTCCCGGCCGACGATGTCGTGGGGCGGCGTGGTGACCGCGCCCCCGCCCCCGTGCACCACCAGCAGGTTGCGGTAGCTGATCCCGGAAGAGAGCACCGCCCCCTCCAGCCGCGCATCGAGGGCGCTGATGAGCTCTTTTCCCTCTTGGCTGGAGATATGCCCGGCGGAGAAATCCTCCATGGTGCCGTCGCGGACGGTTGTCAGGTTGCACCGGTAGGCGAAGTCTTCGGGACCGAGGTCGATGCCCATGCTCGCCGCTTCCAGCGGCCCCCGCCCGGTGTAGTACTCCCGCGGGTCGTAGCCGAGCACCGAGAGGTTGGCGATATCGCTCCCCGGCTCGAACCCTGCAGGAACGGTTCTCAGAAGGCCGCATCTGCCCGCACGGGCGATGGTGTCCATATTCGGGGTATGTGCGTATTCGAGAGGGGTCTTTCCGCCCAGCTCAGCAAGTGGCTCGTCTGCCATGCCGTCTCCCAGGATTACTATCGCTTTCATGTCATATGCCTCCAGGTGACGGGATCAGTGCCTGCAGGGTGGTGACGCCGAGGGTGGTTGCCAGCGCAGCGATGACCATGCCCGCGAAGATGGTGGGGAGGGCGTATCGGAACCTGATGCCGAAGACGAACGCCGCGGCGCATCCCGTCCATGCGCCGGTGACGGGCAGGGGCACCGCCACGAAGGGGATCAGGGCCAGTGCGCCCCAGCGCTCGAACCGCTCGCTGTGCCGCCGTGTCCGCTCGAAGAGCCAGGTGAAGAACCGGTCGAAGAACGCGAAGCGGCGGCTTAAGTAGTCGGACACCGGGTCGAGGAGCAGCAGCAGGGCCACCACCGGGATGAGGTTGCCGATGAGGCCGATGGTGAATGCTTCTGCCGGGGTAAACCCGAGCGTATTGATGGCCAGCGGTATCGCGTAGCGCGCCTCGAACATGGGCGTCGCGCTCAGCACCAGCACGAGAATCAATGCACCCGGGTCCATGCGTCACACCGATGCGAGGAGTGCGCGGACCGCGTTTCGCACGGATTCCGGGGATGTGGTTTGTGGCCTCCACCCGAGGGCTTTGAGCCTGTCGACCGCAAGCTGCATCTTTGGCACGTCGCCGACCCATCCCCGGTCCCCTCCCGTGAACCGGTACTGCACCGTCGAGAGCCCCATCTCCCCGGCGACGATGTCGGCGATGGTTGTCACGTCCACCCAGTCCTCGGAGCCGATATTAACGACATTGCAGGCTTCGTTTGCGTGGGTGACGGCAAAGAGCATGGCGGCGACGCAGGACTGCACGTCGAGGTACGATTTGGTCTGCCGTCCGTCGCCCAGGATTTCGAGTTCACCGGGGTATGCCCGCAGCTTGTGCACGAAGTCCCAGATGACCCCGTGGGTGCTCCGCTCCCCGATGATGTTCGCGAACCGGAACACCCACGCCTGCATGCCAAACGAGGCGCAATAGGCCGAGATGAGCGCCTCTCCCGCCAGTTTGCTCGCGCCGTAGACCGAGATGGGGGCCATTGGCGCATAGTCCTCCGGGGTGGGGATGACCGCTGCCTCCCCGTAGACCGTGGAGGTCGAGGTGAAGACGATCTCCGGAACGCCCTGTTCCCGCATCGCCTCCAGCACACGCTCGGTCGCCACCGTGTTGTTGGCAAACATCATTGCGGGCGTGCGGACGCTCCCCCTGACATCGGGGTCCGCGGCGATATGGTAGACCCGGTCGGCTCCCTGCAGATGCTCCTGCCAGCCGTCGTCGAGCAGATCGGCCTTGAGAAACCGTATCCTCTCCTCCTCGAGGTGCCGTGCGAGGTTCGCTTCCTCGCCTGACGCGAGGTTGTCGATGACGAGCACCTCGTCGCCCCTCTCCACGAGCGCGTCTACGAGATGGGATCCGATAAATCCGGCGCCCCCGGTCACGATACCAAACATCATCAACTAATATGCGTTCCCTCCTAAAGGAGTACTGTTATGTACATCGGCATCGACCACGGGACGACTGCCATGCGGTTCGCGGGAGAGAACGCTGCCTTCAAACTCTCGAGAACGGATGCCCGCGATTTCCGCTACCAGGACCTGGAACGCCTCTGTCCGCTGGACGAGATCGAGGGAATCGCCGTCTGCTACTCCATGGGCGACGCCATCGCCGCGATCACCGATATCAGGAAGGTGGAAGGACGGGGTGTGATCACCCGCGAAGGGGCGGGCGAACATATCGGCGGCGGCACCCGGGTCTTTGACGAGATCGCCGGGAGCGGACTTCCGGCCGTGGTCATCCCCGGGCTGCACCGCGGCTCACCCGCCGATGTCCGGTTGAAGGCGTATTCGCACCAGGCGAGCCCGGAGAAGATCGGCATCGCCTACGAGGTCTTTTCCGCCCTCGGGGGCGACTTCGTGGTCTCTGATGTGAGCTCCAACACCGTGACCCTGCTGGTCTCGGAGGGGAGGATCCGGGGTGCCCTCGATGCCTGCGTGTTTGCGCCCGGAACACAGCACGGAGCGCTCGACGTGGACGCCATCCGGCGGATCGATTGGGGCAGGGAGACCGCAAACGAGGCCTTCCTCCACGCCGGGGTGGCGCACACCATGCCCGCCCAAGACCGGGAGCGGACGCTGGCCCTCTTTGCCGCGATGGAGATCGCTGCGCTCTCCGTCCTCAATCCGGGGGGGCGTGTCGCCCTCGCCGGGTCCTGCGGCCCGCGTATCGCCGCGGAGGTGGAGGCGCTGCTGGACAGATCCGTGCACGTGTTCGATGAGTGGTGTGCGGCCCACGGGCTGGTGAAGATCGCCCGGGACGTGTTCGGCGGGGC
>JARVGI010000006.1:26991-112630 GCA_029762625.1 Methanomicrobiaceae archaeon | reverse complement strand
CGTCCGGCGGGTATTCGTCAGGGTACAGCTACGTGGGCCCCTTGAGGGCGGCCTCCTGAGGGTGGCCCCCGCCTCTTCCACAGTTCAGCCCTCCACCGCTCTGCCCGGGCCGACGGTGTCGATTTCCGGGCATCCGGCGATATATGTCCTCTTCCCTGAAGAGCACGGCCGTGAGGTGACCGGAGCCGTGAAGGTTGGCTCTGGAGAAATGCCATCGTGAGCCGGAATGAAAAATCGATTGCGGGATCCGAGGTACGGTGGCCCATTGAATCATCTAGGCCTGCAAAACCAACAAAACCAGAAGGGCCGATTGGTGCCGGCATCGACGAACAGGTGTGTCGGTTGTAGTGATGCGGTTCTGGCTGCGGGAAGGGCATCGAAATTGCCCCGCTCTTCCTCTCTGCCCTCAGTCCGGTGATGAACAATCAGCCCGGAATCAGCCCGGAATCAGCCCGGAATCAGTCCTTGTGGTTCTCATTGAGGAATTGTACGGAGACGGAACATGGAGAGACGGGACATCAATATTTTTGGTAGATACTACTCCGCTTTCCGACCTCGATCACGGTGATAACCATCACGCCATCCTCGATCATGAGAATGATCCGGTACTGCCCCACCCGAAGCGAGTACAGCAGACTGCTCTGGTGGCCCTGCCCCGCCCCCTGCGCATGCTGCTCGCCGGCCCGTCGCAGCGAGCACTGTCCGCGCCGCCGATCGAAGGAGTGCGTCGGGCCCTCTTCACCCCCGCCTGCCGCCCCCGCGGACGAGCCATCCCGCCCCGAAGCCCCCGGTGAGCGGCACGAGGCACGCGACGATCGCCATCGCTGCAGCGCCGGGCGGGCACGCCGGGCCGGAAGGTGCCCTGTGCAGGGTGACCCTTTCGATCCCACAGGATGCATGCGACGACAGGAGTATGCATGGTGCCGCCTCTCTCCTGGCGGCCCGCTCCCGAGAACTACCGCTCTCCGGATCGCAATTGCTCCATGAACTGCGCTTCATCCTGGTGGGAGATGAACATGACGATTTCGGGCCTGCCGTCGAGGGCCTGCACGATGTAGGACACATCGAATTCCACCGGGATATCCACGTCTTGCTGAAACACCGCCCTCCAGTGAACGGTTGCCAGCACGTACTGGTCGCTGATGGGATGATCGTCCCGCGACAGGATGGTTGCGGACACGAATCCCATGCTCCGGTAAAATTCGGCGGCCTGTCTGGCTGTTGCGAAAAACTCTGCCTTTCCCCGGGCGATGGACCCCCGCGGCCCTGCCGAGACAAATGCATCAGCATACATATCCGCCTGTTTCTCGAAATCGAGAGCGCGAAATGCCTCCTCGTAGTGCGCAAAAAGCTCGTCGATCGGTTGCATGATACTCACCCCTGTCGGTGAATCGGCAAAAATCTATGCTCTAAACGTTCACGGCAGGGACCGAAGCATTGAAAATTTTCCCGGCGTATATCTCATTGCATGACCGATCGCCCGGCCCTCGACCCGGCCGTCCGCCGCCGCCTGCTCACGGCGCAGCGAAACGAGATCACCGAGCACCATATCTACCGGAAACTGGCCCCGATGGTGGACGGGGCCCATAACCGGGAGGTGGTCGAGCGGATCGCCGCGGAGGAGCTCGCCCACTACCGCACCTGGAAGGAGCACACCGGGGAGGAGGTGGCCCCCGACCGGCTGAAAATCCTCTTCTACTGCATCGTCTGCCGCGTCTTCGGCTACACCTTCGGCATCAAGGTGATGGAGCAGGGGGAGGACCGGGCCCAGGTGGACTACACCGAGATCGCCCACGCCGTCCCCGAAGCCCGGTCCGTCCTCGAGGACGAAGAGCGGCACGAGCAGGAGCTCATCGCCCTCCTGGACGAGGAGCGGCTCCGCTACGTCGGATCCGTGGTGCTGGGCCTCAACGACGCCCTGGTGGAGCTCACCGGCACCCTCGCCGGGCTCTCCTTCGCCCTCATGAACACCAGCCTCATCGCCGTGGTGGGGCTCATCACCGGCATCGCCGCCTCCCTCTCCATGGGAGCGTCGGAGTATCTCTCCCAGAAGACGGACGAGGGAGACACCGACCCTCTCAAGGCGGCGGTCTACACCGGCGCAGCCTACGTCGTCACCGTGTTCCTCCTCATCGCCCCTTTCCTGATCGTCGATCACTACATGGTGGCCCTCGCTTTCACCATCGCCGCCGCCCTGCTCGTCATCCTCGTCTTCACCTTTTACATCTCGGTGGCAAAGGACCTCGATTTCCGGCGGCGGTTCGCCGAGATGGCCGCGATCAGCCTGGGCGTGGCGGGGATCTCGTTTGCCATCGGGGTGCTGGTCCGGCTCGCCTTCGGGGTGGAGATATAGGAATGGATCTTCCGGGGTGCATATGACCGCAACGGACGGGGAACGATGACGGACGGCAGCGGCGGTCCTGCACCGCCGGAGGACGAGAAGCGGCGGCACGGCCTTCCCCCCGTCGCCGGGTCCGGCGCCCGGGTGCTCATCCTGGGCAGTTTCCCGAGCGAGCAGTCCCTCGAGAGGGGCGAGTACTACGCCAACCCCCGCAACCAGTTCTGGCACGTCATGGAGGCGCTCTTTGCGATCGACCGCACCCTCCCCTACGGGGAGCGCACCGCCGCCCTGGTGGATCGCGGGGTGGCCCTCTGGGACGTGGTGGCGTCGTGCCGCCGGGCGGGGAGCAGCGACGCCGCCATCCGCGATGCGGAGGCAAACGACATCGCCGGCTTCCTCGACCGCCACCGCCGGGTGCGCCATATCGCCCTCAACGGCACAACCGGGGCGGAGATCCAGCTGCGCCGCCACAACCCCGGGATCTTCTCCCTCCCCGGGATCACCATTGCCACCTACCCCTCCACCAGCCCGGCCAACGCCCGGTACACGCTCGCGGAGAAGGTGGCGGCATGGGAGGAAATCTGCGGGTTTCTCTGAGCAGTGGCGGCGGTCCGGCCCGCGGGGACGGATGAAAAGGGATATAACGGCAGACCCGAACATACCCTGTGAGTATGCCACGCCATAGCGTGGTATGGTGCCCATGGTCGGATCCGAATACGAACGTGCCTACCGGGAGTCGCTCGACGACCCCGGGGTATTCTGGGGCAGGGCGGCGGAAGATGTCTGCTGGTTCAGGCCGTGGGACCGCGTGCTGGACGACTCCCGCCCCCCCTTCTTCCGGTGGTTCGCCGGCGGCCGGCTCAACACCTGCTACAACGCCCTCGACCGCCACGTGGCACAGGGCTACGGGAGCCAGGCGGCGCTGGTGTACGACAGCCCGGTCACCGGCACCGTCGCCTCCTTCTCCTATGCCGAACTGCTCGAGAAGGTCGCCCGGTTTGCCGGGGGGCTCGGCCGTCTCGGGGTGGGACGGGGGGACCGGGTGGTCATCTACATGCCCATGGTGCCCGAAGCGGTGGTGGCCATGCTGGCCTGCGCCCGGATCGGGGCGATCCATTCGGTGGTCTTCGGGGGGTTCGCCGCCCACGAGCTCGCCACGCGGATCCGGGACGCCCGCCCCGTTGCGATCATCTCCGCGTCCTGCGGGATCGAGGTCGACCGGATCATCCGCTACAAACCGCTGCTGGACCGGGCGATCGACCTCTCCCCGCACAAGCCCGAACACTGCATCATCCTCCAGCGCCCCCAGCTCGAGGTGCCGCTTCTTGCGGGCCGGGATCTCGACTGGGACGAGGTGCAGGAAGGCCCGGCGGCGGACTGCGTCCCCGTCGAGGCCACCGATCCGCTCTATATCCTCTACACCTCCGGCACCACCGGCGTACCCAAGGGGATCGTGCGGGACAACGGCGGCCACCTCGTGGCCCTCACGTGGAGCATGCGCAACCTCTACGGTGCCGGGGAGGGCGACGTCTTCTGGGCCGCCTCCGATATCGGGTGGGTGGTCGGGCACTCCTACATCGTCTACGGCCCGCTGTTTCACCGGTGTACCTCCATCCTCTACGAGGGCAAATCGGTGGGCACCCCCGATCCCGGGGCATTCTGGCGGGTGATCGAGGAGCACGGGGTGAACGTCCTCTTCACCGCCCCCACCGCCTTCCGGGCCATCCGGCGGGAGGACCCGGAAGGAGCCCACAT
The DNA here is from genome assembly GCA_029762625.1 of Methanomicrobiaceae archaeon. Taxonomy (GTDB): domain Archaea; phylum Halobacteriota; class Methanomicrobia; order Methanomicrobiales; family Methanomicrobiaceae; genus DSDF01. Next base: position 108,534 of record JARVGI010000006.1, on the reverse strand, counting down.
CCGGCGTCACCGGCATGATAGCTTCAGGGCGCTCTTTCTGGCGGGGGAACGCTGCGATCCCGAGACCCTGCACTGGGCGGAGGAGCGCCTCGGCGTGCCGGTCATCGACCACTGGTGGCAGACGGAGACCGGGTGGGCGATCGCGGGAAACCCCCTCGGCCTCGAACGCTTCCCCGCAAAGCCCGGGTCCTGCACCCTGCCGATGCCCGGCTACGACGTCCGGGTCTTCGACGATGCAGGATCCGAGCTCCCCCGCAACCGCACCGGTAACATCGTGATCAAACTCCCCCTCCCCCCGGGCTGCTTCCCCTCGCTCTGGCAGGACGACGCCGGGTTCGTGGCCACCTACCTTGCCGCCTATCCGGGCTACTACCTGACCGCGGACGCCGGCTCCATCGATGAGGACGGCTACCTCTGGATCATGGGCCGCACCGACGACATCATCAACGTCTCCGGCCACCGGATCTCCACGGGGGCCATCGAGGAGGTGCTCGCCTCGCACCCGGACGTGGCGGAGTGCGCCGTTGCGGGGGTGACCGATGCGATCAAGGGGGAGGTGCCGCTGGGGTTCGTGGTGCTCAAGGCGGGCGCCGGCCACGACCCGGATGCGGTCGTCGCCGACCTCGTCCGGCTGGTTCGCGAGCGTATCGGGCCGATCGCCGTCTTCAAGAAGGCGGCGGTCGTCCGGCGGCTTCCCAAGACGCGCTCCGGCAAAATCCTGCGGGGCACCATGAAGAAGATCGCCGACGGCACCCCCTGTGCCGTGCCGGCCACCATCGACGACCCGGCGGTGCTCGACGAGATCGCCCGGGCCCTCACCGGGATCGGCTACCCCCGGCACCCGGGCCACCGCTAGCTCTCTCGAAAACGAACGAGGGGTTCAGCGTCTCCTTCCGCCCTCATAGGAAACGAGCAGCTCGGTCACCCTGCGGACCTCCTCGCCGTCCTTGCGCACAAGCCCGAGATAGTGGGAAAAGACCTGGTCGGTGACCACGTGCAGTCCGGGCTTGTACATGTCGGCGTGCAGCATCAGGTCGAAGGACCGGGCCTCGCTCTCGGTGAGGAGGAGGCTGCGGTACTCGCCTGCATGGGGCATATAGGTGGGGTTCTCCTCCCGCGGTGTCGCCAGCACCAGCTCGGCGAGCGGGGTGCGGGGGATGGGCTCGGCGATGGAGATGAAGATGTCGTCGAGGGGGTTTGCGGCGATGAACGCTTTCGTCGCCTCGTAGTCCTCCGCCGTCTCGGTGGGGTAGCCGACGATGAAGCTGCCCGCCGGGTGCAGGCCGTGGTTGCGGCACTGCGCGACGGCCTCCTCGGCCTGGGCCACCGTGGCGCCTTTCCCCATCCGGCGGAGGATGCGGTCGCTGCCCGACTCCAGCCCGAAGAAGATCCAGCCGATGGTGTAGGCGCGGATCGCCTCCAGGATCTCGTCGTTGATGCAGTCCACCCTGATATCGGGCGCCGAGACGTTTTTCGGCCCCATCACCCCGGCGAGGGCGGCGAGCAGCTCGATGACCGCGTCGTTGTCGATGGAGCCTGCATAGTTGAACAGCGACCCCGTGCCGCCCGAGATGGAGATGCGGCGGGCACCCTTCTCCCGGAATGCCTCCACCTCCTCGACGATGCGGCCGATATCGCGGCTGCGGATGGTTCTCCCGAAGAACCGGGGCACCTGGCAGAAGGTGCAGGCCCCGATGCATCCCCGGTGCGTCTCGATATAGACGTTCGCACCCCGGATGCTTTGCGCGGCGATGTCGTCGGGGATGAGGGGAAGGGGGTGCTCGATGGACGCCGGCGGCGCCCGGGGCCGCACCACGACATCGCCGCCCTCCCGAAAGGCCACGCCTTCCGCCTCCGCCACCGGGGTGCCGGCGGCCAGGTCGCGCACCGTCTGCTCGCCCTCGCCCACCACCACGGCGTCGGGGGCGAGCTCGCCGAGGACGATCTCCGGGTAGGCGGAGACCGGGCCCCCCGCCACGCACACCCCCCCCGCCTCACGGTGGCGGGCGACAAACGCCCTGATCGCGGGGTCGAGGAGGTGCTGGGTGGAGTAGAGGCTCAGGAACACCATCTCGCCTGGATCGGCGCTGCAACGGTTCCTGAGCGAGACCTCGTGGCCCGCATCCCGCAGCACGCCCCCGATGAGCATGGCGCCGTAGGTATACATCTCCGGTGAGATCACTGCACAGCGCATTACAAGGTATCGGTCAGCGCTGCTCTTGAAGAATACGGTCCCGCCGCATCCCGCCCACCCGGTCGGCGTACCGGCCCGTCAGGCAGGCGAGCAGGGCGGCACCGCCGGCGGTCGCGGCAAGGATGAGCCAGTGCTCCGCCCCGATGGCGCCGATCGCAAGAAGGACGATGAGGTTGAGGGGATTTGCGGGCAGGGCGAGCACGACCAGGACGACCACCACGATGCCGGTGGAGAAGATGAACTGCGCGGCGGTCCGCTCGCGGTAGTGCAGGGCGCACAGGGCCCCGATGAGGATGAGGGCCAGGGATCCGGCGGTGACGTGGAGGAGGATGGGGACGGCGTTCTCGACGGCGATGCCGTTTGCGGCCAGCAGCAGCAGCCATGCGCCTGCCTGCACGGGCACGAGCGCCAGGCATGCGGCGACCTTGCCCCAGAGCATGGCCCCGAAGGTGACCGGCGTGGCCATCAGGGTCTCCAGCGTCCCGTGCTGGTACTCCTCGCAGATGAGATCGATGATCAGGGCGGCGGAGATGATGGCGGGCATGAAGACCAGCAGGGGGATGAGCAGCCCGAAGACGAACTCGTAGAAGTTCTCCCCGCCCGCGGACGCCGGGACGGCGACCGCCACCGGCTGCTCGGTGAGGCGGTCCGCCCGCACGGCGCGGAGCTCCTGCTCGTAGTCGACCAGCACGCCCTTGATCTTCACGGTCACCACCGACGCCTGGATATCATTCTGGACGGTGTACAGGGTGATCGTGACCGGTTCTGCGGCGTCGGGCGGGGTGGCGGGCACCCAGATCACGGCGTTCAGCGTGCGCTCTTTTAAGGCGGCGACGGCGGTGGAGAGGTCCATCGGGTACACCCGGAAATCCCGCCCCGCTTCAAGGAGCTCCCGCAGCGCCGAATCGCTGCCCGCATACCCGACGGCGTAGCGGGTGCTGGAGAACCCGGCCACCGCATCCGGGTCGTAGAGGGTGGCGAGCCCCACCATGAGAAACGAGGAGAACATGGCGATGAAGAGCTGCAGGAGCACGGCGAAGACGATGGTCCGTTCACGGGCAAGGCCGCGCAGCTCCTTGCGGGCGATGAGGGCGACGTGCCGCAGGGTCATGCCGCCCACCCCAGGATGATGCCGAGGTTGTAGAGGCTGTGCACCAGGCTCGCCGCCAGGATGCCGGGGAGGAGGGCGCGCCTTCCCCCCGCCATGACGGCCGACCCGGTGATGAAAACCCCGATAAAGTGGAGCGAGAGGGGGAACCAGAGCGCCTGCAGGCTGGTAAAGAGCACCGCCCCGAAGACCGACTCCGAGATCTGGGCGAGCGTGGCGAAGAGCAGGGCTTTCTCACCCGCGAGAAACCCGAGGGCGATGGCGGCCCCGAGGGTGGCGAGCCGCGGCCAGGTGAGCATACCCGGGGCTTTCCGGGCAAGGGCATAGAGGGGGACCGCCTTGGCGCACTCCTCCACGCATGCCGCCCCCAGCAACAGCGTGACCAGGGAGAGGGGCATGGGCAGGTTGAAGAGCACCACGAGCAGCATCAGCTGGGCCATGAAGACGAAGGGGATGGTGCACGCGGCCGCCAGAAACACGGAGAGGTGGGGGCGGCGGAGCGAGAGGGCGCTGCCCACGAACGCACGGACGGTGGAGAGCAGGCGGGTGGAGGTAAAGAGCCGCTCTTCGGTGAAGTTCGCCGTGCAGAGGGCGAAGAGGACGGCGCTGGTGAGCCAGAAGAGGGAGGTGGCGTAGAAGTACTCCATGGCCCCGACCGCCTCCCCCTGCACCTGCAGGACGATCAGGGTCAGGGGCGAGATGAGACTGATGACGTGCACGTTGGCGAAGATGCTCGGGAAGAAGAGGTAGGAGGTGGCTACGGTGGAGAAGAAGATGGAGAGAAAGGAGAGCTCCTTGAAGCTGCGGGAGACCATCCCGATGAAGAGGGCGAAGGCCAGAAAGAAGAGGATCACCGGCAGGAGGGGGAGCATGATGGTCATGGAGGCGCCGTTGGCGAGGGTGAGCAGCAGGGAGACGGCGACCATCAGGGCCAGGTAGGGCAGCGCCTTGCCGGCGATGATCTGCCAGGGCCGGGCGGGCGTGGTGAGCAGGACTTCGCCTTTCCGGTCCACCCGCTCGTTCATGATGCTCATCATGAAAAACTGGGAGGTGAAGTAGAGGGGGAAGATGAAGACGAAGATGAGGATGATGGAGTCGAAGGGCAGCGGCGGGGAGAGCTGCGAGGGGGTCTTGAAGGCAAGGTCCGAGTGGTCGGCGGCGAGCACGCCGGCATAGCGGGACACCTGCGGGTCCTCGGCCGCCCCGGCGGCGAGCTCGCCGCGCAGGTCATCGGGGGAGAGGGAGAGGGAGGCGGAGGGCGTGGCCACGATCTCCACCGTCCCCTCAGGGACGGGCGGCGCGCCGCGGCGGGGGAGGGCGCCGACCGTCTGCCCCTGCTGGGTGGCCAGAAAGTCGAGTTCCGATTTCACGGGGATTTCATCGATCCAGAGCGGGTAGGCGGCGAAGAGGTCGTCCTGCCGGGTGTAGACCCAGGTCTCGTAGCGGGCGTAGTCCCGCGTGAACGCCGCGAGCGCCGCCTGCGCCCGGTCGGTCTTTGCAACGGTGATCCGGCCTCCGATGACCGCGAGGTCGAATGCACCGCCGGGGGGGATGGTGTTTGCATCCACGAGGGTGACCCGGAAGCGGGGGTCTTCGGCAATGACCGCGGCGAGGTCGGGGCTGTCGGTGGCCATCGCGTACATCCCGTCCTGGAGGTGCACGCCCTGCTGCTGGGCGAACCCGGTGGCCAGGATGAGCAGGATGAAAAGAAGGGCGGCGACAGGGAGCACGTTCCTGCCCATCGTCGTCAGTGAACGCTTCACTTCCCAGCGGGAAATGGTGAGAACCGCGGAGATCGCTTCGTGCATCGCTGCTGAAGGATTTGGTGTTCTCGTATATAGCGTTATATAAATCCTCGAATGCCGATTCCGAACAGTTATCAGGGCGTCCTGCCGATGGTACATGACGGTGACACCTGCCATGATCCACGCCCGCTCGCTTGTCAAGGAATACGGTGGGTTTCGCGCCCTCGACGGGGTCGGTTTTGACCTGGACGATAACGGGATCTTCGGGGTGATCGGGCACAATGGTGCGGGAAAGACCACCCTGCTCAAGATCATGGCAGGGCTCCTCGCCCCGGATTCCGGCACCCTGCACGTCGACGGCATCGATGTCCTTGCCGACCCCGCGGCCCTCAAGGCGCGCCTCGGCTACCTGCCCGAAGAGTCGAGGCTCTACGAGACGATGACCGTGGAGGACTACCTCTCGTTCTTCGGCGAGATCTACGGGCTCGACCGCGCCACCATCGGGATGCGCCGCGACCGCCTGCTCGCCTCCCTCGCCCTCGAACCGGAGGGGAAAAAGATCGGCGAGCTCTCCAAGGGCATGCGCCGCAAGGTGGCCATCGCCCGCTCCCTCATCCACGACCCCGCGGTGCTGGTCTACGACGAGCCCACGTCGGGCCTCGATCCCATGACCTCCCGCTCCATCGCGGCGTACCTGCGACGTTTGCGCGACCGGCAGCACAAGACCGTCATCCTCTCCGCCCACAACCTCTACCAGGTGGAGGAGATCTGCGACCGGGTGATGATCCTGCGGCGGGGAAGAACCGCGGCGTTCGGCACCATGGAGGAGCTGCGGGAGGTCTTCGGCTCCATCCGCTACCTGGTCTATTTTACCATCGACGACCCGGGCCGGCTCGCAGGCGTCCTCGACTGCACGCCCGACCACGGGCTCTACGTCACCCTCGTGCACGAGATCGACGCCCTCAACGAGGTGAGCGCCTGCATCGCCGGGGCGGGCGGCACGGTGAGGCGGATCGAATCGCAGTACCCCTCCCTCGAGGAAATGCTCGTGAAAATCGGGATGTAGCCCCTTCGTGCGGCAGGGGTAAATTATATATTTTTAAAGGGTTATATGGAATGTGCAATTAAAATTGCATCAAAACCAATCCTCAAATGAAGGGGGAATCTGCACGGCCTCCCCCTTTTTCGCTGCATCCGGATTTTTCTGGCTTTTTTACCTGTACATCCGCACGCAGATATCTACGGGATGCGGTATCGGGGTGCAGCATGGTGGGTTTGCGCAGGTAATTTTACTGCTCCCCGGCGAGGGGGGGGCATTCCGCCGCACGGCTCTCCCGGAGATGGTGGAAAAACGAAGTGCACAACTGAAGAATAACGGGCCTGAAGGGATTTGAACCCCTGGCCTACGGATTAAGAGTCCGTCGCTCTTCCTGACTAAGCTACAGGCCCCGAACGGCCTAATACCATGGTTGATATTTGGAAATAAACATTTTGGATTGCTTTAATAATATGAGAGGTACTACCACTGTACGCATGGCAGATTCGCCACCGGCAGGGCCTCCAGATAGAATAAAATATCTCATTCTCGGCTGCGGGAGCACCGGGTACAACGTCATTGACGCCCTGATGAAGGAGACCAACCAGATCATCGTCATCGACCACGACGAAAAACGGGTCGAGGACCTGCGCGATCAGAAATACGATGCCATCGTGCGGGAGATGGAGGACCCGAAAGTCTTCGAGGGGATCCCCGCCCCCGAAGTGGTGTTCGTCCTGAGCAACCAGAAGGACGCAAACCTCGCTGCCGTCAAGCGCGCTGCGGAACGGTATCCCGGCTCCTACATCATCGCCCGTGCCGTGGACCCCATGAGCGTGAATCTGCTCGAACATGCCGGTGCCGACATCGTCATCTACCCCCAGGAAATCGTTGCCCGGAGCGCCATCCACAATATCCGCAAACTCCATTCATCGCGGCAGGCCCGGCGGCTCCATACGATGCTCGGGGAGTGGGAGGGCACGCTGGCCATCGTCACCCACACCAACCCCGACCCCGATTCCATCTCCAGCGCCATGGCCCTGTGCGCCATCGCCAGAGAGGCGAGCGAGGGACATCTCGCCTGCCGCATCTTTTTCGACGGCAACATCGGCCACCAGGAGAACCGGGCCTTCGTCAACCTCTTCGACATCAAGATGGAACGGATCACGCCCGAGGCGCTCGGCCAGTGCGATTATCTTGCACTCGTGGACTCCTCCGTCCCGGGTGCGAACAACGGGCTCGAGAAGGGCGCGCCGGCCAACATCATCATCGATCACCACCGGAACGGCGAAACGGCCCCGAACGCCGACTTCGTTGATATACGGCCGGGTATGGGAGCTACGGCGAGCATCCTCACCCAGTACCTGCAGGAGCTCAACCTCCCCGTCGACACGGCGGTGGCAACCGCCCTCCTCTACGGCATCAAGGCCGACACCCGCGACTTCTCCCGCAATACCACGCCCCAGGACCTCTACTACGCCGCGTTTCTCCTGCCCCTCACCGATGCCGAGCTTCTGGGCAGGATCACATCCCCGTCCATCTCTCAGGAGACCATCGACGTGCTGGGAAACGCCATCCGCAACCGCAAAATCCGGAGCGGGTACCTCTTCTCGAATGTCGGCTATATCAGGAACCGCGACGCCGTGCCCCAGGCCGCCGACCTGCTCATCAACCTGGAGGGGGTGAACACGGCGGTGGTCTACGGCATCGGCGACCACCGGATCACCATCTCCGCCCGGAACCGGGACATCAGGCTGCACATCGGCAACGTGATGGCGGAGGCGTTCGGGGAGATCGGCGACGCGGGCGGGCACGCCACCATGGCGGCGGCGGTGATCCCGCTCTCCTACTTCTCCATGGTGCGGAACAAGGATGACCTCCTCTCCCTGGTCATCGAGCCTATCCTGCACAGGTTCATGGAAATCGTGGGGCTTGAAGACGAGGAGAATAATGAAGTTTGAAGAGTGGGACCCGCTCTATACCGCAATCCTCGACTATTTTGCGTTCGACCGCGAAGGCGACGAACGGGCCGCGGCGGAGCTTGCCGCTCTCGCCCCCCGCGACGATCTGCCGGTGCTCGAGGCCTGCTGCCGGGGCGCCGACGTGACCGTGTGCGGCAACGCCCCCCGCCTTGCACAGGACCTCGACCTCGTGCACGGCACGGTGTTTGCCGCCGATGCGGCCGCGGACGTGCTCTTCTCGCGCGGCATCCGGCCGGACGCTGTCTTCACCGACCTCGACGGCGCCACCGACAGCTTTCTGGAGATGAACCGGGAGGGCACCGTCATGGTGGTGCACGCTCACGGGGACAACATCCCCCTCCTCCGCCTCTGGGTGCCGCAGTTCGAGGGCCCGCTGGTGGCCACCACGCAGGCCCGCCCCCTCCCGGCGGTTCATAACTTCGGGGGGTTCACCGATGGCGACCGGGCGGTCTTCGCCGCCGACGCGCTGGGGGCCGCCTCGGTCACCCTCGTCGGCTTCGACCTCGACGACGTGGCGGTCGACCCGGTCAAGCGGGGCAAGCTCGCCTGGGCCCGCACCCTGCTGGGCATCATCGGCTATGAGATCTGAGGCATTCATCCTCGACGGCTACGTCGACGAGCCCGCCTGCTTCGGGGTCCCTCCCTACATTTCGCCCTACGTGCGCTACGTCGCCGGGGTGCTCGGGGAGCGGGGGTTTTCCGTGGAGTACTGCACCGTCGACCAGGTGCGCGACGATCCGGCGTGGTTCGCCCGGCTCGACGCCGCCGCACTCGTGGTGATGATCGCCGGGATGACGGTGCCCGGCAAGTACCTGGGCGGGGCGCCCCCCACCCTCGCCGAGATACGCCAGATCGGCACCCTGCTCCGCCGCCCGCAGCTGCTGATCGGCGGGCCGATCACCTTCGGCTACGCCGCAGGGGGAGGATCGGTTGCGGCCAGGCAGGCCTTTTCGGGTTTCGACGCCGTGCTTTCGGGCGAGATCGCCGCGGCGCTCGCCGCCTTCCTCGACGGGGGCGAACCTGCGGGATCGCTCGACTACGCGGCCCTCGACCGCTGGAGTGTCGCCGGCGCCTTCATCATCGGCCGGCATCCCTCCTATCCCCGCGTGATGTGCGAGCTGGAGACGGCGCGGGGCTGCTCCCGGGCGGTGGTGGGGGGGTGTGCGTTCTGCACCGAACCCCTCTACGGCATGCCCCGCTACCGGGAGCCTGCCGGCGTGGTCGCCGAGGTTGCCGCCCTCGCCGGCCACGGCGCCCTTCATTTCCGTCTGGGCCGGCAGCCCGACCTGCTCGCCTTCGGGGCGGGCGGAGGGGAGTTTCCCCGCCCCCGTCCCGACCTGCTGGAGCGGCTGTTTGCCGGCATCAGGGACGCGGCGCCCGGTCTTGGGACCCTGCACATCGACAACATCAATCCGGGCACCATCGCGCGCCACGAAGAGGCGGCGCGGGAGGCCCTCTGCGTCATCCGGGACCACCACACCCCCGGCGACGTGGCGGCCTTCGGGATGGAGACCGCCGACCCCGCGGTGATCGAGGCCAACAACCTGAAAGCCTCTCCCGCGCAGGTGATGCGGGCCATCGAGGTCGTCAACGAGGTGGGGGCCCGGCGCCGCGAGGGGGTGCCCGACCTCCTGCCGGGCCTCAACTTCATCGTCGGCCTCGCCGGGGAGACGGAGGCGACGTTCGCCCTCAATGAGGCGTTTTTAGCGGAGGTGCTCGACCGCGACCTCCTGGTGCGGCGCGTCAACATCCGCCAGCTGATGCCCTTCGAGGGCACCCCGGCGTTTGCCGACAACACCATCGGCCGCCACGCGGCGGCGTTCGCCCGCTTCAAGGAGCATGTGCGCAAAAACTTCGACCTGCCCATGCTCACACGCGTCTTTCCGGCGGGCACGGTACTCCGGCGGGTGATCATCGAGCAGGAAGGAGCGCTCTCCTTCGGCCGCCAGATGGGTTCCTACCCCATCCTGGTGGGCATCCCCCTGCGCGTGAAGCGGGGGGAGGTCATCGATGCCGTGGTGGTCGACTGGGGCATGCGCTCGGTCACGGCCCTTCCCGCTCCCGTGGACATCAACCGCCTGCCGGTCGCGGCGCTGCGCTGGATCCCCGGAGTGGGCAAAGCGCGCAGCGCCGCCATTGCCGCCCGCCGTCCGTTCGCGAGCCTCGCGCAGTTCCGCGAGGCGGCGGGCGCCACCCCGATCGACGGGGTGCTGGCCTTCAGACCTCTTTGAGCTCCATCACCCGCAGGATGTCCGTGCGCGTGACGATGCCCACCAGCGCCTCACCCTCCACGATGGGGACCCGGCCGATGTTTTTCGTCGACATGATCTGCAGCGCCTCGATGAGCGGGGAGCGGGGCTGGAGGGTGAGGGGGCTTTTCGTCATGATATCGCGCACCCGGAGCGCTTCCCGGTCCGGCTCCGGCACCGAATGCACGTCGGAGAGCGTCACCATGCCGACGAGCCGTCCGTTTGCCACGACCGGGAAGCCCAGGTGGTGGGTGGAATACATCATCTCGATGGCGTCCTGGACGGGGAGGTCGGGGGGGACCGTCACGACGGGTGCGCTCATGGCGTCGGCGACGGTGACGTCCTGGAGGAGGATGTTGTAGCGCAGCATCGTCGACTCCGAATTCGCCCCGATGTAGATGAAGAAGGCGATGATGATCAGGATGGGATTGAAGAGGAAGAATCCGACGATCCCGAAGAACACCGCGAATGCCTTGCCGAAATCGGCGGCGATCTTGGTGGCCCGGTTGAGGGGCATCCGTGTCGCCAGCCATGCGCGCAGCACCCTCCCGCCGTCCATGGGGAAGGCGGGGAGCAGGTTGAAGACGAAGAGGATGATGTTGAGCAGGCCCAGGTAGCCGAAGACGAAGAAGACCAGCCCGGCGAGGGGGGGATCAGCGATGAAGGCGATGCCGACCACGCCGATGACGCTACAGACGATGCCGATGGCGAAGCTGGTGAGGGGGCCGGCGAGCGCCATGGGCAGCTCCACCCGGGGGTCGGGGATGCCCTCGTCCATGGACGCCACCCCGCCGAGGATGAGCAGGGTGATGCTGCGGATTTTGATCCCCTTTGCGCGGGCTACGAGGGAATGGGCGAGTTCGTGGACGAAGACACCCAGGAAGAGGCCCAGAGCGACGACGGTGCCCAGGATGTAGGGCATGTACCCCATGGTGATATAGGCCATATAGGACGGGTCGGACGCCAGATCGATGCCGTAGGCGCCAGCGATGAGCCCGGCGGTGATCTCGATCTGGCTGCCGATAATCCACGCGAAGAGGGGGATGACCAGGAGAAACGTCCAGTGGAGGCGTACGGGGATATCGAAAATGGTTCCTATCTGCAGGGAGCCTTCCATGGGGGAATGATTATTTTTTTACCTTTTAAGTGTATACCTTCAAACGATTACGATGAAAACTCAGATTACCGACCTTTTTGGCATGCATGTCTACACTGACAAAGCAGTGCTGGTGGGGGAGATCGAGGACGTGGTGGTGGACGTCGACGGCAAAAAGATCGATTCGCTCGCGGTGAGCAATATCAACCCCGAACTGATGGACCTCAAGGGATTCAGGGGCCTTCGCATTCCCTACCGGATCATCATTGCGATCGGCGATATCGTCATCATACGCCACCTTACGGGTGCGTTCGGCAGGATGAAGCAGGAGTAGGGGGCCAGGATCGCGGTTCTCGTTCTGCGGTATGGGTCATGGGGAACATACTTTTTTGACGGCATGTGCATGCAGCAACGGGAACTCTTCAGCTCCCTTGCCATGGTCCCGCCGATCATGGTGAGGTGCGATGGGCGCGCTTTTTACCGCCTCTCCCGCAGTTTGGGCCTCGAAAAACCTTTCGACCGCAGGTTGTGCAAGGCGATGTGCGATGTCTGCCGCGCGCTCCTCCGGGAGAGCGGGCTCGCGCCGGTCTTCGCGTACACGTTTTCCGACGAAATCAGCCTCTATTTTTCGGATCTCCCGTTCGGGGGGCGGGTGGAGAAGATCGACTCGGTCTGCGCGAGTTATGCGGCGAGCGCGCTCACCATCGCACTCGGGTGCCGCCGGCCGCTGGCGTTCGACGCGCGGGTGATCACCATGACCCCCGATGCGGTCGCCGGCTACCTGGCATGGCGCCAGCAGGAGGCCTGGCGCAACCACATCAACGCCTACTGCCAGCAGGCGCTGATCGATGAGGGGATGAGCGCACGGGAGGCGGCCGCGGCGCTGAAAGGCAAACCCTCGGCCGAACTCCACGATCTGATGTTTTCCCGGGGGGTCAACCTCGCGCACACGCCCGCGTGGCAGCGGCGCGGGGTGATCGTCGCCCGGGAGACGGTGGAAAAAGAGGGGTACAACCCGGTCACCGGCGAAGCGGTGGAGGTGGAGCGGACCGTCGTCCGGGCACTCCACGACCTCCCCCTCTTTTCCGGGCCCGACGGGGAGGCGCTGGTCCGCTCACTGGTCATTGGCGCGCAGAGACGGCCATCACCATGGTGATGCCCTCCACGTCCCATTCTTTCCGCAGATCGGCGGCGGTGGCGCCTGCCGCACCGCCGGAGGCGCGCAGGGAGATGGAGGATGCCCTGACCTCCTGCATGATGAAGTCCTGCCAGTCGCCGGCGAGCAGGGCCGCGACACGGGCGTCGTCGACGGAGACATCCACGGTGATAAAGTCCTCGACGCGCAGGTCGAGCTGGCGGCGCATCTCCTGCAGCCTGCGGATCACTTCCCGGGCGTAGCCCTCCGCCTCGAGGTCGTCGTCGAGGGCTACGTCCACGTAGACGGTGGCGTTGCCGCTCATGGGGGCGGCGAACACATCTGCCGGGAGCTGTTCCTCGAAGGTGACGTGGGCGGCGGTGATGGTGTAGACGGCATCACCCTCGCCGACCGTCGCCTCGCCTTTCTCCTCGAGGGCGGCTTTCAGGAGGTTGCCGTCCGCCTGCTCGATGAGCGCTTTGACCGTCGGCCCCTCCTTGCCGAATGACGGCCCGATGCCCCGCATCACCGGCTCGGCGCGCCACCCGATGCGCTCCCAGCGGTCCCGCACCACCTCGACGCGGCGGCTGTTGGCGCGGGCTTCGCACAGGGCGCGCAGCCCCTCGATGGCGCCGGCAACCTCCTCGTCTCCCGTGACCACCACGGTTTGGGCAACCGGCCAGCGCAGTTTGCGCCTTCCCGCCTGGCGCGCGGTGGCCACCGCATCGTCGAAGGCGCGCACGGTGTCCATCGCCCGCTCGAGCGCATCATCAATGAGGCACCCGTCGCCGGCGGTCCAGTCGAGCATATGCACACTCGCCGGGTCGGCATCGGTGCGCAGGTTGCGGTAGATGGCTTCGGTGATGTGGGGGGTGAAGGGCGCCAGCAGCTGCACCAGCCTGCGCATGACATAGTACATGGTCTCATAGGCGCTGGTCTTCTCCGGTGCGTCCTCCTCCAGCCACATCCGGGGGCGGACCAGCTGCACGTACCAGCGGGAGATGTCCTCGAGGATACAGGTGATAAGCCCCCTCGTCGCCCGGTGGAGCTGGTACTCCTGCAGGTCCTTCTCGACGGCTGCGGCGAGGCTGCTGATGCGGGAGAGGATCCAGCGGTCCTCGACAGGCATCGATGCATGGTTGGCGAGCACGTATCCCGCCTCCCACCGCCCGTTCTCTCCGCATTCGGGGGCGAACCCGTCCAGGATCATGTAGGGGAGGGGGAAGCGGTAGACGTTCCAGAGGATGTTGACCGCCCGGTTGACCGTGGTGACGCTCTCCCAGTTGAACTTGAGGTCGTCCCACGGGGCGTTCGCCGAGAGCAGGTAGAGGCGGAGCACGTCCACCCCGAACTTCGCCACGACCTCCTCCGGCGAGACCACGTTGCCGAAGCTCTTGCTCATCTTGCGCCCCTCGGCGTCGAGGGCGAACCCGTGCATCAGCACGCTCCGGTAGGGGGCGCGGTCGAAGGCGATGGTGGAGGCGCCGAGCTGGGAGTAGAACCAGCCCCGTGTCTGGTCCTGCCCTTCGGTGATGAAGTCGGCGGGCCAGAGCGCTTCGAACTCCTCGCGCCGCCGGGGGAACCCCACGGTGGCCCACGAGGCGTTGGCGGAATCGAACCAGACGTCGAAGATGTCCTCCACCCGGCGCATGGTGCCGCCGCAGGCGCAGGGAACGGTGATCTCGTCCACGTAGGGGCGGTGCGGGTCCTCGAGGACGGCGCCGCTCGCGTCTTCGAGCTCGGCGATGGTGCCGAAGACCCGGCGGGCGTCGCAGGCATCGCACACCCAGACCGGGATGGGAGTGCCCCAGTAGCGCTGCCGGGAGATGCACCAGTCCCGTGCGTCGGCCACGAAGTCGTGGAACCGCGCGGACCCCGCCCACTCCGGGTACCACGCCACCCGGGCGATTTCGCCGAGCATCTCTTCCTTGATTGCAGGGATGGCGATGAACCACTGCTCGGTGGCCCGGTAGATGATGGGCATCTTGCAGCGCCAGCAGTGGCCGTAGCGGTGGACGATGGTCTCTTTTGCGAGCAGGTACTCGTCCAGTGCCCCGAGCACCTCCTCGTTGGCGTCCCGCACGGCGAGCCCCTCGAAGATCCCTGCGTCCGCCGTAAACCGGCCGTCCCCGCCGACCGGGCAGAAGACCTCCAGCCCCTCGGCGATGCCCAGCAGGAAGTCGTCCCACCCGTGGCCCGGTGCGATGTGCACCATCCCGGTGTTCTCCATCTCCACGAACCCGGCGGCCACCACGCGGTGGGCGATCTCCTTCTGGGCGGGGACGGCAGCGGCGAGCGGCGATTCGTAGGTGATCCCCACCAGATCGCTGCCCGGGTGCGTCTCGAGCACGGTGTAGTCCTGGTAGCGGCCTTTTCGCAGCACGCTCTCCACCAGATCCCCGGCGATCCAGAGGATCTCCTCGGCGCCGTCCCTGACCGCCTTCACCCGGGCGTAGGTGAAGGTCTCGTCCACCGCCACGCCGACGTTGGCGGGAAGGGTCCAGGGGGTGGTGGTCCAGATGACCAGGAACTCACCGTCGCGGCCGCTGATGGGGAACTTCACGAAGATCGAGGGATCCGCTTCGTCCCAGTACTCCACCTCCGAGTCGGCGATGGCGGTCTCGCAGCGGGGACACCAGTTCACCACCCGGTGGCCGCGCTCTAACAGGCCCTTCTCCTCGGCCCTCTGGAGCACCCACCATGCGGACTCGATGAACTCCTCGGAGACGGTCTGGTAGGGGTCCTCGAAATCCAGCCAGACGCCGAGCTGCCTGAACTGCTCGCTCATGATGTCCTTGTGATCGAGGGCGAACGTCTTGCAGCGCTCGACGAATTCGGCAATCCCGTAGTCTTCGATGTCCTTTTTCGAGGTGAACCCCAGCTCGTGCTCCACCCGCACCTCGATGGGCAGGCCGTGCATGTCGTAGCCGGCGCGGTCGACGACATCGAAGCCCCGCATCCGCTCCCTGCGCAGGACGGCATCCTTGATGATCTTGTTCCACGCGGTGCCCAGGTGGATATGGCCCGTGGTATAGGGGGGCCCGTCGACGAAAAAGAACCTCGTTGCCCCCTCCCGGAGTGTCTTCACCCTCCGGTAGACATCCTCGTCGTCCCAGTACTGTCTGACCTCTGCTTCGACATCCTGTGCGCTATAACTGCTGGCGGCCTCTTTCACCTTGATCCCTCAAATCGTACCATAAAATTGGGCGTGTGGAATGGTTAAGTATTTGCGGGCGTCGTGCAGGGGGGTGCCCGCACGCAGCACTGGTGCGCCGCCGCCCCTCCCCCGGGAGCCCACCCGGGCCGGGAATAGTTTTTATATATAGTAAAATATAAAAATGGCAAGTCCTCCGATCGATGAGCGCCATGCACAGGGGCGTGCCGGGAGGGTGGTGGATGCCATGACGGGGCCATCGCCGCTGAAGCGGCTGCAGGTGCATCTTGTCTCTCTTGCCGCCGGGGTGGGTTCCGGGCTCGGGCTCTGCGCCGGCGGGTGGTGCGGGACGGCGGGGGCGGGCGCGGTCACCGTTGCCACGACGTTTTTTGTCGATTACCTGCTGCTCTCCCGCCTGTATGCGGCGAACCTCCCCGCCGGCCACGGTGCGTGAACAGCCGGCAATGCCGTGCCGGGACCTGCCGCGGGCCCCCTCCCGCCTCTCCTGATCCCGGCCGCATGCCAGCTCTCATTTCAGGGGGGAGCCGAACGCAGCCGTTGCCCGCCGGCACGCTGGCGATTATCATTCATTCTTCGAGGTATCACCGCCCCGGAACCGACCGGTAGCCATATGCCCGGCCGGAGAGCACCATGCGTGCATGCAGATCGCGGTGATCGGGGCGGTGGAGTGCACGGCCGAAGAAGCGGCGGCTGCCGAGACCATCGGGTATCTCATCGCCGGCAACAGGGAGGTGCTCTGCTGTGGCGGGCGCGGGGGAGTGATGGAGGCCGCATGCCGGGGAGCGAAGGAGGGCGGCGGATTATGCGTGGGCATCCTCCCGGGAACGGAGAACGGCAACCCCTACCTCGACGTCCACGTACGGACCAATCTCGGCCACGCCCGCAACGTCGTGCTGGTGGAATCCGCGGATGCGGTGATCGCCGTGGGCGGAAGCTACGGCACCCTCTCGGAGATCGCCCTTGCGCTGAAAAATGAAATTCCGGTATTCGGCTACCGGACGTGGGAGATCGAGGGGGTCTTTTCCTGCCGGACCCCCGATGAGGCTGTCCTTATGGCAGTACGCGCCGCACGCCTGTCTCCCCGGTCTCGTAGCCCCCCAGACGCTCCAGCACCCTGATGAATTCGGGCGAGGATACGGCGTCGAAGAGGCGGGCCACCCGTCCGTCCTCCTCGAGCACCGCCCGCCGGGCGACCAGCTCGTAGCGCTCCGTTCCCACGGGCGCGAAGGGCAGCCCGAGTGCTTTTGCGGCGGAATACACGCAGAGCCCGGCATCAGCCTCCCCTGTTTTGACGGCGAGGGCCACCGAGAGGTGGGTGGTCAGCTCCCGGTCGTAGCCCTCGATTGACGGAGGATCGATCCCCGCCCCAGCCAGCAGGTGGTCGAGGAGCATCCTCGTGCCCGATCCCTTCTGGCGGTTGACGAACCTGGTGCCGGGGAGGTCGTCAAGACGCAGCTCTTCGCGGGAGACGATCCCCTGCTGGCGTTCGGCAACGCAGAGGAGGACCAGCTCCTCGCCGGGCAGGTATTTTTCCAGGTAGGGGATGTTGTAGTCACCGTTCGCAGCGAGGAGGTGCATGGGGGCGGCATGGCACTCCTGCTTTTTGAGGGCCAGCACCCCGCCCATGCTCCCCGTGTGGGTGGTGTGCATGTCGATGCCCGCAGAACGCACCTGGTCGGCGAGGTAGTCGAGGGCGGGGTCGTGGCTCCCGGTGACCAGCAGGGATTCCTGTGCGCCGGCGCGGGGCACCAGCAGGGTTGCCGTGATCTGCTCGCCGGCGGCCACCCCCTCGAGGGTGCGGCCGATTTTCGCATACGCGTTGGCCCGCACAGCGCTCATCTGCACCCCGGCGCCCCGGGAGAGTGGCACCGCCACCCACGACCCCCCGATGCGGCCCACCGAGAGGAGCACGAACTCGTCGGTGCCGGCATCGGACTCGAGGGTGGTGGTGAGGCGTGCGGCAACCTGATCGCTTTCCGGCGGCGCAAAGCCCCAGGCGTCCATCATGGGGCGCAGGATCTCGCGCAGGATGGTGAAGCAGGCGAGGGGGTAGCCGGGCATGCCGATCACTGGTTTTCCCGCCACCCTTCCGACGATCACCGGGCGGGCGGGCTTGATGGCCACCCCGTGGATGAGCACCTCGCCGAGCTCGTCGATCACCGGTGCGGTGTAGTCGCGGGTGCCTTTGGAGGATCCTGCGGAGACGACCAGCATATCGTGCTTCTCGACGGCGCTGCGGATCTGCTCCAGGATCACCCCCGGGTCGTCGGGGACGATGGGGTAGTGGGTGCACCGGGCCCCGAGGTCGGCGAGGTAGGCCGCGGCCATATACATATTGCTCTCTACCACCTGTCCCGGTGCGGGGCGTGTTCCTGCGGGCACGAGCTCGGATCCCGTGGGGATGAGCCCGATCGAGAGGTCGAGCACCGGCACCTCGGCCACGCCGTAGGCGGCGAGCGCCCCGATCTCGTGCGGGCGGATCCGGCGGCGCGAGGGAAGGATCATCTCCGACTCGCCGATATCCTCCCCCACCGGGCGGATGTGCTGCCAGGGGCTCACCGGCGCCCGCACGGTAAAGGAGCCGTCCTCCTCGAGGTGCACGTCCTCGATCATCACCACGGCGTCATAGCCGGGGGGGACAACGTTGCCGGTGTTGACCCGCGCTGCGTCCTGGATCCGCACCGGGCGCTGCTCGTTCGCCCCATGGGTGTCTCCGCTGTGCACGGCGATCCCGTCCATCGCCGCAAGGTGGGTCTCGGGGACCGAGAACCGGGTGAAGACGGGGGCTGCGGTGATCCTGCCCGCCGCCTCCTGCAGGGGCACCGTGGCGGTGCCAACAGGGTGGGGGAATTCCTCGCCGATGCGTGCCAGCGCCTCGTCGAGGGTGATGAGGGAGAGGTAGCGCTTCACCACAGGAGCACCTCCACCTCCTCGCCGGTCTCCAGTCCCTCACGACTGGCCGGCACACGCACCACACCGCTGCTCGCCACGAGCGTGTTCAGCAGCCCCGATTTGCCGAAGAGCGGGGCGGCTCCCCCCTCTCCGTCGAGCGCCACCCGCACGTAATCGTCCCTGCCCCGCTCGGAGGGGACGTTCTGGGTGAGCCGGGCGGTTGCCGTGCGCACCGCCCGGCGCTCGCCGGTCATGGCGGCGAGAAGGGGCCCGGCCACGACGATGAGCACCACGCAGGTGGAGGCGGGGTGGCCGGGAAGGCCGATGACCGGCGCCGGTCCCACCCGCCCCACGATGGTCGGCTTGCCGGGGGCGATGGCCACGCCGTGGATGAGCACCTCGCCGGCGTCGGCGATCACGGCCGCGCACATGTCCCGCTCGTCCTTCGAGCTGCCCCCGGACAGGAGCACCGCGTCGCATTCGGCGGCGGCGGCGGCGAGGGCCTCTTCCAGCGCCGCCCGTTCGTCGCGGACGATGCCGTAGCGCACCGGCTCGCCGCCCCGTTCGATCACGAACCCGGATGCAAGGGAGGTGTTGGCGTCGCGCACCTGCGCCGGCCCGGGCGTCGCGGCGACCGGCACCAGCTCGTTGCCGGTGGAGATGATCCCCACCCGCGGCCGGGCGGCGACCGGCACCTCCGCCACCCCCAGTGCGGCCAGCACGCCGAGATCCCGCGGCGAACACCTTCGTCCCGCCTCCAGCACCACGGCGCCGGCAGCGAAGTCCTCGCCCCGGGCGATAAGGTTCTCGCCGGGCGCCACGGGGCGGTGGACGAGCACTTCGTCGCCCACCGCTTCGGTGTATTCCACCATCACGATGGCGTCGGCCCCCGGGGGGATCACCCCCCCGGTGGGCACGTAACAGCACTGCCCGGGAGCGATCGCCCGGGCCTCCGCCGCTCCCATGGCCACCCGGCCAGTGTTTTCGAGCATGGCAGGCATGGCCTCGCCTGCGCCGGTAGTGTCGGCGGCGACCACCGCGTAGCCGTCCTTTACCGAGCGGGTAAACCCGGGAATATCCTCACCAGCGCTGATGTCCCGGGCGAGCACTCGCCCATAGGCCTCCTCCAGGGGTACGGTCTCTTCGACGACCGGCGGGGCGATCCGCCGCACCGCGGCAACAGCCTCCTCGACCGGGACCACTTCGAGAAAGAGTTTCATTTGAAGCAGCCCAGCTGGCAGCCCCTGATTTTTATGCGCGGGTCATGCCGGTTGCAGTAGCGGGCGATGTCCAGTGTGGGGATGCCGTATTTTTCGCAGATTGCAAATGCCTGTTCGCACCTGATCTCGGTGGTGATGCCAAATTCCTCGAACGCCTGTGTGATTTTCTCTTCATCCATGTACAACAGAGGTGCACCCGTAAGGAAATATCGTTTACCATTGCGGAAAATGAAGCGTATATGCAATGCCCGCATCCGGGCGCCGGGGAAGCGAAGCGTACAAGGGGCCGGGGGATCAATATCGTGGGTGATCTGCCCATGCACATCGCCATCGTTAATTCGGCCCTCGACCCGGCGGGCGTCGCCATCCGCCGCCAGCTCCTCGACCTGCTGGACAACCCCGACGCCGGGCCGGTCTCGCACCGCGGCCGGCAGCTCTCGTTCCTGGAGACGGAAGGGCGGCTGATCTCCGAGGAGGGGATTGACCGGCGGGCGGACGCCGACCTGATCCTGTTCATCTCCCGGCACACCAGCATCCGGCCGCAGCCAGCCCTCACCGTCCACGTCACCGGCAACTACGCGACGGCGGATTACGGCGGCAGGGCGGGGGAGCTCGCCGCGGCGGCGCCCGGGTGGATGCACGCCGTCCTGCGGGGCCTCGCCGCCCGCGCTCCTGCGGGCTACCGTGTCTCCTACGAGGTGACCCATCACGGGCCCACCGATTGTGCGACCCCCTCGCTCTTTGCGGAGATCGGGAGCACCGGGGAGCAGTGGCGCGATCCGGCGGCGGCCCGGGCGGTGGCCGGGGCCATCCTCGACGCGGAGCCCTCGGCGTCGCTCACCCTCATCGGGTTCGGGGGGACCCACTACGCGGCGCGCCAGACGGCCATCGCCCTTGCCACGCAGGCCGCGTTCGGCCACATCGCCCCGACCCGTGCGGTCGCGGCCCTCGATACAGGCATGATCGCGCAGATGCGGGAGAAGAGCCGCGCCCATGCCGCCTACATCGACAGAAAAGCGCTGCCCGGCGCCCTCCTCTCCCGGCTGGACGCCCTCCTTGCCGGCCTGGATATCATGGTCCTCTCGGAAAGCGACATCCACGCGGCCAGCCGTCTCGACCGGGAGACCTACACTGCGATCCGCAGGCTCGCGGAGGCGCATGCGCCGGGAAGCCGGGTATCCATCCACGCACTGGAGGGCCCGGGCGACCCCGTTTTCTTCGAAATTCCCGGGGATCTGCTGGCCGAAGCCCTGCGGGTTGACCGGGACCGCGTGCTCCGGCGCCTTGACGCCCTCCCCGTGGTGCATCTCTCCTCGGGCACGGGTAAAATGCTCCCATTTTTTATTTCTTACGGGAAAAATAGATCATCATTAATAGATGAGTTAATAACGTTGAGTATAGACATCGTCACCGGACAAGCCAACAATAGTGTTGACGGGGAGCGATTGATCCTGCGAAAACTCCGTTTCAACCCCACCAAAGCGCGCGCATTGGGGGTGCCGCAGGGGCCTCTTTTCAAAGAGCTGGCCTCGGGTAATGCGATAGAACATGACGGGAGGATTGTCACCCCCGAGATGGTTTCGGAATGGAGCGAGCGGGAGATCAGGGTACCGGGATTGGAGAGGTATGTATGAAGTCCATAGTAGAAGAGGCACTGAATCGCGCTGAAGGCATGATTATCGATAATCCACAGGAAGATAAGGATTTGGAAGAGGTACTGAGAGAACTGCAGACACAGATCGCGGTCATCGGGTGTGGCGGCGGCGGATCCAACACCATCACCCGGATGTCGGATGAGGGCATCCACGGGGCACGGCTCATCGCCATGAACACCGATGCCCAGCACCTCATCCGCACCCAGGCGGACACCCGCATCCTCATCGGCAGGCAGCGGACCCGCGGGCTGGGTGCGGGCTCCATCCCACAGGTGGGCGAGGAGGCGGCCCTTGAGACCGAGGAGGAGATCAAGAAGGCCGTGGAGGCAGCCGACATGGTGTTCATCACCACGGGCCTCGGCGGGGGCACGGGCACCGGCTCCGCCCCCATCATCGCCAAGGCGGCCCGTGAGGAGGGCGCGCTGACCATCGCGGTGGTCACCCTCCCCTTCACCGCAGAAGGGGCGATCCGCATGGAGAACGCGGAGGCAGGCCTCGAGCGGCTTCGCGATGTCGCCGATACGGTCATCGTCGTGCCGAACGACCGCCTGCTCGAGGTCGTGCCCCGCCTGCCCCTCTACGCGGCGTTCAAGGTCTCCGACGAGGTGCTCATGCGCGCGGTCAAGGGGATCACCGAGCTGATCACCATGCCCGGCCTCGTCAACCTCGACTTTGCCGACGTGCGCACCGTCATGGAGCGGGGCGGGGTGGCAATGATCGGCATGGGCGAGAGCGACAGCGAGGACAAGGCGGCCGATTCGGTCAAGAAAGCGCTGCGCTCCCCGCTGCTCGACGTGGACATCTCCGGCGCCACGGCGGCGCTGGTCAACGTGGTCGGCGGCCCCGACATGACCATGATCGAGGCCGAAGGGGTGGTGCAGGAAGTCTATGACCGGATCGACCCGTCTGCCCGGATTATCTGGGGCGCACAGGTCGACCCGGACATGCAGGGCAAGATGCGCACCATGCTCGTGGTGACGGGGGTCCGCTCCGCCCAGATCTACGGCCGCAATGAAACAGGCGTAAGAAAGATGATGAGAGAGTTCGAAATAGATTTCCTCAAGTGATCGAGCATGGCATTCAATATCGAAGAAGAGGTATTCAATAAATACTGGCGTGTCCTGAAACTGGCGAGGACGCCCAACCGGGATGAATTTTCCAAGATCGCCCTTGTGGCCGCGGTGGGTATCGCCCTGATCGGGCTGATTGGATTCGTGATCTATGAACTGATGTTCACGCTGCCGAACTGATGGACCAATGACCGACTACGAGAATAAAATCTACGCCATCAAGACGACGGCAAAACAGGAGCGGACCGTCGCGGACAATATTATCAAGGCCCTCAAGGACCATGGCGAGATCCGCGTGGCGGCCATCATCGCTCCCGACGAGCTGCGCGGCTACGTCCTCGTGGAGAGCCCGGATCCCCTTGCCCGCATCGAGCAGCTGGTGGAGATGGTCCCCCATGCGCGCGCCGTGGTGCGGGGAGCGTCCATCCTCGACGAGGTCGCTCACTTCCTGGTGCCCAAGCCGGTGGTGAGCGGCATCGACGAGGGGACGATCGTCGAGCTGATCGCCGGCCCCTTCAAGGGCGAAAAAGCGGTGGTGAAACGGGTGGATACCGGAAAAGAGGAGATCACCGTGGAGCTCTACGAGAGCATGGTCCCCATCCCCATTACGGTGCGGGGCGATCATGTGCGGGTCATCGACCGGCGTGAAGATGAAAAGTAATCCTCTCTTTTTTCCGCCCGCAGTGAATAGCTTTTAAGTTCTGCGGGGGCGACCTCTACTAACCCAGGCCGAAAGCCCCCCGCCGGGGGCAGGCATGGTGATACAGACATGGGAGAAGTAGTCGAGGTACTGGTACCCGGCGGAAAAGCAACCGCAGGCCCCCCTCTGGGGCCGGCGCTTGGCCCACTCGGAATCAACGTGAAGGCTGTTGTCGACGAGATCAACAAAAAGACCGCGGAATTCAACGGCATGCAGGTGCCGGCGATCATCGAGGTCGACGACAAAAAGAACTTCACGGTTTCCGTGGGTGTGCCTCCCACCACCGCACTCGTCATGAAGGAGTGCGGGCTTGAGAAGGGCTCCTCAGAGCCCGGCACTCAGGTTGTGGGAGACCTTCCGCTTGAGGCTGCTGTCCGCATCGCCCGCATGAAGTTCGACGATATGCTCAGCTATGACCTGAAGACCGCCGTCAAGGAGGTCGTCGGGACGTGCGTGAGCGTAGGCGTCACTGTCGACGGCAAATCTCCGAAGGAGATGTTTGTCCTCATCGATGCAGGCGAGTACGACAGCAGTTTCGCAGAATAGGCTATGAAAACCATAGAAGATCCGCACAGGGTCGCAGAACTATGGAGGTAACAAATGGTAGAAAGGGCTGATATCCTTCAGGCCGTGAAAACGGCCATGGAGAATGCGCCTGAACGCAAGTTCCTGGAGAGCGTGGACATCGCCGTCAATCTCCGGAGCATCGACATGGCGCAGCCAAAAAACCGTATTGATGAGACGATACTTCTACCGCACGGCACAGGCGTCACGGAAAAGGTCGCCGTGCTCGGAAAGGGAGATATCACCACGCAGGCAAGAGAGGCTGGTGTCGACCTCATCATCGGCGCAGAAGAGATCGAACGCCTGGGAGGGGAACCGCGCGAGGCACGCAAAATTGCCGAGGAGTACCGGTTCTTCCTCGCCGAGACCGCAGTGATGCCGCTGGTCGGCCGCTGGCTCGGTCCCCGGCTCGGTCCGCGGGGCAAGATGCCCACGCCCATTCCGCCCGGCACGGACATCCGGCCGGTGGTGGAGCGCCTTCGCAATTCGGTCAAGTTCAGGACCAAGGATAAGAAGACATTCCACGTCAAGGTGGGCAACACGGGCATGGACCCCGAATACATTGCCGAAAACATCGATGCCGTGCTCAGGCGGGTCGAAGGTTCGCTTGAGAATGGAGCCATGAATATCAGATCGGTCTATGTGAAGACGTCCATGGGCCCGGCAGAGAGGGTGATGTAGGAATGGCACTGTACACATCCCACCTGCCGCAGTGGAAGCAGGACGAGGTCGCCGAGATCAAGCGTCTCGCCGGGAAATATGCCGTCTTTGGACTGGTGGACCTCTACGGGATCCCCGCATCGCAGCTGCAGCATATGCGCCGCGGCCTGCGCGATTCCGCGGTGCTGAAGATGACGCGCAACACGCTCATCGAGCACTCGCTCAACGAGATGGGCGGTGACATCCAGAAGGTCACGAACTATCTCGACGGGCAGAGCGCGCTCATCTTCACCGATGAAAACCCGTTCAAGCTCTACAAGCGGCTTGAACGGACCATGACCAAGATGGTCGCCAAGCCCGGCGACATCTCGCCCGAGGACATCGTGGTCTCCAAGGGCCCGACGAGCTTCAAGCCGGGCCCGGTGGTCGGCGAGTTCCAGCAGGCGGGCATTCCCGCGGCCATCGAGGGCGGCAAGGTCACCATCCGCGAGTCAAGGACGGTGGTCAGAGCGGGCGAGCCGATCAGCCAGAAGATGGCGGACGTGCTGGCCAAGCTCGACATCCGGCCGATCGATGTCGGTCTCTCGCTGCAGGTCGCCTACTACGACGGCTCAATGTTCGAGCCCTCGATGCTGGCAATCGACGAGCTGGCCTACTACAACAACATCGTGCTGGCCGCACAGCAGGCATTTAACCTCTCGGTCAATGCCGCCATCCCGACGCCGACAACCATCGGCGCCATCCTCGGCAAGGCGTTCGGCGAGGCCCGGAACCTTGCAGTGGAGGCGGGCATCTACAATGCGGACGTCATGGATCTGATCGTCGTCCGGGCATACCGGCAGATGCTCTCCCTCGCCCTTGCGGCGGCGGAGCACGGGCTGGAGCTCGACGAATCGATCAGCGCCGCCGCGGCCGCCCAGGCAGCGGCCCCCGCCGCAGCCCCCGCAGAGGAAGAGGCGAAAGAGCCGGAGAAAGAAGAAGAGGAAGAGGAAAAAGAGGACGAAGAGGGCGGCATGGCCGGTCTCGGGGCCCTCTTCGGATGAACATGCATACCATATCAGATTTGGATAGAGAATTGAGGTGAATTGAAATGGAGTATATCTACGCAGCACTGATCCTGCACAAGGCAGGAAAGGACGTAACTGAGGATGCGGTCACGGCAGTCCTGACCGCCGCGGGTATCGAAGTCGACGAATCACGGGTCAAGGCGCTCGTCGCCGCGCTCGACGGCGTGGACATCGAGGAGGCCATCAGCAAGGCCGCCGCAGCCCCCGTCGCCGCTGCACCCGCCGCCGCTGCCGCCGCAGCCCCCGTCGAAGAGGCAGCTGCAGAGGAAGAGGAAGAGGAAGAGGAGAAGGAAGACGAGGAAGGCGGCATGGCCGGCCTCGGCGCCCTCTTCGGCTAACCCCACTTTTTTATCCGGATCGATCACGTTCCGGCCGCTTTTCGAGCGTTTTTTCTCCACCCGAAACATTCATCCCGCGCCACACCGTCAACCGGTAGGGACGTGTATGGATGCCGGACGTGCGATGGGATGGGCAGTACCGCCCTCACTGCAGGAATCATTTCCCTGGCTGCTCCTGCCCATGCTGTCCTTCTCGCTGCTGGGAAGTCCGGTCAGCTATTTCTTCTTCATCGCCGCCCTCTTCTGGTGCTGTGATGTGCGCCTGGGGCTGCACGCGGCCCTTCTGCTGGGGCTCTCCGCCGGGGCCAACGACACCCTCAAGATGGCCTTCCACACCCCGCGCCCCTACTGGATTGATCCCGCGGTCACCGCGTACGCGGCGGAGTCCAGCTTCGCCCTCCCCTCCGCCCACGCCCAGCTCGCCGCCGGGTTCTGGGGGTTTATCGCCGTCTCCCTCCGCCGCCGGTGGGCGCAGGTGGCCTGCGTGCTGCTCGTCCTCCTCATCGGGATATCCCGGGTCTATCTCGGGGTCCACTCGCCCCTCGACGTGGTCGCCGGGTGGCTGGCAGGGCTGGCGGTGCTCGTCGCCTTCCTCCTCGCCAAGGCGAGACTGGGGGCGCGTATCCGCACCTGGCCCGCGTCTACGAAGGTCGTCGCCGCCTTCTGCCTCTCCGCGCTCTTCCCTGCGGCGACCCTGCTCACCCTCGCCCTGCAGGGAGACTGGCAGGTGCCTCTCTCGTGGGTGGTGAGAGCGTTTGCGCAGACCGGGGTGCTGATCGACCCGCAGGATCCCTCCCGGAGTTTTCTCTCCGGCGGGCTGATCCTCGGGGTTGCTGCGGGGATGGCATGGCTCGAGGCTCGCGACCGCACCCTCGGGCGGGTGTGCCGATCCCTGCTCGCCGCCCGCTATCTCACCGGGGTGGCAGGGGTGCTGGCCATCTGGTACGGCACGGCTGTGCTCATCGCCGTGGCCGCGGACGGCGCGTGCCTGCTCTGGTACATGCAGGGCGCTCTGCTGGGGCTGTGGATCGCCGGGGGGGCGCCGGCGCTCTTCTCCCGGCTGGGCCTCGCCGGGGAAAAATAGCGTTATTCGTCCGCCAGCCGTGCCGCCATGATGCACTGGCCGAAAGAGATGCAGCCGTCGCCGAGGGGGAGGTCGGCGTTGATCACGAACACGAGGCCCGCCCGCTCGACCTCCCGGCGGATGGTCTCCCGGATGGCAGCATTGTAGGCCACCCCGCCGGAGAGGGCGACCCGGGGGTACCCGCCGGCATGGGCGGCACGGACGGCCATGCCGGCGATGCCGAGGGCGAGGGTGTGCTGCACCGACGCGGCGACGTCCTCCGGGGAGCGCCGCCCGAGTGCGTCCCGTGCACGCCGCAGCAGCGCCCGGGTGGAGAGCACCTCGGCGCCGTCCCGGGTCTCGAACACAGGGTCCCAGTCTTCGTGCCTGCCCCGCGCCGCGGCCGCCTCCAGTTTCATCGCCGGTTCCCCGTCGTAGGTGCGCTCGCGGCAGATGCCCAGCAGGGCGGCGGCGGCATCGAGCACTCTGCCCGTGCTGCTGGTGAGGGGCGCGTTGACCCCCCGTGCGAGCTGGCGGGCGAGCACGTCCGCCTCCACGTCGCTCCACCCCCGCCCGAGCAGGAGGTCCTGCGTCTGCGCATCGGGGAGGATGCCGTAGAGCATCCGCTCGGGAAAGCGCGTGGCCAGGTCGCCGCCGGGCATGGGCACCGCTTCGAGGTGGGCCACCCGGTCGAAGCGGGGCACAACGCCTGCGAAGATCTCCCCGCCCCAGATCGTCCCGTCGCGGCCGTAGCCCACCCCGTCGACGGCGATGCCGATGCAGGGCTCTTCGATAGCGGCGGCGATATGTGCCTCGTGGTGCTGGACGGGCGCAAGGGCAGCGCCGCATTCCCGGGCGAGCGCCTGCGCATAGCGGGTGGAGAGGAAGCGGGGGTGGAGGTCGTGGGCGATGATGTCATAGTCCGCCCCGACGAGCCGGCCGATCTTCTCCGCGGTCTCTTTGAGGTAGGCGAGGGTGGGGGGGTTGCGCACGTTGCCCACGTGCGGCGAGGTGATGAGAAAGCCCCCCCGGTAGAGGGAGACGTTGGCGTTGAGCTCCGGCCCCACGCCCAGGATGCAGTGGGCCCCGAGGTCGATCGCCTGCCGGCGGGGGGCGAAGCCGCGGGAGAGGCGGATGAGGTAGCCGTCGCGGACCACCGAGTCGTCGCAGCGGTTGAGGATCACCCGGTCGTGGGTGAGGATATAGTCGACGACCCCGGTGAGGCGGGCCATGGCCTGGTCGAGGTCGGTGATCATGGGGTAGCCGGGGGCGTTGGCGCTGGTCATGATCAGCAGGGGATGGGCGAGGGCCTCGAAGAGCAGCTCGTGCAGTCCGGTGTAGGGGAGCATGCAGCCGAGGGTGTGCAGGTTCGAGATCCCATCGTGGGCGAAGGCGGCGCGCTTTTTGAGCACCGCAATCGGGTGCTCAGGGCCGGAGAGTATCCGGCGTTCCTCCTCCGTAACCTCGCAGATGGCCTCCGCATGCGAAAGCGTGGTCATCACCGCGAGGGGCTGCTCGGTGCGGTTCAGCCGGCGCTTGAGCTCCCGGGCCGAATCCTCGATGCACGCGATGTGAAACCCGCCCACCCCCCGGACGGCCATGACCGCCCCGGCATCGAGCAGCCGCGCCGCCTCGCCGACCGGGTCGGCGCAGGCGATGACGGCCCCGTCGCCGTCGAGCAGGGTGAGCGAGGGCCCGCAGCGGGCGCAGGCGATGGTCTGGGCGTGGTGGCGGCGGGAGGCGGGGTCGCCGTATTCCTCCCCGCACGCGGCGCACAGGGGAAACTCGTCCATGGTGGTCCGTTCCCGGTCGTAGGGCAGCCCGCCGATGATGCTGTAGCGGGGGCCGCAGTTGACGCAGGAGGTCGCCCAGTAGCCTTCGTAGCGTCCCCCCGCCCTGCGGATATCGGCCCTGCACTCGTCGCAGATGGCCACATCCGCAGGAATAAACCCGGATAATACCCCCTCGCCGGAGGGAAGGATGCGGAAGTCTGCGGCGGCGGGGCCGGCCGCATCGCGCACCGCCACCGAGTCGATGCGGGCGAGGGGCGGGCCGCGGGCGACCGCTGCGAGAAATTCCTCGAAACGGTCGCCGAACGCCACGATCTTCACCTCGCTGCCGAGATTTTTGACCGTTCCGGTGATGCCGAGGGCTTTCGCCCGGGCGAACACGAAGGGGCGGAACCCGACACCCTGGACGATCCCGCGGACAATGATGGTACCTTTCCGGCGCATAGAAAATTCTTGATAAGGTTTATTCGCTTCTACACCAATATATAGTCGGGTCTTTACCTTGACAGGGCATATCAGAATTGTGAATGATCCAGTCGAAATGGTCCCTCTTCTTGTCACGTTTAATCGGGCAGAATTTAAAAAAGTTTTCAACCTTTTAAATACATCCTGGATGACCGAAGAGGAGCTGACCAGGGAGGTGGATAGCGACTGTGTCGCTGAATGTCTTGCTATTTTAAAAAAGGGCAATCTCGTGGAGGAACAGTGGAGAATGCCGAAACCGGGGGAAAAACCCTCAAAGGAATTTAAAACAACCTACAGCAAGTTCAGGGCCAATTTTCAGTGCAGCATGGCGGATCTCGGGGATATCCTGCACCTCTCGGTTTCCACCGAGGAACACCTGCGGATGGTGGTCGACCTGATCGAACAGGAGGTGCAGAACGGCAACACCTCGATCAACGACGTCGCACGCAAGCTCAATGTGAGCCCGGTATTCGTGAAGGGGGTCGCAAAGCGACTCCCGACGCTCGATGTCAGGGGGCAGGGGTTGGTGATCCTTGACGGATCGGACCGATGATCCGCTCTCCACCATCCTTCGCAGCAAACGGGAAGCGACACGGTTCCAGATACTCGTAGAGATCGCCGAGCACCAGCCGGCCGTCCGCCAGCAGGAGATCGCCGACAAGCTCGGGGTCACCCCGCAGGCGGTCTCCGAATATATCCGCGAGCTGGTGGAGGACGGCATGGTAAGCTCCCACGGCAGGGGGCGGTACGTGGTCACCCACGCGGGCATCGAGTGGGTGCTCACCAATGCCGAGGTGCTGGAATCCTACGCCCGGCACGTGAACCGGGACATCATCCAGCAGGTCTCGGTGTGGACGGCCATCGCCGCGGAACCCATCCGCAAAGGGGACCGGGTGGGCGTGTTCATGAAGAACGGCTGGCTGTATGCGAGCAAGTCCGACCAGTCAGCACAGGGCGAGGCGATCATGGACGCACAGTCCGGCACCGACGTCGGGGTGGCGCGGCTTTCCGGCATCATCGATCATTCCGAGGGCGTTATCCACGTCTGCAAGGTCCCCCGCATCCAGCGGGGAGGGTCCCGCAAGGTGCAGGCCGACGCCCTGAAACGCGTGCTCGATGCCACCCTCATGGTGGGCGCGGTGGGCCTCGAGGCCTATATCGCCTGCGAAGCGGCGGGGCGCATACCGGACATGTTCTTCGGGTCCCGTGAAGGTGCCATCGAAGCCGCGTTCCACGGGATCGACTGTGCAGTGGCGGTGGTGGACGAGGAATTCACCGATCTCTTAAAGCGGCTCGAAACGGTGTCGCTCACCTACGTGATCCACGACCTGATCAAATCATGAATATTATCGTACACCCGCATCGCGGGTCATACCGTCTCTTTTTCTTCGACGGCCGGCGCGTCGCCGCGGTCGGGGTGGTGGACCTCGCAAAAACCGCCCGGGGGTACCGTCCGAAGAACTACCGCGTCAGGCGGGCCGGCAGGCGGCAGTTCCGCAACACCCCCACCAAAGACCTGGTCGCCCAGTTCCGCCAGGCGACGGTCAGCCTCACCGCGCGCGACGAGGAGTTCGAGGCATTCCTCTCCGATCTCCAGATCCCCGTCACCCGCATCCGGGTCTGCCGGTCGTGCCTCATCGAGGACCGGATCACCCCCCTTACGGCGGAAAACGCCGTGCAGTACGGGCGGGAGACGATCTGCGTGGAGTGCGCCCGGCGGGAGCTGCGCCGGGAGGTGGGCTACATGGGGAAGATGGGGGGGCATTCCGCCTCGCACATCGAAAAGCTCCTGCTCCTCTACCGCGACCTGGACCGGGTGCTGGCCCTGATCCAGCCGGAGAGTCCGGACATGTCCCGCACGCTCTTCGACCGGCTCGAGGCCCACCCGGTGCAGGAGACCGCCCACATCAACGAGCTGCCCCTGCCCCTGGAATTTCGGGATGCCGCCGGGGTGGAGACGCTGATGCCGGTCCAGCAGCTCGCCGTTGAGGCGGGGCTCCTGCAGGGCCGCGACCTCCTCGTGGTCGCCGCAACGGCAAGTGGCAAGACCTTCATCGGGGAGATGGCCGGGATCAAGAACTGCATGGAGCGGCGGGGGCGCATGCTCTTTTTGGTGCCGCTGGTCGCGCTGGCAAACCAGAAGCATGAGCGGTTTTCCGACCGTTACGGGAAGTTTCTCTCCGTCTCCCTGCACACCGGCGTCTCGCGGCTCAACCTCCCCGAGACGAGGACGCGGGCGCGGCGGGACATCAACGCCTCGATCATCGTGGCCACCTACGAGGGGATCGACCACCTCATCCGCTGCGGGCGCAGCGTCAGGGACATCGGCACGGTGGTCATCGACGAGGTGCAGATGCTCGAGGACCCCGAGCGGGGCCACCGCCTCGACGGGCTCATCGCCCGCCTCAAGTACCTCGCCCCGCAGGCCCAGTTCCTCTACCTGAGCGCCACCATCGGCATGCCCGGGCTGCTCGCCGAAAAGCTCAACGCCCGCCTGGTGCGTTACGAGGAGCGGCCCGTGCCCCTCGAGCGCCACCTCATCTTCACCGAGCGCAAGCAGAAGATCCCGCTGATAAAGCGGCTCACCGTGGAGGAGTTCCGCACCCGGTCGGCGAAGGGCTACCGGGGGCAGTCGATCGTGTTCACCAACGCCCGGGTCCGCTGCCACGTGATCGCCGATGCGCTGGGCAAGAATGCCATGCCCTACCATGCGGGCTTATCCTCGCAGGAGCGCCGCGAGGTGGAGGGGAAGTTCGCCCGGGGCGAGATCGGCACGGTGGTTACCACGGCGGCGCTGGCCGCGGGCGTGGACTTCCCGGCGTCGCAGGTGATCTTCGACTCGCTGGCGATGGGCATCGAGTGGCTCAGCGTGGGCGAGTTCCGGCAGATGATGGGCCGCGCCGGGCGCCCCGACTTCCACGACCTCGGCACGGTGGTGGTGCTCGCCGAGCCGGGGGGCACGTACGCCCGGACCATGCGGCACACCGAGGAGGAGATGGCCATCATGCTGCTGCGGGGCGAGATGGAAGAGGTGGCCCCGGTCTACGGCGACGAGGAGTCCTCGGAGGAGTACGTGGCCAACGCCGTGGTCTGCGGCGGCGACGAAAAGCAGCTCGACCTGATGACCGCCACCATGGTGGGGGAGATGGAGGTGATCTTCCCCCTGCTGCGGGAGCGCAAGCTGGTCCGCCGGAAGGGTGCGACCATTGAGCTCTCCCGCATGGCCCGGGTGATGGCCGAGCACTTCATCGGCATCGACCGCCTCACCCGCATCCAGCACCTCGTCCGGGAGATGGACGACCCGGTGCAGATCGTGGCCGAGCTGGACGTGGCCCCGACGGAAGAGGAAGGGTGAGCTATGTTGCGGAAGGGTGCGGGGGTGCCTATCGCAGATGACGCCTTCTTCGTCTTCGCCTGCGCAGGCGTCCGTCCCCGTTCACACCCCCTCATCGTTCCCCGGGACCCACCCCGGAGGAACATCCCCATGGGACGCAGGTCGTGACGACCGATACGGGTGACTGCGAGGTCATCGTCATCGGCGGGGGCCCTGCCGGGCTCTTCTGCGCCCTGCAGGCGGCCGGAACTGCAGGTACGAACCCGAGGGTGGTGGTGCTCGAAAAGAACGCCGCCTGCGGGAGAAAACTCCTGGTCACGGGCGCCGGGCAGTGCAACCTCACCCATGGCGGCGATATCCGCGCGTTCTTTTCGCACTACGGCGACCACGGGGCATTCCTGCGCCCGGCGCTCCTCGGGTTCACCAACCGGGACCTTATCGCCTTCTTCGAGAGCCGCGGGCTTTCCATGGTGGCGGACGCCGGTGAAAAGGTCTTTCCCGCGACGAGGAAGGCCTCCGACGTGCTCGCCCTCCTCCTCCGCGAATGCAGGGAGCGGGGCGTGGAGGTCCGGTGCGATGAGGTCGTCCTCAGCATCGAAGGGTCGGACGGGGGCTTTCTGGTGGCGACCGGAACCGCCCGGTATACCGCACCGCATGTTGTCATCGCCACCGGCGGGGCGTCGTACCCCGCCACGGGCTCCTCGGGGGACGGCTACCGGCTCGCGGCCGGGCTCGGCCAGCCGGTGACGGCCATCCGGCCGGCCCTCGCGGCCGTCGCCGTCGAGGACTATCCGTTTTCGCACCTGGCCGGGATCTCGTTCGACGGCGTCAACGTCTCGCTCTTCCGGGAGGGCCGGAAGGTCCGCGAGGGCTCCGGCGACCTGTTGCTCACCCACGCGGGGCTTTCCGGCCCCGTCGTCCTCCACCTCTCGCGCTCCATCGAGGCAGGAGACGTGCTGAAGGTCTCCTTTGTCCCCGGGCTATCCCGTGAAACGCTGCAACGAGACCTGGTAGAGACGATGGCCGCCCACGGCACCCGGCAGGTGAAGACCATTCTCGCTGACTTCTGCCTGCCCGAGCGGTTCGTAAAGGAGCTGCTGCATCAGATCGGGATCCCCCGGGACCTTACCTGTGCACATCTCTCGAAAACGGCGAGAAACGGTCTCATTGCACACCTGACGGCATTTTCCTTCGGGGTGAAGGCTGTCGGCGGGTTCCGGGAGGCGATGGTGACCGCCGGCGGCGTCGCCCTCGCTGACGTCAACCCGAAGACGATGGCCTCGAGACGAATCCCCGGCCTCTCCTTCATCGGCGAGGTGCTCGACATCGACGGCGACACCGGGGGCTACAACCTCCAGGCCGCGTTCTCGACCGCATACGCCGCGGCACGGGCGATCGTCGACGGAAGAGGCGGATAATTTCTACCCGACGGCCATGGTGTTCTGCCGGGTGACGGCCGGGCACTTCATCGGCGCTGGACGGAAAAGAAAATCCGTCATCGTTTGGTATGCAATGTATTGCGTGGTCCCGCCATGCGAGGGGCACTTCCTGTTGCCCTCGCAGGTACCCCGCAGTTCCAACGGGATCAAACCATCGGAATCGATCCGTAAGAACGTCCTCCCCGACTACCTGATATCGCGGTAATGCTGCCTCGATGGGAGATCCGCCAGAATCCTCCTCGGTTACCGGGCCTCTGCGGCCGCGTCTACAGGTCCGGAGATGTGCTCAGGCCAGCATCGCTCTCAATACCAGCAGAAATCATACGGGACAGACCCCTCGATCGAATCTCCCGAAACGGCCACAACCCACTTCCCTGGTTCAAGAGATCCTCCAGCGACACCGGGAATGGTCATTCTGACGGCCTGATGGGTTCGGGAATCATCTCTCTCCGTACCATGCCATTTCGAACCACCCGGACGTACCAGTGATACCGACAGCGACGAATCCTCATTTTTCCATCTGAGTTCAAACGAGAGCTGGTGTTCTCCCGCCGTGGGTTCAAGTGAATACCACTCAAGGTTCCCCTCTGAAATTGTGCTGTACTACCGCACCTTTGTATCGGGTATCGGGAGAGGAGCCGGAGTTGCGGGATAATTGCCCCCTCCGGGTCCATTCAATACATCTCTCGCTTCATCGACAGAATTGAACAGAAATATATCGTGTGTTTCGTTGCGTCTGTCGGCCCAGACTTCCCCGTTCGAGACCCGTGGGAATTCCTTTTTGTACTGATCTCCCGCAACAATTTCCGTCACATTTTTTTTGTCTGTCGAAGAGCCGGATATGGCCCTGCAGAAATCGTGTTCCACGATAGCTGCGCCGGGGGTTCCACCCCGTCCTTCGCACCGACGAACCGAAACCCTTGTCCTCACCCCATCTCCTTCGCGGCCGTAAACGCGTCATACATGCTGTACACCCACACGATCAGGTAAAGCGGAATCCCGATCAGCACGCCCGAGAGGGCCGCGAAGATTGCGGCGAGCAGGAACAGGCCGACCGCCTTTAAGAGCTGGCCCGTGTAGAACTGCCCGAGGCCCGGGATGAAGAACGACAGGATCAGTGCGAGCAACGGTGATGCCATGCACAGGGGTATTTGAATATCGCTATATGCTCCTTCTGGTTTGGTTTCCCGAAACAGGCTTCGTGATTTGCGTGCATTCTCTTCGGGAGCCCCCGGGATCTGCATACAATATTTATACAACTGAATACATTATGTATTCATGCTCACGCGGCTGTTCTCCTCGAAGGTCAGGGTGAAGCTCCTCGAGCTCTTTCTCCTCCACCCCGACGAGGAGTGGTTCGTGCGGGAAATCACCCGCAAGACCGGGGAGAACATCAACGCCATCCGGCGCGAACTCAGCAACCTCGAGGAGCTCGGGCTGCTGGAGAGCAGGCCCCGGGGCAACCAGAAATACTACTCCGTGAGGACCGACTTTCCCCTCTTCGACGAGCTCGCCCGCATCATGGTCAAGACCCGGGGCATCGCCGACGTCCTGCGGGAATTCCTGGACGACGTGCCGGGGATCGCCCGCATGTTCCTGTACGGCTCGTTTGCGGAGGGGACGTTCGGACGCGAGAGCGATATCGACCTGTTCGTGATCGGCGAGGTCGACGAGGCGTCGCTCATCGATGCGGTTCGCGCAGCAGAGAAGCGCCTTGGGCGCGAGGTGAATTACGTGGTATTCACGCCCGGGGAGTTCCGGCAGAGGCTGGATGCGAACGACCCCTTCATCACCCATGTCGTGGGGGGAAAGACCATTGACCTGGAGCTCGGGCAATGAACGATGAGGCGCTCCGGCGCGAAGGGCTGATCCGCCCCCTCCCTGTTGACGCAAGGAGGGTCGCCGATGCCCTTGCCCTTGCCCGGAGGGACGTGGCGACGGCGCGGGCGATGCTCACCGTCAATTCAGACTGGGCGTACACCATCGCCTACAATGCGATGCTGCAGGCGGTCCGCGCCCTGATGTTTTCCCGCGGCTATCGTCCCGTCGGCTCCCACCAGCACGTCGCGGTGGTCAGGTACGCGGAACTCAACCTCGAGAGGAAATGGAGCGTGCAGCTTGACAGGATGAGAAGAAAGAGGCACGTTTCCGTCTACGATACCGCGGGGACGATCCCCGAGACCGAGGCGGCGAACGCGGTGGCGCGGGCCGAAGAATTTTTCGGGGTCATCGAGGACCGGGTGAACGGGGGGCTGGAGGCGTGAGCCGTACCCGGCCGGCGAGTGACCACCGGAGCCTTGCGGCCCCCGACAGAAGATCACAATTCTTAACTGGCCTTCTGCCTACCATGACCATGCCATATGCCTGAAATTGTACATTCCACGGGGGCCTCCCCGTGAAGATCCTCGGGATCGCCGGCAGCCCCCGGGCGGGCGGCAACACCGAGGTGCTGCTCGGGGATCTGCTCGCCGGCGCCGCGGACGAAGGAGCGGAGACGGAGGCCGTTTTCTTGCGCACCTGCGCCATCCACTCCTGCACGGGCTGCGAGCGCTGCCGCACGGACCTCACCTGCACCCGGTTCTACGACTCCATGCACCTCCTCTCCCCGAAGATCGAGGCCGCCGACGGCCTCATCGTGGGCTCGCCGACCTACAACTACAACATCACCCCGGAGATGAAGGCCTTCATCGACCGCCTCTACCCCTACTACCGGTTCTCCGAGGCTCGGCCCGGGCCCTGGTCGAGCTATTTTGCGGGACTGGGCAAAAAAGCGCTGGTCTTTACGGTGGCCGAGCAGCACGATCTGGCGGAGCGGGGGTTTGCCGTCGAGGCGATGCAGCGCCCCCTCGAGGCGCTGGGCTTCGAGGTGACGGAGACCCTGCATGCCGAGGGCTACTTCGCCAAGGGTGCGGTGGCCAAAGACCCCGCCATGCGGGAGCGGGCGCGCACGATCGGCAGGCGGTTCGCCCGCCGGTGAACGTGACGGTGTTGGGCGCGCGACCACTGCGGTGATTGCGACCCTCCCCTCTTGAGGTGGTTGCGGAACAGGTCAATATCGGCACCCCTGCCGCGTTCATCATCGTGACGGTGGGGGTGATCGTGCCGCGAAGAACCCAGCCTGATTTGACGCGACCATTCCGTGTTCCTTTTGTCCCCCCCCTCATTCCGGTGCTGTGTATCATCTCCTGCGGGTACCTGATCCTCTCCCTTCCGATCATCACCCACGCCAGATTTATCGTCTGCCTCCTTTTCGGTCTCGGGATCTACTTTTTCTCCGGCCAGTACCACAGTGCCTTTCACAGAAACCCCCGGACGAGGGATGAGGGTGGCCGATGCATTGATGAAGAAGACGAGAACCTGGTATACCAGGATCTCCGGCATGTACGACTTTCTGGCATGGCGAAGTGAGAGGACCGCTATTCATACAGGGGTTCGCATGCTGGATGTGAAGCCCGGGGAGACGGTTCTTGAGATCGGCTACGGCACGGGTCATGCCGTCGTCGCCATGGCGAGAGCCGTTGGAGCGGGGAAGGTCTACGGGATCGACATCTCCGAGGGGATGTACCGGGTTGCACAGGTTGCGGTCGAACGTGAGGGTCTTTCGGATCGCGTGGTTCTCACGCGGGGCGACGCACGCAGCCTCCCCTTCGGGAGCCGGTTTTTTGACGCCGTGTTCTTGAGTTTTACCCTTGAGTTGTTTTCGGATGACGATATGTCGCGTCTCCTGCGGGAGTGCGGGAGGGTTCTCAAAAAGGGAGGACGCATCTGTGTGGTGGCACTCGAGAGAACAGCATCCCCCGGCATTGCGGAACGCGGTTACGAAGCATTGCACAGGATATTCCCGGTATACATTGACTGTCGGCCCGTCATGCTGGCGGATGTGGTGGAGAAGGCCGGCTTTCGCATCAGGGAAAGCAGAGAAATGTCCCTATGGGGATTGCCGGTGAAAATCCTAACTGGAACGTGGTGAAATGAGGGATGGAGAACCCGGACGAGATACGAAACATTGCCCACGATTTTGACGGCGCCATCGAAGGCCAACAGATTGAAAAGATCATTTCCAGGTTTACCGACGACTGCATCATAGAATTCCCCGGTGGCGCGGTGAGGGGGAAGGAGGGGGCAAGGCGATGGATCGAGTGGATGTTTTCCCACTTTGCGCGGATCCGGTTCGAGCCGGTCACGATCATGGTGGACGGGAATACGTTTTTTGAGGAATATGTCTTCCAGGGGACATTCCACAACGGCAGCACGGTGCGATCTCGACAGGCAGAGGTGCTGGAATTTGAGGGCGGCAGGATCAGGGCAATGCGAATCTTTTTTGACCGCATGGACTTTGCTGATGCGCTTGAGGACGGAATGCTCACCAGGTTCATCGTGCGAAAACTCTTCGAGAGATTCACGCCGGAGTTCGACTGACGTTCCTGGCGGGTGACGACGATGCAAAAAAAAAGGCCCGGGCTCCCGCACGGACCCCACCGTCCAACCACCCGATGGAACCATTGCGAAAAAAGCCGAATTTTTCCGGGGTTCTGGGAGCGGCAGGGGTTCCATGAACCCGGCCTATTCCTTCCTGTGGGCCTCCAGCAGCTTGCGGATCGCCCGAAGCTCGGCCAGGATGGCGGCATCGGCCGATTGCGGCGCCGCATCCATTCCCGTGGCGTCCCCGGCGGCCTTCGCTCCCCGCACGAACCCCATGATTACCTCGCGCAGCTCCTCGGGCTCTTCTATCCCTTCAAGGCTGAGTTCCGCCTGTGCCTGCGCGCTGTAGCCGGCGGTCTGGATCTTCAGGCTGGAGATGCCGAACCTGCGCATCACCGGGCCCTGGGCGATATCCACGTTGGTGATCCGGGAATACGGCACGATGCCGGTCTTCCTGAACCATACCCCGCGGCGCCAGCTGATCTCGTCGCCGGTCAGCCGGTAGACCACGGTCCTGTAGTAGAGGGGGATCCAGAACGACCAGAAGCCAACAAGCAGTAGCAGCAGCACGAGGGCAATGGCTCCATAGGTGGCGGGAATGACCAGGAGCATGGGGGCCAGCCAGGACAGCACGCCGACCGCGATGACGAGGGCCATATAGGCATAGTAGTAGCCCTTCAGCCTCGGGTCGGGGCGGATGTCCCTGCCGAGAAGCGATCTGGTATCGGGCTGTTTTGTCATTACCATCGCGTGGGGGAGGAACGCCATAAAAAGGTGTGGATGTGCGGGCGGATCACTGCCGGGAGAGGCAGACCCAGTGGTCGTAGATGGGGTCGCGGTCATTCTCCCAGGTCTCCGCGTCCCGCCCCGCCTCCTCGCACCACGCCGCCACCCGGCGCACCTCAGGCTCGGTTGCCACAGTGATCAGGGTCTCGCCGGAGAGATCGATCAGTTCGCAGGCGATATCCTCCCACATGGGGGCGTTGAAGCTGCTGATGTCGCCGAGCATCAGCGCCACCCCCGCCTCCACCGGGCCGTCGAGGTAGTCGCCCGCCCGGGTGCCGTCGATCCACATGGTGTCTTCGGGCAGGAGGCGCCCCGAGGCAAGGCCGCGCGCGAGGAGCTCCGCGTCGTTGTCGTAGGCCAGCGGCGTCATGCCCAGGCACCGGAGGACGAGCGATCCGGCGCCCGACCCGCAGCCGCAGTCGAGGCAGGTCCAGCCCGGGCGCGTTCCCCACACTTCCTGGAGGAGTGATTCCACGAGGTCGGGCCGGTCGGGGCGCATGTCTTCCGGTGCCGGGGCCACATCGCGCTGCAATTCCCGGGCATAGTACTCGCGGAGCGCCCGGATCCATACCTCGCGCGGCTCCTGGTAGATATCCCCGCCCGCCTTCTCGAACGCCTCGATGACCTCCATGCAGGCGGCGCGGAAAACAAAACTCGCCACTCCCCAGACCTCGTCCCGGCGAATAGCAAACGCGATGGGCCGTTCGCCCTCGTCCACCAGAAGACGCGCTTCGTCCGCCTCTTCGGCGAGGATCATCGCGGTGTAGAGGTCTTCGGTCAGCTCCGCAAACGAGGGCTCGATGCAGCGGAGCCCTTGAATCTCCAATAATGTCTCGATTGTCATACGTTTCTCTCGATCCGCACACCCTCGGGCGCCCTGATCATCCCGTCGATCCGGGCGTCCTCGTGCATGGTGACGTGGGCGCAGTTCACGTCGCCCAGTACGTGGACGCCCTGGCTGATCACCACGGACTTTCCGCCGGTCACGTTGCCGTGGACGACCGTTCCCTCCCGGATGCTCACCGCGTCATCGGCCCTGATGCTGCCGAAGATAGTGGAGTTCTCCATGACGGCGATGGCCCCTGCCCTGATGTTGCCGTGCAGCCGGCACCCCGTGCCGATCACCATGCTTTTGGGCACGGAGAAGACCTCCATGTTGATGACCGAGGTGGGGGGGATCATGAGGGGGATGCTCTTCTCTTCGGGTGCGTCCTGTTCCTCTTCCTCCTCATCACCGAAAAGG
The DNA here is from genome assembly GCA_029762625.1 of Methanomicrobiaceae archaeon. GTDB lineage: Archaea > Halobacteriota > Methanomicrobia > Methanomicrobiales > Methanomicrobiaceae > DSDF01. The sequence continues at coordinate 68,106 of JARVGI010000006.1, read as the reverse complement.
TTGTTCAAGAATTCGTCTATCTCGTCCTCTTTGTCAAGGCCGAGCATCGTCACAAGGTAGAGCATGATGTAGGCGATGACCGGCAGGGGGTTGCGGATGGAGATCCATCCCCGCGCCTCGAAGCCCTTCTCGATCTGCACGTTGTCTCCGATATCGAGGTCGCCGCTGACGATGAGCCGCCCGTGGATTTTGACGCCCTCCCCCAGGTAGGCGTCGGACCGGGTGACCACGTCGCCGTGGATCACGCACCAGTTGTCCACCCTGATGTCGCCGTCCGCATGGATATCGCCGTTGATGGTGCAGAGTTCGCAGACGATCACGTCCTTTCCCTGCAGCCCAAAATCTATCTTGCACCGGTCGCCGATGACGATGCTCTGGTCCGTCTTGAGGGTATGCTCCTGCAGTTCCGTCTCGTCGGGGAGGGTGCACTGCTGGAGCCAATCGTGAACGCTGCTCTCCATGCTCGGCCGCCTGAAAAATATTCATCGCAGGACCTTAAGTCTGTTATCTTTTTTGTATCGGGACGAGAGGGGCGCTTCGCCGCGCTGAGACGCAGCCCGGTGCCGCGGCGCCTCCCGTGCCCGCATGCGGTATGCGGGAAGGGATGGCTGTTTGCGGGGAGAGCATGCCCCGTAGCATTGCCGGGCATGAGATGAGGCGTTCCTGAGGGCGAAGTGGATCGTGCCGCCGGCCTTTTCCCGGCCCATGTTCATTCTGGCGATCGATACCACCATCATGAACGTCTCGACCTCCACGCTCATTGCGGACTTCGAGACCGCCGTAATCCCCGCCGACCTCACGGGCGGCGTGCCGTCGCCCTCCCCGGGCTGGCTTCCCCTGGGAAGATGCTCATCGCACCGCAGCGAATGCGGCGGAAAAAAAGATGTCGCCGCCTGCTTCACGCAGCGACGCGGGGCGTTCTGGCCCCCTCTTCGACCTTGGACTTGATGATCTCCACCCGGCGCACCGGGTAGATAATCTTGATCTCTTTAAAGATATCGCGGGCAATATCGCCTATCACCATCTCCTTGACGAAGGTCTCGAACTCGGTTTCCGCCGCCTTCTTTTTCATGAATTCGGCGATTGCGGCCCTGATGGCGTGCGCCTGGCTGACGTCGGCGCGGTTGATGGTCAGGGTGGTGACGGTGGGCCGCACCTTCCTGCCGTCTTTCGTGGTCAGGAGGATCAGGGTGTCGATGCGGGAGCTCCGGCGCTTCACCAGGCCGCGCATGTAGTCCTTGGTGATCTCGTGGCCCACGAACTCCGTGTACCCGGCATCCCCGGCGACGTCCTGGACCTTGAAGCGCATCTTGATGTGCTGCTTTCCGTAGTCGTTGGTGATCTCGCCGAGCGTCGTCTGGATGACGCGCCCGCGGACGGTCTCCGGGTCCCCGGAGATGGTGTTGCCGATATAGGCCCTGTCGAAGGAATCGGGGGCATAGACGTTGTACCAGCTCTTTGCCTTCCATCCTTCGACTCTGCGTTTCATCTGTTTTCTTCTTACTGCCATTGTATCACCTGATTCAATTGATTGTGCAAATGTGATCCATTACAGGAAATGGAAAATTTCCCGGGGTTCGCCGAACAGGTCGCGCACGCGTTTCGGCCACGCGTCGACCTCGAAGCCTTTCTGGGCGAGGAAGGCCGCGGTCCAGCGCTCGAGGCCGATCCCCGAGCACCCCGACCAGCACTCCTCGCCGCTCTGGACCTTCACGTTGAACCCTTTCGGGTACTTGTTCCCGGCGACACTCACGTTCTGGAATTCCAGCCATGTCTCGTTGTAGGGCAGGAACGCCTCGTAATCGGTGGTGCCGACGTCCTCTGTCTCCGCAACGCCTGCCAGCCCCTCCTGGGCCATAAACCAGGGGGTGACCCGGGCGCTACGCCACTCGAGTTCGAGGACCTCCTCGAACACCCGCTTGTAGGTCTCGTTGAGCTCCCCGGCCGTGCCCACCGCCTGCTCCGCGGTCCCCAGCCAGAGGATCTCGATGCGGTGGAACTCGTCCACCCGCTCGATGCCGTGGATCCCGCCGCTCTCGTAGCGGTGCGAGGTCCCGCTCCGGTCGAAGATCCGGATGGGAAGGCTGCCGGTGGCAAGGGTCTCCCCCTGCACGAAGGGCCAGAACGGGGGGCACTGTGCGTAGCACATCCCGCCGATAGGCCCCTCCAGCCGGTCGCGGATCATCTCCACCGGCACCTCGCCGGTCACCTTGAAGTAGTCGCCGACGTCCTCCCAGTACGCGGGGTCCCGTGTTTTGGGCGCCGATACGTAGTAGATCTCGGGGTAGACGCCTTTGGCGTGGCCCGAGCGCTTCCAGACCTCCCAGGGGACGAACTTCGGGAAAATCATCTCCGCGAACCCGAGCGGGCCGATGATCTCCTCGACCACGATCCGCTCGAACGCCCGGAAGAGCTGCACCGCGGGAGGCGCGAAGATCCACTGGCCGCGCGCGGGTGCGTGCTTGATCCAGCCCCGGGCCAGCATCTCCTCGGTGGGGTTCTCCGCGAAACCACCACTGCGTTTTGCGCTCTCGAAGACGAGCTCCCAGTGCTCCGTCTTCCCGCCGTACTCCAGTGCCTCGATCTTTTCCTCGATGAGGCGGACCAGCCGGTCGGGGATCTTCTTCTCCAGGTCGGCGGCGTCGACGGCGAGCTCGAGCGAGACCCCTCTCTCGTCCCGTGTCGCGCACCGGATCATGGGCAGGTTCGGGACGGCCTTTTCGGGGATCTCGCCTGCAATGTCGATCCGGTAGTCCCGGACCTCGATGCCGCGCAGTCCCAGCCGGTGCCGCCCGAGTGCTGCGGCAAGGGGTTTGCGGATCCGGAAGAGGGCGTCGTGGGCCCGGGTGTAGGTGCCGCTCTCGAGCGTGAGTAGGAGGGAGCTGTCCTCCACCTGCCATCCGGTGATCTGTCCGATCTCGTCCGCGTCAGCCTCGGGCGGCACGCCCCGCCGGAAAAGGGTGGCGTTCGCCTCCTCCACGGTCGCCTTCACCGCCGCCGCCGCCTCCGGGGGTATTTCTTTGTTGAAGTGCAGTGCTGCACTCATCGTGAAACGTAGCAACATACATCCTCCGCTATCGCCAGGTTCATCAGATAATCGTCAACCGATGCAATCATCGACCGGAGCCGGGTGCCCGAGAACGTGCTGATGACCCGGTTGCCGTCCGCCCGTGTGCTCATCCCCTGCAGGTTGTCCACTCCCAGTGCCTCCGCGACGCACGCGGCGTTTCCGTGCCGGGTGCAGATGGTCCCCTCGATGAGGTTCATGCGGCGATCGCCTCCAGGAGCCCGGCTTTGAAACAGTCCGCCCGGTCCGCATCGATGACCGCCCCGGCCCGCCGCCGGTGTCCGCCGCCGGACCCGCCGCATTCCCCGGCGATCCGGCGCATCAGCGACTCGAGATCGATATCGACGCCCGGCGGGCAGCGGGCGGAGACCATGATGGTGCCGTCGCGCGGGGCCATGACCACCACGGGGGCGGTCTGGATGCGGTCGTGTGCCAGCGCATCCGCCGCGCCTCGCACCACCGCGGGGTTGTCGATAGCGTAGATGGCGGGGTGCTCGGCCAGCTGCGCCGCCCCGGCGATGGCGCTGATCGTCTGGATGCGGTGGGTGCGGGCGATCTCCCATGCCTCGTCGACGCCGCCGACCGCCCGGAAGCAGAGCGATGCCGCGAGCCCGCCGTATCCTGCCTGTCCGCAGGCGTCGACGAGGGCGCAGAGGTTGTGGGCGTCGTGCACCACCTCGCGCTCCAGCTCGTAGCGGTCGCCGTACAGTGCGTACATCGCCTGTGCGGACGCGGCCGGTGCGATGGCGAGGATGATGCGGGAGATCAGGGTGTCGTCGTCCTCGCTGCTGAGCTCCTCCGCCGCCTCCTCGCGCCCGGAGATGCCCTCCAGGTAAGGGGAGAGGGCGCAGACCAGCTGCTCCGTCCGGTCCCGCCCGGCGAGCCGGAGCCCCCGGCGCGGTTCGATGAACCCGTTGGCGATGGCGTCGCTCAGGATCTCGTAGTTTTTCCCCGCGAAATCCTGGCCGTCTCCCAGGATCCCGAGCAGGGCGAGGCCGGCGAGATCGCGGTTGTCGGCCATGTGCCCGGCGACCAGAAACGCCGTCCCCGAGGCGGAGAGTTCCCGGTCCCCGTCGATCCCGGCAAGGCGCGGGTTGACGTGGTAGGTGCCGCGGAACGTGGGGATGTGGTGGTCGACCACGATCGCCTCTGCGGGGAGCTCCGCCACGCTCGAGCCGAAGTCGCAGAGCAGGACCGTCTCCCCGTCGCTGATATCGTCCGCGCTGATGCGCGCCCTGATGCGCAGCCTGAACCGGATCCCCTCGCGGGCGAGCGCCTGGCAGAGGATCGAAGCTGCCGCTATGCCGTCGGCATCATGGTGGCCGTACACCTCCACGAAATCCGCATCAAGCAGTCGCCTGGCGACCAGACCGGCAGCGGCATCGAGTGACATGGGTTATCTGGACAGGAGGAACTCCGCGGTCTCGGGCTTGTAGACCCATCCTTTGGGAAGTTTCCCCGACCCGACGTAGTATTTTACCAGCCTGCGGAGCTTGGATTCGGTCAACTGCAGCTGCCGTTTGTTGTGGTAGTCCTTTTTGTTCTCCGCGAGGTGCTTGCGCATCCCGAGCGCTTTGACGATCAGGTTGCGCAGGTCCTCGGGGATATCCGACTCGAGGTTGTGGTCCGCAAGGATCTGCCCGATGCGCTTGCCGGTTGCCAGCTTGATGCTGGGAACACCGTACTTGTCGCGCAGGACGAGGCCGATCTGTGCGCTGTCCACGCCGCCTTTCCGGAGGTCGACAATAATCTTCTCGATCTCTGTGGTGTCGGTGTTCGACCATTCGGGTGCTTCTGTGCGAAGCGGGCGGACCGAACTCGATTTGCCCCTTCGCCGTGCATGTATTCGTGCCATGGTTAATCTCCTCTCCTCATGTAAGTCCCGGAACGAGTAGGTAGCCTGACTCTCGGTAATCCCCAGCCACTGCGGGCAGTGCCGATGACCGGCACGTCGGACTTACATCTGCCAGCACTCCAAAAAAAATGGAAACGTGCTGGTTATCATTCGCCGGATCGCATATTAAGGGTGTCGGCCCATGCGCCGAATACTATATGCTTCTGCACACTGAACAGATGCCCAATGATGCCGCAGGGTATGCCCTGTGAGTGGAGTTCATGGAGCGAGAGACACGCATTCTGCTGATCGAGGATAATCCCGGCGACGTGCGCCTCATCGAGACGTACCTCGCCGAGGGGGGCTTCCGGCGCGCGGTGGCGGCGGCGGGAAGGCTCGAGGAAGGCCTGGCGAGGATGGCCGCCGATTCGTTCGATGTCGTCCTGCTCGATCTCAGCCTGCCCGACAGCACGGGGTTCGAGACCTTCGGGGCCCTGCGGGAGGCAGACCCCCATATCCCGGTGATCGTGCTCACCGGGCTGGACGACGAGGACCTTGCGGTCCAGATGCTGCAGCGCGGCGCACAGGATTACCTGATCAAGGGTGACATCGACGCCGGCCTGCTGCGCCGCTCCATCCGGTACGCCATCGAGCGTGCATCCGCGGACGCAGCACTCCGCCAGTCCGAGGAGAAGTACCGCACCCTCGTCGAGAACCTCTCCGATATTCTCTATGTGACCGACGTACACGGCGCGATCACGTTCCTGAACGATGCGGGACGGCAGGCCCTGCAGGCTGCCGGAGGGGGGGCCGAGGGCCGCCCCCTCCTCGATTTCGTCCACCCCGACGACCGTGCGGACGCCGCCGGCGCCTTCCGGGCGGTGCTCGCGGCCGGCCGCCCCCTGATCAACTACGAGTGCCGCATGGCGGCCCTGGATGGCAAGGCGTTTCCGGTGATCATGAACGTCGCCCCCCTCACGGACCGCGCCGGTGCGGTGACCGGCACGGAGGGGACCGCACGGGACATCACCCCCCTCAAGGATGCCGAAGAGGAGATCTCGGTCAAGAACAAGCAGCTCTCCCTCACCAACGCCATCCTGAGCATCTCCACCGCGGGCACGCGGGTCGATACGCTCAGCGCGCAGTTCCTGGACCTGCTCTTCGACGAGTTCGCCCTCGATGCCGGCCAGGTCTATGTGGTGGAGCCGGACGGCCGGCACGCCAGGCTCCGGTATGCCCGGGGAATGCCGGAAGGCCCGTCCCCGGAAGAGACGGTGGATATCGGGGCGCCCGCCTATGCGCCGGTCTTCGGGGAGGGCAGGCCGCGCTACGAGGAGGTGGCGCGGGACGGTGCGGTCGTTGCCGCCGCCATCCCCTTCACCGTGAACTCGGACGTCTACGGCGCCGTGCTGCTGTACCGGCAGGACGGGGGAGCGTTTGGCGAGGAGGAACGGAGGATCCTCGAGGCCGCGGGCCGGGAGATGGGCATCGCCGTCTCCAAGGTGCGCCTGCAGTCCCGGCTCGAGGAGGCCATCGAGGAGGCCAACCTCTACCTGGACATCATGGCCCACGACATCAACAATGCCAATACCGCCTCCATCGGCTACGCCGAGCTGCTCATCTCCATGCTCGAGGGCGGCGAGCGGGACATCGCCCGCAAACTGCTCACCAGTGTCCAGAAGAGCGTGGAGATCATCGGCAACGTCAACACCATCCGCCGGCTCCGCGAGCGGAGCCCCGAGCTCCGGCGCATGGCCCTCGACCCGCTGGTCCGGGAGGAGATGCGCCGCTATAGCGATGTGCATATCGCCTACGGGGGCACCGATGTCGAGGTCATCGCCGACGATCTCCTCTCCGAGGTGTTCACCAACCTGATCGGCAACAGCATCAAGTTCGGCGGACCCGACGTGGCCATTGCCATCGAGGTGGCGGAGCGGGACGGCGAGGTGGTGGTGTCGGTGACGGACAACGGCCCGGGCATCCCGGCCGAGGACAAGCCCCATATCTTCTCCCGGTTCCGCCGGGGCACGACCACCAAATCGGGCAAGGGGCTGGGGCTTTACATATCCCGGATGCTCATCGAGCGGTACGGCGGGGAGATCTGGGCGGAAGACCGGGTGGCCGGCCGGCCGGAAGAGGGGGCGGTCATGCGGTTTACGCTGAAAACCGCCGTATCCCCGCAATGAAAAGATTGATATTTTTTCCCGATCCCATACTAATCTCCCCGTGGAGCGATAGTAGTCTAGCGGCAGGACAGTGGCTTCCCAAGCCTCTAACCCGGGTTCGAATCCCGGCTATCGCACTCGGGAACAATGTTCCCAAATCGTCGCTTTTCGTTGCATCGAAGATACGGTACTGAACGTTTCGGCTCCGCTTCCGGCTGACCGAATAATCCGGGCGCTGGAGAATCACGACGATCCGGTCAAGAAACTCGGGCCCGATCTGATGTCCCGAGGCCGCTGTCCCGGACCGAGAACTGCCACCGGCCGCCGATCGGTTTTACTGTGACGTGGATCTCGGGAACAGTATCGGATTTTGAAGGGGATACCTTCAGCTCGCAGGTGTGGGGGTGAAGCGGATCTCGCCGAAGCTCCCGGGATGCGGAGTGAAAATGGACTATTCGCGAATCGACAATACTTCCCATATTCCAATGGAAATAGAACGAAATTTATGCTAGTGGTAAATATATATGCAAAAAATGTTAAATATAGTTGCTAAAATTACGAGAAAGGTAAAACTAAATTGATTAACTACTACAACAAGGTTTATCACCGCATTCAGAGAGATTCTTTTGATGGCCTTCAGTGTGCATGTCAACGTGGGAAGATGTACTGGCTGCGGTAATTGCGTGGCCGCGTGTCCCGTCGACGCAATTGAGCTCAATTCTGTCGACCCGGTAACGAATGAAAAGATCTACAAGGTCCATGACGGAAAATCTGTTATCCTCGACATAAATTCAGAGCTTTGCGCCGGATGTGGTGTGTGTATCGAGGCATGTCCTTACGGAGTCATCTCATTGAGCGGAGAGGGAGTATTTCCAACCGCAAGGGTATCGTGAGTGGACCTTTTACCCCATTAATTTGTCTAGTAAGAAATTTCGTGAGTTGGGACCATGGCAGAAAAAATAGTTCTTAACATGATCACACAGCGGTCTATTGAGGAAGGACAGGCGATGGAGAAGGGTAAGACCACGCCCGAATATTTTCAGGCCTGTTCTATTGTTGAGATGAATCCTGAAGATATGAAGAGACTCGGGATATGGAGGAATACCAATGTCAGGGTAACGAGTGAAGTCGGGAGTGTTATCGTGAAAGCAATTGAACCGACCCAATTCTGCCCTCCGGGTCTTGCCCATATACGACAGGGAGTCTGGGCGAACCAGATTGTCCCTCCTCGAACACAATCAACCGGTGTACCGCAATATAGCGGATTCCCGGTAACCATAGAACCAGCTACAGGTGAAAGAATAAAAAGCGCCCTTGAGCTCGTGCAGGGTTCTGTAGGGCTCTGGAAAGGAGAGAATTGAAATGCCGAAACTTATAACTCAGGTTGGATGTCCGTATTGCGGAGCGGCTTGCGATGATCTTGAAATACTTGTCTCTGACGATGGGAAAAAAATCCTGGAGACCCGGAATGCATGTGTGATTGGGAGTGAGATCTTTCATCATGCCACAAGTTCAAACAGGCTCACCAGGCCCCGCCTGCGTCAACCAGACGGGTCTTTTAAGGAAACCACGTATGAGGAGGCAATCGATTATACTGCAAAAGCCCTGCTACATGCAAAGAAGCCTCTCATTTACGGCTTCGGCTCCACAAACTGTGAAGGCATGAGTGCAGTGGGCAGGGTTTCAGAGAAAGCAGGTGCTGTCCTTGACAACTGTGCATCGATATGCCACGGACCCTCCTTTTTGGCAATATTCGACAACGGGTATCCCAGCTGTACCCTGGGTGAGATCAAGAACCGGGCAGATGTCGTCGTCTTCTGGGGATGCAATCCCATGCATGCTCATCCACGCCACACCTCTCGGTACTCGATATTTCCAAGAGGCTTTTTCACGAATCGTGGACAGAAGCACCGGACCGTGATCTGTGTCGATCCCAGGGAGACAGATACCGCGAAACTGGCAGACCACCACCTCATGGTCAAACAGGGACACGATTATGATCTCTTCGATGCGTTCCGGACGGTATTGCGGGGTCACGATATTCCAAAAGAGGTTGCAGGCATAGAGAAAGCCCGAATCCTCGAAGCGGCGGAGAAGATGAAGAATGCACGCTTTGTCATGATATTCTTCGGAATGGGGTGCACCCATACCGACGGACGCAACCACAATGTCGACATTGCGATCAGTCTCACCAGAGACCTCAACGACCAAACCAAGGCGTCAATTATGGCCATGCGGGGCCACTATAACATCGCAGGGCCAGGCCAGGTCTGGTCATGGCAGTTTGGCTTCCCCTATTGTATCGATCTGAGCAAGGGGACTCATGCACATATGAATCCTGGAGAGACCAGTTCGGTAGATCTGGCCATGCGAGACGAGGTTGACTGCTTTGTGAATGTAGGAACGGATGCCGGAGCTCACTTCCCCATCGAGGCGGTCAAACATCTCAAGAATCATCCGTTCATCACGGTAGATCCGAATATCAACATGGCAAGTGAGATCTCGGATCTCCACATTCCGGTCCGGATAGTTGGAGTGGAAGAGCCGGGGGTCGTATATCGGATGGACAATGTGCCAATTCAGTTCAAGAAAGTCATCGATGGTCCCGAAGGCGTACCAAGCGATGAGGAGCTCTTCGACCGTGTTTACCTCCGGATGTGCGAATTAACCCAGACAGAACCTATCTGGATTCATGAAAAAACGCATGTCCCGACAACGACTTCACAGGTGGATTGAATGGCAGAACTTGTAATCAAGAATGGATTTGTGATTGATCCGTCCCGAAATATAAACGGCGATGTGGCGGATATCGCCATCAGGGACGACAAAATCGTCGAAAAGGGAGGAAAAGATGCGAAGGTGATCGATGCCAGGGGGAAGGTGGTCATGCCGGGTGGCGTTGATATTCACGCTCATGTGGCCGGACCGAAGGTAAACGCCGGGCGTCTGATGCGGCCAGAAGACAAGCTGTTTAAAAGTCCGAATGCCCAGGAACATTATCGTATGGAGATGGGATTCTCCATCCCCAGCACCTTCAAGACGGGATACGACTATGCCCGGATGGGATATGCGTTCGTGATGGAAGCGGCAATGCCCCCCCTCCATGGCCCGCATGTGCATGAGGAGATTCACGATACTCCGATCATCGATGAGGGTGCTCTTCCCGTTTTTGGAAATAACTGGTTTGTCATGGAATATCTGAAAAATGAGGAGATTGAGAACACCGCCGCGTACGTGGCATGGCTTTTGTCGGCAACGAAAGGGTTTGGATTAAAACTGGTCAATCCGGGGGGCACCGCCGCATGGGCATGGGGTCTTAATTGCCTCTCTATCAACGATCCGGTTCCATTCTATGACATCACCCCGGCAGAAATCATCACCGGCCTCATGAAAACAAACGAGTATCTCGGGCTGCCGCATTCCATCCATCTCCATCATAATAGTCTCGGGATCCCCGGCAACTACGCCGTTACCCTTGATTCATTACAGTTAGCCGGAGGGATAACAGCGAAAAATAAATTCAACCGCGAACAGGTCATGCATTCCACTCATATACAGTTCCACTCATATGGAGGGGATTCATGGGCAAATTTCGAGAGCAAAGCAAAGGAAGTAATGGATTACGTCAACTCCCGAAAGAACCTTACGGTTGATCTTGGCTGTGTGACCCTCGATGAAACGACCACGATGACGGCGGACGGACCTTTTGAGCACCATTTGAACAGCCTGAACCATTTGAAGTGGGCGAATACGGACGTAGAACTTGAAACTGCTGCCGGCGTCGTTCCTTACATCTATGACAAAGATGTCAAGGTCAGCGGGATTCAATGGGCTATCGGGCTCGAGCTCGGGCTCTACGCAAAGGACCCCTCAAGAACGTTCATTACCACCGATCATCCGAATGCGGGCCCCTTCATCAGATACCCCCGTGTTATCAAATGGCTGATGAGCCAGAAAGCGAGAGAAGCCACCTTCGACACTCTCAAACACAGCAGCAAGGTCATCGATGCTACCGACCTGCATGGTATCGATAAGGAGCGGACCTTATACGAGATTGCACAAATGACCCGGACGGGCCCAGCAAAAGCGCTCGGTCTCTCCCATATGTATGGTGGTCTGGGGGAGGGTCTTGATGCAAATGTCGCAGTCTTTGATCTCGACGTAAATAACATGCCGGGCGATCCGGAAGAGATTGAGAAGGCATTTTTACGTGCAAGCCTGTTTGTAAAGTCTGGACAGATTGTGGTGAAAGATGGTGATATTACCCATCATGGAAACAAGAGGACGGTATGGGTAAATGCGAAAGTGAAAGATAATCCCCAGGTTACTCGCGATATCCATGATAAATTCCTCAAAAATTATACCGTAAGTATCGGTAACTATGCTGTTCGAGACAATCTTGCCCCGAATCCATATGTTATTGAAGTGGATGTGGAGGCCTAAGACATGGCGACTATCACAATGAAGCCCTTTAAAACTCCGGAATTATTCCTCGAATGTTCGAATATCTCTCCCGATGTCTTCGCTGGAAAATCTCCTTCTGAGATATCCAAATTGGAAGTCCGCGAAGGGAAAATACGGAATGAGCTGGGGGATTTCTTTGAGGTAACCGGTACATCAGGTACGACTGCTGAAGATACCGATATCGTGATCGAGGGAGATTGTTCCCGTGTGAAATATATCGGAATGAAGATGACTGCAGGTTCCATCACCCTCAATGGGAACGCGGACATGTATGTAGGGGGTTGGATGAAGGGCGGTTCAATCCACGTGAAGGGGAATGTTGACTCGTTCTGTGGAATAGCAATGGAAGGCGGGGAGATCCAGGTTGATGGGGACGCTCAAAATTACGTGGGGTGTGCCTATAGGGGCGACTGGCGCGGGATGCGGGGAGGCACGATTCATATTCATGGAAGTGCCGGGAATGACATAGGTACATTCATGCTGGGAGGCACCATCATCATTGAGAAGAATGCCTTCATCCACGTCTCCACCCATGCCGAAGGAGGCACGGTAATAATCAAGGGAGATGTCCAGGGCCGTGTTGGAGGCCAGATGGTAAAGGGAGATATCTATGTGCTTGGTGATGTCACGTACATGCTCCCGGGTTTCAAGGAGATCGGCCAGGTTGATAAAACAATAGCAGGGCAGGATATTACATTTCGACATTTCATCGGGGATCTGGGAGAGCGACATCCGAAGAAGAAAGGTCAAGAGATCTATGGAAATCTCTTCCTTCGGGCTTCCTCCCCCTCCGGGATTCCCCAATGAATTCTTCAATTCTTTATTTGGACTCGATTATCAAATTGGCGACAGCATCGTTTCATCATTTGTGAGGTAGTATGACAAACCCCGGTATTGAATTCCTGGAAAAAACGACGTATCCGGATTTTTCGACCGTTGATATGATATTGCGCAAGCCTGAACCTGAAAGAGAGATCCCGGTTCCAGAAGGTGCAAAAGTAATCCGGCTCCCAAATCCGAAACGAAAGAAATATGCTGATGTTTCGGTCCCTGAAGCCCTTGAACAGTGGGAACCCGAAGCCTTCTTTTCGAGATCAGCGATGACATTACAGGAGCTTTCATTCCTCCTCTGGTGCATGCAAGGCTACAGGAAAACCAAGGAAAATGACGTGGCACTTCGCAATGTTCCTTCAAGCGGTGTACGGTATCCTATTGAGACCTTCTTTGTCGCAGGCGAGGTCGACGAACTTGAAACCGGCCTGTATCGTTACCTTCCTCATTCGCATCAAATAGTCGTTGAACGGGTGGATTCAACTCTTCCTTTTGCGATGGGAACTGCCAGCATGAATTTTAAATTAATCACTCGGGCAGCGGTTACGTTCCTCTGGGTAGGGATTCCATACCGTTCGACCTGGGCGTTGGGAAATCGAGGGTTCAGGAGTGTGCTGATCGAGGCCGGGCATATTTGCCAGGCGCTCATAATGGCTGCATCCTGCACAGGATGGAGGGTACATCCCATCGATCTGTTCCACGACCAGATGATGATTCAGCTGGCCAATCTCAACCCGGAGAGCCAATGGCCGTTATATGTGGGGGCAGTAGGAAAACGTGAGCGCGATTTCTGAGATTATCATTTTTTTCGATACTAGTGCGGGAGCTATTGAAAGGAATAATTCGCCCATACCTATTGAGAAATGGTCGAACGGTACGTTCGCGAAATCCTACACAAACAACGTTTTCAAATGATGTCGAGTAACATATTTTTTACTTCAGAGAGGGTGACACCTGAACGACTTTCATGGCTCGCCGAGCTTATAAAATTTTACAGCATGAAAATTTTTCCGGAGAGCCTTCATCATAAATCTCGATTCCAACCGCCTCCATTTACCTCCTACTTGCTTGGGGATGCGTGTTATGCGTTTATCGACCGTCAACATCGTTATGTTTGGGAAGATATGTTTAAATTACCGGCTTTCCGGTGTGTCTTTGACTCCCGTGAACTCACACTGAGAGGAATCCACATTGAACCGTTCAAAATGAGATTTCCCGACCAGATCATCTCCACTCCCAATGATGCTGCAGACAAGTCTTTTTGGGGTAGCATAATCGATGCCACGAAGGATCGTTCAAAATCCTCAGCAATTGGATTTCTTCTTCTGCAGCCACCCTATTCGCATCATTCCTGCTCAAATGTACTCGATCTGTTCCGCACCGCGGTGCGCAATGGTGTCTCTCCGGAACTCTATGCCTACCTCGACGGGGTGCATGCAATGCACAGCAACCAGGCCCCGATTACCCATGAAAATATTGGAGAATCGCTCACCGAAATCAATAAAATTTCAATGAAGAAAGGACTATTCCCAAAAACCCTGCTTCATTCCGAGAGTGCTACTTCCCGGGGATACAGCACTTTCATCGGGGAGAATGGGAACATTGTCTCAAACTGCATCATTCCACCCGGAAAAATTACTGATATTGACCAGATTGTGTTCCGATTCTGCAAGAATCACAATATTCTCTCCCATACCTCTTTCTCCATAAAAATTTATCCAAAACGAATAATTCCCAACTCTTCATTGTTTAGGGATCCTCCCCCGCTCGTCCTCCTCGCAACGCACAGTCCATATGGGACCGGGTATACGATAGGAGCGATCACTCTCGCGGTTGCATGTGCATTCCGGGGTATTTCGACACGGTGTGTGTTTATTGAGGACGGAATTCATGCAATATCAGGTGAGCATGTTCAGGAGAGCGACGCTCCCCAGTTCGATATACAGGCGGTCATTACATCGACATCAAACTTAGATAATCTGGAGTATTACTATTATGCTCCATCATTATCGTCAAGAGGCCTTTCGGCAAATCCAGTTCTTTCGAATGTGCTGAAGATCGATCCATCCGAATTTGCACGGATTGTGCTGCTGCCACCCGGGCATGTAGAAGCGAGCCATCAACGCGTTCTTGTATTCTAATAATAGTCGGTTGTTTCCTCTTTTCCAGACACTGAAAAGAAATCTGATAGAAATACTTCATTATTTCACGAGCAAACGTTAATCCCGGGGATATCCCTTTCATTATTTCATCGGATTAAGAGGGGATCATGGATGGGGATAACTTCCTCGGTTCCCGTAACCAACGTATGGATCACGTCGAGTGATATCGGGCGATACCCGATCATTTCAACACTCACATTCACCATTCGCGTATCGGGGTTAAAAAATGGATATTGGATGATATCTTTGTTATGAACATGCCCGTGAATCACCCAGCCTTCAAATGGCCTGTTCACCTCCTCAGGATCGTGGATGAAGAGAAATGGTATTCCCTTATATCGCATTTGAAGGCAATGGGACATGTACGGGAAGTATGGATCATGGTTGCCCTCGATAAAAAAGATTCTTCCATTAAGACGATTGAGGTAGGATTCGGGAGAATCGGAATTCTTATACGCTAAGTCTCCAAGGAAGATCGCTGTATCCTCCTTTTTTACTGTCCAGTTCCAGTTCCTGATGAGAACCCGATCCATTTCCTTGGAATCGCTCAATAAAAACGGTCTCTTGTATCGGGGGATACTGTTCTCATGCCCCAGATGAAGGTCCCCGACAACAAACATTTGGGGGTTCTTCCTGTGCATCGATGTAGTTACCTGATATCCTTTCTGAATGCGGAATTTGCGGAGAGATAATTTTGCGTTCTTTCTTAGATTAGATTCAGAAATAGTAAGCCATTCCTTACGCGCAAGGTCATATTCACCAACAGGATATCCTTGCTTACGAAGGACGATTCGAAGAATTTCTACAGGTATCGGTTCATGATTCCTCTCCCTCTTCGCGATTGTTCTCGCGTCTTCTTTCTGATCACAAATCGGCTTGTTTGTGCCCTCTAATGAATGAAGCGTGTCACCTGAACTAAGGGGAGGAATCGTGCTGAAAGGCGTTGGCGATCCACGACTCATACTATACGCAAGTGATCCTGGATCCGCGATTATCGGGCAAATAGTAGACAGCAAGAAGACAAATGAATAAAGTCCCGGAGAGGGATGAATCTGATACGATGAATACTCGGGCACAGTACCTGCACCTTGAGTTGGGTGTACCGATACGAGTATGGATCCTGAGATTTCCATGCAACGGGAGATCGTTTGCATAATATCCTCAACATTTCCCCATTCTTCACCAGAAATCTCTGCAAGGACAAGATAGGGGTGTTGATCGGGAGCATTACATAAACCAGGGTCGCCCAGCCACCATTCAAGTGAACCTGTAACAATAGAGCGGGGGATACCGAGTCGGAGATCGAGACGATACCGCGAGGCCTCATTCTCAACAGGACGATCCGTTACAGACAAAAAATGCCACCACTGTTAATAAATTATGTATTACTTTTGGAAATTATTAACTGTAGGATCTTAACATGTTCGGAACCGGGATTTCTACCTATTCCCCGGATGGTGGGAGCTCGGGGAAGGGGGACGCCCTCCCTTCCGGCAATGCTACCGGTCTCTGAGCAGGGGCGGAGGTCGGGTGCCGGTCACCTGCCGGTGAGTATCCCCTGGAAGGTGAGGGGAATCGGTCGTCCACGTGAAACGAGCGGGCTCTTCTTTTCATTCCTGCAAAAAAGGATGGTGGGTGGAGACACCCTGTGTCGTTCATGCCGCCATGGTCACGTTGAATGGCGGTGCGAGAACCACGCCGTCCACCACCACCGGTCCGTCAGGTCCCGGGAACTCGAATTCGCCGGGATTCCCGGCATCCACGTGCAGCATGGCGAACATGCTGTCGGTGGCATTCTCCACCGCGATCTGCACCGTGACGTTCGCGTTCACCCCCGCAGCGACCGGACTCTGCCCCAGGATCGGGCCAGGAGTACCGTTCTCGTCGGCGTGGATCACCATCCACCCGGCCCCTTCGCTCACCACCAGCGGTACCATCACGCTCTCATTGGCGATCTCCTGGTCCGTGGCCAGTACGAGGGGCGCGGGAAGCAGCACGGCGTCAATGAGGTGGACGACCCCGTTGGAGGCCGCGACGTCCGCTTCGATCACCGTGGCGTTCTCCACCTGCACCCCGGCATCCGTCGCGTTGACGGTGAGGTTGTCTCCCTGCAACGTGGTCAGGGTGCTCACGCCGGCTAGGTCGGCGGCCATATAGGTGCCGTTGACGACATGATAGGTGAGCACGTCAGTCAGGGCTTCGGTGTCATTGATCAGGATGTCCAGGATGCCCGGGGGCAGCGCCTCGAATGCCTGGTCGGTCGGTGCGAAGACCGTGAACGGCCCCTCCGCGCTGAGCGCTTCAGTCAAATTCGCCGTCTCCACCGCCGTCCCGAGGGTGGTGAGGTTCCCATTCGCCGCGATCAGCGCGGGGATGTCTTCCCCGTCTGTCACATTCGTAGCGGTCTCCTCGACATTCGTGGGGGTCTCCTCGATATACGCCTGCGCTGGGCAGCATGCCAGCCCGATAAGGGCTACGAGTGCCATTCCCAGCAGGATCTCTTTTCGTATCATAGCGGCTCCTTGTGCCTCATGAGGTATTGACGGGGATCACTTCGACGATATCCTCCACGACTTCCTCGACAACCGTTTCGTTCGCCGTTTCGTTCATGGTTTCATTGGCCGGCATCATGAGATCGGCCGGCACCAGCACGGCGTCGATGATGTGGATGACGCCGTTGGACGCAATGATGTCCGCCTCGACCACGGTGGCCTCATTGACCATTACCGTCGCCGTGACGTTCTCTTCCATTGCCGGCTCCTCCGTCTCCGTCATGTTCATGTCGGTGACGTTCTCCTCCATTCCGGCCTCTTCCGTCAGGTTCATGTCGGTGACGTTCTCCTCCATTCCGGCCTCTTCCGTCATGTTCATGTCGGTGACGTTGCCCTCCTCGCCGATCGCGATAACCAGTTCACCTCCCTGCAGGGTGGTCAGGTTCATCCCGTCCACAAGATCGGCGGCCATGTACTGGCCCTCCACCACGTGGTAGGTGAGCACCTGGGTGAGCAGCGCCGTGTCGTTCAGGACATCGGCCGACACTGCGGCAAATGCCTCGTCGTTCGGTGCGAATATGGTGAACGGCCCCTCGCCACCGAGCGCTTCGGTCAGGTTGGCGGCCTCGATCGCCGCTGCGAGCTCGGTGAGGTTGCTCTCCATGGCGATGACGTCCGGAATGGTCTCATTCCCCATCACCGGAGCACCGTCCTCCGATTCGACCACCACGACCTGTCCCCGCATCTCCGGGTGGAGCATGCAGATGTAGTCGTAGGTTCCCGCCTCATCGAAGGTGTAGGTGAACATGGCCGCGGGCCCGAGTGGTCCCGAGTCGAAGAGCGGTATCGTGCTCGTCACCGTATGATCGGTATCGTCGTCATTGGTCCATTCCACCGTCCCGCCGGCAACCACCTCGACCGTTGCCGGGTCGAAGGTGCCGTTCTGGATCGAGACGGACGCTTGGTCCTGGGGCTGCGCGGTTGCGGCGAAGCATACCAGCCCCGCCATGACAAGAAGCGCAACACCCAGCATACATAGTCGTGTGTGCATGTTCATTACCTCTGTAGCACGCGAGGGAGCGGGGCGTCGGTAGGGGGTGCACTCCGGCAGTTGTCGGGGATGTGCCGTGAACTCATGGCGGATTCTGGTGCGGACACACCCGGCTACCGGTGCAGTATCCCCCGCTGCGACCGGAATGGGACGCCCGCAGATGAAAGCTCCCCTTCTACATCAGACTATTTTTATAAAAATTTTCTCATGGTAATACCGGGGACAAAAAATGGGTTCTGGAGGCCGGGGAGACCGCAAAGATCTTTCCCGTGCCGCCCGCCGGCCCGCTCGCATCCGAGGTGAGGACGTACATCTCGCCTGCGATGTCCTGCCCGAATCCGAGCAGGTAGAGGCCCGGCTGCGCCGTGCCGTTCTCCGCCACCGCAAGCGGCGCCATCGTCCACTGCGCTCCGTCGCCGAAGGGCGGGACGGCCGCAAACAGGGTGAGTCCACCGCCGGTGCCCACCCAGTCGCCGAAGAGGTAGGTGCCGTTGAGCGCGGGCACCCGCGTCCCCCGGTAGACGTACCCGCCGATCACCGCCGCCCCCATCCCGCCCGGCCGGGCGGTGTTGGGGTACTCGAGGACGGGGTCGATCAGCGGCTCGCCCCGTGGTCCCGTGGACGGGCAGGTGCCGGGATCCACGCAGTGGGCCCCTTCCCTGATGTTCCAGCCGTAGTTGCCCCCGGCGATGACCAGGTTGATCTCTTCCCAGCTGCGCTGGCCCACGTCGGCTGCAATCAGGCCGTATTCGCCTCCCCTGTCAAAGGAGATGCGGTAGGGGTTGCGGAACCCGTAGGCGTAGATCTCGCCCCTCCCGCCTCCGCCCGCAAAGGGGTTGTCGGCGGGAACGGCGTAGGGCTCCCCGCCGTCCACGTCGATCCGCAGGATGCTGCCCGGCAGCGTGGCGGTGGTCTGGCCGTTGCCTTCCGGCGGATGACCGATGCCGGCATCGTTGCCCCCCCCGCCGTCGCCGAGGGCGATGTAGAGGGAACCGTCGGGCCCGAAGAGGATCTGGCCGGCGTTGTGGTTGGCCTGGGGCTGGTCGACGTCCAGCACCGTCCGTTCGGAGGAGGGGTCGGCGCGGTCCGGATCACCGGGCCGGACCGCATACTCCGCCACCCGGGAGGTATGGTCCCATCCCGCCGGCCCCTCCGGCCGCAGCGGGGCGCTGTAATAGACAAAGAACCTGCCGTTGTCCGCGAAATCCGGGTGGAAGGCGATCCCCAGGAGCCCCCGCTCGTCGCCGTTCGGGTTCAGGGAGACCATCCGGCTCCTCACGTCGAGGAAGGGTTCGTCGAGGAGCGTCCTGTTGGCGGCGATGATCCGGACCGTCCCCGACTGGTCGGCCGCGAAGAGCCTTCCCGAGCCGTCCGGCGCTTCTTCAAGTGCCACCGGGGCGTCAAAGCCGTTCGCCACCAGATCGAGGCCCACCCGGTGCGGTGGACCCGGCGTCGCCTCCTGTGCACCTGCCGGCATCGCCGCAAGGCAGAGGCAGATCAGCACTGCACCTGCGAGATATGCATTTCCCATGCTGTTTCACCTCAGAAACCGCGGGGGTGCGGCCATGGTCGCGACCTCCCCCCCACCCCACAGGGTCTCGCATGGCATAAAAAAGCGTGTGCCGCAGGAGGTTGTTCACTTCACCTTGAAAACACGAAGACCAGTTCGCTGAGGCTCTGGTCGTCCGCCCTGACCAGGTCGACGGCCACGGAGATGGCGATCTGCTCTCCGTCTTTCGTGGTGATCGACACCCGGTCGGGCCACCGGCAGGCCATTGGACTGCCCGGCCCCCTCTCGTGGTGTACCGCGTCCATGAAGGCCCTGATCTCATCGGACCGGACGGCGAAGAGGTCCCAGATCCGCTCGCCGAGGATCTCCTCCTCGCGCCACCCGCACATCTCCTCGGCCGCCCGGTTGATCCGCTTGATGGATCCTTCCACATCGGTGGTCAGGATGGCGTCGGATACCAGGTAAAATGCGGATTCGTTGATTTTCTTCTCGATCTGGGATTTTTTCCGGGCCGTGTGGGCGTGGATCGCGATCTCGATATTGGTATAGAGTTCGCGTTCGTTGATGGGTTTGATGAGGAACCCGTACGACCTGCTCAGGATGGCGCGGTAGATCGTATCGTCGTCGGAGTATGCGGTGAGGAAGATCACCGGGATGTCGTACACCGCATTGATCTTCTCGGCGGTCTCGATCCCGTCCATGGGCCCCTGGAGGCGGATGTCCATGATGATGCAATCGGGCCAGGTCTCCCGTGCGATCCGCAGGGCGTCGGTCCCCCGCATCGCCACCCCGACCACCGTATACCCGAGGTTTTCCAGGGTCTGTCTGAGCGACATCGCGAAGATGGCTTCATCCTCGACGATGAGTATCTTTTTATCCGATCCGTGCACGAGATCCGCTGCCATGCTGCTCCTCTAGGCAACCTTGCAAGCCTGCAATTATAAAGGTTTATAAATTGCCCCGGCTGCGATGCCCGCACCCCGGCCGTTTTTCGCGCGCGCCGCAATCCCCCGAAAACCCCGGTATCGGCGTGCAGGGGCCGGGTGATACAAAATGCTATAACGCCACGGCAACCACATTAGTACGGAGCAATGCCATAGCGCTGCGGTGGGCCGGCAATTCGGATGTCAGGGGGAGCATTGAGCCCGGAACGCCGCAGCAGCAGGATCGATTCCATGACAGCGGACGGGACCTTTGCCATCAGCATCATCAGCGAGAACCGGCTCGGCGTACTGCGTGATATCGCCGGGATCATGGTGGAGCATCATGCCAATATCGTGCTGACCCAGCAGTCCATCCTCAGCTGCGGGCCGGATAAGGGGAAGGCGCATGTCTATTTCGAGGTGGAGGGCGACGACCCGGGCGACCTGATCGCGGCGCTGGTCGCCGCCCCCACCATCCACCACGTGACCGTCTACCAGCCGCTCTCGCAGATCTTCGGGTCGAGAGTGATCATCTTCGGGGGCGGCGCCCAGGTCGCCCAGGTGGCGATGGGCGCGGTGAACGAGGCCGACCGGCACAACATGCGGGGGGAGCGGATCTCGGTGGACACCTTCGCGGTGGTGGGCGAGCAGAAGCTCACCGAGGCGGTCGACGCGGTATTGCGCCTCCCCCGGGCGTCGATCCTGGTGCTCGCCGGGTCGCTGATGGGGGGCACCATCTCCGAGGCGGTCGACCGGGTCCGGGCGGCGGGCATCCCTGTCATCGCCCTGAAAATGGCGGGATCGGTGCCCGAGCACGCCGACCTGGTGGTCACCGACCCCATCCAGGCAGGGGTGTTCGCGGTCATGCACGTGAGTTCGAGCGCGGTCTTCGATATCAACCGCGTCAGGGGGCGGGAGTTCTGATGGATATCGTGGAGCGTGCGGTGCAGGTGCTGCGCAGGGACGGGATCATCGTCTACCCGACGGAGACGGTGTACGGGCTGGGTGCGGACGCGTTTTCCGAGGACGCCGTGCACCGGGTTTACGAGATCAAGCAGCGGCCGCTCTCCAAACCCATGTCGGTCGCCGTGGGCGACCCCGAGATGCTTTGGGCCATCGCCCGGGTCGACGATATCGCCGAGGAGTTTATCCGCCGGTTCCTTCCCGGGCCGGTGACCGTGGTGCTGCCCGCCACCTCCTGCCTCCCCGGCATCCTCACCGGGGGGACCGGCCAGATCGGGGTGCGGTTCCCCGACTGCGCCGTCACCCTCGCGATCATCGAGGAGCTCGACGCCCCCATCACCGCCACCAGCGCCAACATTGCCGGGGCGCCCGCCCCGACCCTGCCCTCGGAGGTGCGCGTGGCCTGCGATATGGTCGTCGACGGCGGGGCGCTGCCCGGCATCCCCTCCACGGTGGTCGACCTTCCCGCCCGCCGCATTCTCCGCCGCGGGGCGCTGGCCGAGGAGATCGCACACTTCCTGGAGAGTGCGGGATGAGCGGGGGAAAACCCATACGCCTGCGCGATTTCGTCGCCGACCGGGACGGCTGGCTGTACGCGGTCTCCGCCTACGACAACGCGGACCGGGTGGGCTGCGTGCTGCGCTACGTGCCCGACGCGGGAGGAGCGCGGGTCGACCCCCGGGGGCGGCGGTATACCAAGTACGATTTCGAGGAGGCATACGCCCTCATCGCCGCCACAAAGCCCCGCTATCTCGACACCCTCCATCGCATCCCCCGCGAGGACGTCACCCGCGTCTTCAAGCCCGAGGAGGAGATCGGGGCGATTGCGGCCCGGGACTCCCGTGTCCGCCGGCTGACGGAGATCTTCGCCGTCCCGCCGGGTGCGGTGGGCTGCACCGGGTCCCTGCTCTGCGGGCTGGACAACGAGGCCTCGGACATCGATATGGTGGTCTACGGCGACGACTGGTTTGTCGCCCAGGCGAACCTCCGCCGTGCGATCGCCGAGGGACGCATTGCCGGGCTCTCCGACGAGATGTGGGAGCGGGTCTATGGCAAGCGGGTCCCTGAAATCCCGTTCGAGGTCTTCGTGGTCCACGAGCAGCGCAAGTGGAACCGCGGCGAGATCGAGGGGACCTATTTCGACCTCCTCTACACCCGGTCGTACGACGACCTTGCTGCGGCCGCTCCCGGCCACGGCGAGGTGATCGGCCGGGCCACCATCGAGGCGACCGTCACCGACGCCACCCTCTCCTTCGACAGCCCCGCCGTCTATTTCGTCGACCACGAGGAGGTCTCCCGGGTGCTCTCGTTCACCCACACCTACAGCGGGCAGGCCCGTGCCGGCGAAGAGATCGAGGCGGCCGGCGTGCTGGAGCAGCACGGCGGCGAGCGCTGGCTGATCGTGGGCACCACGCGGGAGGCGAAGGGCGAGTATATCGTCTCCACCACCCTGCTGTGCGCGGCGGGCCTGCGCTGACCCGCGCACACGGACCGGCAGGTTGATTTCCGATCCGTCCCTCACCACGAACAGGGAATGACGCGCGCGGCCAACGGTGACTTCGTCTCGGCACGCAACGGCTACGAGCAGCTGCGTCGCGTCTGCTCCGCCGGGCTCTGCCTCGGGTTCGGTCTCGCCACCATGGCCTATCCTTTTCTCGCCTTCCCTTCCCCGGGCATTCTCGCCCTGACCACCACCCGTTTTGTCCTGCTCGGGCTGGGCATCACCGCCGGCGCCGGCATCATGTCGAGGAAGATGTGCGGCACCGCAAAGGGGCTGGCGGCGATGGTTTTTGTTGCTGCCGTGACTGCAACGCTCTTCTGCCTGATCACGACATTCGGCTGCTCCTGAGCGATCATGCACGCCCGTAGGTCGCCTGCAGCTCGCCCCATCCGATGATATGCCCCTCCGCGGCCCGGTCGAACTCCCCCCGGCCCGCGTCCGGGCTGATGCCGGGCACGGTATCGAGGGCGAGGACCCTGAACCGGTAGCGGTGTTCTCCCCCGGGCGGGCAGGGCCCGGCGTAGCCGGGTGCCCCGAAACCGTTGGTCCCCTGCACGATACCCATCTCCGCAACGGCCTCGCCCTCCGGCAATCCCCCGATTCCGGGGGAGATGTTCCACGCGAGCCAGTGGGTGAAGGCGCCGCCGGGGGCGTCGGGGTCGTCCATCACCAGGGCGAGGCTCATCGTCCCGGGCGGGACCCCCGTCCAGGTGAGGGGCGGGGAGATGTCGTCGCCGTCACAGGTGTAGAGAGGCGGGATGCTCTCGCCGGACGCAAAGGCGGGGGATGCCACCTCGACGTTCTGCGGCATCGACGGCGGGGCGTTCTCCACCCCGGTGCACGCCGCGATGCAGGCTGCCGCGAGGAGGAGCAGGAGAAGCCCTGTTCTCGGCTTCATACGGGAGAGTATCACCTGCCGTGTGCGCAATAAAGGTTATCCGTCCCGGACGGCGTGGGCGAGCACGTCGTCGATCGTAGCCACGAAGATCACCTCGATGCCGGTCTCTTCCTCGATGACGGTCTTCGCGTCGAGGGTCTCAGGCCGCTGTTCGATGATGGTGATCCCGCCGATGTCCCGCTCCACCGCCACAGAGCGCACTATCCGGCTGTTCTCCCGCGGCAGGAGGATACGTGTCTTGCCGGCGTCGTGTGCCGCCTGCGCCTTGAGGAGGACGCCGCCGACGGGTCCGATAGTGCCCTCGGGGTCGATGGTGCCCGTCAGCGTCACGCCCGCGTCGATCTCCTGCTCCTCAAGCGCCGCGATCAGCAGCAGGGTCATGAGGGCCCCGGAACTGGGGCCGTCCACGGCGGGGACCTCATCGCGAGCCTCAATGCTGAAGATGACGTCGGTCGCGGAGAGGCTCGTATCCAGGGTCTCCTCCGCCACGAACGCCGCGGTGGTGGCGGCGTCCTGGAACATCACCCCCATGAGCGGGGTGGTCTGGACGAGCACCCTGCCCCTTCCCTGCCTGACCTCCACCGAGACGTTGATCATCGCCCCCTCTTCCACCACCTCTTCCCGCACAAAGGGGGGATCGGGCGCCCGGCGGACGGTCTGCAGCACCGCGGGCGCCTGGAGCGACGCCGTTCTGTTCGTTCCTCCCGGGCACTGCTGCAGCTGTTCCTCCAGGCCGCGCACCCGGGCGAGCTCCTCGTTTTCCTTCTCCAGGGCGTCGATGCGGGATTCCAGCTCCTCCACGTCCCCCGCATCGGCGTGCGGTGGAGGGAATGCGAGCAGCGCAGCGTTGGCGAGCAGGGAGGCGAGGAGCAGCAGGCCGAGGATCCGCTCTCTCTTCACAGTGCGGATACTGTGCCCTGCAGGTATTTGAGCGCTTCCCGCCGCACGGGCCGGGCTCCCCCCGCCCGGCTTCCGGACGAGCCTATATATACCGGTGCGGCGTTGGAGGGTGTGTTATGGGGGAGGAGCACGACACGCCCGCCCGCATCCTCCGTGCGCTCCGGTTCCGGCCGAAGGGCATGACCATCACCGAGGTGGCAAAACAGATCCGGGCGACCCGGAACTCGGTCTCCAGGCACCTGGAGATCCTGCGGATCGCCGGCAAAGTCGACGTGCGGAGCGTCGGCAACGCCAAGCTCTACTCGCTCGCCCAGCGGGTGCCGATCTCCGCCTTCCTCTGCTTCACGAAGAACCTGATCCTCATCCTGGACAGTTCGATGCGGATCGTCCAGGCCAACGACCAGTGCCTCAAGCTCCTCCGCCGTACGAAGGACGACCTGGTCGGGCTCACGCTGGAGGAAGCAGCCCTCCCGGTCGTCTCCGCGCCGGAGGCGATCGCCGTCATCGAGGGCCTTGAGCGGGAGCAGGTGGTCACCGATCTGCACTACCGGAGCGAGGGGAGGGATCTCTTCTTCCAGCTGCAGGCGATCCCCACCACCTTCGACGACGGGCAGACGGGCAGCACCCTTGTGCTGGAGGACATCACCGAGCGCAGGCGCTACGTCCGGAACATGGAGTTTTTGGCCCGGACGGCGATGGAGCTCGTCGACATGCCGGCGGAGGCGGATATCTACCGGTATATCGCCGACACGATCGCCGGGCTTGTGCCCAACCCGCGGTGCATCGTGGAGTCGTACGACGAGGTCAGGCGGGAATTCATCTGCCGGGCGGTGCTCTCCGAAAGGGTCCGGGAGGAGTTGAAGGCGATTGTGGGGCGCGATGTCGTCGGCATGGTCTTCCCGTTCCGGGAGTTCGTGTTCACCGCGCCGTTCTTCGAGTCCCCTTGCACCCTTCGCAGCCTGCGGGAGGTTCGGTTCCGCCCCCACTTCGACGAGGAGCACCACTCCTTTTACGATTCCTGCATGCGCCAGTTCTCGCCGGAGGCCTGCGACGAGATCCTGCGGCGGTTTCATATCGGAAAACAGTACACCATCGGGCTGGTCTGGCAGGATCAGCTCTTCGGCATGGTGGCACTGTATCTCTCGCCGGACGAAGTGCTCGAGGACAGCCATGCCATCGAATCGTTTCTCCGCCAGGCCTCCATCGCCATCGCCCGCCGGCAGACCGAAGAGCGGCTCCGCCGCAGCGAACAGCGCTTCCGTGAGGTGATCGATTCCTCCCCCTATGCCGCCGCCCTCATCGATCCCGCGGGCACCACGGTATTCATCAACCGGCAGTTCGTCGAGACCTTCGGGTACACGCTCGAGGAGATCCCCACGGCGAGCGCGTGGTTCGAGAAAGCGTTTCCCGACGACCACGCCCGCCGGGAGGCGATCGCCGCATGGAACGCGGCCATGGAGCAGGCCTGCCGGGGCACACCCCGCTCGCGGACGTTTTCGGTGCGGTGCAGGAGCGGCGAGGAGAAGGCGATCCTTGTACGGCCCGTGGAGCTCTGCGACGGGACCCGGTATATCACCTGCGACGACGTCACCGAAGAGCGCCGGGCCTACCGGATGCTGATCCGGGAGATCGCCGATTTGCGACGGCAGTATGCTTCCCCTCACGGCTTATAATACTATGTGAAGCGGCTCTGGGTCGGAAACAGAGATTATCTCCGGCGGCACCATGGCCGATGCTACCAGGAGGTGGAACAATTGCCTGTTGCAGAAGGAAAGAGAGAACGAAACGATATCGCGGATCTGATGGCAACCCTGCAGAACGGAAACAGCTATACCCGCCTGCAGGCGGCCAGAGCGCTCGGGGAGATCGGGGCGCCTGCCGTCGGACCGCTGGTGCAGGCCCTCACCGACCGCGGGACATGTTTCCGGTGGACTATTGCCATTGCGCTTGCCCGGGTGGGGCTGCCTGCCGTCGAATCCCTGATCGACGTCGTGACCACCCGGGACGATCCGGTCCGGAACCCCGCCGTCTGGGCCCTCGCCGAGATAGGCGATACGCGTGCGGTGGAGGCCCTGCTCGAGGTGATGGTGAACGGCGCGACCGATTGCTCCCGTGGCCTGGCGGCGGCCGCGCTCCTGAAACTCGGGCACCCTGCCGGGGTTGCCGCCGTGGAAAAGGAGCTGCTGTCGGCAAACGAGACCTTCAAGGGCGTGGTCTTCGAGGCCGTGGAAGGCCTCTGAGGCCGCACTTTTTTCGCGTACGCCTTGCCGGTAGCCGGCCACGTGCCGCCCTACCAGAGGTCGGAGAGCCGCCGCCCGCCGAAGGAGCAGTGTTCCTGCAGGGGGCAGGTCTCGCAGGGCGCCCGGACGGGCTTGCGGGGCATGGCCCCGGCGTTGATCTCGGTGGCCACGCGGATGGCCCGGAGCGCTGCCCGCCGGTCGCGGGGCTGGGGGACGCAGAGCCGGCCGGTACCCGAGGGAATGTACTCCACCATCCCTGCCCTCACCGGGACGCCCAGCAGTTCCTCCATGCAGGCTGCGTAGCAGGCCACCCTGATGCGGTCGGTACCGTAGATCCCCGCTGCCGGGGCCTCGCTCGACCGGACGATGGCAAAATACGGCTCTTCGGAAAAGATGCGGTCGACAACCCCGTGGATGCCAAGGCGGGAGGAAGCGACCGCCACCTCGGTCTCGGCGGCGCTGCGCCAGTCTGCGGCCCGGCACCGGGCAAGCCATTCCTCGAGCAGGGTGCGGTGCTCGTCCGCCGCCTCCGGCATGACCGCCTGCACCTCGCTCCAGATGGCGTCGGCATCGAGGTCTCCCCCGAAATGGGCGGCGATCTGCTTGGCGATGATGGAGCGGAGCGACTCTCCCCGCGCGATCTCCTGCTCCATGAAGTAGCGGACCGGGCAGACATGGCAGGCCACCGCCCCGGAGACGCTCACCGTGTGCACGTTTTTCACCCCCCTGTGCTTGCTAAAAAAGCCTTATTGTTCCAGACATTAAATAGTATGCCATGACGAAACGGGAGATCGCGGTCAATATCCCGCAAAATCTCGATCCGGTCTATGCCAACCGGATCCAGGTGGCCTACAAGGACGATGAGTTCACCTTCGTCTTCCTCCACGAGATCCCCGGCACCAACCAGGCCCGGGCAAAGTCCATCGTCTCCATCAGTCCCAAGCACGCCAAGAACTTCTCGCAGGTGCTGGCCAAGACCATCGGGGACTACGAGGCCAAGTTCGGCGAGGTCAAGGCCCCCTCCCCTGAAAAACAGGAAGAAAGCAACGTCACTATACGCGGCTACAGCTGAAAAAAGGCCTCTCCTTCACGTTTTCCGCATCTTTCTCCACCGGCCATATATTTAATTATCTCGCGAAAAATTACATGCATAGAATGCATCATCGGGTGCATGCAGGTGTCTTATGGCCTATCAGCTGAAGCGGTACCGTCAGATCGGGAGCGTGCTGGTGAAATACGGGTTCGACATCGCCATCCATAAGGCGTTCCCCCCCGCCGCCCGGCTCGGCATGCGCCCCTCTTCCGGCACGGCCGACGGGGGCACCACCGCGAGACGGGTGCGCCTCGCCATTGAGGAGCTCGGGCCCACCTTCATCAAGTTCGGGCAGCTCATGAGCCTGCGCCGCGACCTCCTCCCGCCCGAAGTCATCGTAGAGCTCACCGCCCTGACCGATCGCGTGGCCCCGCTGCCCTTTGCGGCGGTCAGGCCGGTCATCGAGGAGTACTGCGGCCCCATTCCGGAGGCCTTCGCCTCCTTCGAGGAGGAACCCTTCGCCGCCGCCTCTCTCGCCCAGGTGCACCGGGCGGTGCTGCGGGACGGGGCCGTGGTGGCGGTGAAGGTGCAGCGCCCCGGCATCCAGGAGACGATCGAGGACGATATCGCCATCATGGAGTCGATCGCCCGGAGGATTGAGCGCCGCTACCCGGATTTCCGGGTCTACAACCCCACCGGGCTGGTGCAGGAGTTCGCCGCCCAGATCCGCCGGGAGCTCGATTTTTCGCAGGAGGGCAGGAACGCCGAGGAGCTCGCCCGGAACATGGCGTCATGCCCCGACATCCTGGTCCCCCGGATCTACTGGCAGTATTCGGGGTGCCGGCTGCTCACCATGCAGTTCATCGAGGGGGTGCGCATCGACGACCTGGAGGGCATCCGGGCACTCGGCGTCTTTCCCCCAAAGCTCACCGAGCTCACCCTGAAGGCCTACCTGCGGCAGATCTTCCAGGACGGCTTCTTCCACGCCGATCCCCACACGGGGAACCTTCTGGTCACCCCCCGGGGTGAGCTGGCCTTCATCGACTGCGGGATGGTGGGCATCCTGCGGCCCGAGCGCCAGGAGGTGTTCACCCGGCTGCTGCTCGGGATCGTGGACATCGACGTGAACGCGGTCATCGACGCCTACCGGGCGCTGGGGATCGACCTTGCGGAGGAGGATGAGGAGGGGTTCAAGGACGACACTTACGCCATCCTCCAGGGGTACCGGCAGTTCGAGATCCGGCAGTACGAGGTGGGCAACGTGATGGCCCAGATCCCGGAGGTGCTCCGCCGCTACCACCTCGCCGTGCCCCTCACCATGATGCAGATGCTCAAAGTGATCATGATGATGATCGACACCAACAGCCACCTCGACCCCTCCTTCAACTTCCCTTCCCGGGTGCGCCCCTATCTCACCGATATTCTCCGCCACCGCTACCTCTCTGCGGACGCGGTGAAGCGGGCGTCGCAGTCGGCACTGGACCTCGGCCGTTCCGCGGCCGAGCTGCCCCGCTCCCTCAACACGGCCCTCGTCCGCTTCTCCTCCGGTCCGGTCCGGCTTGATTTCGCCACCGACGACGTGGCAGACCTCGGCACCTCCATCCGCTTCGCCGCCTCGGTGCTCCTCATCGGCATGGTCTCCTCGGCGCTGCTGATCGGCTCTTCACTGGTCGTGCTGGCCATGGACCGGCCGATGAGCCCGGGGATCTGCAGCACCATCAGCTCCCTCACTCTCCTCGGGTACGCGGCGGCGATCGCCATCGGCATCGCCGCCATCGCCTACGTGCTGCGCCGCAGCTGAGCATGGGCAGGGAGACTCTCTTCCATTCCGAGAAACTTATATTAATAACAGTATTGAATTAGTGACTATCACTGACAAAGATGTGAGGAGTGCGAAGAGATATGAGGATCGCGATTGTCGGGTCAGGGTTCGGGGGCCTCTCTGCTGCGGCGTTGCTCGCCAGGGACGGCTTCGATGTACAGGTCTTCGAGAAAAACGAGGGGCCAGGCGGGCGGGCGAGCACGTACAAAGAGGCGGGCTACGCCTTCGACATGGGCCCCTCCTGGTACCTGATGCCCGACGTCTACGAGCGGTTCTTCGCCGAGTTCGGCGCAAAGCCCGAGGACTATTTCCCCTTACAAAGGCTGGACCCCGCCTACCGGGTGTACTTCGCCGACGAGAAGGTGGTGGATGTCCCGGCCGACCTGGAGAAGACCTATACCCTCTTCGACTCCTTCGAGCCCGGCGGGGCGGAGAAACTGCGCCGCTACCTGGACTCCGCCGCGGAGAAGTACGACCTCTCCATCAACGAGCTCCTCTACCGCGACTACCGCTCCGTCTTCGATTTTTTGAGCGGCCGGCTGATCATGGAGGGAGCCAGGCTCCACGTCTTCGAAAACCTGGATGCCTTCGTCAACCGCCACTTCGACAGCGACGAGGCAAAAAAGATCGTGGAGTACTCCATCGGGTTCCTGGGGGGGTCGCCCAAAAACACCCCCTCCTTCTACCACATCATGTCCCACATCGACCTGACGATGGGCGTCTTCTACCCGGAAGGGGGGATGCGGGCGGTCGTGGATGCCCTGCACCGGCTCGCCGCCGAACGGGGGGCGCAGTTCGCCTTCGACGAGCCGGTCACCCGTATCCGGGTGCAGGACGGCACGGCCACCGGGGTGGAGACCACGAAGGGCAGCTACGAGGCGGATATCGTCCTGGTGAACGCCGACTACCCCTATACCGAGCTGCACCTGCTCGATGAGCGCCACCGCACGTATGATGAGCGCTACTGGGACAAACGGGTGCTCGCCCCCTCGGCCTTCGTCGTTTACCTGGGCGTCAACCGCCGCTTCGAGGGGCTGGCCCACCACACCCTGTTCCTGGACGAGGACTGGGAGGCGGGGTTCGAGACCCTCTTTGACCCGGAGAAGGCGGCCTGGCCGGAGCACCCCTCCTACTACGTCAACGTCCCCTCCCGCACCGACCCGACGGCGGCGCCGGAGGGCTCCGACACCCTCTTCATCCTGGTGGCGCTGGCACCGGGGCTGGAGGACACCCCGGACCGTCGGGAGGAATTTTATACGAAGATCATGGACGACCTCGAGCGGAAACTGGGCGAGGATGTCCGCTCCGCCGTGGAGGTGTGCCGGTTCTTCGCCCTGGAGGACTTTGCCGAGCGCTACCATGCCTACAAGGGCACGGCGCTGGGGCTCTCCCACACTCTCTTCCAGACCGCCCTGTGGCGGCCCTCGCACAAGAGCAAAAAGGTGGAGCACCTCTACTACACCGGCCACTATACCCACCCGGGGATCGGGGTGCCCATGACCATCATCTCCTCGACCCTGGTGGCACGAGAGCTGGCCGAACGCTACCCCCAGAACCCCTGATACGAGGCGACGCAATGGTGACGAGGACGCATCTTGAGATCTTCCGGCGGGGGAGCACGACCTACTTCACCAGCACCCTCTTCTTCCCGAAGGTGGTGCGGGATGACGTCTTCGTCCTCTACAGTTTCGTGCGCACCGCCGACAACTTCGTCGATGCAATCCCCCAGCAGGTAGAAGAGTTCGGTGCGTTCTGCGACGCCTACCGCTGGGCGCTGGCCGGCGAACCCGCCGGGGACGTGGTCATCGACCGCTTCGTCGGTCTCGTCCACCGCATCGGGATCGATCCCGCATGGGTGGAGGCCTTCCTCTTCTCCATGGCACGCGATCTCACCAAATCCACCTACGCCACCATGGCCGAGCTCGACGTCTACCTCTACGGCTCCTCTGAGGTGATCGGGCTGATGATGGCCCGGGTGATGGACCTGCCCGACGCATCCTACCCGGCGGCCCGGGCCCTGGGCAAGGCCATGCAGTTCATCAACTTCATCCGGGACATCGACGAGGATCTGGGGTTGGGGCGGGTCTACTTCCCTGCAGAGGACCTGGCCGCCTTCGGGCTCGCCAGCCTGGACGCCGCAGAGGCCAGATCCCGCCCGGAGGCCTTCGCCCGCTTCGTGGCCTTCGAGATCGACCGCTACCTGGCATGGCAGCGGCAGGCGGAGGCGGGCTTCCCCGTCATCCCCCCTCGCCTGCGCATCGCCGTGCAGACGGCCTCGGAGATGTACCGCTGGACGGCCGACGAGATCCGCCGCGATCCCTTCGTTGTCTACCGGCGCAAGGTCAAGCCCTCGCGGGGCAGGATCGTGGCCAGGGCCTGCGCTGCGACGCTTGCTGCCGTCACGGGTGACCCGGAGTGAGGTCCCTTCTCCCCCTCGCCCTCGCCGTCTCCCGGCCCCGCTTCTGGATCTACACCGGGGGGACCTATGTGGTGGGCTACGCCCTGGGCATGGAGTCCTGGCTGGCGTTCTTCCGCCCCGAATACATCCTCTTCCTCCTCTATTTCTTCTTCCCGGCGAACGTCTTCATCTACGGGGTCAACGACTACTTTGACGAGGAGACCGACCGTACCAACCCCAAGAAAGATGCAAAGGAGCACCGGCTGGGCGGCGGAGAGCGGCGCGATCTCCGCACCCTCCTGCTCGCCGTCACCGGCCTGAGCCTGGCCCTCCTCCTCTTCATGGACACGCCCGCCCGGCTGATCTTTCTGGCCTTCCTCCTCCTCGCCTGCTTCTACAGCGCCCCGCCCCTGCGGTTCAAGGAGATCCCCTTCCTGGACTTCTCCTCCAACATGCTCTACATCATGCCCGGCATCTTCGGCTTCTCCCTGGCCGCAGGCGTCCTCCCCCCGCCGGTGCTGGTGATCGCCGGCTACCTGCACATCGCCGCCATGCACCTCTTCTCGGCCATCCCCGACATCGACTGCGACCGCCGGGCGGGCATCACCACCACCGCCGTGCTCCTGGGCCGCCGCCCCTCCCTGCTCCTCTGCCTGGGCTTCTGGACACTCCTGGCCCTGCTGGTGGTGGTGCTCGCCGGGGGCTATCCCCTCTCCTATCTGGTCTTTTGCTACCCGGCCATCCCCCTGGCCCTCCTCCTCACACCATCGCTCTCCATCGATGAGGTCTACTGGTACCTCCCGGCCCTGAACACCGCCCTTGGGGGGCTCACCTTCGCGGTCTTCTTCCTCCTCAAGTTCACCTGGCCGGGGGTCCCCTGATGCACCCCCGCCGGGTCGTCTTTCTCACGGCCCTGATCTTCTTCGTGGTGGGGCTGGTCTTCGTCCGCTTCGGGGGGGAGATGGACTCCCCCGCCGTCTCGGCAGGCTTCGTGGTGGCTATGGCGTTGCCCTCCTATGCCGCCCTGGTGCGCTGGCTGGGAGCGGTGCGGGGCCTGTTCCTCCTCTTCGTCTTCAGCCTCCTCCCTCTGGTGGTGGAGGGCTTCGCCGTGGCCACCGGGTTTCCCTATGGCGCCTTCGAGTACGCCGGCACCCTGGGCGAGCCCCTCTTCGGGCTGGTGCCCTGGACGGTGGCCTTCGCCTACCTGCCCATGCTGCTCGGCTCGGTGACCCTGGCCAGCCGGCTGGCGGGCACGGACTGGCGCAGGTTCGTTTCCGCGACCGCCCTGCTTACTGTGGCCATCGACCTGGTCATCGACCCGGCGGCGGTCCACGCCGGGTTCTGGATCTGGGAGTCTCCGGGCCTCTACTACGGCATCCCCGCGGTCAACTTCGCAGGCTGGGCGCTCACCGGGGCTCTCTACGCCGCCCTCTTCCATGCCGCCGTCCGGGACCGCTTCGCGGCGGGCGAGCCCGTCCCCCTGGCGGTGGCTGCAAGCCTGCTCCTCATCCTCGCCTTCTGGAGCGGCTACCTCCTTCGGGAGGGGATCATCCTCCCGGTGGCCATTGCCCTCCTGCTCATCGGCCTGCTGATCCGCGCCTGCACCCGGCCCTCCGGGACGCCGCCTACCTCCGGAACCGGTACCGGAGGTGCATCCTCCCCTCCCCGAGTTCGGCGGACGAGATGAGCTCCATGGTGCGGGGGGTCCGCACCGAGCCAAAGAGCGTCTTCTGCCCGGCCCCTGCGATGGCCGGGGTGACGATGAGGCTGATCTCGTCGGCGATCCACTGCTCCATCAGGGCGGCGTTCAGGTCGCTGCCGCTGTCAGAGACCACGGTCTCCACCCCGAACCGCCCCGCGAGCTCCCCCAGCGCCGCCGCAAGATCCACCCGCTCCGCCCCACAGCGGATGGAGGGGTACTCCCTTTCTTGCAGGTAGGCGAGGTACTCCTCCGGCGTAGTCTCCGAGACGAGCACCACCACGTCCCGGGTATGCTCGAGCCGCCGGTAGAAGTGCAGGAGGCCGTGCAGCACCCCCCGGCTGTCCACGAACACCCCGATGGGCCGCTTGTCGGCGGGATCCTGCGGGGGCCGGTGGCGGTCGGCAGGCACCTCCGGTTCGTGGATATCCAGGAACAATTCGATCCCGGTCTTCGCCGTGGTCGAGCCCACGAGCAGGGCATCGGGATGGTAGGAGAGGAGCTTCTCGTAGTGCAGCCCGATGTCGATATCGAAGCCGATCACCGCACCATCGAGGCTGACCGTAGTGTGAATGATCACCCGGGGAGGCATGGAGAGGATACGACGGATGGGTATTTGAACGCGGTGCCGGGCATCACGGCCCCGGGCGACGGACGGCGGGCTCCCGGTGGACAGGGCCCGGCCCCCCTCCCGCCGGACTGATACTTTTTTGACCCCCGGCGACCAACGTAATAAAGCACGTGCCGCTGTGGCTTAGTGGTATAGCGGCTGATTCGTAATCAGCAGGCCGGGGGTTCGAATCCCTCCAGCGGCTTATTTTTTCATTTTTTCCGAATACACCACCCATCGTACCGGTTTCTCGCAGCGCGCATGCCGCCCTGAAACATCAT
This sequence comes from Methanomicrobiaceae archaeon, assembly GCA_029762625.1. Classification (GTDB taxonomy): domain Archaea; phylum Halobacteriota; class Methanomicrobia; order Methanomicrobiales; family Methanomicrobiaceae; genus DSDF01. The sequence continues at coordinate 33,262 of JARVGI010000006.1, read as the reverse complement.
TGGGACCTGGTGCCTGCGGCATTCACAGGATCATGGCGAACACCACGGCGATGAGAAAACTGCCGATGGTGCCGTTGATGAACTCGATGCCCAGCAGTTTGGGGGATAGGACGATTGCATCCACATATCGAGAAACCGCGGAATGATCTTCACCACCACCAGGATGAGCCCGAAGGATACCGCTACAGGCACCACGTCACCGGGGAGGGCCGGCCGGACGAACGCATACACGAAGGCGAAGATCAGGCATCGCACCAGCACGGCATGCAGAAAGGTGTTCGCCAGCCATGTCCTGGTGTCGCGCCAGTGTTTCACGGCCGGCGACGTTCCCAGGCGCTGGTAGATCCCCGCCACCACCGGGTTCATGTAGAGGGTGCCGGCAACCACAAACCATACCACTGCTGCCACAAGCCCTGCGATTCTGGTGGGTATCACCTCGATCGTCATGGTGCACAGTCATAATCAGGGTTTTCTATACATTTCCGGGATTGCCGTTTCCCTTGCGGGAGCATTCCGGCAGCCTGCTTTGCATGGATTGAAACAGTCTCCCTGCGCAGTACCGCGCCTCTCAATGAATCATTCCGGAGCATTGCTTCCGTTGCACAGGAAGTGTATCGGGACGATCGTGAACTGCCAGCCGATGGCGAACTACTAATAAATACTAAAATATACTAAATTAGTAGTTGGTGAAACGTTCCGCGTGCGAAGATGAACTACTAATAAATACTAAAATATACTAAATTAGTATTTAAGTTGACCGCCTCGTGAAATCGCTTCCCGAAAAACCACCCCTCGACCTGGACCAGATCCTTGGGGAATTTACTCATTCTGCCCTGGATGATGCCACACTGCGGAGCGATGCAGCCGAATATAACCGCCGCTATCTCTACTGGGACGAATTGAAATACCGTATAAAGGATCCGGAACGGCGCAAAATGGTGTGGGCTCTCATGAAATTCATCAGGATGATGCGGTTCGAGCACGTCCCCTACCGGTCGCTTCCCATGGCCTATACTCTCACCCCGACCATTATCCGCAGCCTTCACGAGTTCGATCAGTATCTCTCGGGGACCATTCGCATTCACAACAAGACCATTCGCCTTGAACAATCGTATATCATCAATTCCCTCATGGAGGAGGCTATCGCCTCCAGTATTCTCGAGGGTGCGGCCACCACCCGCATCCATGCAAAAAAAATGCTGAGGCGGGGTCAGAAACCAAAGACCGAGGGCGAGCAGATGGTCATCAACAACTACGAGGCGATGAAGTTCATTCTCGCCCACAAGGATGAACCCCTGACACCGGAACTCATGCTCGATATCCACCGCCTCGTCACCAGGGAAACCATCGATGACCTGCATGTCGGGCGGTTCCGGACGAGCAATGATATCGTCGTGGGCGATCCCGTATCCGGGGTGGTCTACCACCAGCCGCCGGATTATGCGCAGATCGCTGCCCTAATCGAAGAGTTGTGCACCTTCGCGAATGACGATGAAGAGGCGGGGCCGGCGGCAGACACCTATGTCCACCCCATTATCAAAGGCATCATTCTCCACTACCTGATCGGCGATATTCATCCTTTCAACGACGGCAACGGCAGGACGGCCCGGACTATCTTTTACTGGTATGTCCTCTCGCGGGGCTACTGGCTGTTCGAGTACATGTCCATCTCAAGGATCATCCTCCGGTCAAAGAAGAAGTACGCCCTCGCCTACCTCTACACCGAGTACGACGACATGGACCTGACCTATTTCATCAACTTCAATATCACCTGCATCACCGAGGCACTCCACGACCTGCTCGCCTACCTGGAACGAAAACAGACGGAACAGAATGCCACGAAGGCGATCATCAAAGAGATCAGGGATATCAACGCCCGCCAGGCGGCGATTCTCCGCTATATGATGGAGCACAGCGATGAGTTCTTCACCATCAGGGAGATCATGCAGATGTTCGATGTGGTCTACCAGACGGCCCGGACCGACCTGATCCACCTGGCGGATCTCGGCTTTCTCATCCAGGAGAAGCGGGGCCGGGAGTTCATATTCATCTTCAACGAGAAGTGCTCGCTGTGGAATGAGGCGGCCGATGGAGAAAACCGGCACAAGTCACAGAGCGTGCTGGAAGATTTTAGTACTGGTTCCGGCAACCGGAGGCCGGAGTAGGCGGTTCAGCCTCGATCCCCTCAGGGTCTCTCCTTTCCCTTCCCAAGGATATCCTCGACGGCGAGCTCATTCGCCTCTCTCGCCGTACCATTGTCCTTCATCGTCGGCCCCTGGGGGTGATGCTGCCAGAGAGGTATGGCATACCCGTTGTGTACAGACCCTCGGCTTCTTTTTGCAACAGAACGCGATAATTCAGGCTTGACATTTTCTCTCCCCTCCGAAAAAGAAATCAAGGATAATCCCCCGCGTACACAACCATCGCCACATGGAAGCACGGCGACGAGGAGCAGGGCCCGGCCGTTCATCAGTACCTCTCCGAGCGTCATGGGAGATGACCTTTTCCCTCCCTCGCCACAGCGCCCGGGAATGAAGCCCTCCCGGGCAGGGGAGCGAGATGGAGCGGATCACTGCAGCTCTTCCCCCCTCCTGCAGGCGTCGCCGGATCCTGCCGTCTCCGCATCCCGCACCCCCGCGAAACGAACCCAAAAACGACCCTACTTCGCGCACATTCTCCCGTCAAATCCGTGTTTTTCCCAAAAAATCAATTCACGGTTTTTAATACTGACCATGACATCACTCCTGTTCAGGAGGGGCATGTGCATGGTACATCTACTGCTGCGTGCCGCGAGCGTCTACTTCGTGGTGATGCTGGTGTGCATGGCGCCGGCGGCGGCCTGGAACACCCCCCGGGCCGACTATAACCGGAATGACTGCTGCTTTTCATCGGATTGCTGGGACGAGAAACCCTGCGAGTCCTGCATCTTCACCGCCAAGGTGAACGCGGCGTGGGACTGGCAGCAAAAGGAGTGGCGGGGCTACGATAACCCGGACGCTCACGTCTACCTGCTGCAGAACGGGATCCGGATCCTGCAGGAGAAGGGCTACGATAACTGGGCCGCGTACCTCGCGGACACGAACAACTTCCAGGCCCTGGCCGACGGGGCCACCTGGGCCGACCACTACAAGGGCCGCTGGTGGGTCACCGTCTACGCCACCGCCATGCTGGGCGCCATCGAGATCCCGGTGTACAGGGCCGATCCCACCTGTGCCGCAGGATGGGACCACTACTACCACAGCTACGCCGCCGATCCCGTGGGCAAGGGGCTGGAATGCCTGGACGCCGCGGCCATCACCAAGTACTACCTGGATGTCTTCGGCCCCATTCTCTCCTCGGGCGTGATATCCGGGGCCCTGACGGCACTTCAGTTCCTGCCCTCCGTGGGCTTCATCTTCCAGGGGATCCAGGTGCTCCAGAACGTGGGGATGCTCGGGGTCAAGATCATCATCAGCCCGGCGATCCGGGCGTCCTACCCCTCGGCGGCCACGCTCGCCGGGGAGCGTTTCGACTCGGCGGTGCAGGCCTACACCGCCACCTACGACATGACCCCCCGCTACTGGGAGCACCGGTCGGCGCAGTACGACAGCCTCTTCCAGGCGGGGTGGGCCACGCACTTCGCCCAGGACGTCTGCGTCATCTACCACCAGCATGACGTCTGGGCTACCCTGGAGTACTACCACGCGCCCTTCGAGGACCAGGCGACCGGCATCGGGGACCCGGGGGCTCACCCCGCCTACCACGTCCACGCCCGGGACTGGACGGTTGCGGCGGACTTTGAATCCCTCTCCGTGCCAGAGATCTGCCGGGAAGGGGCGAAGGCGGTCAACACCCCCCAGTACTGGAATTCGGCCAAAAGCGACGATCCCGCGGTGCGGGATATGGCCCTGCGCCAGGGGCTGAAAGTTGCCGACCAGGTCACCGCGGCTATGCTGGCCAAGTACCTGACCAGCCTGGGCATCCCCAAATACGTGCCTACCTTCAAGGGGGCCGTCTACGACGCCACCACCGGCACGCCGGTAGCGGGCGCCTTCGTCTTCTACCGGGAGAAGCTCGGGTATGCGGGCGATCCTGATGCGCCGGGCGGCGTCGCCACCTTCATCGACCAGCAGCGGCCCTGGGACTACACCACCACCGACCAGAACGGCAACTTCGCCCTCAACCTGCAGCAGGGGCGGACCTACCTCATCCGGGCCGAGCAGCCGGGCTACACCTATGCCGGCTACATCGACGTCTCCACGCAGGAGGCGATGAGCCAGGTGATCACCGCGGATACCCTGGAGTTCACCCAGGCCTACGCGGGCGGGGCGCTCTCCGATATCAACTACTTCGTCTACCTCTCCCCTAAGGGCGGGCTCTCCCTCCCCCAGGCCTCGATCGCCTCCTCCCCGCTGTTCTACTCCTACGACGGGCCGGACCCCGCCCTGCCCCTGGGTGCCACCCTCGCCCCGGCGCTGCGCCGGGACCTGGCGGATGCGGTGATGAGCGTCCACGCCGACACCAGGGTGCTGGCCGCCCGGAGCCCGGGCGCTGCCTACCCCCTGCAGGTGCCCGACGAGACCTACCTGGAGATCGAGGTGGCCAACCTGATCAACGTGGGCACCGCCGAGATCCTGCAGTCGCCCTCCCAGGTGGAGACGGCGCTGGCGGCGACCGATACGACGTGGGCGCAATATCACAAGATCGTCCGCGATCCCGCCGCTTTCCAGGCTTTCGATCCGGCCCTCGCCCCGGCGGTGACGGTGAGCCCGGCGGAGGTGCAGGCCGTGGATACGGCGGCGACCGTCCGCTGGCAGTATTCCGTCAGTCCCGACTTCGCCTCCACCGCCGAGACCCTCACCCTCGATCCGCTGGCCGCGAGCGGGCAGGCGCCGGTGGACACCGGGTATGCACCCGCGGCCATCGCCGCCCTGCTCGAGGCCGCCCCCAAGGAGCAGGTGGTGCTCCCCGACGGCAACGTCACCGCCGTGCCGGTGCTCTCCTACACTTTCGCCGGGGGGAGCATGGTCCACGGGGAGGGCCAGCCCCTGGCCGAGCACCATATGGGCCGGGTGCCTGCCGCCAATGCCAAAATCAAGGTGATTCTGCTCTCCGAGCCGGGCTGCATCGGCCCGGAGTTTACCGTCATCCCCGCCACCCCCGCCCACGTCCAGTACGCCGGGGCCGGCAAACCCCCGACCCTTGCAGGCCAGCAGCAGCCGCAGTCGCCCTTCGCCCCCTCCACGCCGTCATCCACGAGTGATGATGCCCCCGTATCGTCGATCACCCTGCGCACCAACGCTGAGGGGGTGGCGGCGCTCACACTGAAGAGCGGCAGCCAGGCGGGCACCATCCGGCTTTTGCTGGAGGTCGTCGAGAACCCCGGGGCGACCGGCATCACGCCCCACCAGGTGGTGGAGGTGCAGGTGCAGCCCCCGATCCTGCAGGTGGATGCGAACCAGGCCGTCGTGCTCCCCTCGCTGGGCGTGGTGGCGCCGAAGCAGCCCCTGGCGGCCGCCTACCTGGCGAGCTACAATGCGGAGGACGCCACCGAGATCGACACCGGGATGGCCCTGCAGGTCACCGAGGCCGGTGACGGCGCCCTGGTGATGCGGATGATGCAGACCGGCCCGGTCACGGTGGCGTCCACCCCGGTGCCCGTGGCGGCGGCCACCCCGGCCCGGGATGCGTCCCCGTTCGGCTGGATCACCGGGATCCTGCAAGCCATCTTCTCCATCCCCCAGCAGATTGCGAACATTTTTTCCGGCGGTGACGAGGAGGCCGCTTTGCCTGCGGACGGGACGCCCTGCGATGACGGGAACGCCTGCACGGTCAACGACGTCTACGCGGGCGGGGTGTGCACGGGCGTGCCGCTCGATTGCGATGACGGCAACCCCATGACCGAGGACTGGTGCGATCCGGCGTTCGGGTGCCGGCACGAGGAGATCCCCGCCGGCACCCCCGACGGCACGCCCTGCGACGATGGCAACGCCTGCACGGTCAATGATGTCTACGTGCACGGCGCCTGCGTGGGCGGTGACCTGGTGGATTGCGACGACGGCGACCCCATGACCGAGGACTGGTGCGATCCGGCGTTCGGGTGCCGGCACGAGGATATGGGCGGCGGGATTGCGGACGGGACGCCCTGCGATGACGGGAACGCCTGCACGGTCAATGATGTCTACGAGGGCGGGGTGTGCACGGGCATGCCGCTCGATTGCGACGACGGCGACCCCATGACCGAGGACTGGTGCGATCCGGCGTTCGGGTGCCGGCACGAGGATATGGGCGG
>JARVGI010000006.1:0-26891 GCA_029762625.1 Methanomicrobiaceae archaeon | reverse complement strand
CGGGATTGCGGACGGGACGCCCTGCGATGACGGGAACGCCTGCACGGTCAACGACGTCTACGAGGGCGGGGTGTGCACGGGCGTGCCGCTGGACTGCGATGACGGCAACCCCATGACCGAGGACTGGTGCGACCCTTCGGCAGGCTGCCAGCATTCGTCCACCGAGGGGGTCTGCCCCCGGGGCTGCGAGTGCCTCACCGAGGCGGAGGCCGACGCAAAATTCATGAACTTCGTGAAGTGCCTGGAGGACCCCTGCGGGTATTTCGCCCCCCTCCGGGGCGAGCCGGTGCCGAAGTACTGCTACCGCAGTGCGGGGTAGGCAGGCCTCCCTCTCCTCACTTCTTCAGCGCAAATCCCTACCTGGGAAACGACCAGCATTGCACGTTGATTACCGCCCCCTCCACCGCACCGCTGTTCCGGTCACCAATACAGCACCTGCGTTTTCCCGCTGACTGCGGAGAAGACACACAAAGGTGAAGGTAGGTTCGATCCAAGGCAGATGCAGGGCAATGTTCATCAATACACCGCTCCCACCTGCGGTGAGGAGGAAATCGCTATGGCCGTCCAGGTCCCCCACGGGGAAAAGAGCAGATTCGTTGCCGCACTCGAAGGAGCATTCCCGCAGCTCCGGGACCGCTTCGGCGTGGCGAAGATCGGCATCTTCGGATCCACCGCACGGGGAGAGGAGCGGCCGGACAGCGATGTGGACGTACTGGTGGAGTTCGCGCCGGGGCAGGCGACGTTCAGGCACTTCATGGAGCTGGCATACTTCCTCGAGGATCTTTTCGGGCGCCGCGTGGATCTGGTCACGGAACAGGGCCTGAGCCGTTTTCTCCGCCCGCAGGTCGAGGAGGAGGTCGTCTGGTGTGAAGCGTGATGAGCTCTTCCTTCAGCACATCCATGATGAAGCGGTATTTCTCCAGGATGTGTGTGCCGATCTGACCTACGAGCAACTGCTCGCCGATCCGGTGCTGCAGCGTGCCAACGTCCGGTCGATCGAGGTCATTGGGGAAGCGACCAAGAACGTCTCCGATGGCCTGAAAGAGCAGTACCGGACGTGCCCTGGAAGCTGATTGCCGGTGCACGGGATAAACTGATCCACGCCTACTTTGATGTGGACTGGCACATTGTCTGGAATATCCTGCAGAGCGAGATCCCTTCTCTTGAACCGAGAGTGGACGCAATTCATGCCGAGCCCGGGAATTTACAAGAAGAAACGAAGTAAAAACGCTCGCACTTTTTTATTTAGAGCAAAAGTTCACATGAATGTAAGGTAGTATGGAAACTCACTTCACCAGCGCCGACGCCTGTGCCTTACACGACCGGCATTCAGACTGATATACGCACCATTCTCTCTTTTTTCCACCAAGGGGAAGTTTTTCCCTCCGCTCCCCGGGGTCGAGACTCAGTTCAGAAAAAGAAATCCGCGATAATTCCTCCCGCGTACACCATCATCGCCACGTGAAAGCACGGCAGGGCCCGCATCGCCGCCCCCGGTGTCCGTCCCCGCAGGATGATCCCGCTGGCGACCAGGAGCAGCACGAACCCGCCCACGAGTGCCGCCCGGGCCAGCAGCCCCAGCACCCCGGCAAAGAAGAGGGCCGCAATGCCGTGGAGCACGGTGAAGCCGGCGATCCAGAGGGCCGTCCCCTCCGTCCCGTAGAGCACCGGGATGGTCTTCATCCCCCGGGCGAGGTCGTTTTTCAGGTCGGCGAGGTCGTTCGCCCCCAGGTGGGCCTGGGCATAGGGGTAGAAGAAGAGAAAGTAGAGCAGGGCGGTGCTATCCGGCATCCCCGCGGCCAGGTAGCCGGCGACCGGGAAGAGGGCGAAGTCGGTCCTCCCCAGCAGCTGGGCGATGGGCAACCTCTGGGAGCGCTTTTTCACCTGGTAGAAGACCTCCGCGGCATAGGCGTAGCCCATGAGGGCGGCGACGAAGAGGGAGTGGGGAAAGGGAAGGGTCAGGATGAGGGCGAGGGCGATCGTGGCAAGGACGGCGACGAGGAGCAGGGCCCGGCGGGGCGCAATCAGTCCCTCGGCGACGGGACGCGTCCCGAACACCCGCCAGTAGCGCGTAAACCGCCTGTCCACGTCCCGGGTGTCGTGCACCCGGTCCACGTAATCGTTGAGCACCATCCCCGCCTCGAAGCCGACGAGGCCGATCAGGGCGGCGACCAGCACGTAGTCCCACGAAAAATTCCTGTAGGCGCCGAAGGCGAGAAACAAACCTGAGCAGAAGAGCAGGGGCCAGGCAAACGCAAAGTGCAGCCGCAGGAGATCGATGTACGCGCGCAGGGCCCGGCCGTTCATCTGAAGAGATATCGCAAGGGTCCTGATGAGCCTTCCCCTCGCGCCTCCCTGCCCATGGCGGATTTTTGCACGGCAGAACCCCGTTGCGATCGGCGGAGGGAAACCCCGCCGATCCTCTCTCCCGGGCGCTTACATCTTGAACTCGACCAGGGCGATGATGTTGCCTTCGGAGTCCTTGAACCAGGCTGCCCGGTCCGGGCTCATGGCGGCAATCCCCTGTTTCGTCTTCAGGCCCGGCATGTCATACTCTTCGAATTCGATCCCCCGGTCGCGCAGCTGCTGCATCTCCGCCTCCAGGTCCTGGACCCTGAAGGCCGCCACCGTGTGGTCCGCCCTGGTGGGCCCATGTTCGTACATGAAGAGGTAGGTGTCCTGGCCCGCGGAAAGCAGCGTCCCCGACTCTTTCTCCCACTCCACCGAGAGGCCGAGCTTGGATGTGTAGAAGTCCTTTGCCCGGTTCATATCCACGACCGGCAGCACCGGCCATACCGTCTTATCTGATAACATACCTTCGATTTCCCCCTGTGTGTTGCATCCTCGCCCGGGACACGCAGCATTCCTCCGAACGGAACCTTCAGGTCTCTCCCTTTCCTGTCCTGTCCGCCGCTTTTCCGTGAACGGCAGGATGCCATGCGACGCTGCAGGCCCATCCCCCGACGGCCCTGAAACGCCATCGGGCGAATACTGTGCCAGACGATAAAATAGTTTCCCCCCCGCGTCCGTGCGCCCGGCGGTGCCACGGGGTGCCCGATCCCCGGACCGGCAGATGGCAAATCCAATATATTATAACAAGGATTAAATACTGCCCGCCCTATAGGGGCTCTTTTGCCGGAAAACGGCATGTTCCACAAACCATGGAGAGATGAGATACATGAGGGGAGCTACCGCACAGATGGGGAGACTGGTTGTGATACGAGCAAATGACATTGCAGGTTCTTCGGTCAGGAATCCGCAGGGCGATGAGATCGGGAGCATCAAGGATGTGATGATCGACATCAACGACGGCTGCATCGCCTGCACCGCCCTCTCGTTCAGTGGGTTCATGGGACTCGGCGAGAAGATCTACGCCGTCCCCTGGGAGGCGCTGGAGTACAACGCCTCCGACAACGCCTTTATTCTGAACGTACCCATAGAGCGGCTGGAGAAGGGGCCGTGTTTCGAAGGGGAGACCTGGCCGAAGACCGCCGATCGCGAATGGCTCGCCGGGATGTACACTCACTTCGGTGTCAATCCCCCGTGGGAACGCGGCATCGAGCGCTGAACAGTCCGGACGATCAAGAACCGAGCCGGCCGCAGGCCCGCGTGAAGAGCCTCGCCTGCGGCCCCTCTGGTCGTCGGTGCCGTATCGTACTCACCTTTTGCGCTGCCCCTCGTACGGAACACGGTCCTCGTGCAGGGTGATCCTTTCATCGTCCCGGTGCGCCGCCATACATAGCGTGCACCTCAGGGTATCCCGGATAACCTCTCGGTGGCGATCCGGGTTCCCCGCTGCGTGACGTTCCTGATCTGCCGGAGACGGGCCCAGCGGGCGATGGATCAAGCGATGATGCACCACAGCCGGCATGCAAGGACTGTCTCACCTGGAGATGCACTCACGTGCCATCATATATCAAATAGATTATATTGCGACAAGAATTAAATAGTATCCGCCCTATAAGGGCTCATTTGCCGGAAAACGGCATGTTCCACAAACCATGGAGAGATGAGACACATGAGGGGAGCTACTGCACAGACGGGAAAACGGATAACGATACGGGGGCAGGATATTGCAGACCGTTCGGTCAGGAACCGCCAGGGCGAGGATCTCGGGAGCATCAAGGATGTGGTAATCGACATCAACGACGGCTGCATCGCCTATGCCGCCCTCGCCTTCGGGGGATTCCTGGGGCTCGGCGAAGATCTCTATGCCATTCCCTGGGCGGCGCTTGAGTACAATGCCTCCGACGAATCCTTCATCCTGGACGTGTCAAAAGAGCGGCTGGAGAATGCGCCGAGCTTTGACAAGGGCAACTGGCCGATGACCGCCGATCGCGAGTGGCTTTCGGGGATGTACAGCCATTTCGGCTACACGCCCTACTGGGAACGCAGCATCGAACGGTGAGCATTCCGAAAGATCGGGAACCGAGCGGCTGTGGGCCTGCAAAAAGATCCGGGCCCGCGGCCCTCTCTGTTCCGCAGGTGCAGTGCCTGCTATTCTCACGTCTTCAGCGCCTCCTCCCGGTGACGATGCATAGCCGTAATATCTCTTAAATCCCCGCAATACAAAAATAGCCTTATCATCGCTGAAATCATCTGTTTTTGACGCCCTGGCGATATTTCACAACTATTAACATCATGACCCCCAAGCTCCTGCTAGTGAACTACGCTACGGGCGGCGTGCGGGATGGGCATCAAGAGTACAGGAAGATGGTATGGTTGCGTGGTGGTGCTGGTCCTCTGCAGCATCTCCACCGCACCGGTATCGGCGGCGGACTGGTACGTGAGCACGACCGGCGAAGACGGCAACAACGGATCGTTTTCCGCTCCGTGGCGGACGATCACCTATGCGGTCGAGGAAAATGCGAGTGTCGCTGATGGCGATACGATCCACCTCGCCGCCGGGACCTACGAGGAGTGGGGCATTACCCTCGACAAAAACCTCACCCTCTCCGGTGAGGGAGCGGGATCCACGATTATTGACGGGATGGACACATCCTGCAGTAACGGCGGGGTGCTGCGTGCGCACGATGTCATTGTCTCTCTTGAGGGCCTGACGATCCAGCATGGATCCGCAACGCATCTCGGGGGCGGGGTGTACGCCTCAGAGAGCGACCTCACGATCGCTGACTGTCATATCACCGGCAACACTGCGACGGGCCATGGTGGCGGGATATACCTGGACCGCGGCACCCTCACGATCGCCGGGGGCACCATTACCGGCAACTCCGCCGAGAATTGGTGGGGCGGGGAAGCAATCGACGCCGCCTTCGGCGGTGGTGGTATCGGGGCGTACAACGCCACCGTGACGATCTCTCTGGCAACGATCGGAGGCAATCAAGCACGGGAGGGAGGAGACATGCCCCGGGTTGGCGGCGGGATAAGCCAGAGGGGGGGGACGCTGACGATCGCTGACAGTGCTCTCTTCAGCAACACTGCGGGCTTTGGTGGCGGCCTCTACCTGAACGGCGTCACCGCTATGATCACCGGGTGTACCATTCTGGAAAACCAGGCATTATATGCGTTGATTGGCAACTACGGCGGTAGCGGGGGGGGAATATTCCTGCAGGGCGGCAGCCTTGCGCTGGTGAACACCGACCTCCAGGACAATGTTGCCACACTCAACGGCGGCGGCATGCACGCGGGCGACGGGACAGTGACCATCTCGGATGGGGTCATAGCAGACAATGATGCCGAATACATGCATGGCGGGGGAGTGTCCCACGATGGGGGAACCCTCGAGATTCAGGGGGGCAGAATCGAGAACAACATTGCACCCGGTGGGTATGGGGGCGGCGTGTGGTGCGCGAATGCGGACGCCTTCACCCTCTCGGGCACCTCTGTCGCAGTGAACAGTGCCATGTACGGGGGTGGGGTATACCAGGAAGTTGGCGCCGCCGTTGTCACCGATACCCTCCTCTCGAACAACTACGCAATACATTCCGGCGGGGGGGTGTGCCAGGATGGGGGGACGATGACCGTGTCGGGCAGCACCATCTACCACAACAGGGCAGGCGGCTGGTTCGGCGGTGGGGTGTACCAGATGGCGGATAGCTCTCTCGCCCTCACCGGCTCCACGATCACCGACAACACCGCCCAGTACGGCGGGTGGGGCGTGCATTCGCGCGGCACCGTGACGATCGCCAACTGCTTGCTGCGCAACACCTACAATTTCTACCGTGAGGGCGGGATCGCCACCCTCGCCACCGCGGTCACCGCATCGACCAATATCGTCGGCGGCCCCTTCCGCGGCGGCAACTACTGGGGCAGCCCCGCCGGGGATGGGTTTTCGGATACGTGCATCGATGCGGACGGCGACGGGTTCGGGGACACGCCCTATACGGTGACCGAGGCCACCGATGCGTACCCGCTCACCACGCCGGTCGCCGCCTTCACTGTCGACCCGGCATCCGGCACCGCTCCCCTGACGGTGCGGTTCTCGAATACCGCCGTCGGCACCGTCACCTCGTGCACCTGGGACTTTGGCGATGGCGACACGGACACCGCCAATTTTCCCTCCGTGGATCACACGTTCACCTCCGCCGGCACCTATACGGTCTCCCTCAACGTCACCGACGGTTCGGGCTACAGCAAAACCGCAACGACCATCACCGTGAGTGAGGCCCCGGGCCCCGCCCCCACGATCACCCCTGCTCCCACGATTTCTCCCGCTCCGACCCTTCCTCCTACCCCGACCCCCGCTTCCACCCGCACCCCGGGCGGCGGGGGGCCGAGCGATACGGCCGTGGCGGCGGCCACCGATCTCTCCCCCGGCGAGAATGTCACCCTCATCCTCGACCCCTCCAAAAGCGCCTTTTACGCGGTCGTGGTGCGGCTGGGAGACGCGGTCGACGATCTACTGGTCACCGCCCGGGATTACGGGCTACCGGGAAGCACGCTTCCCCCGCCCAACGGGACGGTCTTCCAGGTCATCGAGGTGACCCTCTACAGGACCACCGATGACGCCCTTACCGAGATCCACCTCGAATTCACCGTCCCCCTTGCATGGCTGGAGGAGGAAGGGTTCGCGCCGGTGGATATCGTGCTCTATCGCCGGCACGACGGTGCATGGGAGGCGCTCCCCACCACGTTCGTGAACGAGGAGGACGGCAAGGCATACTTCACGGCAACGAGCCCGGGCTTCTCGCTGTTTGCCATCGTCGCGGTGGAGCACCCCGCCGTGAGTGAGGACGCGGCCACGATTCCCATCGATGAGCCGAGCGTGGAGGAGACGGTAGGGGAAGAACCCACCGAACCCGTTTCGACCGCAATCCCCACCCCCGCCCCCACACAGGCGCCGCTCCTGTGGGCGCCCCTGCTCGCGATGGTCGGGGTGTTCCTGCTGCGCAGGCTTCGCTGACCGGCGAACATCGAGGGCGCTCCCGTCCCCCATTCTTTTAAGAAATCCCCGGACTACAATCACTCCATGCAATTCTCCCGCGAAGTCCTGGACGCGTTCCCCGGCATCAGCGTCGCGGAAGGAGTGCTCCGGTCCGTCCATGTTGCCGAGGCCCACCCCGGCCTTGCGGCGCTGCGAGAGGCGGTCACCCGGGAGCTGCAATTGCGGTATACCCTGGAGCAGGTCCGGGACGATCCCGTCTTCCGGGCCTACCGCGATTTCTTCTGGAGCGCAGGCGTCGATCCCACCAAGACCCGGCCCGCCTCCGAAGCACTGGTGCGGCGGATCCTGGCCGGCAAACCGCTCCCCCGGATCAACACCGCGGTGGACGCCTACAACCTGGCATCGGCATCGAGCGGCGTTCCCATCGCGGCCTTCGATGCCGATCTCCTGCACGGTGATCTCTCCCTCCGGTTCGCCCGCCAGGGGGAGCAGTTCCTCGGGATCGGGATGAAAGCGCCGGTCCTTCTTGGAGAAAACCAGATAATCATGACCGATGCGGAAGACATCATCGCCATCTATCCCTATCGTGATGCGGATGCCACGAAGGTCACCACCGGGACGACGACCATCCATATCGTCGCCTGCGGGGTGCCGAAGATCGAAGAGGAGCGGGTGGTCCGGGCCTACCTGACCTGTGCCCGCTCCCTGGAGGAGTACGCAGGAGGGACCGCTTCAGCGCCGCAGGTCTCCCCCTGAATGCATGCACTCCCGGAGGAAGGGGTCCCGGGATCGATGACGGAGGAGCGTGAATGGAAGGCCCGGACCGGCTCGCTCCCCTCCCCGCACGGTTCCGACTATTCTCACCATTTATCTCTCTTTGGCCCCCATCCAGATCATGCATCCCGCCCCCTGCACCCGCCGGGAGGACTGACCGTGGCCGCCCCCGCCCCACCCCGCTCCCGCACCCTGGTCCTCGTCGTCGTGCTCCTGGGCATCTTCATGGCGGTGATGGACGGTATCGTGGTGAGCATCGCCCTGCCCACCATCACCGCATTCTACGGGGTCGACGTGGCCCAGTCGCAGTGGGTGATCACCGCCTACCTCATGACCGTGACGGCCCTCTTCCTCGTCTTCGGGAGGGTGGCGGAATGGTTCGGCAAGAGCCGCCTCTTCCTCGCCGGGATGGCCCTGTTCACGCTGGCGTCGTTCGGCTGCGCCTCCGCCCCCAACCTCCCCGTGCTCATCGGGATGCGGGTGCTGCAGGCCATCGGGGCATCGGCGGCCTTCGCCATCTCCGCGGCCATCATCTACGGCATCTTCCCCCGGGGGGAGCATGGGCGGGCGATGGGGGCCGTCGCCGCCACCGTCTCCGTGGCCGGGCTGGCCGCCCCCGCCCTCGGCGGCTTCCTCACGCAACTCTTCGGCTGGGAGTACATCTTCCTCATCAACATCCCCGCAGGCATCGCCCTGCTCGCCGTCGGATGGCGGGTGATGGATCTCCATGAGCCCCGGCACCCCTCCCTCTCCATGGACTGGACGGGGGCGCTCACCCTCATGGCCGGCATCGTGGCCTTCATGCTCTGCCTCGAGGAGTTCACGGCGGGCATCCGCCTCTCCGCCCCCCTCGTCCTCCTCGGGCTGACGGCTCTCGGGGCCTTCACCCTCTTCGTGCGCACCGAGAGGCGCCACGCCCGCCCCCTGATGGACTTCTCCCTGCTGTGGGACCCTCGCTTCGGCATCCCCCTGGCAAGCTGCCTGCTCTTCTTCACGGCCCTCTTTGTCTTCAATATCTGCGGCCCCTTCTACTTCGAGGGGGTGATGGGGCTCTCCCCCGCCGAGGTGGGGGGCATCTTCATGATCGTCCCCGCCATCACCGTGGTCGCCTCCCCCCTCACCGGCTGGCTCTTCGACCGCCGGGAGAGCCCCGCCTACGCCGCCATCGGCCTTGCCCTCTGCACCCTCGCCCTCCTCATCCTCGCCTGGGGGGCGGTCCGGCAGGACTTCCTCCTCATCCTGGCCTCCCTCGTGCTCCTCGCCTTCGGCAACGCCCTCTTCAACAGCCCCAACAACACCGAGATCATGCGGGCTGCCCCGGTGGAGAAGATGGGGCTGGCCTCCAGCCTCACGGCCATGGCCCGCAACTTCGGCATGGCCCTGGGGGTCTCCGTGGCCGGCCTCCTCCTCACCTTCCAGGTGAGCCTCGCCGGGACGGAAAGCGGCGTGGCCTCCGCCGATCCGGCGCTCCTCGCCGGGGCCATTAGCGTGGTCATGCTCGTCGCCGCCCTCACCTGCGGGGTAGGCGTCGCGGCCCAGGTGCTGCGATGGCGGATCCTCACCAGGGGCCCGGGGGGACCCGAGCAGGCCTGAATCGCATCCCTCCCCGCAGGATAGCTCCTCTCCACCTCACTTCTTCAGGCCCCCCGCAGGCCGCCTACCCCTCCGGCCCGGGGGCAAGGTTTATTTGTTAGTATAGAAACTAGTGCGCCATGGCATCGTTTGTTGCTGTTTTGCTCTCATTTATCATCGCGCTGATCATTTCGGCGGTCGTCATCTACGTCATCACAAAGCTATTCGGCGAAGAGGAGGGTTTTACCACGGCAGTGCTCGCCGCCCTCGCCGGCACGATCATCTATGCGATCGTCTACTACTTCGTGGGGGGTCTGATCGCGGCACTGATCGCCGGCATCGCGTGGCTGATTGCCCTGCAGATGCTTTACAAAATCGGCTGGATCAAATCCCTGATCATTGCCGTCGTGATCTGGATCATAACCTCCATTGTCGGATGGTTCCTCCCCACGCTCGGCGGCCCGGTGTGAACCCAATTTTCCCCCTTTTGTCCCCTCACTTCTTCAGCGCCGAGCCCCGCACGGTAACCGACCCCCCGTGCAAATTGATCCAGGCCCCCTCCACCACCCCGATGTGCCGGCCGCAGGGGCAGGAGACCTCAGGCCCCTCCCGCACCGAGTGGTCGGCCGAGATCCGGGCCAGCCAGCAGTGCAGCAGCTTCCCCTTCCCGATCTTCTGGTAGCGGAAGAGCTTTCGGCCGCAGGCGGCGCAGTGGATGGTGATCATAGGTTGGAGGGATATTGTATCGCTGATCGCATCAATGGTTCCCGGGCGAGAAAAAATCCGGATCAGAAAGCATTTGTCCTCTCATTCCCGACCCCTTGGCCATGAATCCACGAATCCTCTCTATCTTCGCACTGATCGCCGCGCTCATGATCCTCTCCTGCGGATGCGTCGAGATCGGCTCGACCACCCGCTCTGCAGGAAACGTACTCGCCGAAGTCGAGATCGTGGAGCACACCTACCTGTGGGGCGATGACGGCCCGTTCACGAAGCTCTATGATATCAGGGTGCGGTCCTTCGGCGTTGACGTGCTGAACCTCAAGGGCGTCACCCGGCAGGAGATGGAGGCGATACAGGCAAAATATGGATAGAAAAAAGCATATCCGGGGGGTTCCCACGATCCTGTCCCCTCGCGATTCCCCCCTCCTTACCCTGACGCTTTGAGTTCCCGCAGCCTCTTTTTGACCTCCTCGACGTGCCCCTTCACGGTGACGTTGGGCCAGACCTCGCGGATGATGCCGTCTGGATCGATGAGGTAGGTGGAGCGGACCGTTCCATAGGACTCCTTTCCGTAGAGTTTTTTCAGCTGCCACACCCCGTAGGCCTCCAGGACCTCATGGGCCGGATCGGCGAGGAGGAGGACCTTCAGGCCGTGTTGCTCGATAAATTTCGCGTGGCTCTTCGGCGAATCCTTGCTCACCCCGAGAATCTCCGCATCGAGATCGCCGAATGCATCGATCACTTCGGAAAATCCCTGTGCCTCGAGGGTGCACCCCGGGGTGTTGTCCCGCGGGTAGAAGTACAGGACCACCCACTTCCCCCTGAACTCGTGCAGGCACCGCTCCGCACCCGCCGCATCGGGCAGGCAGAAGTCCGGGGCCGGTGTCCCGGCCGTCAGCATCTCCATCGACTCTTCACCGATCGCAGATTCTCCCCCTGATTACTTAAAAGAGTGGGGGCCGGCCACGCCAATCGGCCCGTTGAATTCCGTCATCTTTCCACCCACATGGTTTCAATATTGGGCAGAATTTGAGAATATGTCGTTTGACATCGGGATCAGAACCAACCATTTCGACAAACACATATAGATTTAAAAAAATCTCCTTTCGATGGAGGCTGGCCATAGACAATATTCTCCCGATAGTCGGGTACTTGTTTTAATTATCGATTCTTTTCACAAGAAAAAAAATGAAGAATCTGCGACATTTAAATCTGGATCATCATTATTTGAATCGGAAATCAGCGAGACCAGTAAAAAAATACTGCGGGATAATCGCATCGAAATATTCCATCATATTAAAAATAACGAAATTTTATGGCCTGATTGCACAGAAGAACTCGAAATTAATAAAGATCTGAAAGAGGGAAAAGATATTTTCGGCGATGATGTCGAAGCCCGTTACCTTCCCGCCGTTTACCGTTATTGGGGTGATTTTTACGAAGGTCTGGATGATGACGGAAAGGAAAAAACTGCACATTCCCATCATCATATTCTGATATTGTCCGCATTGTACGGATTATTGATGCCCTTTGAGCCAATCCAGTATTATGCCTGCCAATTCGGAGATAAAAACATCAGCTACGACATCTGGACGAGAAATCATGATATTTCAAAAGTATTTTCAGACTATATTCAAACGTACAATATCTCAAGGATTTTTGATTTCACATCCTGTGCGGTCACTGCCTATCACGAATGCATGAACTGGGATTTCATAAAGGAAACCACAGGTGCAGAAGTATTTCACTGCTATCATCGCTTTGCCAGGAGAGATCAGGCCCTGAAACCTTTTGGCTTATTTGTAAAAGATGAATTGATTTTGAAATCAGAAGATGAGCTGCTTTCAATTACCCCCGGAATGGCCACTGAAGAAATACTATTGAGTGATACAATCAATCTGAGTGAAAATGAGACGTTGCGTCGACTCATCGACAAAGGAGAAGATGATCTCACCGAATTTAAGACGACTGCACTCTGGAGTATCTATATATCGCAAAATGAAATCGCGAACAGTACTTCCCGTGAAGTAAGACAATATGGGAAAAATGCTTCCAAATTTATAATCGCCCGCTCAATTGCCAGTTTCTTGAATGCAAATGGTGGAAATTTAATAATTGGGATAAATGAAGGTAAAAAAACGAATGAGAAAACTGTTGAAGGGATTGAGAAAGAATATCATAAATTGAGAGATGGCGATCGTAATACGGATGGCTATCGTTTGATGCTCGTTGATATGATAATCAAGAAGTATTTACCTGAGATTCTAACGAATTTCAGCAATTATGTCAATGTTACTTTTCATCCCATCTCAGGTAAAACCGTGTGCTGGTTGCAAATTAAACCTGCAAAGAGACCTGTTTTTGTCGAAATAAATGGTGAAGAGTTGTTCTTTAGCAGGATCGATGCTTCATCACGGATTGTGTCAGGTAAGGCTCTAGCAAAATACATTCTCGATCGATATGCGAAATAATATCGAAAATTTCAATATCTTGCTCAATTTTAGAGTTCTCTGGTGAAATATGCCTGAATCTTGGTTACGGGCCTTGAATGATTATTATTATCCTGTGAATTTGAACCACTATTGGAATGCAAATCGTTATCCTGACTATTTTAACAGGATTATTTCCGGGAATAGAGTATCAACAATAGAATTTGAAGCATATTTCAGGGGAAATTGTCAGAAGATTGAAGTATGGTATGAGGTTGTGTTCTGGAAAATGTACAGTCAATCTGGAAGGAGAGATGAGATTACATTGAATTTCATAAAAAATATCTCCACGAATTCGGCGTCATCCGGGGAAATGCTTCATTCTTACCTGCAGCAGTTTATTCGAAGCCCTTCTATTGGTAATTTTGAAAAATTTCGAAAATCATTAGGTTTTCGATCGAATGTAATTGCCACTGCTGCAACCTTTCCTGCATTCCTGAATCCCGAGATGTTCCCGATGGTAGATACACGAGTTGCGAAATGGGTGAATTCGCAACTCAGAATACACAATCAACGAAATCGGAATGGTCCCCAATTAGTACCTTCTGTATTTGGAAGGACCGGTGCGACAGTACTCACGATGAATGACTTCGATTTTTACATTCATTGGATAGAGTGGACGCGACACATGGCCACAAAGCTTGCCGAATCAACTGGTGTTCATTGGAGAGCCCGGGATGTGGAAATGGCGGTCTTTACTGCGTGGGGAGATCGAGGTTGTAAACATCCTTTCCTCAAATTGAATCCGATATAATTCAAAGTTCCAATTATTATTTTCCTCATTTCTTCAGCGCCGAACCCTGCACGGTAAACGACTCCCTGTATCACAGATAGCAGGCCGGCCTAGCCGTCTGGAATGGCGGCCATGCGGGATCAGATGGAGAAGGAGTAGGAGAAGATCCAGAGGAGGGCCAGGCTCAGGAAAAAGACGAGCATGATGCGGATGAAGCGGAGGATATGAATGGAGGGCATCGTGGAGCGTTATTGGGGGATTTCAGATAAACATTGTCAATTGAAATAAGGCTCTGTTGCCGGTTCATTTCATGGGAGACTGCCGAATCAACATGTGGTTTATCGCTCGACAAAATTTGTCATCTCGTGATTGACACTTTTTCACCCGCACCGCATTTCCCCGTAGAATCTGGCTGAAAGAACAACATTTATTGAGCATATTATCTAAAATCAACATTAGATGGGTTTTCTTGACAAACTGGGCAAAACGATCGAGGTCTGGTTCGGTGATGATGAGGAGGAGTACGAAGAAGCCGAACAGAAGACTCTGCAGGAGATCAACAAGGAAAAGGGTGATGCATTCGAGCAATATGTGGTCGATATCTTCAACCGACAGAAGAAGTACTTCGCCATCCACGACTGGACCCGTGATGTCGGCTACAAGCAGGCGGGGGCATACGTCGAGTCAAACCAACACCCCGACCTGATTATCCGCTATAAACTGAAGGATGAGAAGTTCGCCGTGGAGTGCAAATGGCGAAGCAAGCTCTACTATAACAAGAAATTTAAGACCCCGATGCTGGGCTGGGCCACTCCGGATAAAATCAAGAGATATAACAAATATTCGAAGGAACAGAAAATCCCTGTCTTTATCTTTGTTGGACTCGGAGGGTCGCCAGACAACCCCGACCATACCTTCTGCATACCACTGCAGGAGGCGAAGTATCCAGATTTATTCCCGAGTTTACTTGAAAAATATGAACGTTCTCCTGCGGATGAGACCTTTTTCTGGCGGAATGGAGAGCTGAAATAATAATTTTTATTTTTCAGCGCCGACCCTGCCCTCCGTAAACATCCATCATGGAAACCGATCTGGTTCCAGCCCATCAGTCCTCATATACATAATCCGATCGCTCACAGGTGCCGAGCAGAAATTTCCGCTTCTTCTCCTCCCCTTCGACTGATTGGAGGACCTGGTTGTTCGCAAATCCGCCCCGTTCATCCGCTTTCCTGGCCCGGAGCGCTTCCAGGTCCTCCCGGCTCATCCCTTTGAGTTCTGCAACCCGCAGAATCACTTCCATGAGATCGGCGAGTTCTTCCGGTTTTTTCAATTCGAGGTACTCCTCCAGTTCTTCGAGGAGTTTGTACTCAAGATAGCGGAGGAAGGTCGGATCGTCAACAGTCTTCGTGGTGCACTGCTTCCCCTGTGACCTGATGATCTCGGGGATTTTATCGCGGACTGCCTTGTTGTATTCGGTTATATCTCCCATGCTTCGTACCCCCGGACATCTATCAGGTACTCGCTCGTTCCCACCAGCCGGGAAAATGCCTCCTCCATCCAGCCCTCCCCCGCCTCCGGGCCGGCAAGCGATGCGCTGATCTCCCGTTCAAACCGGACGGGAAATACCTCGTGCAGTCTATCCCAGTACCCCATGATTGCACTTTCTCTTGTCTCTATCAGGGAAGGACTCGGGATGCAGGCCTTTTTCTGTGCATTCACCGCATCGTACGCCGGCAGCAGGTTCCAGAGATCATTGTTTTTCCAGATCGAAAAGGGAAGCAGGTGGTCCACATGCATCCTGTCAGGAGCCGTGATGGATTTCCCGGTCCATACACAGTCGAGTGCCCCGTACTCCCGCAGGGCGGTATCGTAGACCTTTCGTGCATCCAGCACCGCACGTTCGGTCTCCGGCGTACGGGTCAACAACTCGAGGATTTGTGCTTCGGTCAGCTCCCCTGTTCTGTCCACCTGCACGGTGAATTCGGCCCATTTTTTCAGCACCCCCTCTTCACCGGAAATAAACGTCCCGAAGTGCTCAAACACGGTTGCGAGATCCCTGCTCAGCGTGAAAGTCCCCCCGGAGCGGATAAACAGGCTCCTGTCCGCGGCAACTCCCCGGGGAAACGGCTTTCGGGGCCGATCCGGAGTGAACACCGTATAATATTCATGGGATTGAGAGTATCCCAGGTATTTCATCGGCATGGAGGTGATCGTGGTTTTCAGCGCCTTCGCAAGGTCAAGAAACCGCTGCTGGGCCCCTGCAGGCATCGTGCCGGTTACATATTCATGGTAGAAGACCGAATACCCTCCCCGGTTCCGGTAATACTCGGTCAGGGCAGTGAACTGCGGCCGGAAGGCAAGGGCATGCTTCCCGTACGGTTCGCCGGACTTTTGCGGAATGAACCGCTCGCTTTCGATGAGAGGGTAATAGTACAGGATCCATTTCTCGACAAGGAGGCCCAGGGGAAAGCGCAACCGGCCGGTTTCAGCGTCAATTTCACCCAGGTGCCGGTGTTTCTGGCAGATCTCGATAACGGCCCGGAGAAGGGCATACTTATAGGTCGCATCTGCCTTGTCACGTTCGATGATGGTATTTATCCTGCGCAATTCAGCGAGATCCATGGATGATGATGAGGATTTTGAGGGTAGTGCTGTTATGTGTTTGGGTTTTGGTTTGGAGAGGTTATTAGTGATATTATGTGTGGAACTCGTTTCTTGAATGTGTGATCATTAGCCCCAGCGTTTGATGTAGATCAATATAGTCACGTTCATGTATCAATCAATTAAAATTGGAGTTAATGGACCTCGTTCCTGGTATCTATGAACAGTTAATCAATGAATACATTCAGTCCAAACTTTCATCCTTAGAATCTGACAAGAAAATCGATAAAAAATCCATTGCCCACTACGATCCCCAAAAGATACTTTCCCGGTATATCTATAAAATTGTTGAAAATACTCTAAGGACTGCAGAGGATAAAAATTGGTCATTAGAAAATCAAATCTCAATTTGCAATCAGATCATCGCACAACTTGCTGATGAGATGAATGATAGCACTCTCCATCAATGTAAAATTACGAAAGATGCTGAAATGTTACTTGCAATACTCAAGAATGAACCCATCACGTCACTCAATACAACCACCGCACCCCGACCTGAAACTTCCCTCTCTCAGAGCTGTCTTTTTACAGGTTCGCCTAAGGAACCGGAATTAATCCACGAACTTAAAACGGAAATACAAAGTGCTGATCGAGTAGATCTCCTGATTTCATTTATTAAATGGAGCGGGATTCGTCTGATATTAGAAGATTTAAAGGATTTTGTAGTGCATGGCAAATTACGGGTCATCACGACATCCTATACTGGTGCAACTGATGTGAAGGCAGTTGAAGAGCTATCACGATTGCCCAACACAACAGTGAAAATTTCGTATGATACGGATAGAACTCGTCTACATGCGAAATCTTACATCTTCCATCGAAAAAATGGTTTCTCTACAGCATATGTTGGTTCATCGAATCTTTCAAATCCGGCCGTAACAAGCGGTTTAGAATGGAATGTGAAGGTTACTGAGCAAGACTCCTACGACATAATCAAAAAGATAGATGCGACCTTTGAAACATATTGGAATGATCCGGAGTTTGTTACCTATACCGATGCGAATAAGGACCAACTTCGGCGAGCGCTCTTAAAAGAGAAGAAAACTGGAAATGAGATAGTTCCTGTATTTGATATCCAACCATATTATTTTCAGAAGGAGATTCTTGAACGACTACAAGCTGAACGAGCACTCCATGAAAATAACCGAAACCTCATCGTAGCAGCTACAGGTACAGGAAAAACTGTAATATCCGCATTTGATTACAAATATTTGGCCTCAAAAAGTGGTCAATATCCTCGCCTTTTGTTTGTTGCACATCGTGAGGAGATTTTAAAACAGAGCGTACAGGTATTTCGAGGAATCCTGAAAGATCAGAATTTTGGGGACCTTTTAGTTGGTGGCAATGAGCCCTCTCAGATTGATCATCTGTTCCTCTCAATCCAGAGTTTCAACAGTAAAAATTTGATAGATTTCACACAGCCGGATTTCTATGATATTATCATCATTGATGAGTTTCATCATGCAGCTGCACCGTCGTATCAAAAACTCCTCTCATACTATACGCCGAAGCTTCTTGTAGGACTGACCGCCACGCCTGAGCGGATGGATAATCTCGATATCCTGCAGCATTTTAATGGCAAGATCACTGCAGAAATCAGATTGCCTGAGGCGATCAATCGAAAACTCCTCTCACCGTTTCACTATTTTGGGGTGACCGATGTAGTGGATCTCGATTCGGTGACGTGGAGGCGGGGAGGATATGATCCTGCTGAATTAAATGCGTTGTATTCAAGCAATAAAGAACGTGTTGAACACATTATTTTGGCACTGCAGAGGTACATTGCCGATATTGATGAGATCATTGGTCTTGGATTTTGTGTCTCTGTTGAGCATGCAGCATTTATGGCCGAATCATTTGTCAAAGCGGGTATCCCAGCTGCATATCTTCATGCGAACAGCCCACGCGATGAGCGTTTTTCCATTCAACATCGATTGAAATCAAAAAATATCCATTTCATTTTTGTTGTTGATCTCTACAATGAAGGCGTTGATATTCCCGAAGTGAATACAATTCTCTTCCTGCGTCCGACAGAGAGTTTGACCATATTTTTACAGCAATTAGGTCGTGGTCTACGACTTTCCGAGGGAAAAGAATGTCTGACTGTCCTGGATTTTGTAGGAAGGCATAATGCGAATTACCAATTCGGTGAGAAGATTTCTGCGGTTCTATCTTCAAGTGGAAAGCCAATTGTAATGCAAGTTGCAGAAAATTCGTATTATCTTCCGAAAGGGTGCCATATTCATCTCGAAAAGGTAGCGCAGGAGAGAGTGCTTGAAAATATTAAGGCAAATTTCACGACCAAACGTTCTCTCCTTAATAATATTAGAACATTTGAAGAAAACTTTGGGGAACCGCTGAATATGAAAAATTTTCTCAAAAAGTACCCATTACAACCGATCGATCTCTACCGAAGGGACACATTCTATGCACTGGCCTGTGAAGCGGGTGTTTATCAGAAGTCAGCAGGTCCAGCATGTCCGTTCACAAAGAATGCAGCAATACGTCTCAGCACAATTGACTCGCCCCGCCTCATTCGATTCATTCAGTCATTGTTGAAAAATCCTGAGCATTTTTCATGTGATAGCCTTTCTGACGATGAAATGTGCATGCTCTCAATCTTTTATTATTCGCTCTACGATTCTCCACTTTCTAGGAGAGAACACAAAGTCGTTTCAATATTTTCGGATATTTTCCGCAATGAGTTAATTCGCAATGAAATATGTGATCTTTTAGAGTATAATTTTAACAATATCGAGTTCCTCCCCGAGGCTCTCGATCTTGGATTTGATTGTCCTCTGGAATTGCATTGCAGATACACACGAGATCAGATCTTTGCAGCTCTTGGCCACTACTCACTGCATGAAAGACCTGCAAGGGGGAGTCGCGAAGGTGTGCTCTATCTCGAGGATAAGAAAGCAGATGTCTTCTTAATTACATTGAACAAGACCGAGGAGCATTATTCACCAACGACGATGTACCGAGATTATGCTGTCTCTGAAACCCGTTTTCACTGGCAGTCGCAGAGCACGACGTCTGCTTCATCACCAACAGGAATGAGGTACATAAATCACGAGCAGATGGGGAATAAGATTCTTTTATTCGTCCGTGAGTTCAAAAAGGTTGAAAACAGAGCTGAACCCTATATTTTTCTCGGAACTGCCCGATACATATCTCATGAGGGGAGTCGCCCGATGAGCATTCTTTGGGAACTTGATCATGCAATGCCGCCAGGACTGTTTGTCAGGGCAAATAAGATGGTAATAGGATAATCACAAGGTCATTTAATTAGCATCCTCTCTTCCACCTATCTTCACTTTCACCCCCGCGTCCCGATCCCTCATAACCTCCCCCGGGCCCACCTCACCCACGGTGCGTTCTACGGGTATTTTCAATCATGACCATACCCTCTTCCTGGGCCGACCGTGAGATGTTCGAGGCCGGCTACGTAGCCGGGCAGTTCGGGCCCCGGGAGGCCCGGATACGGGAGCTGGCCCGCCCTGCATCTTCGGCGGCGCTCTGGTTCTAAAACTGGGACTCGTGGGAAAAAAGGTCAGCTCTCCCGCTCCACGATGAAGGTCACTTTGACGTTGGCCCGGTACTCCACGATGCGGTCGCCGTCCACCTTGGCGGTGCACTCCTTGAGGTAGACCGCCTTGATGTGCTCGACGGTCTTCGCCGCCTCCTTCACGGCGTTGGCCGCGGCCTCCTCCCACCCGTTCGGGGAGCTGCCGATCAGCTCGATCACTTTGGCCACATGGGGCCCTTCCATTCCTGCCATGGTTCGTTCCTCCACGTCCATCGTACGGACACCCTTCCTGATGAAGGTTTCGCAGCCCGGCAACCACCTCCGGGTGAGCGGGGAGGCGATGCATGGCGGGGGGGGAGGGACCTGCCGCCGGCCCCCCTCCCCGGGGCACAACACCTATTACGGTTGCGGTAGTATGCCGCGCCCGCCCCGGGCTGCGAAAGATGGCGGTGCGGGGCGCAGGGGGAGAATGGAATGGTGCTCTCGGACGAAGAGATCAAGAAGCGGATCGTCGACGACCTCTACTGGGATGCCAGCATCGATGCCTCGAAGGTCGAGGTGACGGTCGACAACGGCTGGGTGACCCTCAATGGCATGGTCCCCTCCTACGCGGCACGGGCCAGGGCCACCGACGCCGCGTGCCGGATCCTGGACGTGATCGAAGTCGACAACAACCTCCTGGTGCGATATCCGCCGGAGGTGTCCGTTCCCGCCGATGCCGACATCAAGCAGAGCGTGCTCTACAACCTTGTCGCCGACCCCGACATGGATAATTCCGATATCCGGGTGTCGGTGCGCGCGGGCATCGTCATCCTGGAGGGATCGGTGGACGAATACTGGAAGAAGAACGAGGCCGGGCGGATCGCGTACCGGGCCCGCGGGGTGATCGATATCGTCAACGAGCTCGCCGTCGTCCCGACCCTGAGCATCGCCGACAGGATGATCGCCGATGACGTGCTGGCCGCCCTGGAGCGCAGCGCCAGGGTGGACGTCGAGGAGGTGACCATCGAGGTGGTGGACGGCATCGTGACCCTCTCCGGGAGGGTGCCGGACTGGTCGGCCCGGCGGGCGGCGGTCGATGCGGCGGAGTTCACCGGGGGCGTGGTGGACGTCATCGACCGTCTCGCGATCGGCCGGCTGATGCGGGTTGCCCCGTAATGGAGGAGGAGAGGTGGCATCCGCCTCTTCTCCCCGCTCATCGGTATTCGAGGAGCGCTCCGTGGCCCTGTACGCTCCCGCGGAGAGGCGCTCGTACGATACCTCCGGTACGCGGAGCGGCACCGGGCTGGCGCTTCCCGGCACATCCGGGTGCGGAACGCAGCAATCGTCCCTGCCTATCTCACCGCGCTGAGGATCTTGTTCCGGGTCTCTTCCTTGCTGACGTCCATCTCGTGAGCGTTCATGACGTGGCCCTCGACCCTCTTCATCAGCTCGTCTTCGCCTTCTGCCTGCATCTCGTAATCGCATTCGAGCCCGAGATCCCTGCAGCGGAATGTTGCGACCTTCTTCATCTTCGACACCAACGCAACATTACTGCTATTCCTGTTATTTGAAGCTTATGTGACCGTTTCGGGGGGTCCGGTGATACCCCTGTCCGGCGAGGGCCGGGATGGCCTTGACCCGGAGCGGGGGAGCGATGATTCGCCTGCGGGTGCAAAAGAATGATGAGAGCTGTTTGCCAATACCCATAAAGAGGAATCCGGCGCAATCAACGATCACGGAGAAGGAATGAAATACTATGGCCAGACAGGAAATTGAGCGTGCCGTCAGGGAGCGCATCATCTCGATCCTGACGAACTACGGGGCGACGCGAATCGCGATATTCGGCTCCTGTGCCCGGGGTGAAGCAACCCCGGAGAGCGATATCGATATTCTCGTCCGCTTCGACCATCCGAAAAGCCTCTTCCAGCTGGTGCGAATCGAGGACGAACTCGCCGACGCCCTCCACCGGCATGTGGACCTGGTGACCGAGAAATCGGTCAGTCCCCATATCGCCGGGCCGATACGCCGCGATGAAGTGGTGATATTCGGATGACCGGCAGGGATGTCACGTACCTTATCCACATTCTCGAAGCCATCACCTATATCGAAGACTTCTCCAAAACCATCTCGTCCGCCGCCGAACTGAAAGACCATCCGCTCGAACGGGCAGGTATCGAACGGATGCTTACCATCATCGGAGAGGCCTCGAAGCAGATCTCGCCGGCGTTCAAGAACGAGCATCCGCAGATACCATGGAAGGAGGCCGCAGGAATGCGGGACAAGATCATGCACCACTATTTTGGCGTCGATTACGAAGCGGTCTTCGAGACCGTACAGCACGATCTCCCGGGGTTGAAAAAGGAAATCTCCGCTCTTGTGAAATCCAGCGAAACCGAAGAGCACACCAGCCCCATAGAAGAAGACGGCACCCGGCAATAACGACGGAGGCACCGTGTGACGGCAATGGCGATCCATGCGTGGATGCGGAGCAGTCCCGCCGTGTCTCTCACTTTTCGGATCGTTCTGTCCCTGTTTCAATGACGGTTCCGGCAGGTTCTCACATACGTATTCTGCCGCCCCCCTTCACTTTCAACCTCCCCGTCCCGATCCCTCTTAACCCCTATTCCCCCACCACACCCATTATGCGCTATGCGGATATTCTCAACCACGACCACACCCTCTTTATGGACCGGGAGGTGTTCGAGGCCGACTTCGTGCCCGGGCAGTTCGGGCACCGGGAGGCCCAGATCCGGGAGCTGGCCTGGCTGGCGGCGCCGGGGATGGAGGGCAACAGCCCGTCGTGCGCGATTTTGCGGGGCCGGCCGGGGACCGGGAAGACCACGAGCGTTCTGCGGCTGTTTTCCGAGATCGAGGAGAGCACCCGGCGGCTGGCCCCGGTGCACGTGAACTGCCAGAACGAGCGGACCCGGTACGCGGTCTTCGCCCGGGTGCTCGAGCACCTGGCCGGCCACCCCCTCCCCTCATCCGGAAACCCCCTCCACGAGGTGCTGCGCCAGATCGCCCGCCGCTGCCAGGAGCGAAAGTGCGCGCTCCTGGTCTGCCTGGACGACGCCAACTACCTGGTCCGGGAGCATGAGCTCAACGCGGTGTTCTACACCCTGCTCCGCCTCCACGAGAGCTTCGGCAAAACGCGGGCCGGGGCGTTCGCGGTGATCAGCGACATGGACCTCGACCTGCGCCGGGAGGTGGACTCCCGGGTGTTTTCGGTCTTCCACCCTGCAGAGGTGCTCTTTCCGCCCTACACCCGGGACGAGGTGCGGGAGATCATGGACCAGAGGATAAAGCAGGGGCTGTTTCCGGGGGCCATGGACCCCCGGGCGATGGACCGCATCGTGGCCTTCGCCGGGGCCGAGGGGGATATCCGGGCCGGGATCGACCTCGTACGCAAGGCAGCCGAGCACGCCGAGCGGGAGGGGCGAAGCCAGGTGCTCGCCCGGGACGTCCAGATCGCCGCCGCTGCGGTGGGCGCTCCCGTGCTGCGCACGATTGCCGCCCGCCTCAGGGAGCCCGAACGGGACCTGCTCCTGGTGATCGCCCGCCTCTCCGCCGGGGGCGGGGCAGGCATGACCGCGGGGGAGGTCTTCCGGGCGGTGCGCGACGAGCTCCCCCTCTCCTACACCACCTTCCACGAGCGCCTGAAGAAGTTCGAGAAGGACGGCATCCTTGCCCTGCCCCTCGCCGCCGAGGGGGGGAGACGGCGGGAGGTCGTGCTCCGCTACGATCCCATGGCGGTGATGGAGGCCTGCGAGGAGTACACGGTCCCCTGAATATGCCCGATTTCCCCGCGGCACCGCCGGTTCAGAAAATCGCCGCCGGGATGGC
Source organism: Methanomicrobiaceae archaeon (assembly GCA_029762625.1). GTDB lineage: Archaea > Halobacteriota > Methanomicrobia > Methanomicrobiales > Methanomicrobiaceae > DSDF01. The sequence continues at coordinate 3,240 of JARVGI010000006.1, read as the reverse complement.
GCCGGCCCCGGATCGACGATACAGCAACGTTCATCATCCCCTCTTCTCCGCCCCCGCCCCTCCGCTCCACCCTTTTATGCGAGGCATCCTGACGCAGTAGCTGTGCCCCGGGGGGAGGATGCTCCTCCCGCATCCGGGATGCACACGAATCCGAGGTTTTGCCATGCATACCACCATGTTCAGATCGTCCGGGACCGGCAGTGCCGGCCCCGGTCTCTGCTGCCGGAAGGCGGCATCGAACAGAGAGACGATCACCGGAAAAGAGAAAGGACGGGGCGAAATCCCGCACCCGCTCGCAAAAAGCACCCGGCGGGACAAACCCATACCCCTGCATTCCTCCGGGGGTGGTGGCCCGTGCCTCAGGTGAGCACCGGCCCGGTCCCCCTCTACCTCATCCCCCAGGCCCTCTCCGCCGAAATCCACCGCCACGGCAACGCCATCGCCGGGGTGCAGGTGCGCCGGACCCGGCACCACAGCTACCGGCTCACCATCGATCTCGCCGGGGAGGAGGAAGGCACGGAGAAGTGAGGGGGGATGATGGCCCGGCGGCGATGAGGGCAGAGGCAGTTTCCCAGCGATTTTTATTTGCACACCTGCCTCCGGAAACCGGGCCGGCGGTGCCGGGCTACCCTGCGCCGAGCAGCCACTTCCAGAGGGGAATGAAGCGGATGCCGTTCTCGGTTGTGGCGGTATCCCGGGTGAGAACGATCAGGTCCCGCACCCGGGGTGCGAATTCGTCGGCAAATTCCAATAGTCCCCGGCCCTCACGCTCTGGAACGGTATCGGTGTAGGTGACATTGATCGCGGTCAGGGTATCGTCGGGATGCCTGATGACGAAATCGACTTCTCCTTCTTTCTTCCAGTAATGGGGTTGGAATCCTTGTTTTTTCAGTTCGATGAAGACGAGGTTTTCTGCGAGCCTTCCTTCATCCCCCGAGAACCGGAACGACACTGCATTGCAAAGACCGTTGTCGATGCAGTACATTTTCCGGGGATGGCGCGCCTGCGTCCTGAGCGAATAGCTGAAGTACCTGACCTCGAAAAGGATCTTCGCCATCTCCGCGTAGTGGATGTACTCCTTGATGGTTGCGAAATCGAGGCCCAGCACGGTCTCGAGGCTTCGGTAGGAATAGGGCGACGTGAAGTTGGTGAGGAAATAGGTGAGCAGATCGCTGAGGGATTTCTGGTTCCTGATATTGTTGACGAGGACGATGTCCCGGTATACGATGCTGTCGTAGTACACCTCCAGCTGTGTTTTTCTGGTGGCCTCGTCTTCCTGGAGGACCACCCCGGGAAAGCCGCCCTCCCGGAGATACGATTTGAGCAGGTGCATGAAGGTGAATTTTTCCGCGGCCAGCGCCACCGCATCCTTCTCCACGGACATGTCGTGGAACAGGAGGTATTCTGCGAAATCCAGGGGATAGACATTGACCGGGAGGTATCGCCCGCTGATCAGGGTCGATAATCGGGAATCAAGCAGATAGGACGAGGAACCGGAGATGATGAGCCGGAAGGTCTTTCGATCATAGACCGATTTGATCCATCGCTCCCACCCCTCCACATTCTGGATCTCGTCAAACACGAGCAAGGCGCCTTCTTCGCTGCAGATCTCCCTCCGGTAGGTCTCGAGGACGGTTTCGAGGGGATGGTCGAGGCGGGAGATTTCGGGCTCATCGCAGTTCACAAAAAGGATTGTTCTCGGATCGATCTCTCCGGTGGCGATGAGGTCGTCGATGATCTGGTAGAGAAGCGTGGTTTTTCCCGCCCTGCGGACCCCGCTCAGGACAACTATCTCCCCCGACGTCAGGAATCGCTTGATCGTGGAGAAATACCGTTCCCGCCGTATTCCCGTGTCGAATCCCTTCCCGCTCCACCAGGGGTTGAGCGCCACCAGTACGTCCAGGAGGTCTGCCACATTTTGAGTTGGATTATAATCCAGCATAAATGTTTGTTTGTGCTCGATTATAATCGAATACAAATGCCAGCCGGTGCCCGGATAAACCCGGATCAGCGTTCCGGGTTCCCGGTCAGGCGGCCTGTTTCTTCTTCCATTTCCCGCTGGACTCGTCTTTCTCGTATTCCTTCTTCACCGCGGCCCACGCCACCCGGTGGGCCGTCTCCTCCCGGCTCGCATCCCCGCGGCGCTTCTCCGGGTCTTTGTACTGTTCCCAGGCGTTGTTGAACGCCTCCTTGTAGATCTCCTGGGCCCCCTCGGGCAGGTTGGATCGCACGCTTTCGGGCAGGTCGTCGATTGTGTCGTAGGGCATGATGGTCACCTCGACGGGGGATCGGGCGTCATGCTACTTAAAGGGTGATGCGGCCCGGGGCTGGTACCTGGGGGACTGATCCACAATCTGGAATCCTAATCTGGATTAGTGATAATCGCGATTAGTAGTAATAGTGCTCAGTAATGCGGAATTCATTCTGCCTTGTGCGTTCACCGCAATCTCGCCTGTGCGTGCGCCCTCTCGTCTCTCATCTTCGGCGCTCCGTCATCCGCGATCTCCCCTGTTTCTCTTACCGCCCCCACAGGAGCTGCACGATCACCGCCGCGATCCCGCCGATCAGGCCCCCCGCACCGGCGCTGATCCGCCGGGCCCGCTGCTCCTCGCCCTCCCTGATATCCCGCCAGTGCTCGAGGCTGCGGATGCGCTGCTCGAGGTGGCTGTCATGGGCCTTCATCTCCTCGAGCGTCCGGCAGATCCATTTGACATCTCTGCTGGTCTCGACGATCATCTCCCGGGTGGTCTTCTCCTCCATGCTCGCGTCTCACTCCTGATCAGGGGGTGGTCCGGCGGAGGCTTAACCCTGCCTTTACCAGGGTTCGGAAACGCTTAAATTCGGGGAAAAAGGCGCAAATCTGGTGTTTTTGCAGGCCCGGGAACCGGCGGAAGGGGGGTGCCGCGAGCCCGGGCAAACACGGGCCGCTGCTCGTCAACCGCAGCAACGATCCTGCCATTGCCGTCCCCGCCTGCGCTGGAAAGGGGGGTGAGGGTGCGGGCATATAAGCCTGCCTTTACCCGGTAAAGTCACGCCCAAATACGAAAACGACGAAGCATAGAGTGTCTGTCCGAGTACCCGGGGAAACGTCAGACATGGAGGCAGACACATGGCTGATTTCATCCAGACCAGCAACACCAGAACCGCTGTCCGGGAACTCGCCGCACCGATCGCGGACGTGGCCACCTTTGCGGCCATCGTCCAGGAAGTGCTCGACACCAACCCCTTCGGATGTGTCGG
>JARVGI010000005.1 GCA_029762625.1 Methanomicrobiaceae archaeon | reverse complement strand
GGAGCGCACCGAGGAGCCGACCACCGCCCCGACCGAGGAGCGCACCGAGGAGCCGACCGCCACCCCGACCGAAGAACGCACCGGGGAGCCGACTGCTGCACCGGCGGATGAGACATCCGGAGACTCAACCGATGCCTCACCAGAGACCGCTCCCGGCGACTGGACCCTCGAACTCGCCGGGGCCGGAAATGAGACTGTCACACGTGCCGATTTTGAGGAAGGGCTTGTCTGCGTACACTCCGTCGAGTGGACCGATGAAGACGGCAACGTCTGGGGCGGGGTCCCGCTCTGGCTGCTCGTCGGCATGGTGGACGACGACCCTGATTCCGGGCCCGACCACTACAACTTCAACGACGACCTCGCTGCAGTGGATTACGAGATCAAGGTGATCGCCGGCGACGACTACTCGGCCACGCTCAGCAGCGCGGCGATCGCCCGCAACGACGGCTACATTGTGGCGAACACCATCAACGGCGAGGAGCTCCCGCTGCTCACCGAGTCGGGCAAGCCATTCTGGCCGCTGCAGCTGAAAGGTTCGGAAGTCCCCGGAGGACAGCAGGTCGGTAACATCGTCCGCATCGAGCTCTCCGGGCTGCCGGAACCGTCCGAGGGATGGACGCTTGAACTGGTCGGCGAGGTCGGGGATACGATCACCCAGACTGAGTTCGAGGCGGCAATGACCTGCCCCGATTCGGACCACCTGGTGAACTATACGGATAGTGATGGCAGCACCTGGTCGGGTGTGCCCCTCTGGGTACTCCTCGGCGCAGTGGATGACATCGAGCTCGCCGATCACTGGACCTTCAGCGACGAGGTCGCCGCATCCAACTACACCATCAACGTGAGTGCAGCCGATGGCTATACCAGAACGTTCTCCAGTGACCTTGTCGCCCGCAACGACGGCTACATCGTGGCAAACATGAAGAACGGAACCGAACTGGGTGAATCAGACGGCTACCCCCTGCACCTGGCCGGACCGGCCATCACCTCCGGTATGGATCGGGTCAGCAATATCATGCGGATCGATATCCCCGAACTCCAGACGCCCCCCGCCGAACCGGGCAGCTGGAACCTGAATCTCTCGGGACGGATCACCGATGTCATCCCGCAGGCGGCGTTCGAGCAGGGGCTCGGACAGAATGCATCCGGCGGCATGGTCGAGTGGACCGATGGTGAAGGCACCGTCTATTCCGGCATACCCCTCTGGGTGCTCTGTGGATGGGTCGATGACCGAACGCCGCAGGAATTCGATGAGATGCAGGCCATGGCCGGGTACAGGGTCACGGTGAAGGCCGCCGATGGGTATGCCCAGGAATTCGCCAGTGCGGATATCGCCCTGAGCGACGAGTTTATTCTGGCCAATAGTGTCAACGGCACAGCCCTCAACGAATCCTGGCCGCTGCGCCTGGTGGGTGGCGGCGTTGCCCGGGACGACGGAACATTGGGCGGGATAAGCGTGGGCAGCATCGCCGCGATCGAGCTCACCGAATTCAATGAGACGTCCGTCAATGAGACGGCCGAGATCCCGAGTGTGCATATCGTGAAGTACGGCGAGGATCAGCAGACGATCGTCAATGAGACCTCGATCGACTACACCGAGATGATGGCGCGGTTCGAGGTGATCGGCGACGGCGAGACCGTCTACCATTACCAGGGGATCAGCATGGACCCCGAGGACATCTGGGGCGTCGATAACGACACCAAGGGCGGCTTCAAGGTCTCCAATGCCGTGCAGGGCACACGGGTGGTCGACCTGGTGAGCCTGGTCGGTGGCATGGGCGAGGGCACCGACATTGTCTTCGTCGCCTCCGATGGCTACCAGATCACCCTGCCCTACTCAAGCATCTACACCACGCCCGAGATCCAGGAACGCCAGGGCGATGCAGTGCTTGCCTGGTATGCCGATGGTGCGTTCGTACCGGACTACGAAGACGGTATGCGCCTCTGGTTCATGCCCGAGGATACTATCCACGGCCAGTGGGACATGCATGAGACACTGCTTGCGGGCTACTGGCACTACTATTACCAGGAGTACCGGGTGGATGATCCCGAGTATGGCGAGTACGCCCCCGGCATCCTTTACCCGTCCTGCGCCGGCACATCGGCAAAGTACGTAACCGAAATTTGGGTCTACTCCGTTCCCGAGCCCTCGTGGACCCTCCAGCTGAACGGCACCGCCGTCGGCGGTCTGGAGTACACCGTGGATAGGGTATACTTCGAGTCGGCGCTCGCATGCCGGTTCGGGGCGAACCATGAGACGAACTACACCGACAGCGACGGGAATGTCTGGTCCGGGATGCCGCTCTGGTTCCTCTGCGGCTTCGCCGACGATGCCGACCAGCACTCCGATGAAGCTTACAACGAATCGCTGGCCCTGGAAGGCTACGATATTGTCGTGAATGCGCCCGATGGCTACTCGACGACTTTCAACAGCCGCGATACCGTCCGCAGCAGCGGCTATATCGTGGCCAACTCACTCAATGGATACAAAATCCCCGAGAACGATACGGGCTGGCCGCTCCGGCTCGTCGGCGAGAATGTCACCGAGAGGGAGAGCGTCAGGGGGGTCACCAACATCACTATGACCTTCCCGACGGCGGCGCAGGAATCCTGAAAGACATGGCAGGGATCGGCCCGCTCCCCGCTCACCCTTTCTTGTCCATGCACGGGTACCCCCGGTGGAGCAAGAGTTCAGTATACCCCGGCCGATCCATCTGTACTGGAGCGTTACAACAGTGATGCTCCCAGGGATCGCGAATTCAGCAAAAAAGAGGTGGTATGTATGGTGGGATCCGGGACGATCCCCCGTGAATCCCTCTACAGGCCCTTCTCCCTGCTCTCCTCTTCCAGAATGCTGGCGATGTAGCTCAGCTCTCCGGTGAGCAGGCGGAGGACGTCGTCCACGGTGACGATGCCACGGAGCATCCCGTTCTCGTCGACCACCGGCATCCTTGTGCACCCCCTTTCCCCGGACAAACTCCATGGCCTCGAAGAGCCCCATGCCCCCCTCGAGGGCGATTGGATCAGGGCTCATGCCCTCGCGCACACGGGTCGTCTCCGGATCCATCGTGTTGACGAATGCCCGCAGGGCCAGCTTTCGGTCGGTGACGATTCCCACCGGTTTTTCGTCCTCCACCGCCACGCTCCCCACACTCTCCTCCTCAATCAATTCGGCGACGCTCTGCATCGAAGCCTCCGGTTCGACATTGACCACATCAGTCCTGCACCACGCATACACGGTCATCAGGGGTCCTTCCAGGCGGGTGGGAAGGCAGAGGCGCTATTTATCCGTGGCGATGCGGCACAATCCTTAAGTTACGGCGGGAGCATGATGCATGCATTCGGGAGAGGAGCGGCGATGATGAGAAAACTCATTCTGGTTTCGGCGGTTGTGGTACTGGCCATGCTACCCGGCTGTATCGATGCGGGAGGGGAGACGGATGACGGGCAGTTCAACGGGGCAATGGTAGAGGTTGAAAGCAGGGGCCTGACCTATCCCGCATACATTGCCCACCCTGAAGGGGAGGCGAAGTACCCGACCATCGTGCTGATCCATTCGTTCATGGGGCTTGAACCGGGCTACAGGGAGATGGCGGATCGCATTGCCGCAGAGGGGTTCGTGGTCATCGCACCCGAATGGCAGACATATAAGCAGTCTCCGACAGACCGTACGATGGAGGCGCTCATCGAAGATACGCTCACCTACCTCGATACCCGGATCGACGTGGATCCTTCGCGGTTCGGGCTGACCGGGTTCTGTGCGGGAGGGCGGTACACCATGCTGTTTCTGCCGCAGATAGAAGCATTCGGATCGGGTGTGGCCTGGTACGGCTTTCCCTATTCAGGGGGATTTACCAATGAGACTGCTCCCGCCTCGCTCATCGATGGGCTCGACGCCCCACTGCTGATCATCCACGGCACCCGTGACGAGGCAAGCCCCATAGAGGACATCTACCGGTATGCCACCGATCTCGATGCGTCCGGCAGGTACTTCGAACTCAAGGTCTACCAGGGAGAGCCGCACGGGTTCATGATCGTTGAAGGCCAGCTCTCGGCGAGTTCCGTGGCGAATGATGCCTATGATGAGATGGTCACCTTTTTCAAAAGAACCCTGCAATGACCCCGACCTCCCCTGTGCCGGCGAAGGTGATCTCCGGCGGCGATACGGGCAGTGCCGCTATTTCGGCGACGTGGCACCATACTAACAATTATATATTTATGGCGGGACGTATTGCCCTGCCCGCGACCCGGCCCCTCATTGATCTCCAACCCGTGTCGGGACCGTCTTTTTCGCCGTCCCGCGGGGAGAAGCTTGAGTTCTCTCCCGCGATCCTCCCGGTTCGGGGGCGGACAGCACCGACCGGACTGCTGCGGGGGGAATATGCACCGGTCGAGCGTGAAAAGAGTTCATGAGGTGAACCATGCCGAATACACGAACAGTCTGCCTGATTATTATTGGAATGCTGCTGGCGATATGCGCAGTTTCGGCAGCGGAGGATGCCGGGATCGCAGCACGATCTCTCTCCTTCCAGCACGACAAACTGACTCTCAGCCCCGGGGAACTTGCAAATGAATCGCTCCTTCTCCTTACCGAGGTGAACCTGACTCCGGGCGAGTTTGTGCCCATGGGCCTTGAAAATGTGAGCGTGAATAATCTCACTCCGCTCGGGGCGGTGCATGCCGCAGCAGAGCAGGGCGTGTTGACCTACCATGCCGGAGAATATGCCTATGAAAACGGGACCCCGTTCTATGCGGTCAACCGGATCAACGACATCGCCGACAACAGCAGTGCGTTCCCCCCGATATACTGGGGATGGGGGAATTCCACGATGATTTCCGATGACTTTTCCAACTTCCGTCTGACCGACGGCGACAGGATTGCGGTGATGTACTACCCGTACATGGAGACCTTCAACGAGAGTATGGTGGAAGCGTGGGTGGGGATCACCGTGCATATCGCGGGGCAACCTGATATCGATGCGCCGAACGCCACAGCAAGCTTTACCGCTGACACAACCATGGGAAACGCCCCCTTCACGGTGCAGTTTGCCGATACGAGCACCATCCTCGACATCACCGGGTGGGGATGGAACTTTGGCAACGGTTTTACCGCGTTTACCCAGAACCCGCGCTTTACGTATCATGAGCCCGGAACGTATACGGTGGAATTAATCGTGACCGACGAGTCCGGCACGGCATACAGAATGGTCGCCGAGGATTATATCCGGGTGTTGTGAATGTCTCCCGACGAGTACGACAGACGCGTGCGCGGTGCCCCGCGCGCGGGCCCGGCAATGGGTCAGGATAGCAGTCAGGCATGAACGGAAAGGGCCATGGGGTATATGGGCGTCGGATTGCCGCTGCCCTTGTATTCGGGGCAGTCGGCGCACTTCTGCTCGCGGGAGGGGTGCTGGCATGGACCGCATCCCCCAGCACCGCACCGGACGAGGCGGGTGAAGGGGCAGGGCCGGAATGCGCAGATCCATCGGGGCATTCCGACATACCGGCAAAGATGCATCCCGCAAAATTCGCGAAGGCACGTGCGGTTGGGGAACATGAAACGTTTCGTATCGACGGATCGTCCTTCAATACCTCCTGTGCGCAGGTCGGCCGCCACTGCGTGATATTCATTGAAGAGGGAGTCCGTGTGGATCCCGCGGCGATCACCGAACTGCGGCAGGATTTTGACGAGGTCGTCTATCCTCTCGTTACGGATACCTTCGGTGCCGAAACAGATGTCGACGGCGAGGAGAGAGTGTATATCGCAATCGTATCCGGCGGGGGTGGCTGGGCGGGCGTCTTCGATCCCCTCAGCCTGCTCTCCCTCAATCACAAAGACGTGTTCTATCTGGATCCGAAACGCGCGTCCGGGGCAGGCTTTGCCGCCACCGCCGCGCATGAGTTCCAGCATCTCGTCCATTGCGGGCACGATTTTGACGAAGGGTACATGATAGACGAGGGGTGCTCTATCTATGCAGAGCTGCTCTATGCGAATTTTTCGACAAAATATCTACCGGAATTCGATATCTACCGGCAACACCCGGAGGTGAGCCTCCAGTGGTTGGCTGATGAGTACCTTGAGCGGCGTAACATGGGGGCGCACTATGGAGCGAGCGGGCTGTGGATCCTGTATCTCTCGGAGCAGTACGGCGACCTCTCGGGCGATCCCGTTCACGCGCATTTCATTCGCGACCTGGTCGACGAGCATGCAAACGGGTTCGAGGGCGTTGACGCCGTGCTCGCCCGGCACGGGTACGACGAGCGTTCGGAGGATGTCTTCAAGAACTGGACGATCGCGAACTATCTGGACGATACAGGCGTCAATCCCCGGTACGGCTACGAGTCTATAGATTTTGCTGCAGCTGTGCCAGTCGAGGCAACGGTGGAGTTCAATGCCCCGGAGCTGAAGGATGGCTCCCATTCGTTCCCGCCGGTCACCCTCCCCGCATGGTCTGCCGCATATTACACGATCGGCAGCGACGATGTCGGGAACCTGTCATACACCTGCGAGGAGAATTGCTGGTGCCAGTGCATCGAGGAGGTGAACCGGACCGCAACGGTGGTGGTATCCCCGCTCAATGTATCGGGAGATGTGGTGCTCACTGTGCATGCGGAAGGGGCCCGGGAGCACACACGAGAGAAGTATCCGTCACCCGGGATGTGAGGTAACGGAACCGGGGCCTTTTTCATTGGGCGTGTATGGGTATCACGGCAACGTTGTGGGGCACCACATCCTCCCGTCCGGATTATCTGCACGAAAAATTGAGGTGAACCCGGGAAGGGGGCTGACAGGACCTCTACATCATTGGGGGCATGCCCATGCCGCCCATGCCGCCCATGCCCGGAGCCTGCGGCGGGAGTTCCTCCGGTCCTGGAGCGGCAGCGGAGATTACGTCATCGATGCGGAGGATCATGGTCGCCGTCTCCGCAGCGCTCGCGACCGCCTGGGTCTTCACGCGGAGGGGGTCGACAATGCCCCGGGAAATCATATCCGCCGACTTGCCGGTGGCGACGTCGATACCCGCAGTGGATTCGCCCCGTTCGTGTGCGGTGCGGAGTTCGATGAGCGTGTCGATGGGGTCGAACCCTGCATTTTCCGCTAGGGTGAGCGGGATGCGCTCGAATGCCCGGGCAAATGCTTCCACGGCGAGCTGGATCCTCCCTCCCATCTGGGCTGCGAAGTCGCGGAGGGCGACAGACAGCTCGATCTCCGGAGCACCGCCGCCGGGCACCACGCGCTGATCCTCAAATGTCGTTGCCACCACGTGCAATGCGTCGTCCACCGCACGCTCCATCTCGAAGGCAACCGTCTCCGTGCCCCCGTGAACAAGGATGGTTGCCGCCTTCGGGTTTGTGCAGTCGGTGACAAAAATGAACCTCTTGCCGGCGACGCCCTTTTCTTCCACAAGGCCTGCAAAGCCAATCTCATCCTTGCTGATGGCGTCCATGCTGCTGATGATTGACGCGCCGGTGGCGCGGGAGAGACGCTCCATGTCGGATTTCTTCACCCTGCGCACCGCCATGATGCCCGCTTTCGCAAGGAAATGCTCTGCCATGTCGTCGATGCCCTTCTGGCAGAAGATCGCCATCGCCCCTGTTTCAATGATACGGTCCACCACAGCCTTTATCATCCGCTCCTCCTCATCGAGGAATGCCTGGAGCTGCTCGGAGCTGGTGATGCTGATCTCCGCATCCATCTCCGTCTTTTTATATTCTATGGGCGCGTTCAAGAGCAGGATCCCTGCCTGCTTTACTGATGCGGGCATGTTCGCATTCACCCGTTCTTTGTCGATTACCACGCCTTCGATCAGCCTGGAGTCAGCAGCACTTCCCCCGGTGAGGCGTTCGATGGAGATAAAGTCGGTATCCACGGTCCCATCAGCATCGGCGATCAACTTGATGGCGTTGACGGCAATGTCGCAGAAGAGATCATTTTCCGCCTCCGCTCCCTTGCCGTTGATCGCGGTGGCGGCAACCTGTCTGAGCACATCGTCATTCGTGCCGACATCGATCGCGATACTGTTCAGAACTTCCAGTGACTTGTCCGCGGCAAGAATGAACCCCTGGGCAATGGTGCTGGGATGCACATCCTGCTCGAGGAGTTCCTCTGCATACCTCAAAAGCTCGCCTGCCATCACCACTGCCGACGTGGTACCGTCCCCGACCTCGTCGTTCTGGGTTTTCGCCACCTCCACCATCATCTTCGCCGCGGGGTGCTGGATCTCCAGTTCCTCGAGAATGGTGATGCCGTCATTGGTGATCACCACGCTGCCGATGGTATCGACCAGCATTTTATCCATGCCCCGCGGCCCGAGCGTCGTCCTGACCGCCTCGGCCACAGCGCGTGCAGCAGTTATGTTCTCTCGCTGGGCTTCGTTACCCTGTTTCCGCTCCGTGCCTTCTTTGAGTATGATAATTGGTTGCTGCGTCTGTTCACTCATGGTTGCCAGAAACTGGCAATGCCGTTCTATATAAATATATCTATGTCGGCCATTGAGCGGGGGCCGTGTACGGCCCGGATGAATATGGTGCTTTGGTCGGATTTTTTGTAATAAACCATTATTTCCCCGTATATCTGCATGCGGGTTGCGCACCGGGAAGGAGAAGGGATTACCGTGATGAATGCAGTAACATTCCTGTATTCCGCCGAGATGCGCCGGATAAAATTTTGAATATATGGTCCTAAAAATGAAAAACGTGCATGATATTGCCGTATCTTATCCATTATTATATGATGGGGGAAAAACCTATTTTCTACAACGGCCCGAGACTCGTTTGTGAGCGAACCGGGCTATATTTTCAACTGGTTGTGTTATTGTGAAAGGAAAAGGAATGAAAACATTCCTCGTAATTGGATGTTTTATCGCTGCGTGTCTTCTTGTTGCAGGGTGCACCGATCAGGGTGCTGCCGTGGGAGATGGAGGAGACGCAGCGCAGAAGACGGTGGTGCTCGTCAGCACCCCGTACGATACGGAACTGTCAAGCGCGAATGTCCTCAAGCATGTCTTCGAACAGGCAGGATACGATCTTGAGATCAAAATTGTCGATGTCGGCCTGGCATTCCAGGCGGTTGCCGACGGCTCGGTCGACTGTTTTGTCGGCGCCTGGCTGCCGACCTGTCACGGCAATTACCTTGCCAGCTACGAGGACCGGGTGGATTTTGTGCGGGTGAACATGGAAGGAACACGCTGTGGCCTTGTGGTGCCCGGCTACGTGGACATCAATTCGATTGAGGAGCTGAATGCGGTGAAGGACCAGTTCGACGGCGAGATCATCGGCATTGAGCCGGGTGCCGGGATCATGAAGGGGACCGAGGATGCAATCGATGTGTATGGCCTCGAGTACACCCTGCTCACCGGCAGTGAAGCCAGCATGCTGGCCTCGCTCAAAGCAGCAATCGACGATGAAAAGTGGGTCGTGGTGACCGGCTGGTCGCCCCACTGGAAGTTCGTGCGCTGGGATCTGAAATACCTCGACGATCCTGAGAACGTCTACGGCGGCGAGGAGGTCATTCACACGTACACCCGCCAGGGGTTCAAGGATGACATGCCCGAAGCATATGCGATCCTCGAACGGTTCACCTGGAATGCATCGGACATGGAGTCCATCATGCTTGCCATTGAGGAGGGACTGTCCGAGGAAGATGCCGCCCGGCAGTGGGTGGATGCCCATCCCGACCAGGTGGCCGAGTGGCTTGGTGAAGCCTGATCCGCAGTGCGCGCTGATCAGTGCTGATCCTGCATCATCTCCCTTTTTTTCTCTTCCGGATCGGGCCACCCACTTGCGTGGGGGATGCAATCCCGTTCTCCGGAGATTGCGTATCCGTTCATTGTGTTTTTGCTCTCCCATCGCGGGAGCGAGGGCCCGTGCGAAGGGGCTTCCATCGCAAATGCTCCCGGCCGCGGCATGCAATAGCATGGATGATTGGGCGTTTCGAGCATCTTCGGGCTCCGGGCGGATAGCCCCCGGCGGGGCCAGGGGATGAACAAAGTGTTTATGCGATGGTTCCCATGCCTCCGGCATGGACCCTTTGCACGAGCACGTGAAGAAGGCGGGGCGCGCCACCGATGCGCAGGAGATCGCACGCCTCCATCCAGTCTGGTCAGGACGCCTCTCGCTCGGGCTGGTGAATATTCCGGTCAAGGCGCTCCCCCTTGTGCAGGACCGTCGGATCCGCTTCCGTATGATGCACCGCACCTGCGAAACCCCCATCCATTACAAAAAGGTCTGCGAAGAAGGGCATGGGGTGCCCGACGAGGAGGTTGTGTTCGGGTACGAGCTTCCCGGGGGCGAACACGTCCTCCTCGAGAGGGAGGAGCTGCGGAACGCACGCCCGAGGTCGAGCCAAGAAATCAGCCTTGACGCGTTTATCAGCGTCTTTGAGGTTGATGCGCATTATTTTGAGAAGACCTATGTGCTGATTCCCGACGGGTCCGAGGCGGCGTATGCCCTGCTCAGGAGGGTGATGCAGCGCGCTGGCAAAGCGGCGGTCGGGAAGGCCACCCTGCATTCCCGGGAACGGGTGGTGCTGATCCACCATTACCGCAACGCCATCGTGGCCACAACGCTGCGCTATCATGACGAACTGCTCGACCCAACGGATGCCCCGGCGCTTGAAGGCCTCCCCGAGCCCGATGACGAGGAGATCGAGCTGGCGCACCAGATCGTGGAAAAACTCTCCGCACCGTTCGATCTTGCCGCCTACGAGGATCGGTACGGCGCGCGTCTCGAGGCGCTGATCCGGGCACGGGCCGGAGGCAGGCCCCTCGTGTTGGAAGAAGAAAGCCGGGAGGTTTCGGCAAAGACCCTCATGGAGGCGCTCAGGGAGACCGCGCTGTCGCTTGAGCGGTAATGCTATCCCCGAGGAGCGGCAGGAATCGTCCTCCCCCTGAGTATCTTTCCGGCAAGGGCGGAAAAACCAATGATTGCAGCCCCGATGAGCAGGACCCGTGCGTCCAGCTGGAAGAGGAACAGGACACAGGTGAGGATCCCGAAGCACGGGAGCAGGGGCAGGCGGCCGAGGGACAGCGGCACCATGAACGGACGCTGCCGGTCCGGCATGCGGAAGCGCAGCAGGATGACAGCGGCATTGATGACGGCGAAGGTGATATAGAGGGTGAAATTCGCCACCATGGCCACTTCGCTGATCGTGCCGAGCGAGAGGAAGAGGATCGAGGTGAATGTTGCGGCGATAATGGCCACCGCCGGCGTCCGGGTCGCCGGGTGAATGTAGGAGAACGCACCCGGGAGCGTACGGGTGCGTGCCATCCCGTAGATGATGCGCGAGGAGGCCAGCAGCATGAGGAGGGCGGTGTTGGCGGTGGCGAACAGGGCGATGAGGGTGAAGATCAAAAACGCACTGTTCCCGAATGCATTGCCGGCAATCACCGCAAAGGGTGCGGGAGATCCGGCGATACCCTGCCATCCGGCGACGCTCACTGCGGCGAGTGCGACCAGCACGTAGAGGACAATGGTCACGCCGAGGGCGATGAGCAGGCTCTTCGGGATGGTGGATTCGGGGCGCACTGTCTCTTCAGAGAGCTTGACGATCCCCTCGAATCCCTGGTAGGCGAAGAAGAGGAGGGCAGCGGCGGAGAGCAGTCCCGTGACGCCCGCCGGGGCTTCGAAATAATCAACCGACCCGAGGTAGGGGAAGCCGATGGCGATGATGCCCACCAGCCCGGCCGCTTCAATCAGGGTGAAGATGATCACGATCGCCGCAGATTGTTTGATGCCGGCGAAAATGATCGCGGAGATGAGGACCAGCAGCAGTGCGGCGGTGAGCACGAGGGGCATGTCCACGAAACCCTGGAAATACCCGGCAAACCCGAGGGCGACGGTCGCCGCACCGACAATCCCCGAGAATATCACCAGCATTCCCACTACAAACGCCAGGATGTCTCCGAACGAGCGAGCGGTATACTCGTACTCCGCGCTTGCATAGGGAAACATGGAGGAGAGTTCGGCGTAGCTCAGGCCGGTGAAGGCGGCGATGGTTGCGGAGAGGAAAAACGCAATCCAGAGGGCGTTTCCCGCCATGCTCGCTGCCTCTCCGATAAGGGCGTAGATGCCCGCACCCAGAATAACCCCTATCCCGGAGAGTGTCACCTCCGGTGCCGTGAGTACGCGTTTCAGTTTCGTCTCTTCTCCCATCTGTTCTCCTTCCGGCATGTCTCCGCGACGGTGAATGTGAAATCGAAACTACCTTCTGCTGCGATGAACAAAAAGGCTGCGATACCCTCCGGGGCAGAGACACGAAGGATGATGATCGGACAGCCGAGGGGCATAGCCAGCAGGCTGTCTTCCGAAGATGTCCCGGCAGGGGGCCACCCCATCGGCAGCGTGCATGCAGGTCTGGATCTCCCGGTAGGACATAAACCGTATGATGCTTCGGATGCAGTCGCCACCAGAGCAGGCTGCATCAGGGTCTATTCGCATTCCGAATGAGGGGATCTTCCGGGAACACTCACGGGCACAGATCGGGAAGGGAGGGATGAATGGCAGGATGCCGTCCCCTTCACTCAGGTGCGCCGGAACGCCCCCGCCGGCACGAGGCTCTCGAATCGTGCTCCGGTGCCCACTGTTCCTGTCTCCCTGATGCCGATGCCGGTGATGGCAAAGATTTCCCTGGTGAGGAAGAGGCCAGGGCCGGTCTTCTTGCCGTATTTTCTCAGGAATATTTCCTCTTTCTCGGCCTCGGGGATGCCTGTGCCACCATCTTCGATTCTTATCGCCGGCTGGTCCTCTCTGTCGGCTGTGGTGAGCGAGATGGCCGATACGCCGTTGCCATGGCGCAGGAGAGTGTCAAAAATGTTGTAGAAGACCTTTTGGAGGAAAGGGTCTGCATAGATTTCGATCTCCTCGAGACGGATGTCCGGGGTGATACCGTTGAAGTGGAATTTTCCCGCAGCAACGGTGGCGACCATCTGCAGGTCCTGCCAGGCCGGCGTCTCGATACCGATGTCCTGATACACCTGGGTGAAGGAGATGAGGATCTTCAATCCTGTCGATCGCCTGCCTCTCCCGCTCCAATGCGATACGCAGATCCTCATCATCCGTCGATTCCCGTGCGAGCTCGTTGGATGCCCGAAGGACCGTCACCATGTTGAGGTCATCGTGACGCGTGATGCGGGAGAGCAGCTGCAGTTTGTCATTTGTCGCCTACTTCCTCTTCATCTTCCCGTTTCTGGGGATCGATCCCGGGGTGGTGCTCATGGAGGGCATCACCAATTTCATCGCCTGCGTCCAGTCCCTCCTCCCCGTCTGACAGTCCGCCCATCCGGCTCCCGATGCCGATCCCCCTCGAGAGATCGGATATTCGGAGCTTGCCCGGCGATCGTTCGGTGACAATCGATATCCCGTGGCTGTACCCCTGCATATCGCCACCGAGAAACTATAAGAAAAGTATATACAATGATAGAAGGAAATTACTTTCCATAACCTCGAAGATAAAGGGTAGGGAAGTCACCCCATGACTACGCGATCACAATCGATGATGGTGATGGTTCTCATCTTCCTGGCAATGGTCGTCGGTCTGGGCTGGCGATCCGTCCGGAGAGGCGACCCTCGCCGAGAATCCCGATGCACCTTTGGATTTTATCTGGGTACTGATGTGCGGATTCCTCGTAATGTTCATGCAGCCCGGCTTCGCCATGCTTGAGAGCGGGTTCACGCGGGCGAAGAATGCGGCGAATATCATGATGAAAAACCTCATGGACTTCTCCATCGGGGCGCTCTCCTACTGGGCAGTAGGATTCGCCATCATGTACGGGACCATGGAGGGGCTCAACTGGCTTATGGGCTGGTCGGGCTTTTTCCTGCTGGGGAATGCTTAGGATGTGATCACCATCCAGTCGTGGTTCTTCCAGATGGTGTTCGCGGCAACCGCAGCCACCATCGTTTCGGGGTGCGTTGCCGAGCGGTGCAAGTTCAGCACCTACATCCTCGTGAGCATTGTCACCACCGCGCTCATCTATCCCATCTACGGGCACTGGATATGGGGAGGCGGATGGCTCTCCGGGCTGGGGGCGCTTGATTTCGCCGGATCCGGCGTGGTGCATGCGCTCGGCGGGTGGATCGGCCTGGCCGGCGCCCTCATGCTCGGCCCGAGGTTCGGCAAGTACCGCAAAGACGGCACTCCGAACGCCATTCCCGGTCACAGTATCACGATGGCCACCCTCGGTGTCTTCATCCTCTGGTTCGGGTGGTTCGGGTTCAACTGCGGATCAACCCTCATCGGCACCGATCTGCGCACATCCATCATCGCCACCAACACCACGCTCGCGGCCGCAGCCGGTCTGGTAATAGCAATTATCATCACCTGGAAGTGGCATGGCAAGCCTGACGTGGGCATGGCCGGAAACGGCGCCATCGCAGGTCTCGTGGGCATCACCGCGCCCTGTGCGTGGGTCACCCCGCTCTCGTCCGTCGTGATCGGTGCTGTCGCCGGCGTGCTCGTGGTCGCCGGTGTATGGTTCCTCGACTGGGTCCTGCACATCGATGACCCGGTGGGTGCGGTCAGCGTGCACGGCATCAACGGCGCATGGGGACTACTCGCCCTGGGCATCTTCGCCGACGGCACCTACGGGGGCGTGACCGGATTGCTCTATGGCGATTCCGGCTTCTTCGCCGTGCAGGCGCTCAGTGTAGTGGTTAACTTCGTCTGGGCATTCGGGCTCGGCTGCATCGTGTTCTGGGTGCTCAAGAAGACCATCGGGATCCGTGTCTCCCCCGAAGAGGAGCTGGAAGGCCTGGATATCGGCGAACACGGCATGTCGGCCTACCCCAACTATGTGATGACCGAACCCTTTGCGGAGGTGGACTGAATGCAGAAGATTGAGGCCATTATCCGGCCGAGCAAAGTCGATGAGGTGAAGCGGGCACTCGAGGACATCGGCAAGAACTCGCTCACCCTCACCGATGTGAAAGGCCGCGGCCAGCAGAAGGGAATCAAGCGGCAGTGGCGTGGGGCGGAGTATGTCCTCGACCTCCTCCCCAAGGTCAAGGTCGAGATCGTGGTGCCTGACGGTGACGTCGACGCTGTGGTCACCGCAATCTGTGAGTCGGCACGCACCGGCCAGGTGGGCGACGGGAAGATATTCGTCCTCCCGGTCGGGCGGACCATCCGGGTGCGGACCGGAGAGGAGGGGGATGCGGTGCTCTAGGGGCATCTCCCTTCTCTTCCCTGCGAAACAGGGGAGATGCTCTCACGAGCCGGGCCATTCGGATTCGCCTGCAGGGCCGAAAAACCGACCGGAGGTGTGGCGTATGTAAATGAATGCCGGAAATCGATCTGGCGATCAACACCCACGAGCATTTTGATCATATCGGCGGGAATATCCTGTTCTAGAAGACCGCACTCATTGCTGCTCAACGGAATGGCGCGGTGAAGAACATTTCGGGTGATGACGACGTCATGCACTGCCGGGCACACGCCCAGAAGTTCGAAGGGGTAATGCGTCCACGGAAGGCTTTCCAATACCGATATGATCGATGCGGGTAGCTGGTTTCTGAAAGTGCTCCATACGCCCGGGCATACAGCGATGTTTGTGTTCGATGAGCCGAAAGAACAACCCGTTCCGGGTCACACGAGCGGGAGGTGATAGAACGACCTGATCAAAACACCCTGTGGGAAAACGCACAGTCTCCTCTGGCGGTCCATGCTATCACTGCCATAAACCATACAATACATATGGCTCCTCGCACGTTCCTTTATCCATAGACAACTCATTTTTTCTCAGGATTGAGTCCTGGAGGGAACCAGCACTCAATTCGCACCCTGTTCTCACCGAAGGAGAGGCCCCCGTTGCGGGTGGTAATTATCCGGATCACACGGTGGAGAGCAGCGTTTTGATGGCATCGTGTACAGTGGAGAATGCAGGGGCCTGAAGGGGAAGGATCGCATGTCGAAGCGAATGAAGTCACTCGTTAGGACTCCGCCTTTTTTGCCTGTTTCTGCCGATAATCTTCGATTGCCTTGTGAAGTGCGTCGGCAGCGAGATTCGAGCAGTGCATCTTGATCGGCGGCAGCCCCTCCAGTTCGTCAGCGACATCCTGGCGGGTAATTTCAAGCGCTTCATCGAGGGATTTCCCCTCGGCCAGCTCGGTCACCATGCTTGCCGTGGCGATGGCAGACCCGCACCCGAACGTCTTGAACTTGATCTCGGTGATGATCTCGTCCTCCACCCGGATGGAGACCTGCATGAGATCGCCGCACACGGGATTTCCCACGATACCTATACCGTCTGCATCTTCCACCTCACCTACGTTCCGCGGGTTGAGGAAATGGTCCATCACCTTCTTTGAATACCCGATCTGTGGTTTCTCCTCCATTGATATTTCTCCCTTCCTTCACTCGATCAGAGTGCCGTAATCGCCCGCAGCCTCTGCACGGTTTTCTCCACCGCATCGACAACCACCGGAATGTCCGCATCGGTGTTCGACCGCCCGAGTGTCATGACGACCGATCCATGCGCCTCCTCGTGTTTCAGGCCGATTGCAAGGAGCACATGGGATGGTTCGAGCGTTTGTGAGGTGCAGGCCGACCCTGTGGCAACCTGAATGTCGTGAACAGTATCCAGATTCAGCAGGATGCTCTCACCCTCGATCCTGCCGAACCGGAAACTGGCATGATTCGGCAACCGCTGTGCGGGGTGCCCCGTGAGATACGCGTCCTCAATTGCCAGTATCTCCCTGATCAGGGCGTCCCGCAATGCAGTGAGGCGCCTGCTTTCATGGTGCATCTCCTCGGCCGCGAGACGCGCCGCTTCGCCCATTGCCGCCACGGAGAAGATGTTTTCGGTCCCCGACCTCAACCCCCGCTCCTGACCGCCGCCGGGAAGGACGGGTTGCAAGCGTACGCCCTTTTTGATGTACAGTGCAGCGGCTCCGCGGGGGCCATAGAGCTCATTAGATGAGAGAGTGAGAAGATCGATCCCTTCTGCCTGCACATCGATGGGAATGGTGCCTGCCGCTGCCGTTGCGTTCACATGGAGGTAATTGCCGTTTTCGTGGACGATTTCGCTGATCTCGTGTATGGGTTCGATGGTACCAATCTCATCATTGGCATAATTGATTGATGACAGGACGGTATCGGCCCTGACAATCCGGCCGAGTGCGTCCAGATCAATGATGCCATAAGAGTTCACGGGGGCGATGGAGAGTTCAAAACCCTGTTTTTGCAATTGTTTCATGGGATTGATGACCGAAATGTGGTCGATTGCACTAGTCACCACATGTGTCCCCATTTTACGGTTTCTGAGTGCTCCACCCACAAGTGCGAGATTGTTCGCTTCAGTGGCGGTCGCAGTGAACACGATGCACGAAGGCGTCTCCGCACCGATGAGCCGGGCCACCTTCACGCGGGCCTCCTCAAGCGCTGTCCTGGCGGTGAGTCCGCGGGAATAGAGGGTTGACGGATTGCCAAAGTCCTCCCTCAGGTATCGCCCGGCGACTACGAGCACGCGGGGATCGACCGGTCTCGATGATGCATGATCAAGGTATACCATGCCGCTGTACCATTCAAAAGGTAATGACCCTGTCTGCATCAAGGGCGAGATCGTTGAGTGTCGCACCCCCGGCGATGATCCCCTCCGGGATGAAGTCTCCCCTCGGGATGCCAAGCAGCTGGGTGCTCTGCTCGCAGATATAGATCTTCACGCCCGCATCGATCGCCTGCTGCATAATCTCCTTGAGCGTCGGGAATTCCCCGAGCTGAATTTTTTCAGCTTCCCCTTTCTTGACGACCGTGATTCCCTTGATCATGAAGAACAGCACGGCCTCGACATCCATCGCTGCTGCGGTCATGCCAAGTACAAACGGGGCATACAGACGCTCTGGCGTGTCGGTCCCGCTCGTCTGAATATAGAGAATTTTCGCCATTTTCCACCTCATGTTCTCCTTTTGATGTAGAAGGTGAGAATTCCCCCTTCATGTTCAAATTTCAGGATCTCCTGGCCGGTGCGTTTCGCCCACCGCAGGATATCCTCTTCTGCTGATGGATCGTCGGCTTCTACACGCAGAACCTGCCCGATTTCGATCTTCTCGATCTCTGTTTTCGTGAGAGAGATCGGCATGGGGCAGAAGAGCCCCACACAGTCAAGTTCGCGGTCGGGGACAATGGTCTCGGTCATACAACACCCACAATCGGTATCCGTGCATTGTGAAACGGACGTAAATATATTTCTTGCTAAATAATTGTTGTGCAGGGAAATCGCACGGAGAAACCAGTGAGGATAGGCTGATCAGGAGAACTCCTCCTATCATGGGTATGATAGAGGGTGGTGGCAGAGTGCTTCAGCTCTCCGTGGTGACGTGAAAAAGAACAAGTGCCCCCGCCCGGATTTGAACCGGGGACAACCAGATCTTCAGTCTGGCGCTCTCCCAGACTGAGCTACAGGGGCTTGGGATAACGATATTGGACATCCTAGATTATAAAAGATGTGATTGCCGTTTGCCTGCGCTCCTGCCAAAATCTCCGGCGTTTGATTGCAGGGGAGGAACCTGACTGTTTATCTTCCCTGCAGGTGAAGTGGTATGCAATGAAGAGCGACGGAAAGGAACGATCTCTGGAAACAGGAAATTTTATGAAGGCGCTTTCCGAGCGAAGCCAGCATGTCGTCCACCTCACCCACAACGACCTCGATGCCGCCGGCGCGGATGCCATCCATCGCCTGCGCTACGGACAGGTGTTTACCGTCTGGAGCTCGGTGGGCAAATTCGCCTCGCTCTTCAACGCGGTTGCGGGTTCGCCCGGCAGGGGCGATCTCCTCTCCATCTCCGATCTGGGCTGCCAGAACGGGTATGCCGGGACGATCAGGAAGGCGAAATCCAATGGATGGCGGATCGAGTGGCGGGACCATCATCGCTGGCGTCCCGAGGAGATCACCGCCGTCAAGAGCCTTGTGGACGTGCTGCACGTCGACCCTTCGGTCTGCGCCACGGCAATCGTGGCCCGCGACCTTCTGCCCGGAGATGCGACAGCGGCAGCGATCGCCCGGGTGGTCTGCGACTACGACCTCTGGAAGCATGACGATCCCCGCTCAAGGATGCTCGGGATGGTGGTGATGCGGAAAGGCAACCGCGATTATATCCGTGACCGCCTGATGGAGGGGAAATTTTCCGATCCGCATATCGAGAAGGTGTATGCGGAGATCACCCGGGAGATGCAGGAGAAGATCCGAAAGAGCCTGCGGCATACGAAGATCTACGGCACAAAATACAGGATCGCGTTTGCACCCCTCTACGGCTACCCGAGCGAGACCGCCCACGCCATCAGGGACGAGATGGGCACCGACATCGAGGTGGTGGTCTCGCCGGGCGGGAAATTCTCCATCCGATCAGTTCCCGGGATTAGCCACCTGATAGCCCGGCAATTCGGCGGCGGAGGCCACCCGAACGCTGCGGGAGGCAACTTCCAGTTCGGCCTCCCTGACCGGATCGTGTTTTTGCTGCTGAAAAGGACCGGTCACTTTACCCGTCTCGCCGTGGTTGCCGAGACACTCTGAAGGGGAGATCCCCTCCATGATGTCGTGCCTACCGCGGCGCGGTTGATGCGGTCTGCTCCTGCCGCTTGTACTGGGCGACGGCATAGCCGCCGTACTGCACCATATGCCCCTCCATCGCCCGCTCGAGGTCGCGTTTGGTTGCGGTGGAAGGCAGGTCCAGTCTGGCATCCAGGCCATAGATATTGAAGAAAAAGCGGTGCGTCTCTCCTCTGGGGGGACAGGGACCGCTATAGCCGATTGTGCCGGCACTGTTCGTGCCCTGGACGCACGAGATGGGTGAGGTCGGCGCGGGATCGGTGGGGATCCCCTCGGGAATGCGGTCGGTCGCCTCGATATTCCAGGCCGCCCAGTGGTTAAACGCGCGCCCCGGTGTGTCGGGGTCGTTGACGAGGATGGCAAGGTAGGGTGCGTGCACCCGTTTGAGTACTATCTCCGGCGAGATATTCTCGCCGTCGCAGGTGTGCCTGCGGGGGAACTCCGTAAATGCAATCTCCACGATGAGGTTTTCCATACTCAGTCTCCTCCGGTGAGGGGAGAATACTGATGGCAGCTATATATAGTTTTGCGAGATCGAATTGCAGTAATTCGTACCAATGCGGCGATGGGGCTGACCTTCAGAGGAGCAGGTGGGCGGCTTCTGCGAGGTCCTTCCAGTACCGGTCGCAGGATTCCGTGCAGTAACCGCCCGCCGCAAGGCTGCCCGGATCAAAGTGCTCCAGTGCCGCTTCGAAATGCTCGGGAGCGGGATCGACGATCACCAGCTGCCGGACGTCGTACTCACCGAGCAGGTCGAGCAGGGAGGAGAGTTCCCTGCTGAAGACGGCGATGCGGTCCTGCTCTTCCAGGAGTGCCGCCAGACTGCCGGGGCTCTGCTTCGTGGCAAAGAGCAGCATTTTCCTGCCCGTGAGGGCTTCGATCTCGGCCGGGTCGAACGCCTCCGCGATCAGCACGTGACCCCCGATCCCTGCATCCCGCATCTCCCGGGTAAGACGGCGGTAGACATCGGCGAGCGCGGCATAATACTCGTCCTCACCCGCAAAGAAGCAATTTTCGATGGCGAGCATCGAGGGTGCCGGCGCCGCAACCCATGCCTTTTTGCGCATGGATGCGATGCGGTGCGCATCCTCGGCGAGCAGTCCTGCCACTGGTTCCGGGTCGGCAACCAGCCTTCCTTGCTCCAGCCCGGCAACGGCACTCTCCCAGCGGCTGCGATAGAAGAGTCCCCCGGCACAGGGGCGTTCGATTTCGTGCTGCGGCTCGAGGGAGCGGTCGAGCTGATAGGAGAGGAGATCGCCCGGGCGGCCCTGCTGGCGGCCGATCCATGCGGCAAGCTCATCTGCTTCGGGCAGCCCGACCTCAGCACCGAGCGCCCGAACCGGGATGGTATGGCGTCTCTTCATATGATATCATGATATTTATAGCATCAATCGCAAAAAACATAGGGATGAGTAACAGACCGCTGCTGGTTACCTGCGGGCTCCCCTATACCAATGGTCCGTGTCATATCGGGCACCTGCGGACCTATGTGCCCGCCGACTTTTACGTGCGCTATATGCGGCGTGCGGGAGATGATGTAGTTTTTATCTGCGGGTCCGACAACCACGGCACCCCTATCGTAATCAGTGCAGAGCAGGAGGGCACCACTCCCCGGGCTCTCTCCGAGCGTTTCCACCGCCACTTCGATGAAACCTTCAAGCGCATGCATATCCGCTTCAACCATTTCGGGATGACCGATGATCCCACCAACCACGCCCGAACCAGATCCATCGTCCAGCGGCTGATCGACGGGGGGTATGTCTACGAGCAGACGGTCTGTCAGAGTTACTGCCCCAAATGCGAGCGCTTCCTCCCCGACCGCTACGTGGAGGGCATCTGCCCCTACTGCGGGGCGCCTGCCCGCGGCGACGAGTGCGACCAGGGCTGCGGCAAGCACCTCGAGCCGGGAGAGATCAAAGAGCCGGTATGCAAGGTCTGCGGCGGGAAGGCCGAACTGCGCGACCAGGAGCACTTCTTCTTCAGGCTCGGTCAGTTCTCGGAGTTCCTGCTCGACTACCTCCCCGGGCTCGGCGGCACCTCCAACGCCCGCAACTACGCCCTCGGCTGGATCCGGGAGGGACTGCACGACTGGTGTATCACCCGGACCCTCGACTGGGGGGTGAAGTTCCCCTCCCACGAAGACCTGGTGGTCTATGTATGGGTGGACGCTCCCATCGGCTATATCTCGTTTACCGAGGAGTGGGCCGAGAAGACCGGCAGCGACTGGAAGCAGCTGTGGTGCGGCGATGCGAGGATCACCCATTTCATCGGACAGGACATCATTTACCACCACTGTGTCTTCTGGCCTGCCCTGCTCAGGGGTGCGGGCTATGGCCTCCCCGCCGATGTGGTGGCAAGCGGAATGGTCAAGATCGATGACAAGACATTTTCCAAGACACGCGGCTACGTGGTCTGGACCAACGACGACTACCTCGACCAGGGGATGCCCGCCGACTACCTGCGCTACTACCTGCTGTCCTACACCAGCCACACCAAAGAGCTGAACTTCTCCTGGAAGGTCTTTGCCGACAGGGTGAACAACGAACTCGTGGATACGCTCGGGAATTTCATGTACCGCACCCTGCACTTTGCGGCCAGTAAATTGGGTGGGATTCCCGACCGGGATGCCGATCCAGAAATCATCGCCGAGATCGAAGCGGCGCTCGGGGCAGTCGATGCGGCGATGCGTGTCTTTGAATTTAAAAATGCGATTGATTCCATGATGGCGCTCGCTTCGTTCGGCAATTCCTACATCCAGAAAAATGCTCCATGGAAGCTGATCAAGGAAGATGAACGTGCCGCGGCACAGGTCATCCGCAACTGCTGTCAGATCGTCAAGGCGCTTGTCCTGCTCTTCGAGCCGGTCATCCCCGAAAAGGGGCAGAAGGCATGGGAGATGCTCGGGTACACCGACGAGATAGGCGCCCATGCGATCGGCGAAGCGCTCACCGGGTTTGGGGGACGAGATCTGCCCGCACCTGCGCCGCTCTTTGAAAAGATCGATGAAGATACGCTTGCACGGCTTGAAGAGATCCTGCACATGCGAGTGGAGCACGCGACTTTGCAAGAACAGAACGACGAAACCCTGCTCTCCATCGACGAGTTCGCCGCCGTTGACATGCGGGTGGCGACCATTGTCGAGGCGGAAAAGATCGAAGGCTCGAATAAGCTCTATAGACTGATCGTGGACCTCGGGGACGAAAGACGACAGGTGGTCTCCGGTATTGCCCCGTTTTATGCGCCCGAAGAACTCATCGGCACCGACGTGATCGTGGTGGCCAACCTCAAACCGGCAACGCTCTTCGGCGTGGAGAGTAACGGCATGATCCTCGCCGCCGGAGAAGAGGCATCGCTTCTTGCGCCGCTCCGCAAGGTGGATCCCGGCACCCGAGTGCTCTAGACCCACCACACCCCGTTTTTACCACAGACGCCGGTTGCGGATACGTACGTCGCCGTTCTTTGCGATTCGAAAAATGAGCGGGCCTGGAGGGATTCGAACCCCCGACGTCCGGGTTAGAAGCCCGGCGCTATATCCTGGCTAAGCCACAGGCCCCGATTTCCCTTTGTTATTGGTTCTGCGTGATAATATATCCTTGGATAGGCAATCGAGCACCGCCGGGTTCGCAGGCTGAAAAGAAGTATGGATTATCCTGCATGGTAGCAGTACGATTTGACCACCTCGACGATGGTGGGTTTGGTCCAGTCGCGGCCCTCCACACCTTTGACCATGGTGCTGTCCAGGTACTTGACCTTGATCCGGGCGCTCATCCGCTCCCGCTCTTCGTAGAAGAAGGGTGTGATAGCCTCCACCATCCTCTTCATGTTGATGGTGATGGAGACGATATCGATAATGATCCCCGGGTCGCCGGTCGAGAGGTCATCGAGGTCGACCGGCGTCAGGAAGACGCAGTCGCCGGGCTGGACACTGGTAAGGGTGATGATATTATGCGCGCTCTGCAGTTCGAGGGTGCGGGCTTTTCCTTTTTTGAGCTCACTGATCACGGAAGGGGATATTCCTGTTAATGCAGCACATTTCATTGCGATCACCCGTACATCGGAAGCTGCTGCTCTTTTTTCGGCATCTGCTCCGTCTTTTCCACCTGCTCTGCCATCTTCTGCATCGCCGCCTCGATCTCCGAAGCCTGCTCCAGCAACGGTTCGATATCTACGTTGAGGTCGTACAGGGTATTGACCACCGAAAGTGTCGCTGCTGCGGCACGGGGGTCGGGTGTGTTCACCGTCTCCCCGAGGAGCCCGACCGCAGGGATCTCCCGAATCTTGCACTCCGTCAGCAGGCTGCCGGCGATGCCGGAGATGCTGCCCATGGGCAGGATGATGGTCCTGTTCTGGATCATGCCGAGAGTGGCCTCGCTGGTCGCTACGCCGAACACCCGTTTTTCGACCTCGTTGGTGATGATGCCAGCGATGGTCAGGATCTCCCGTATCTCAAACTGGGTGATCCAGTCGATCAGCCCGTTCGCCACCTCGTAGCAGATCATGGGGTGAATGGGAATATCTGCAACGATGGCCATGAGTGAGTCCTTCTCGTAGAACCGTACCGGAACGTTGATGACCCCTTTGGACATCATCGCGAGCGGGGGGAAGTATTTACTGGTAACATTCCCGATATGCTCGAACTCCATCTGTTCCACGAGATACTGCAGAGCTATGCTTCCCACGAGACCGCTGCCTGGAAATCCGATGAGGATGCTGGTCTCCGGCCCGCTCAGGGGTTTGGATATGATTTTGATGTCTTCCATGGTATCACCCACAGTGGCGTGTCAATTACATTAACATATGTTCATCCCTAAAAAATGGTATGCAAGAATACCCCATAAAGAGAGGATTTACCAAGGGTTTCGAGGTGCGCATGGTCGAAGGACTTGCAACGTACTTCACCACGCAACCCGAGAAATCAGGCGATCGCTACCACATTTCCTATGGGGCACTCAGGCGCCTCGAGGTATCCACGGGGGAGAAGGGAAAGACGCTCGTGGTGGATACCGAATCGGACCGGAGCATCGAAGAGGACGAGGTGATCCTGGACACCAACCGGCGGTTCAGGGACTACCTCCAGTATGTCACTGGATACAACGCCAAGGAACGGGCAAAAAAGATGCAGAAAAAAACTGATTGAGTCTTTTATTCGATCACGATCGCAGGCTTGAAGGGGAGGGCTGCAGGTGCCTTGGGGTGCGCGCTCTCCCCTGCCTCGACGATCGCCATCCGAACGCCGAATTCCCGCTCCAGAAACTCTTTTGCCGCTTCGAACACCGCCGTCTCGTCGACGGGTGAAGCCGCCAGCTGCTCGACCAGCTGGGGCGGAAGGCGGTGGATGAGGTTGGTAATCTGCTTTGCGGCATCGGTTGCCGCCTTGCCCCGTGCGCGCATCTCCTCGTCCTTCATGATCTCCCGCATCACCTGGGTCCGGTCGGAGGATGCGGCGATGGTGGAAAAGATCTGCTGCTTCCACGAAGGCGCCACAAAAAGGGTGATGCTCGTCGGCTCGATCTGGATGAGTTTCATGATGGCCTCGATATCCTCCGTGGTGCGGGCCAGCAGTTCTTCGGCGAGTTCCACGCCGGGGTCGATAAGGGTATCGTCGGGCGCTGGCCACGGGGCGCAGGCGACCACCCCCTCTCCGCCGAGGTCGGCCCAGAGCTGCTCGCAGGTGTAGGGGATGAAGGGTGCAAGCAGGCGCACCCAGGTCGAGGCGAGATTCCTGAGCACTGCCGAGCCCCGGACACCCTCGGGCAGGCGCCTGCGGTACCATTTGAGATCCGCCTCGATGCCGAAGTAGGCTTCCTGCAGCGCCTGGCGGGTCTGGAACGATTGAAGGGCTCCGGTGGTCTGGCCAATCCGGTGCTGGATGCGGCTCTGCAGCCACCGGTCGATGGCATAGGCGCCTGTGGCAGTGCCCGCCTCGGTCACGGTATTCCAGAACCGCTCGATCTGTTTCCTGGTCGAGGTGACGAACTCATTGCGCCAGTCGAAGTCCTGCCACGGTTCGGCACTGCCCACCAGGAACATGCGCACCGTATCCGCGCCGAACTCCTCGAGTGCGTCCTCGAGAAGGATCACGTTGCCCTTGGACGAGGACATCTTCGCCCCGTCGAGCAGGCCCATGCCGAAGACCACCATGCCCTCGGGCTGGAGGGCGGGCGGGAAGAGGGCGACATGGTGGAAGAGCTGGAAGGTCAGGTGGTTGGAGATGAGGTCCTTTGCCGAGAAGCGGTAATCGTAGGGATACCAGTACAGGAACTCCGACCGGAGCGAATCGAGCGTCTCCTGCGGCAGGGTATCGGGGCTTCCGGTGCCGTGGATGATGTAGTCGAAGACCTCGGGGGTGAGCCGGCCGGGCTCGATCTCCCGCAGCCTGTGGGCGATGGTGTAGTAGGCCATGTAGATGGTGGAATCGCTCAGCGGTTCCACGAGCCATTCCGTATCCCAGGGCAGTCTGGTGCCAAGGCCGATGCGCCGGGTGCATGCCCAGTCTTTGAGCCAGTCCACCGTGCGATCGAATTCTGCTTTGATCTCGGGCGGTACCAGGGACATCGCATCGAGGTGCTCGTGCACCTTCTCTTTCCACTCCGGATCGCTGTACTGGAGGAACCACTGGTCGTGGAGGATGCGGACATAGACGCGGCTGCCGCAGCGGCAGATGATGGAGCGCGTGTCGAAATCGTACATCACCGCAGATCCGTAGCGTTCGAGCATGATGGCCGCCACTTCGTCCCGGGCCTCCCTGACCGGCTTTCCGCCGTAGGCAGGAAGCATTCTCCCTCGTGAGAACTCGGCATTGTAGACTTCCTGGGTGAGCACTTCCATGGCGGGGTCGTTCTGGTTCTCGACGCCTGCTCTCTCCACGGCATCTTTTGCAGGCACCTCCCCGTAGCCTTCCACCGCAATGAGGGGGACCGGGGCGATATCCGTGTACTGCCCTGTCCGCTGGAGGTCGTGCAGGGCGATGTAGTCGAAGGGGGCATGGGCAGGAACGCTCATCACGATGCCGGTCGCCATGTCCGGGTCCACGAAGGTGGCGGGGAGGATGGGGACGTCGCCGCTGAAGGGATGGGAGACCGTCTGGCCGATAAGATCGGTGCCGTGGATCCGGTCCTCGATGAGCACCTCATGGTCCTGCAGGCGGATCTTCTCCGCCGCCTCGAGGGAGAGGATCCATTTCTGGCCGTCCACCGTGCCTTTGACGTAGTCCACCTCCGGATTGACCCAGAGATTGGTGACCCCGTAGGTCGTTTCCGGCCGCAGGGTTGCGCAAGGGAGGCGGTACTCGCCCCACGAAAACATCACCAGGACGAACTTGATGATCTCCGCACTGTCGCCTTCGAGCAGATCGTGGTCGCCCACGGGGTTGTCGCACATCGGGCAGTACTTGACCGGGTGGGCGCCGCGCACCACATGGTTGTCCTCGTGCAGGTGAAGGTACTGCCACTCGATGAACTTGCTGTACTGCGGGTCGACCGTGGTGAATTTGCGTCTCCAGTCGATGGAGAGGCCGCAACGGCGCATCACCCGCTCGTATTCCCGGGAAAAATAACGGACGATCTCCTTCGGGTCGACGAAACTGGCCAGTACATCTGCCGGGACACGGTAGAGATCGGTGTAGAGCCTGATGGTCGTTTCGTCCTTCTGCGCAATGCGCCGGGATATCCCGATGACCGGCGTGCCGGTGACATGGAAGGCCATGGGGTAGAGCACCTTGCTTCCAGTCATCCGCCAGAACCGGGCGATGACGTCGGGTACGATGTAGGTGCGCCCGTGGCCCACGTGCATGGCACCGCTCGGGTAGGGGTAGGCCACCGTCAGGTAGAACTTGTCCTCCCCGGACGGGTCCGTTTCAAAGATATGCTGCCAGCGTTCGTTGCACTTCTGCTCAATTTCGTTCATGTCAAATCTGCTCACTGCCTTTTCCCTCCGTAATGGTCGTACCATTCCCGGGCCTACACCGGTCTCAGTTTGATGATCTCTCCCTCGTCGTACCGGCGGAGCATCTCCTGTGAGATGCTGCTGTTCTTGGCGAGGTGGATCTCGCCGTTGTCGTCAACGGTTGCGGTGAAGAGGTATTCTTTCCCCCCGAACACATCGACGATCTTGCCCCGCTGGTCCGGTGCCATGATGATGAGTTGCCGTCTGTCGATCCTGATCCGGACGCCGCCCTCCAGCTGGATATCCTCCTCTCTTGAAGGGGCGGTTTCGGCTTTCTGGCGCTCCAACTCGCTTCTCGGCCTGATGTCGATGCCGATGCTGAGCTTGTTGACGATGCTCGCAACGTTCTTGCCGCCTTTGCCGATGGCCGCAGGGATATCCTTGTCATCGATATAGACCACGGCTTTATTGTCCGTCTGCATCCGCACGTCCACGTACCCGTCCGTGAACCGTCCCAGTTCACGCTGTATTTCGCGCTCGGCAAGTTTCCACGAGATCTTCTCTTCGGACTCCGCTTTCGCGGGGGCCTGCCGTGCCACGGGCAAGACGATGGTTTCGCCTTCGAAACGGAAGATCTCGAATTCGGGTGCTCCTGTTCCGTGTTCGGTGATGGTGATCACGGGTTTCTGGGTCGTCTCCTCGGGCATGCCTTCCGGGCGCTTGATGGAAAAGCTGACGTCATAGACCCTGCCGATCTCTCCTCCGATGACGAAGATGATGGTGTTGATGATCTGGGGGAGCGTGCCGAAATCCATCCGCTCGAGAAACCGCTGCAGTGCATCCTGCACCCTCGTGGCATGCATCACGCCGACCATGCCGAGGCCGGCAAGGCGCATATCGCCGAATATTTTGAAATCTTCGTTTTTGCGCAGTTCATCAAAGATGACGTAATCGGGGCGGAAGAGCATGAGCACCTCGGCGGTGTTCCCCATGCTCCCGTCGAGAGACGTGTACTGGGTGATGTTGTCGGGGACCTGGAGGTCACGCGGCGCCTCCATCGTCTTTACCACGAACCCGTGTTCTGCAAGGAAGGTGGCGATGCTCTGGGCGAGTGTCGTCTTCCCCGCACCGGGAGGCCCTGCCACGAGAAGCCCGCGCTGCTCTCCCATGATGCGGTTCTTGATCAGGTCCGCCCTGCCATAGTCATTGAGGCTGATATCCACGATCGGGCGGACCGCCGAGATCTCCATACCGTCGGAAAACGGCCTGCGGGCAATGGAGATGCGCAGCGACCCGATCTGCACCACCGTAATGCCCCGTTTCTCGATCTCGATGAACCCGTCGGGGTCGCGTTTTGCCCGTTCGAGGATCTCCTGCGCCATCGACCTGAGTTCGTGCTCTGTCAGAGGTGCTTCTCGCAGGGTGACCAGCCGCATCTCCTTGAGTGTGCCCTTCTTGGCAACAGGCGGCACGCGCTCCTTGAGATAGACTGCGGTGGTCTTTTCATCGAAGTACTGGTCGATGGAGAGCGGTGAAAAATCGCCTATCTGTGGCCGAAGGTAGAGCACTTCAAGCCCCTTTGCCTTGGCAACTTCGGCCTGGACGATATCGCTGGTGATAAAATTGGCCTCATGGTCGCTGGCGACGTTGCGGATCAATGCATCTATCTCGCCGCCGCTGGCAAGTTTCACCTGGTCGAGACTGGGGCGGGTCCCCACGAATTTCAGCTCGACAATGCCTTCATTTGCCATCCTGCAGAGTTCCTGGAGCTCGTTGAGGCCACTGAATCCGATCTCGCGTCCCTGGTTGGCCTGTGATTCGAGTTCTGCGATAACAGCCTCGGCGATGATTATTGTGGCCCCTTTATATTCACCCGATTTTATCATTGAGGTGATGCGCCCATCTATGACGACGCTCGTATCCGGTACTAATTTCATAAAAAATCACCATTTTTTTCGTGCTTATTATACAGTAGTACTGTATACCTGTTCAGGCTCAAATACCTTTTCAGCAATGATTTCACCGTCAATGGTGCGGTAAAAACAGCTTTTATAGCCTGTATGGCAGGCTGCCCCCTGCTGCTCCACCTGGTAGATGAGGGTGTCCTCGTCACAATCGGTGAGGATCCGGACAACCCGCTGGGTGTGTCCGCTCTCTTCCCCTTTTCTCCAGAGTTTCTGTCTGCTCCTGCTGAAATAGTGTGCATATCCGGTAGCAATGGTGAGCTCCACCGCCTCTGCGTTGGCGTAGGCCACCATCAGAATGTCCTTTGTTGCTACGTCCTGTGCGACGACAGGGATCAAACCATTGGTAAAATTCAGTGGTATCATACTATCTTACACTCCGTAGATTGTGGTTATTGCCACGTATATGAGGTCCCCGAAAAATACCGCAGTGAGAAATCCTGCGGTGATTGGCACGATGAATGGAACACCGTAGGATATCCATACTGTACCCGCCCTCCGGTAAAGATCGAGTTCGCGTGCATATTGGTCGGGGTTGCGCTTGAGATCCCTCGTGTACATACGCCGGTCACCGTCAATCATTCGTCGCATGGCTCCCCGGAAGGTGATGAACCGCCGGGTAAGCTCGCCGTCATGCTCGCCGAAATCCTCCATGACAAATCCGAACGTGTTTTCGATGCCGTCTCCGTCCACAGGAAATCCGACGAACATGTAGTGGAGCGGGGCCCGGTTGCCCCTGATGATATTCATGAGAAAGATTCCTATGGGGGTTGCGATATTGAGGATTACGGCATTCATGAACACCACGAGGGGAAAGAAGCCTATCAGGGCATTACCGAACAGGGGCTCGAACGGAAAGAGCGGAATACAGGCGGTGATAAATATCATTGCCCAGGCATCCGCCCCGCCGAACAGGTGAACGTATGCTGCGAGAAAGTAGAAGAGCCCGCAGAACAGCGCTACTGCGCCGATGATTCCCAGTGCCAGCGTTGTGTCTGAAATGAACAGCGCGAGGTACGTCCATGCTGCCATCGGCGCTGCGATTGCAAGCATAGGATACCACGTCCTGAACGGAACCCTCCGATCACGAAGGTCGAGGATGGAGGCATAACCCAGGGTGACGGCAACAGCAAGAGACGCAATGACCAGTTGCGGGTTCATCTGTGGCAGGGTCATGGGCCTTTAAATATTATTCCCGGGGCCATTTATGTGTGGCGATGAGCGGCAAGCACTGCCCCCTGAAGAGATCATGCCGGGGTGCTCCCATGCCTTATGAGCCCTGCTGGGAATTCCGAAGGGACAGTTCCTGGAGGATTCCGCGTATCTGGCCAAGGTGCGTCCTGGGCGAGGTGAAAAAACAGATATGAGCGTCGCGGTATGGTGCGACGATCACGTTCTTTCCTTTCATCTGAACGGTCATCTGGAGAAAGGTGCCCATATCCATTGCCGCGGCAATACGCTCCGCCGCCCTGAGTGCGTCCTCGGCAATCGCCGCCACTGCTTCGAAATCGGCATCGCCGAGTGCCATAACCGAAAACCCGTCGCTGAACACTGAGGCGGCAAGAACGCCGTTCCTCCGGAGAATCCATCCAAGGTCGGCGATTTCCGAATCCTCGACGGTGAATGCGTGCGCTCCGGGGAGAGGCGCGGCCTGCTCTGCCGCCTCTGTCGTATCATCCCTCTCGTCGACCGCCGTCGGCGGTTCGCCGGGGACGATGGCAGGCGGTAATTGCCGTACCCCTGTCACCGGTTCTTCACCTGCGCCCGCCGCATCATCTCTCTCATCCGGTGTTGCCTGCTGTCCGGAGAGATCGGGTGCACCCGATGATTGCCGGTCTGTGGTCTCCTCTGGTGTGCGGACTCCTCCAGCATCGTCTCCAAGGGGTGCAGTGCCGTCGCCGCTCTCGGATTTCCCGGTCATTTCTGAGATGGAGGGGCTGAAATCAAGAGAATCCTCCGCAGATTGAAGAATTTTCCGGACATCGGGAACAAAGCCATGCGCTTCCTCCGGTGCCGGGTCGCTCTCTTCATCCTGATTGACTGCCGGATCCAAGGGGTATGCAGTCTGCTTCACTGCCTGCACAGGCGGTCGGGGGGGTTCGGGGGACGGTTTGACAGAGATGGCAGGAATATCCGTGTCCAGGGATGCAGGTGTCAGTTCCGACCCCTGTTCCCCGTTGTAGAAAGCGAATGCCTTGCGGTATTCTTCCGCGTTGTACTTTTGCAGGCGGAAGGTAAGCAGATCCTGGGTGCTGAAATAATCGTATGCGGCCTTGGCCCGCAGGACTTTCGAGCCGTGCTGGTAATAGTACGCTTCAGGCTTCCCTTTTTTGATCAGGATGAATCCTTTCCCCTCGTCGACCGTGATCATGACCGCTCCGATGAACCGAAAGGTATGGGTTACTATCCATTGCAGCGAGGCCTGCATGGCACCGATGCTTTTTCCTTTGGGAAGATAGTCGATCATAATGCGGCGGTAATGGCGTCCCTGTTCTTTTTCAGTTCATATCGAATTCTACCAATATTAGTGTTATTTTTTGCAATGATTGCCAGGATATGTTCATTATCGAGCGGTGTTGCCAGGAGTGTACCGTCTTCAATTTCAAGAAAAATCATCGTCAGTTCATCCTGGTCCAGTTCATCAGCAAGCGCCTTCGACGCACGCATTCCCTGGTGCACTCGCAGCCCCAATTCCTCGAAGTCCGCGTACTTCTGGCCTGCTATCGCAAGGATGCTGCCCTCATCGCCCACGACGCATGCCGCGAGGACACCTTCCAGGTTTAAAAATTTGTGCAATGTTTGCTTCAACATCGGATGGTAGATGGTGGTATTCGCAGGCTGATAAATATTTCAGGATTTTTTTGGGATGTTATTCGAGTCCCTGAAGACTGGCTTTCAGTTTTTCTGCTGCAGGCTGCCCTAGGCTGGTGACAACCGTCTCATAACAACTCTCCGAGAGGGGATGAATGTCATGGACGGTGAGTTCGGCGGGATTTTTTCCGAGATTTTTCCTGCAGCAGCGATCGAGGAGCAGGGGTGCGGCAGGGCCGACCTCGTCCCTGAGTATGGCGATAATCTGTTCACGAAGGTGCATAGGTGTTCCTCTTACTCGATGTCTTCCCGGGCAAGATTGTCGAGAATCTGATAGGAATTCAGCATACGGTTGAATGACTTTGCGAGGTCTCCGATTTCGTCGTTGGCCATGATGTCAATATGCGATGCCCTGAGATCCCCCTTGCTCACGCTGTCGGCAACCCTCGAGAGGTTCTCGATCGGACTCGTAATGCTCCGTGCCAGGAAGAAGCTCCACATCACGACGATGGTGAGGGTGACCAGGGTGAGGAAGAAAATACTGTTTTGAAGGCCGATCATCGAAATGATACTCTCAGTGTCTCCTGCGGATACGATCCCCAGGAGTGCGATGGGGATGACGGCGACAAAGAGCATGCTTGCCATCAGCTTGTAGAAGATGGGGATCTGAAGAACCGGGCCTCCGACATCCATGGGTGCATTGATGCATTCGCTCATTGTGCTACTCTCCAGTGTGCGATCAGTATGTAGCATTGCTTTCATATAAATAATTTACTCTTATCGATTATCATTACGGATATTGCATATGATATATCGTTTTGATAATCTCCAACAAGAAGGTTCTTCTCAGATGAGGAAAAAAAGGATACCTTGATGCCATGGTCGGCCCTGCGGTCGCCATAACGCCTTTCCGTGGAAATCCGTCCGGTGAGATGAGAATGATCGAAATTCGTGTCGATGAGGAGGCCTGCAACGGATGTGGGCTTTGCGTCAAGGACTGCCCTATGGGGGTATTTGAACTCAAGGACAGCGTATCTTCTCCGGTTCACCCGGAGAACTGCATGGGGTGCCTCTCATGCCACGAGATCTGCCCGGCGCAGGCGCTTGAACACAGGGGCGTGGTGCCATGCAGACGAATGTATGTCAGCATGAAAGTCTGCCGTATGCTCAACCGGGTGATCTGATGGGTGAAGGTTTCATCGATGAGACCCGGGAGAAATTCAGGACCGACCTCGTGTTTCGGGTGGAGGATGTTCCCATGCGGTGCGATCCTCCTGCAGAGGAACTCGAACAGACGCTGCACGGCCTGATGCAGCTGAACGGGTATATCATCAAATCACTCGAGGAGATCGCCGGCAGGGGGGCAAACGCCGTGACCTACCGCGCCGGAAAGAAATTCGGCCATGAGGTTGCCAAGTATTTCGAGAAAAAGGACAACGTGGAGGATGCGCTCCGCGAGCTCTCCTATATCCTGCACGGCCAGTACACCTTCGAACCCTGGAAACCCTCGGACCACGATGAGTACATCGTCGAGGAAAACGGGAGCATGTTCATCTATCTTGTCTTTCACGACTGCATTGTCCGCCAGTCCTGCCGCCGCATCGGCCAGGAGCAGGGAGGGCCGCTCTGCCAGACACTCTGCGGATACGTGGTCGGTGCCGTCGAAGAGATTACCGGGAAACGGGGCAAGCTCGAGATCATCCATACGGGCCCCAACGCCTGCTTGAAGAAGCTCATCCTGAAGTGAGGGGAAGGAATGAAGATTGCAATCGAAGAACTGGCAGGCTGCTCCGGATGCACCATTGCCGTCCTTGATCTCCACGAGTTGATCCTGGATGTCCTCGAAAAGGCGGAAATCGTTTACTCCCCAGTGATCATGGATGTCAAAGAGCCCCCCGAAGGTATCGACATCGCCTTTGTGACCGGTGCGGTCAGGAACGCGGAGAACGAGGAACGCCTCAAAACGATCCGGGCACGTGCGAAAATCCTTGTGGCGCTCGGCACCTGCGCAGTCTATGGGGGAATTTCCGGGCTCTCGATGCTCAGCAGCAGGGAAGATCTCTTTAATTACGTCTACCGGGAAGTGGACACCGTGGCGGCGGACGGCACCATCCCTTCCGATGTGCCGCCATTCCTCTACCGTGCATTTGCGGTCGGCGACAAGGTGAAGATCGATTATTTCATTCCCGGCTGCCCGCCCAAGGAGAACCGCCTTCGGCAGATTCTGCCTGCCATGGTGGCCGG
This sequence comes from Methanomicrobiaceae archaeon, assembly GCA_029762625.1. Lineage (GTDB taxonomy): Archaea > Halobacteriota > Methanomicrobia > Methanomicrobiales > Methanomicrobiaceae > DSDF01. Next base: position 88,359 of record JARVGI010000005.1, on the reverse strand, counting down.
CGACCATGTATCCCTCTCCCGCAAATCGGTCTGCTCCGAATGCGATCGCACGATGGGCCCCATCGAGAACTGGACGTTGAAAAGGCGCTTTGAGGGCGAACCCGACCCCCGGTACTGCCTGCTCGGCCAGGGCTATCTCTGTCTCGGCCCGGTAACCTTCTGCGGGTGCGGGGCGGCGTGCCCTGCAAAAAATATCTCCTGCCACGGGTGCAACGGCCCGTCGCTCGACATCCTGCGGGAGCCCTGCAGAGATATCTTCAATATGACCGTTCGGCGGATCTCCGATCTCACAGACCGGCCCGAAAAAGAGGTTGCCGCGGAGCTCTATGACGTCGCCCACACGATGTACCCCTTCACCATGGGAAGCCAGGTGATGGAAGACAAGGAGATATCGAAGATCCGTGAACTGATCAAGGAGGGGAGCAGATGACCCAGATCACGATCAACCCCGTGACCAGGATCGAAGGACATGCCCAGGTGCGCATCACCCTCGATGATGCTGGGGAGGTGGAGAGCGCCCATTTCAACGTGGTCGAACTGCGCGGGTTCGAGAAATTCCTCATCGGCGCTGCGGTGGAGGAAGCCCCACGGATCACCCCGCGTATCTGCGGCATCTGCCCGACCGCGCACCACATCGCCTCAGCAAAAGCCTGCGACCAGATATTCGGCGCCGAGCCGCCGGCAACAGGCAGGCTTCTCAGGGAGCTGATGATGTACGGGCAATTCGTCCATTCCCATGCCCTGCACTTCTTCATGCTTGCGGCGCCTGACTTTCTCATCGGGCATGCGGCGCCGGCAGCGGAGCGCAATCTCGTCGGGCTCGTGCACAAGGATCCGGACCTTGCGAAAAAGGCCATCGAGGTAAGGAAATTCGGCCAGCGCCTTACCGAGGCGATCGGCGGAAAACCCATCCACCCCTCGACCGCGATCCCCGGGGGCATTTCTGCCCCTCTGGCCGAGCAAAAGCGCGTTGAACTGCTGGAGATGGCACGGCGGTCGCTCTCGATCGCACAGGACGGCTGGTCGATGGCCCGCAGCATTCTCGGGGAAACTGATCTGGCCTTTGGCGCAGTGGATTCCGCTTTTGTGGGCCTGACCGACCAGGGCCGCTACAGCATCACGGATGGCAGGGCTGAGGTCGCAGGCAGCGACGGGAACGCCATCGGCAGCTTCGGTGGGGCGGATTACCTTGACTACATCGAAGAATACTCCGAGTCGTGGTCCTATCTCAAGTTCGCCCGCTTAAAGAGCGGCCAGTACTACCGGGTCGGCCCGCTCGCCCGCTTGAACCTTGTCCGCGAGATGGGGACGGAGGGTGCTGATGCGGCACTTGACGAATACCGCGAAACATTCGGAACCTTTGTCCAGACGACCCTCGCCTATAACATCGCCCGCTATGTGGAGTTCATCGCCTCGTGCGAGCGTGCGGTAGCGCTGCTCTCGGACCCCTCCATCACCGGGACCGATGTCCGTGCCCGGGTCGACGGGGTGGCAGGCACCCGCGGGGTGGGGATCATCGAGGCCCCCCGGGGCACGCTCATCCACGACTACACCGTCGACGAGGGCGGGTTCATCCAGCGGTGCAACCTGATCGTGGCAACCTGCCAGAATAACTGGGGGATGGACCGCGGGGTCGAGGATGTTGCCCGCAAGGTGGTGCAGGACGGCACGCTTTCCGAGGACGCGGCCAACCGGATCGAGATGGTGATCCGCGCCTATGACCCCTGCATCTCCTGTGCAACGCATGCCATCGGCCGCATGCCGATGAAAATCAAGGTCATTCGTAAAAAGAAAGATTGAATACTTAATCAAGAGAGGCTTTGAAAACCAGGTGAATGGAATGCTCAAGCAAATCCTGAGTGAGTTTTTGAAACTCGATGGCGTATCCGCTGCCGTTGTCGTGGGAAGGGACGGCTTTGTTATCGAAAGCGTGGAGGCCGGGGAGATCGACACAGAAGCGCTGGGCGCGATGGCGTCGACCGGCATGGGGACCTCGGAAGCAATGGGTGCCGAGCTCGGCAAGGGCGAGATGCACCAGATGCTGGTCGAGCTGGAACACGGCCCCATCCTGCTCTCGCCCCTCTCAGACGACGAGCTGATTGCGATCGTCGGGGAAAAGAACGTTAATATCGGGCGTATCAGATACGAGCTGAAGAAAAACAAGGAACGCATCATCGCCGCACTCTAATGTCCATGTTGCCCGAATGGAGATCCCTGGCGCACATGCAGTGCCCGCTGAGCGAATTGCTTGAGTTCGGGGCTCAGCTGACGATAGGAGCGAAAATATCCGGATTTGGAGGCGTCGGCTACCTCCTTGTGGACAAAGGGGCGCCAATCGGGGCACATTTCAGCGACGATTTTCGCAATATCAAAGGGAATGAGGCGCTTGAATACATCCAGGAACGGCCCCTCCTTGAATACGAGATCAGGATCTATACTGCCGATGAGATGAACCAGGCGATCAATCATTGCGCATCGCAGGGATGGATGATACCCGATTCATCTCCTCGCCGGGATACGATAGATACGGATACGCTGGTGACCGAGGAAACATTGCTCAGCATCGCCAAACAACGCGGGGTAATCGTTGTCTCAGCGTTCTTCGAAGGGTTTCCCGTCCAGTCAGTTGGGATCGGGGATTTCGAGTACGAGGCGGCGATCGCCGAGGACCTGCTCAGGGCCGGAAACAAGATCTCCGAGGATCTGGGCATCGGTCCGCTGGACCAGATGATCATCGAGACCCCGAAGGGGAAGTACCTGATCGCCCCCTATCGCGATCTCTCTCTTTTTGTGCATACCACGCCCGAAGCGCACCTGGGCATGGTCCGGCTCGCCCTCAAGGGCATCCAGTGATAGCCGGCCTGTCCGGTGCTATTCGCACCTTTGTGCCCTTTGGTGCGTCGCTGCCGGTTCCATGGATCGGGGCGGAGCCATCAACCTAATATACGGATATGTCCTGATTGATTATCACTAAGGTCATGATCCATTGATAATCCGAAAGGGTAATCTTCATTAATGACCCGGCAGCCCGGCCGCCGGGGCTTTCGCTCTTTAGCGGTTGCAGATTTGTTAATCGGCCATGAATCTGCTGTAATCCGGCTGCTCCATCAGACTCGGAGCAGAAAGGGAAATTTCAAATGGTATGCCCCCCAAGTGAACCTTAAGAGAATCTATGGATGCCAATTGTACAGAGGTCTGCCGGTGAAGATATCGCGCATCTTCGGTAGTACATCCGGCAGTATGGGTTGATAGTGATGCAGATATCGGATCTCTTTGACAAAGTTATCAGCAATTCCCAATATGAAGGCAACTATGCCTTCGAAGATCTCATCGAGCACTTGCGTGTCTCACAACAGAGTGGTCTTGCGATTGCGGAAGAGGGAACAAAAAATATCATTGTAATTTTTGTGAGGGGGGAACCGGAAGGGGCGACATTGATAGAGGACAGTGGCGTGCTGTTCGGGAATAAGGCGCTGTACCTGTTGAAGCACGATGAAGTATTCAAGTTATTTCTGACAGAGGATGTGTTCAGCGAATCGCTCGCGGCACGGTGCAGGGTCCACGACAAAATTCACTTTAAAAAGCCTCTTTCCAATGATCTTCCCACTATCGGTGGATCAACCAGTTCTCTTGGAAAACTCTGCATTATCGTCAAGCGCGACGGCACACTGCAATCGGGAATGCGGGTCACAATTCGGAAAGGACGCCAGGTCCTTGCGAGCGACATTACCGCAACGGACGGCAAAGTGTGCTTTAAACTCCAGAATGGGACGTATGATTGTGTGGTGGTTGACAGAACCCAGAATCTGCACCGTTTTATGCTGGATTTCAGGGAACGGTTTGGTGAGACGGTTATTGATTTAGGGGGAGCGTGACGATGCCAGGCGAAGACAAAGGCAAGAATAAGTTGAGTGATGTAATTAAACGAATAAAAATGGGGAATTCGCAGCAATCTGTGGAAGAACCCGGTTCTGAACCTGTTGCGGGTGAGACGCCGGCAGGTGTGGCAGAACGCGATGCAGCAGAGGTCGGAGGCTTTTTAAATAGACTTAAAAAGTTCGATACATCGTTTGCACAGTCCGGCGAAACAGAAGGGGCAAAGGAGGCGGCAGATGAGATCGATTCTCTCGCATCCATGGTCGCGTCTGCCGATGAGGGCGATGGAACAGCGGAAGATCGCGAACCCGCAGCATCTCGGGGCGATGCACCCCCTGAACCAGAACACGGCCCCGGGGGGGAGGACCTGGATGCCCACAAGAAACTGAGCGGCCTTATCCACAAGATCCGGCAGTTTGAAGAGGAGGGACCCACGGGAGAATCCGGGGCACCCACGGGCGACTCACTCGAGTCGCTCATCAGAAGCGGTGATTCGGACGAAGTACGCGATGGGGAAGACGTTTCCAGCGCCGAAGAACCGGATGACGAGTTCCGTGCTCTTATCGACGATATCGTGACATCGCATGAGAATTCGATGGAGGCCACGCAGGGAAAGCCGGGTTCGTTCGGCATATCGGCAGTGGATCTCAGTGATGATTCTCCCGTGCAGCCTGCGGAGGTTCCCGCCGATCGCACCGATTTGGTCAAAAACGAGGCCCGGAAGACCAAATGGTCCGATGAAGGTGAAGCGGGATCGAGGCCTATCGTGAACGTGGACGAGATAGGCGACTTTTCCGACATGATCCTTCCCCAGGGGGCGATGTTCGAAGTGGAGGACCTGCATCTGGGAACCGGATCGAGTGCGTTCGACCTGGCTGACATGGGGACCGTTCTCTCCGAGATCGATGAAATCTGGAAACCCGGGTTTCCCACCCTCCCCTTCGATGTCGACGAGATATCCGCGGTCTCCCCCGAAAAGGAGAGCGCTGAGAAAGATGCGGGTCCGTTCGGCTTCATAAAAAAGATCGGTCTCGTGAAAGCGGTTCTGGAGAAGGCGGAAGAGTACAACCCGCGCATCCACGGGCCTCTTGTCGACCTCACCATGAAGGCGGTGCAGGGGCAGGAAGAGGTCGAGCTCTACCCGGTCAATGAACCGTATGCCTACGTGCGCATCATCTATGACAACAGCACGCACGAGCATATCTACCAGATCATCGAACCCGAACTGAATGTCGCCGAGCAGGAGCTTCTCGAAGAGCTTGAGATGCGCCTTTTTGAGACGCTCGATGTCAATACCAAGGATCTCACCTACGAGACGGCACGAAAAGCCCTTCGCGACGCGGTGGACGAGATCGTTCACGATTACGGCATCAAGCTCACGTCGGTCTCCCGGGAAAAGATCCTCTATAATATCGAAAAGCAATTCCTCGGCGACGGCCGTATCGACCCGATCATGCACGATAAGTACATCGAGGATATCTCCTGTGACGGCCTCAAAACCCCCATCTTTGTCTACCACACGGGTTACGAATCCGTCCAGACCTCCGCTACCTATACCTCCCCCGTCGAGCTGGATTCCTTTGTCACCAAGCTGGCCCAGCGTGCGGGGAAATATATCTCTATTGCAGAACCGATGCTCGATGCGACCATGAGCGACGGGTCGCGTATCCAGATGACGCTTGGAACAGAGGTCACCGCTCACGGTTCGACCTTCACCATCCGTAAGTTCAGGGACGAGCCGATCACGCCCACGGACCTCATCGAGTGGCAGACCTTCTCACCGCTCTCCATCGCATTTCTCTGGCTCGCCGTGGAAAACGGCAAATCCTGCATTTTCTGCGGAGGGACGGCATCGGGCAAGACGACCTCCCTCAACGCCATCTCCCTGTTCATTCCGCCGCTGGCCAAGATCGTCACGCTGGAGGATACCCGCGAGCTGAAACTCCCCCACCCCAACTGGATCCCGAGCATCACCCGCGAATCGTTCGACACTGACGGCAAGGGCTCCATCGATATGTATGAGCTGCTGAGGGCCGCGCTCCGGCAGCGTCCCGAGTACATCCTGGTCGGCGAGGTCCGCGGTAACGAGGCCCTCACGCTCTTCCAGGCGATGAGTACCGGCCACGTCACCTACGCCACCATGCACGCGGATTCGGTGGCAAGCGCCGTCCACCGTCTCGAGAACCCACCGTTAAACGTCCCGCGCAATATGCTCAATGCGCTTGACCTCGTGTCGGTGCAGGTGCAGGCCCGTATCGGCGGGCAGCGGATCAGGCGCACCAAGCAGCTGATCGAGATCCTGGACATCGACCCGCGCACCAACGAACTTATCACCAACGAAGTCTTCCGGTGGCATCCTGTAACCGATGAAATCCGCTATTCCGGGAAATCCTACATCCTCGAGGAGATCATGGAAGAGCGGGGCTGGAGCGAGGTCCGCATGAGGGAGGAGCTCAAGCGCCGTCAGGAGATTCTTGAATGGATGCGGCTGAAAAAACTCAGGCATTTCAAGGACGTGGCAAAGGTGCTGGTCTCCTACTTCCGCGATCCCGAGGCGGTCATGGACATCGTGAGGAGTGACCTGTATGAATAGGTACGAGAGGTTCTGCTTCAACCTGATCGGCCGAAGGATGAAGGCGAAGCGGGCTGATTACGTCGGCCTGCGCAATGATATGCTCGGTGCGAGGATGAGAACGCCGTTCGAAGCATATCTCTCGGCCGCCTACGTCTCCTCGGTGATCGTCGGGCTATTGTTCGCCCTTATCATCGGCCTGGTCAGCTGGGTCCTTCGCATCCCCGAAATGATCTCCTACAAAGGAGCTCTCCCCGCGAGCATTGTGGCGCTTTCCGACTACCGTCTCATTCTCGGAACACTGGGTATCACCATATTTTCGCTTCTTGTGTTCGGAGGAATCACGTATTTCATTTTTTTAATATATCCGGGTGTTTTGGCAGGTGAACGCCGCAGGAATATCGATGCAACGCTGCCCTATGCGATCAACTACGTGACCGCCATGTCCACCGCCGGGATCACCCCTGCCGAGGTGTTCCGCCTGCTTGGCCAGAGCAGCATCTACGGCGAGAGCGCCACGGAGGCCCGCTATGTATCCAGAGAAATCGACATTTTTGGAAAAGACCTCATCGAAGCCCTTCGATCCGTTGGTACCTTTACGCCCAGCATGCGGATGAAGGATTTCCTGCAGGGAGCGATGGCGAGCATCTCAAGCGGCAGCAATCTCACCGAATATTTCAGGACCAAGGCCGAGCAGTATTCCCTGGAAAATCGCCAGATGCAGAAAACGTTTCTTGAGACGCTTGGCCTGATCGCAGAATCCTACGTGACCGCGCTGGTGGCGGGGACCCTCTTTCTGATCATTCTCCAGTCGATCATGTCCACCATCAGTTCGTCCGGCGGCGATCCGTTGCTTCTCTATGCGGTAATCTACGGCATCGTCCCGCTGGGGAGTATTATGTTCATCATCCTGATCAGCTCCATGACCCCGGAGGTGTAAGATGAAGTCAGGGAAAGTTTTAGGTGATTTCTTGAACCGCAGCGGGTTTCGCAACGACGATCTCAATGCGGTCGAGCTGGACGAGTATGAAAAGAGACAGAAAGAGATTCTCGACAGGATAGAGTATCAGCGCAAACACCGCATCGGCGTGAACCGCCTCAAGGCACACCCGGTCGAGGTGCTCACTGAGCGCCCCCTCAACGTTCTCATCGCATCGCTTCCCCTTGCGTTCCTGATTCTTGTCCTTGGATTTTTCTTTTTGATGACCCAGTACGGACTGCAGATCCTGTTTACCTCGACGCTCTTCGACGATATTTTCCTGCTGGCGATTCTCGTGGGCGTCGTTCCCCTCGCATTTCTCGATTTCAAGGAATCCACAAGGAGAAAGAGTATCGAGCAGTCACTTCCGAACTTCTTCCGGGATGTTGCCGGGATGAACGAGAGCGGTATGACGCTCCCCAATGCCATCTCCATCGTCGCCCAGGGAGAGTACGGCACACTGACGCCATATATCAAGCAGCTCAACAACGAGATGTCGTGGAATGTCCCCTTCGTCGAGGCGATGTACCGGTTCGGCAGCCGCATCAACACTCACCTCGCGGAACGCAGTGTCGACCTCATATCCAAGGCCAGCAAGGCCGGTGGCAACATCAGTGAGGTGCTCAGGGCCGCGGCAAACGATGCATACGAATTTCTCACCCTCGATACCGATCGGCGCAACAATATGCTGATCTACGTGATCATCGTGATCGTCTCGTTCCTCGTGTTCCTGTTCGTGATCGCAGTGATGACCGGCACGTTCCTCGCCACCATGGCCGAGGCGGGTGCGGCGGTCGCAGAAACCGGACAGGGTGCGGGACAGTTCGGCGGACGCATCGATCTCTTCTTCTACAACCGCCTCTTCTCCCATGCCGCGATGATACAGGGCTTTTTTTCCGGGCTCGTGGCAGGACAGATGGGCGAAGGCAACGCCATTTCCGGACTGAAATACTCGGTTATCATGGTGGTCATCGCCTGGGTCGCCTTCAGGTTCTTTATCTGAAGGCTTCTCTTTTCCGCTCGCCGCAACAACCCTGACGCTGCGGGCCAATGATGATCTTCCTCGCGCGTCAGCGCCCCCTCGTGGTAGATATCGTGAAGATGCGAGGAGGCGGCGCGGCCCCTGCAATTCTTGCGAAGAAAAGATGTTCTCGGAAAAAAGCCGGGATTTCAGGATATATTATCCAGTTTATATCCCTTTTCTGAGAGGAGCTTTTTCACCCGCTCACGATGGTTGCCCTGGAGCTCGATGGAATGCCCCTTGACCGTCCCGCCGCAGGCAAGTTTGCCTTTCAGGAACTTCTGGAGTTCCTCGAGATCGATATCATAGGGGTCAAGTCCGTCGATCACAGTGACCTCTTTGCCATACCGCCTTCTGTTGATGTGCACGTTGATGCGCTGTTGTTCCTTTGCAACCTCTTCACAGATACACAATTCTTTCGGCAGTCCACATTTTGGACAGATACCACCGTTCATTACTCAGTACCTTCAAGTTCTCCTTATATATTTGTTGGCATGCCTTTCATTCTACGGCGCATACGTCGCACCCTCTGTGGATTACCTGCTCTGATTTGCTGTTCTCGCGATAGACGGTAATTCCCTTGCAGCCCAGCATGTGCGCGCGCGAAAAGATACTCTCGACATCCTCCACAGAGACCGATTCGGGCATGTTGACTGTTTTCGAGACCGCGTTGTCGGTGTATTGCTGGAACGCCGCCTGCATCCGCACATGGTGCTCGGCGGAAATCTCGTCGGCTGTCCTGAACAGTTCCCTGATATGCTCATCGAGCGGCAGGTGCTGGATGCTGCCGACCTTTCTCACCTCCTCGAGAATTGATCTGCCGTCCGCTCTCTTTTCCGCCAGTTCGGTGAGAAGCCGGTTGACCGAGTTGACGGTGCGGTGGACTATCGTCCGGTGGTAGGCGAGCGTGAAGAGCGGCTCGATTCCGCTTGAGGTGTCGGCAATGATATGCAGTGACCCGGTGGGGGCGATGGTGGTGACCGTGGCATTGCGCATCGGCCCTGAAAAGATACTCCTGTCGATGGCCGGAAAGGAACCCTTCCACTCCCCGAGTTCCGCGGAACGCGCGCGCGCTTCCCGATGGACATGCCCCATCGCTTCCCCGGCAATAGCGATCGCTTCCTTTGACGCATAGGGGATGCCGAGCAGGATGAGCATTTCGGCAAACCCCATCACACCAAGCCCGATTTTCCGTGTTGCACGTGTCTGCTCCGAGATTTCCGGCACAGGAAACCTGTTGACGTCGATCACCGCATCGAGAAAGTCGACGGCAGTGCGGGTAATGTACGTGAGCAGGTCGCAATCGATGTCATTGTGCTTCACGCACGCCGAGAGGTTGATGCTGCCGAGGTTGCAGCTCTCGTAGGGGAGGAGCGGCTGTTCCCCGCAGGGGTTTGTCGCCTCGATCATCCCGCATCCCGGCACGGTGTTTTTACGGTTAATCTCGTCTAAAAACAGCACTCCTGGATCGCCGCATGCCCATGCCGCCCCGGCGCATGCCCGCCAGATCTCATGCGGATCGATCTCGGCCCATATCTCTCCGTCACGGGGATTTATAAGAGGATATGGCCTTCGTGTGCTCAGGCACTGGAAATAGTGCGCATCGTACCCCACGGAGAGGTTGAAATTCGTCAGCCCTCCGCCGGTTTTTGCGCGGATGAACTCCATGATATCGGGATGGGAGCTTGCGAGCACGCCCATGTTGGCCCCGCGCCGTTTCCCTCCCTGCTTGACCGCGGCCGTTGCGGCATCAAAGACCCTGATAAACGAGAGCGGCCCGCTGGCTATCCCGCTCGTGCGCTCGACCACGTCGCCCCGCGGGCGAATCCGACTGAAGGAAAAGCCGGTACCTCCTCCGCTCTTGTGCGTGAGGGCCATGTGGGTGAGCGTTTGAAAAATGCGTTCGAGTGAGTCTTCAACGGGAAGGACAAAGCAGGCCGAAAGCTGCCCCAGCGGTGTCCCCGCGTTCATGAGGGTTGGGGAATTGGGCAGGAAGAGAAGGTTTTCCATCAGATACCTGAAATCCTTTGCCTTCGTGCTATCTACCGCACCGGCCACACGCGACCAGAGTTCCTCCGGCGATTCGCCATCGAGGAGATAGCGGTCCTGTAAAAGAAGGCGGCTGGTGGCAGACAGGTGCATGATATGGTGATAGACCATTGCCATTTATTAAATCATCCCGCAGAGTTCTTGTACTCGCATGTCGCTGATGGTGCTTGGAACCGCTTCGCACGTCGGAAAGAGCGTGACGGTAGCGGCAATATGCAGGAGCCTCGTTCGCCGGAATATAAGTGTGGCTCCGTTTAAATCCCAGAATATGAGTAATAATTCCTATGTCACCGCCGACGGCCGGGAGATCGGGATGGCACAGGCGATGCAGGCGCATGCTGCCTGCACCGGGCCGCATGCCGATATGAACCCCGTGCTCCTCAAGCCCAAGGGGGATCGCACCTCGCAGGTGGTGCTGCTCGGAAAACCGTACCGAGACGTGTATATCGGGGATTATTACCGGGAGACTGAATTTCTGCTCGAGGAAGCGGTTGCTGCCTTCCGCCGTCTCGAGGAGCAGTACGGGCAGGTGGTCGTCGAGGGTGCGGGCGGCGCCGCCGAATTGAACCTCTACGACCGGGATATCGCCAATATCCTCCTTGCCCGGCGGCTGGCATTACCGATTATCCTTGTGGGGGATATCGAGCGGGGAGGGGTCTTCGCTCAGCTCTTCGGGACCCTCGCGTTGTTGCCCGAGGATGTGCGCCCGCTCGTCGCCGGGGTCATCATCAACAAGTTCAGGGGCGATCCGTCCCTTTTTGAGGATGGCATCGCCCGGATCGAGGCGATATGCGGCGTGCCCGTGATCGGCATCGTTCCGTTCGCTGATATTCCGCTCCCCAGCGAGGATTCGCTCTCCATCGGTGACAAGCACCGGAAGGACTCCCCGGTGCGCATCGCGATTCTTCGCCTGCCCCGGATCTCCAATTTCACCGATTTCGAGCTGCTGGAACGGCGTGCGGCGGTGGACTACGTGGATCCGGGTTCCTCGCTTGAGGCGTATGACTGCATCATCATTCCCGGTACCAAGAACACAATCGAGGATCTCGCCGTCCTGCGCCGGTCTGGTGCGGACGACGAGTTTTCCCGCGCAAGGCTGCGCAATACCCCCATCATCGGCATCTGCGGCGGCTACCAGATGCTCGGCAGGGAGATCATCGATACGGGGATCGAGGGGGGGACGGGCAGGTTCCCGGGTTTCGGCCTGCTCGATGTCACCACCCGGTTCGACGCCTACGAAAAGACCACGGTTCAGGTGGAACGGGAGGCGGCCCCCGTTTCTCCCATTCTCAGTGAAATTGGGTGCGTGGCAGGCTACGAGATTCACATGGGAGAGACGCTCGGCGAGGGCGTCTGCCAGGCGTTCGACGGGGAAGGGGCGGTCACTGAGGACGGGCTTGTCTTCGGAACCTATATGCACGGCCTTTTTGTCAACGAAAACGCCATCGATGCATTGCTCTCCTATCTCTACAGGAAAAAAGGGCTTGCGTACTCCTGTAACACTGCCGGGGACTGCGGCGTGCAGGGTCGTTCTCCGTACGACACGCTCGCCGACCATTACGAAGAGCACTGCGATATGGACTACATTGTATCATTTTTCAAGCATGAGGGAGATACCAGTGTATAAGCAGGGACGTCGGGTACGTTTCTGAGGTGTGCCATGGTCATGCGGTTATCCTTCACACTCGATCCCGAACTGGTGGATATGATTGACCAGTATGCGAGCGGTCGGTCAATCAAGAGAGACAAGGCAATTCTCGAGCTGATCGAAGCGGGAATCACCCACGTCACGGAGGGGGGTTCCATCAAGATCGAGCAGTGCCGTTCTTTTGAGGAATTTGAAATCATACGAAAGAACATCAATGAACTGAAAGAGGAGTTCGTCGAGATGCAGCGGGAGCTGCGGCGCATCCGCCATACCGTCGAGCGTGAGCGGGAAGAGGAAGCAGGCGTGGTACCTTTTCAGTCGAAAAGATGGTGGAAATTCTGGTAGTGCCCGGAGGGATATCAACTGATAACGCTCATGATACTCCGGAACCCTTCCCCGGCGCCATCGTCGCAGCGAACCATGGCGACCTCGTCAAGGTCTACCGCTTCCGTGGAGCGTTGCACCCGGCAGTAGGCGCGTGCGGGCGAGCCCACCCAGCGCCCCTTCACCATGAAATGGGTTGAATGAACGCAGAACCGGCATTTCATCAATTCTTCTCGTCGTGCGGGCGTACACTGCACCCATCCGTCTTTCACGGGCAGTTCCCGCACCGCGCCGCTAGTCATAGACCTCAAGGCGGTAGCCTTCCGATGCGATGATTTCGGCGGCCTGTGCTTTCCACTCCGGATCGTTGCCGGCGATGAGAGGATCGATCCGCTCTTTCCAGAGTGCATTGAGCCGTTCATCAGCAGAAATCAGGCTAAATTTTTCCGATACCCTGCCCGCTTCCGCCCCCTCCCGCGTATAAATGCGCATGACGGCGCAGACGAAGTCCCTGCAGAACCGGGGGCGGGTGGCGTGGATGATGCAGACCCATGTCCCCTCCCGTTCGCCTTTCTGAAGGAACGGGCACCATTCCGGTGGCGTATCCCGCTCATCCGGGTCGAAGGTGTCCCGGTAGGGTTTCTCGACGGTGGCGTACACGGTCTCCTTGCTCAGTTCGTGCACGCAGATGTACTTCGGTCCCATCGAGCCCTTGATTTTGACATACCTCCCCATACCCATGCAGCACCGCCCGCATAATGTGCACATGAATTCGACCATGATCTAGTAGTCTGGCAGAGGTGCTCAAGAATGCTGTGGTCGTGCTGATTGGACGTCCACAAAACACTAAAAAAGGTATCAACCCACATAGTATCCATGAAAGTCTGCATCATGTGCGGGGGCGAGGGAACCCGTCTGCGCCCCCTCACCTTCGAACGACCAAAGCCGTGCATCCCCATCGTCAACAAGCCTTCCATTCAGCATCTTGTTGCCCACCTCTCCCACCTCGGGTTCACGGAAGTGATCGTGACGGTGGGCTACAAGGGGACTGCGGTGCAGGAGGCGCTGGGTGACGGGTCTCTCTTCGGTGTGGAGGTGACCTATGTGCCCGAAAAGATAAAGCTCGGCACTGCCGGAAGCGTGAAAAACGCCCAGAAGTACCTGGGGGACACACCGTTTCTGGTCGTGGGAGGGGATCACGTGACCGATATCGATCTCCTCGCATTTTACCGGGATCACCTGCGCAGCGATGCCATCGCCTCGATCGCCCTGCTCTCCATCGATGAGCCCTGCGAATTCGGGATTGCCGAGATCGATGTCAACTATCACATCCAGCGGTTCAAGGAAAAGCCGTCGCCCGGAGAGATCTTCTCCAACCTTGCGAGCACGGGCATGTACGTCTGCAACCCTGATATCTTTGACTATATCCCTCCGCAGACGCAGTATGATTTCGCTAAAAACCTCTTCCCTCTGCTCATGAACCAGGGGCAGGTGCTGAGAGGCTGGCTCGCCCGGGGCAACTGGACCGACGTGGGCAGCCCCCGGTCGCTCCGGCAGGCCGAACAGTGGGAGCTCAACGAGCTGGCGTACACGCATATCAAAGGTGATCTGTGGGTCAAGGGGGCGAATGTGGTCGGTCCGGTCGATCTCGGGCACTCCATTACGGTTGGCGAGAATTCCCAGATCATCGGCCCGGTGTCCATCGGATCAGGAGTCGTGATCAACGAAAACGTTCTCATCGGTCCCTATACGAGCATCGGGGACCACTGCGTGATCGGGCCGGACACGAAGATCTTCTCTTCGTCGCTCTACAGCGGCATCACGGTGGGGAGGTCGACGACCATCAGCGGGAGTATCATCGACAACGGTGCGGTGATAGGCGATGCATGCAACATCGAGAATGAAACCGTGATCGGGCCCAGAGCGGTGATCAACAACAATGTGGTGATCCATGCAGGCACGAGGGTCTGGCCGGAAGTGATCGTTCCCGACCATGCCGTGGTCAAGGAGCACCTGCTCAACGAAGAGTTCGAGACCCAGTGCAATGGATCTTAGCCGTGCCGCACGAGGCGGTGGGTGAGGGCGACGAGTGGATGGCGGGCATAGTCGAGGACCTTGATATCGTCCAGGGTTGTCAGGTTCATTGCCCGGGCGGTTTTTTCCATGCCCAGTTCGATGTCCTCGGCGATCTCGATGATATATGCATCCAGGTACTTGAGTGCGAGGCGCTTCGCCGCGATGGTCCGGTGGTGCCCGTCGACGAGGATGAGGCGTCCCGGCCGCCTGACGACGATCAGCGGTTCGGCAAGCCCTTTTTTAATTTCGTATATCCTCCCTTCCAGTTCGTCCTCGTAGATCTTTGACTGGGTGGGGAGGAGTTCGTCGATCGGCACGCTCCCTCGCTTGAGGGTGGGCTCGACCCCGTGCAGCGTTTTCAGGGTTTCGATGAATTTAAAGACCTTTTCCGGAGAGACATGCTCGATCTGTGACCTGATGACATCGGCATTCGAGATGATCCCGATGAGCCTGTTGTCCTCGTCGACGACAGGCAGTTTCTGGATGCCGGACCGGAAAATCACCCTCGCTGCGTCATTGATGCTCATTTCCGGGTCGGCGACGATAAGGTGCTTTGACATGATCCGCTCGACCGGGGTGTCGGGATGGGTAAACAGCAGGTCTCTTGCAGAGACATAGCCAACCACCTCCCCGTCCCTGACGACGGGAAATCCATCGTGGTTGGTTTTTTTTATGGTTTCAATGACGTCTTTCGCCGTCCCTCTCGCCTCGACGGTGACGACGTCATAGGTCATATAATTCCTGACCTTTTTCTTGTCCATCTGAACATTGTTTACTCGTCCCTCCACATCAATGAATCGATGCCGGGAAAAAAACGAATGACGGATCCCCGTGTATACGGGGGCTGGGTGGGTGCGTGAACCGGCGGGTGCGCGCGTTCATTCGATGGGAATGTGGGGGCCTTCCTCTTTGACCAGTTTTTTGAGGTGCACTTCCAGCACGCCGTTCTTGAAACTTGCGGTCGCCCCCTCTTCGGTGACATCGACGGGGAGCGCAACCGTGCGGCTCATCGAGCCGTATTGCCGCTCTCTCATGTAATATCCCTCTTTCTCGCCGCTTTCCTCTCTCTCCTCGCGCCGCTCGGTCTTGATGAGGAGGAGGTTCGGGTCGACAAGCCGGAGCTGCACGCCCTCCTTGTCCACGCCGGGGAGATCGGCAACCACGACCACTTCATCTTCATGCTCCCGCACATCCACGCGGAATTCTCCCCTGAGGGCGGGAAGCACCCGGGATCCCATCTCGGCGGGCGTGGGAAGGCCCGCTCCCTGGAACATCCGCTGGAACCGGTCCTCCATCTCAGCCATCATCTGATCGAATTCGTCCCATAACGGGCGCATTGGATATCTGCGTCTCCATGCCATGTGTATACCTCGTATGTTCTGCATCGATGGCCACGGTGAATCCCGTGGACCTAACCTTCAGGTAGTGTTATTGACATATCAATGTTACAATCGGGAGAGCCGGTGTTCGTGCCCCGTGATCACCATTTATCAGGGTGAAAGGAGGATATATGTAGGATGAAAAAACAGGGGGACCAGAAGAACAAAGGTGTATCCGACCGCCTTTCCAAGATTGCCATCCTTGGTGTTCTTGTCATCTGCGTGGCTGGTTTCACGCTGAACATGGGCTTTTTCTCGTTTTTCAAAACTGCCCAGCCCGGGTCGATCTGCCAGGTAGGGTACACGCTCTTTGACGCATCAGGCGTTCCTGTTATCACCTCAAACGTGCAGGTCTTCCAGGCGGAGTATGAAAAAGGCAACCTCGCGCTGCTTTCGGACCCGCTCGTGATGACGGTTGGTGAGGAATATACGGAGACCTTTATCCCCATCACGCTCCGGTACCCCGAGGGAGCGTCCAACACCATGCTGTCCGGCGAGCTCGCGCAGATCAATGCCGCCCTGCAGGGGATGCGGATCAATCAACAAAAATCGGTCGAGATTGACGGTGCGGAGACGATGGTGACCGCAATGACCGCCGAGGAATTCAACGGTATCGTGGAGGGATATGGCACTGCGTTCAATTTCAGCTCTGCAGAACCGGGTGACTGGGTGCCGCTCGGAGTATCGGCAACCCCTATCATCACGGTGGACAATGCCACCCCTGAAATCTATGTGCGCTACGGCAAGGTGGCCGAGAAAACCACCGACGAGATTGCCGTCGCGTACGGGTACCCGACCGCTTCAATCACTCTCGAATACATCGGCAATTAACGGACTGGACGGGAAAGCATAGCATTTTATATCCCGGTTCCCATTTCTCTTCCATGGCGGTGAAAGTGATCTGTTTTAACCAGGAGGGGTGCATGGGATGTGAAGAGCAGATACCGATCAATCAGGAGGTCGAAACGTCTCTGGGCATTAAGATCGAGGAGATCGACGCGGTAAACAATCCCGATTACATCAAGACATTCGGCCTGCGCGTCACCCCGACCATCGTCATCCTCGAAGACGATGAGGTCAAAGAGCGGTTTGAAGGAGTTGTTCATCGGGAAGAACTCGAATCTGCAATCAAGAAATATCTATAACCGGACCCCGTATATCCTCTTGATTTTGCGGGCTACGGTTTTCCATCCTTCTTTTCGTAACACCTGGCCTTCCCGCATTTTAATCTGGGTGATCCTGAACCTGATCCGGTCGAAATCCACCACCCCTCCCACGGAGAATTCCTCTTCGCCGTCGGCCCGTGCGTAGACCGGAATGGTCTTCCTGCCGTCGTGCACCGACGCCCTGACCACCACCTCATCGATATGGCGTGTCCACAGGGTGCTGATCTCATCGGCCCGGGCCCTCGAAGCCCGCCCATCGCCCACCTCGATGCCGGTCACCTCGACGCCCATGGCCTCGTCGCCGCACTCCGCCACGAGAAGGTCTCCCTCGCTGCATTCCTCGTCCGAGAGCAGTTCGATGGTGCACACCGTTGATTCGGTCTCCCTGCTCACCACCGCCCTGACCTCAATGACCGAGGGGCGCTTCGGGCGCTCCGTGCGATGCACATGGCCGCACTCCGTGCACCTCACCAGAAGGTTCCCGTTTTCCTTGAGCACTTCGTGCTCCTGCTCTTCGTCACATACCGGACACTGCACAAGGAGATTCATCGCATACTGGTATGCACCGGGGTGCCATATACCCTGCCGCTCGGAACGGGCCATTCACAACATTGAAGGACATTGTCCGCTTCATCTCACTAGAGATGAAGGTCCGTGAAACGCTGGTCTGCAGGGGTCATCCGAATGTCTCGGGGTCTCACCGGACCACCTTCGAGGTAACCCGCGAGGCACACCTGTCCCCGGCAGGCCACTGCATCATCGGCGTGGGCGCCGACAAAGGGGCGGCCGACCTCTCCGACGAGTTTCGGCGCGCGCTCGCCGACAGCCGGGCGGTGCTGCACACCACCCTGACCGCCGGGGAGCATTCGGTGTGCATCCGCTCACGCGGGCACGAACGCATGACCCTGGACCATCCCGCCGATCTGGTATGGCGAAAAAGTGGATTTGTCTGCGGGCGCACGGTGGGCATTTTCTCCGATCATGCGGCTGCGACCCTGCCCCGCAATCTCATTGCGGTGCTGCAGGAGGGTGCGGAGCTGGCGGTCGAGATGGTGGCGGTTATTCGCACCCCAGCTCGGTGATCTTGAGTTCCGCATCCTCGAGCAACTGCTCGCACCGTTTCACCAGTTCTGATCCCCGCTCATAGAGCCGTATGCTCTCGTCGAGCCCGATATCCCCCTCTTCGATCGCGGATACAATCTGCCTGAGCTCAAGGATCAGTTCTTCATAGGTTGCCGTCATGATCTACCTCTTCAATCTGTGCCGATGCGCTCCCGTCAGCCAGGCGGAGGGTGACGCGGTCCCCCCGTGCGAGCGCACCTGCGGATGAGACGACCGCACCGTCCTTTTCCACGATGCAGTAGCCCCGGACGAGGGAGGCGTGAGGGTTGAGTGCGTCGAGTGAAGTCGCGAGCTGGCCGAGTAGCATGCGCTGCCGCGTGAGAAGCGACCCTTCCGCCCTCGCCAGCCGTTCATCGAGATCCACGATCCGCTGCATCTCTTCATCGATCCTTCGCTGGAACCGCCGCGGCTGCAGGCGAAACCGCAGACCCTCCAGCGTCTCCCATCCGCGCTCCACGCGGGCGACGAGCCCCGATCGGAGCTGGTGCCTCAGGCGCACGAGATCGCTGGCAAGCTCGATGCGGTCGGGAACCGCGAGCTCTGCGGCGGCAGAGGGGGTGGGGGCCCGCAGGTCTGCAGCATAGTCGGCGAGGGTGTGGTCGGTCTCGTGGCCCACCGCGCTGACCACCGGCGTTATGCAGGCGGCGATTGCCCGCACCACCTGCGGGTGGTTGAAAGCGAAGAGATCCTCGAAGCTCCCCCCGCCCCTCCCGACAATGATTACGTCCACCGCTCCGTCGATCCGCCCGAGGGCCGCGGCGATCTCTGCAGGGGCGGTCTCCCCCTGCACCGCGGCAGGGCAGAGGACAACCTCGACCGGAAACCGGCGGGCGATGACCTGTTCGATGTCGCGCCGGGCGGCTCCCGTTGCCGAGGTGACCACGCCAACCCTCTCCGGAAAGCGGGGGAGCGGCTTTTTTCGCGCCGCATCAAAGAGGCCTTCATGGGCAAGTCCCTCCTTCCACCGCTGGACGAGGAGATGTTTTTCCCCCTCCCCTGCGCAGACCATGTCCCTGACGATGAACTGGTACCTGCCCTGGGGCTCATAGACCTCCACCGATCCCCACACGAGCACCTGCATCCCGTCCCGGGGCTCAAAGAAGAGCTCGCGGGCATAACTGCGCCACATGGCGCAGTTGATCACGTGCGTCCCGTCGGCATGCTGCTCGGAGAGGGAAAAATAGCAGTGGCCTTTCGCCGAAAAAGAACAGTCCCTCACCTCTCCCTGTACCCAGATCGCCTGCAGGCGCGGATCGTCGAGCAGCTGATGGACGAGGTGCGAGATCTCGGCGACAGTGGCAATTTCCGCACCGCCTTCATCTGCGAAAAGCCCGGTTCCTCCTCCCTCCATCACATCAAAGTAGGAGGAGGAGAAATATCAATTGATAGCATGGTCCAGTTTGCCGTCTCGAGCATGTTCTTTCACGAATATCCCATGGACCTGATTTTCGATTTTGTGGAGGAGGCGGGCCTTTCAGGCATTGAGTTCTGGATCGAAACCCCGCATTTCTGGGTCCGGGACATGCCCCTCGACGAGATCATGGAGTGCGTACGGGCCCATCCCCGTCTTGCCCCCATCTCGGTGCATGCGCCGGTGCTCGACCTCAACCCCTGCTCTATCAATCCCCATATCGCCGCGGTGTCGGTGCAGTATGCCCTGTGCGCCGTGGACATCGCCGAGACGCTGGGGGCACGGACGGTCACCCTGCACCCGGGGCGGCGGACTGCCAAGAGAGTGCCGAGCGATGCGGACTATCGAAGATTCGAGCACTATATCGATGCATTGCACGGGAGTTCGAGGGGCAAATCCGTCTGTGTGGCAATGGAGAATATGGAGCGGAAGGTGAATTCGCTTCTCTGCACGCCGCAGGACGTGCGTGAACTGCTCGACCGGGAGCCGTGGCTCTGGTTTACCCTTGACGTGGCCCACGCACTGAAACAGTCGGTGGAGGAAGTGGAAGCTTACATCGCGACCTGCGGCGACCGCATCGCAAACGTGCACGTAAGTGCGGTCGCATCAAACGCCGTGCACCTCCCGGTTGCGGGAAACGAGGACATTGCGGGTATCATCTCGCTCCTGAAGCAGCAGCATCACGCGGATAACCTCACGCTCGAGATCGAAGACCGGAATTTTACTGCCGACCTGTGCTCCGAAGAGAAGATCACCCTGCTTGCGGGCGAGGTTGCTTTCCTGCGAGACTGCTGGGACGATGCATGAAGCGAAATCGACCTGCACCGGCAGCAGAATTCTCTCCAGGTGATAGAAGGCACACCGAACCGATTGAAGGGCGAACTCGCGGTAGGAAGGAGGTTTGCTCAGTCCCAGAATAACGCTGGTTTTATTAATCCCTTGACGCAATATTGTGATAGATTTGTCGCATATGAACGAAGATGAGCCTGGAGCCGTGATTGCGGCGTGGATGCGATGATATCGGAAAGCGCGAGATTCCTGTTATTTGCTTTGTGCATCGTGCTTTCTGCGTTTTTTTCCGGCTCCGAGGTC
Organism: Methanomicrobiaceae archaeon; assembly: GCA_029762625.1. Classification (GTDB taxonomy): domain Archaea; phylum Halobacteriota; class Methanomicrobia; order Methanomicrobiales; family Methanomicrobiaceae; genus DSDF01. The sequence continues at coordinate 67,644 of JARVGI010000005.1, read as the reverse complement.
GCACTGATATCCCTCAATGAGGCGAAGGTCCGGACACTGATCGACCAGAAAATCCGGGGGGCTGCGGCCCTGGAAAAGGTGAAGCGGAATACCGATCACCTCCTCATCACCATCCTCATCGGCAACAATGTGGTGAATGTCGCCGCGGCGGCGATTGCCACCTCGATTGCCATCGAGCGCTATGGGGATATCGGGGTGGGCATCGCCACCGGCGTGGTCACTCTCATCATGCTGGTGCTGGGCGAAATCGGCCCGAAGACTTACGCCGCGCGTTCGACGGAGAAATTCGCTCTTTTCTCTGCAGGCCCGGTCCTCTTCCTCTGTTACGTGCTCTCACCCTTTCTCTGGCTGTATGACGCGATAAAGCGGCTGTTCTCCATACGCGCGGAGATTTCCAGACCCGCAGTTACCGAGGAGGAGATCAAGCAGTGGATCGATGTGGGTGAAGAAGCGGGCACCATCGAGGAGGATGAGCACGAGATGCTGTACCGCGTCTTCCGCTTCACAGACACCAACGTCCGCGAAATATTGACTCCCCGGGCCGATGTGGTGATGATCGAAGAAGGGGTGACGCTTGAAGAATCCATCAATACCTTCAACGAAACCGGTTTCTCCCGCATTCCCGTCTACCACGGCCAGATGGATAACATTACCGGCATCCTCAATGTCAAGGATGTGTTTGGTGCCCTGTATTCCGGGAGGAAGGTGGCCTCGATTAAGGATCTGGTCTATGAGCCGTGCTTCGTCCCGGAGAGCAAACGCATCGACGAACTCCTCAACGAGCTGCAGGTCCGCAAACTGCACATGGCCATCGTGCTGGACGAGTACGGGACATTCGCCGGGATCGTCACGGTGGAGGACATCCTTGAGGAGCTGGTGGGAGAGATCCTGGACGAATTCGATGAGGAAGCCCCCCCCGTGCAGGAAGTGGAACCGGGTGTCTATATCGTCGATGCCCGCGCATGGGTCGACCGTCTCAATGAAACACTCGACATTGCGCTGCCGCTCGACGAGAGCTACGAGACCGTCGGCGGTCTGTTGATCGACCGTCTCGGCCACATCCCCCGGCGGGGAGAGGTGGTGGTGATCCCTGATTCCGGCATCAGGCTTATGGTCATGAAGATGCGGGGGAAACGGATCCTCGAGGTCAAGCTGATACTGCCGCAGGAAGGCAGCCCCCAGGATAACGATTAAATGGGCCCTGTGCCGAATCAATGGGTATGAAACGCATTGCAGTTCTCGCTTCGGGACGGGGGTCCAATTTTCAGGCGCTCATCGATGCAATCGGGACTGGATCTCTCCCTGCACGATGCGCGGGACTGGTCACCGACAACCCGCAGGCGTACGCCATTACGCGGGCAAAGAAAGCCGGTATTCCGGTTTTTGTGGTGGACTACTCAGGTTACGCCGGCAAGATCGAGTATGAAGCCGCCCTGCTCGAAGCGATGGACCGATGCAATGCAGATCTCTTTGTGCTCGCCGGATACATGCGCATTTTAGATGCGGGAATCGTATCCCATTTCAAGGGGAGGATGATCAATATTCACCCCGCGCTCCTTCCCAGTTTTGCGGGCCTCCATGCACAGCGGCAGGCGATCAATTACGGGGTGAAGGTATCGGGCTGCACCGTGCATTTCGTGGACGGGGGGGTGGATACCGGCCCCATCATCATCCAGCGCCCGGTACCGGTCTGCGACGGGGATGATGAAGATTCGCTTGCCGCCCGCATCCTCATCGAGGAGCACCTCGCACTGCCCGAAGCGGTGAAGCTCTTCTGCGAGGAACGGCTCATGGTCTGCGGGCGCACCGTCCACATCCTCCCCCCCTGATCCGTCAGCGGCGGTTCCAGGGCTCCCTGAGGGTGGCGGGGCAGCGGTGCCGGAGGGGGCACGCACCGCAGTCTCTCGGATGGGTGGGGCAGCCCACGCTCTGGACGTACGCCCCAGCACGTGCCGCCTCCTCACATCCTGCATACCGCGGCGAAAGCATCGTTGTTCTCTCCTCGATATCCGGAGGCATGGATTCCGGGTAGTAGCCGCTCCAGGCCACGTCGTTCAGCCCCTGCGCCCGACACTCTTCTGCAAGACGCTCCATGTCCTCCATGGTGGGCCCGGGGTGGTAGTAGAGAATGAAGTTCGGGCGAAAGCCGATGAGGCGGTAGGGGATATCGGGGTTGATACCGGCGATATATGCAGCGATCGCCGGTATCTGGCGGTCGGTGATGCCGGGGATGGCGACGGTGCGAAAGACCCTGATCTTTTCTGGGGCGCATCCGGCAAGGTAGGCGGCGTTGCGGAGCACGGGTCCTGCGGGCGCCCCGGTGAGGGCGCGGTGCACGCAGTCGTCGAAGGCTTTGATCTCTATCGTGATGCTGGAGCAGATGGTGGCGATACGCTCCATTGCCCCGGGGGTGGAAAAACCACCTGTAGCGATCCCGATGCCAAGCGAAAGACCGCGCACCCTGACGGCGGCGGCGACCTCTTCGATGAAGGGGAGGTGGATTGCCGGATCGCCCCCCGTGAAGCTGATCTGGTCCACCGGAATTCCCTTCACCGCCTCGAGATGCAGGCAAATCTCGTCCACGAGCTCTGCGGCATCAAGCCGTCTACCGTACCACCAGAGGGGATCGGGATACTGGGAGATGCGGTAGGCGTTGCAGTGCAGGCAGCGGTAGCAGCACCCGAGCAGGGTGACCGACATACTGCGCAGTGTCTCCGAACAGCTGATCGCCGCCACCTCCGCGGACCCGACGCGGCAGACTCCGCGCGTGCCCGCGAGCCGGTCGACCCCGCACCGCCATTCGCAGAGTTCGCAATGGGTGTAGGATGAGTGCATTACCCTGTGCTATATTATCCTGGAGGAAAAATCATTGTAGCTGTACCCGGGGTGGCGGACAACAGAGATGGCAGCGAGATCACAGCACCCGAACCGGCGGAAAATCGCGATGGAACGCATCGAGACCCTCTTTGCCGAAGCAGAACGCGTCCATGCAGAGCACCCTGCGTGGAGCGACCGTTACGTGGAGCGTGCATTAGCGATCGCGATGCGCACACGCGTGAGGATTCCAAGGGCGCTGCGGCGGAGGTATTGCCGGCGGTGCCATGCGTATCTGGTGTTCGGAAAAAATGCACGGGTGCGGATCCATGGCGGGAAGGTGGTGGTCACCTGCCTTGCCTGCGGGTACCAGCGGCGCTATCGGGTGGTGAAGCCGGATAATGGGGAATGAGCCGTTTCAAACGATGAAAGCCACCGTCTGGATCGGGAAGCAGGGGTGCACCGGCGCGATCGTCGACGAGATCCGCATGCAGCTGAAAACCCGCCCCGCAGTGAAGATCAAGTGGCTCAGGAGCTGCGAGATCGACCCAGACGATGTCGCCCGGCGTGCAGGAGCGCGCCTATTCCAGGTACGGGGGCGGACCATGATCCTCGGCGCGCGAAGCCCGAAACCATGAGGGCGACTGCTCGAAATAATTAAAAGGGCATTGTACAAATATGTAAAGACTGCTATTAGATACATTGATAGTGAGGATACTACATGACAACGGTATTTGACATACCCCCCGCCGTGCTCATCAACAAAACGGCAGAGGAGCTCAAAGCACTTGAGCCGATCACGCCGCCGGAGTGGGCATCGTTTGCTAAGACGGGGGTTCACAAACAGGCACCGCCGAATCAGGATGATTGGTGGTATATCCGTACGGCCTCCATCCTGCGCCGCGTCTATATCGACGGGCCGGTCGGTGTACAGCGTATGAGAACATTCTATGGCGGGAACCGTGACCGCGGATCCAATCCCTACCAGTTCCGGAGGGGAAGTGGTTCTGTGCTCCGCAAGGCGCTCCAGCAGCTCGAGGAAGCCGGGCTTATCGAGCGTGCAGGCACGGGAAGGGTTGTGTCCCCAAAGGGCCGCTCGTTTATCGACCGGATCGCAAACGGTCTCAAAACAAGCGTGGCCGAAACGGTTCCCGAGCTTGCAAAATATTAAAAATGAGTGATAATTATGGGCGATGACGAGCTGGCAGAACTTCGTCGGCGAAGGCTTGAACAGCTCCAGCGTCAGCAGGCGGATCAGGGAGCGATGGAAGAGGAGTACGAACGCCAGAAACAACTGGATGCACAGATCCAGCTGATTCTGAAGCAGGTACTTGACCCTCAGGCCCGTGAGCGCCTTAACACCATCAAACTCACCCGCCCAGAGTTTGCCCGGGCAATCGAACAGCAGCTGGTCGTGCTTGCCCAGAGCGGAAGGCTACGCGAGCGCCTCACCGACCAGCAGCTGAAGGCGCTCCTGCAGCAGATTGCCCCTGGAAAACGGGATTTCACTATCAAAAGAAAATGAAAGCCGGGATTCTCTTCAGTGGTGGCAAGGACAGTGCGCTCGCTGCGGTCATGCTCTCCCGCGACTACGAGGTCGAGCTCAATACCTTCGTGTTTCGCCCGGAGCGCGACATTGCAGCCGTACAGAACGCGGCGCAGGTACTGGGCCTTCCCCATGTCACGAGGGTGCTCGGCGACGCATTCCTGCAGGAGGCATGTGATCTGGTGGTGGGATGCGGCTACCCGAACGATGCCATCAACCTCGTGCATCGCCATGCCTTATCGAGCCTTGCCGCGCTGTACCCGGTCGTGGGTGACGGAACAAGGCTCAACGACCGTGTCCCCATGCTCTCCGCCGCTGAGGTGCAGAGCATTGAGGCGCGTCTCGGGTGCAGCTATGTCCGCCCCCTGCTCGGATTCGGCACCACCGAGGTCAAACGCCTCGCCGAACGGCACCTGGTGGTCCGGTTCGGGGAGACCGGGGAGATCGAGAACGGCGATTACGAGCACGAAATCAGGGGGGCGTTGCGCGAGCGCGGGTGCGATCCTGCACCGCTCTTCCCCGCCCACCACCGACAGTCGCTTGTCGTGGGTGTCGTCTGCGGGTAACAATCATATCTGGTGAATACTATGAGCAAAGTGACGAAAGGTCGAAAAATCAGGCTGGCGAAAGCGTGCGAGCAGAACCGCCGTGTGCCAGCCTGGGTGATGATCAGGACGAAAAGAAACGTGAGTTCCCATCCGCGCCGCCGCAGCTGGCGCCGCAGTTCTCTGAAGGTGTGAGCGCATGGTCGATGTACTGAAAGAACAGATCTATGTGATCCCTCTCCGTGACGCAAAACGGGCTCCCCGGTGGAAGCGGAGCCACAAAGCAGTCAAAGATATCCGCGCATTTCTTGTCAAGCACATGAAGAGCGAGGATGTCAAGCTTGACCGCAGCATCAACGAGAAGGTGTGGGATCGGGGCAGTGAAAAACCCCCGAGGAAGATACGCGTACGCGCCATGAAATTCGAGGACGGGCAGGTTCAGGCCGAGCTCGCCGAGGAGTGAGATGACCGATACGATCGATTTTGCCGGCGATCCACACATCGGAGTGTTCTCACGGGTATTCGAGGATATCGCAGTCATCCCGCCATCGGCACCGGAAACGTTCACCGCAGCAGTGAGGGGCGAACTCGATGTCGAGATTGTGTCAACCACCCTGCAGGGAAGTTCCATCGTCGGGTCGCTGCTTGCCGGGAACTCGCACGGGCTGGTCGTCAGCGGGCTCATCACCCCCGAGGAGCGGGCGGTGCTGGAGGAGTACCGTGACGTGATGCTGCTCGAGCGCAGCATGAATGCCGCAGGCAACGTGATTCTGGTCAATGACATGTTTGCGGTGGTGCATCCGGGAATGCCCGAGAGTCTGGCAGAGGAGATCGGTTCATTTTGTAAAGTACCGGTGCTTATGGGCACGCTCGGTGGGCTGCCCACCGTCGGCATGGCAGCGGTGAGCACGAATCGCGGGGTGCTCGTGCATGCCCGTGCGACCGCTCAGGAGATCGCCCATCTCGAGGCAATGTCCGACCTTCCCATCGGAACGGGTTCGGTGAACATGGGAAGCGGGCTTATCGGGACCGGCCTTGTCGCTAACAGCAGGGGTTTCCTTGCGGGGCAGTATACGAGCGGGTTCGAGCTGGGAAGAATAGAGGAAGTTTTCGGATTTTTGGAGTGATGGTATGGCACAATATGAAGTGACGGGAACGTTTAAAATCAGCGGCGAGTGGAAGACCTTCAGCAAGATAGTCGGCGCCCCGAATGAAAAACAGGCGCAGGAACGAATTCTTGCGGATCTGGGGAGCAAACACCGGCTCAAGAGAAATTATATCACCGTTTCTGGCGTAAACCTTGTTGATGGTGAATAACGTGGAAACCGTGCAGGGGCGCGAAATGGAGATGCTGCAGGAGTATCTCAACGAGTTCGGCCAGCAGATAGAAATTCTTTCCCGGCAGATGCAGATGATCGAGCAGCGGCGCTTCGAGTCGTTCGCCGCCATCGACACGCTGAAAGAACTGGGCGAGAATGGCAGCGATGTGGTGCTGCTCCAGCTCGGTGGAGGGGCAAGCCTGCGGGTGAAGGTGACCGATCCGGATCGGGTTCTCCTCAATATCGGATCCGATGTGGTGGTCGAGCGCAGCAACGCGGAGGCGATCGACTTTTTGCAGGATCGCACCACGGAAATGGAAGCGATGATAAAGAAACTCTCCGCCAATATCAACGAGATCCGAAACCAGGCCAACGAAGTGGCACAACGGATTGAGATGACCTACAGGAAGGCCCGTTCGTCCCAGAAAGGTCAATAATTCATGTTCGGTTCACTGAAAGACAGGCTCAGAGGCGTCAAAGAGAAGCTCGGGCTCACCATCGAGTCCGCGGCTGAGGCTGCCCCGGAGGGCCCCCTCACCGCCGGCGATGCACCCGCCCCCGGGTTTGAAGAAAAGGCCGCAGGGGAAGAGGCGCAGGCTCCCGAAGAAAAAGCCGCGAAGAAGACATCGACGTTTACCGAGCGTGTCCGGGTGCTGGTCACCGACCGTGAGGTGATGCTCGGCGAGAAGGATGTCGCCGAACCGCTGCAGGAGCTGGAGATCGTGCTGCTCGAAAATGACGTGGCGCTGCCCGTGGCAGAAGCCATCGTCGAGCATATGCGATCCGATCTCGTGGGGAGGAGCAGAAAGATCGGCGCATCGGTGGACACCCTCGTGATGGATACGCTTAAAAGAGCCCTCCTCACCGTGCTCGGGGAAGGGTTCTCCCTCACCGGGTACATCGATTCTCATGAACGCCCCGTAAAAGTGCTCTTCACGGGGGTGAACGGCACGGGTAAAACGACCACGATCGCGAAAATTGCACAGTACCTCCGGAAACAGGGGTATTCTGTGGTGATCGGCTCGGGCGACACGTTCAGGGCGGGCGCCACCGAGCAGATGAAAACGCATGCCGATCGTGTCGGGGTGAAGGCAATCTGCCACCAGGAGGGGGCCGACCCGTCCGCCGTGCTCTTTGACACGGTGCAGTACGCCACCGCCCACGGCATCGACGTCGTGCTCGCCGACACCGCCGGTCGGTTCCACAACCGCGCCAACCTCATGAACCAGCTGGAAAAGATCCGCCGGGTGATGAAGCCCGACCTCGTGGTCTATGTCGACGAAGCGGTGGCGGGCAACGACGCGGTCATCCGCGCTGAAGAGTTCAACAACGCGGTGGGCACCGACGCCGTGGTGCTGACCAAGGCGGACATGGATCCCCGGGGAGGGGCGGCCATATCCATCGCCCATACCATCGGAAAGCCGGTCATGTTTCTCGGCGTGGGGCAGAGTTACGACGATGTCATCCCGTTCCGGCCCGAAGATGTGGTGGACGAACTCCTGCGCGAGGAGGAATAAAGGGTGCTCGATAGGCTGGGAAGCGGACTCAAGGACGCACTGAAGAAACTGGCGGGCAAAACGGTCATCGACAAGGCTGCGGTCGATGAGCTGGTCCGGGATCTCCAGCGCGCCCTCATCGGGGCCGATGTCAATGTCAAGCTGGTGATGCAGCTGTCACAGGCGATCAAGCAGCGCGCCCTCGATGAGGAACCCCCGAAAGGGATGAGCGTGCGCGAGCACGTGTTGCGCATCGTCTACCAGGAACTGGTCAACCTCATGGGGCAGGGGGCGGAGGTGCAGCTGGGTCCGCAGACCATCCTCATGGCGGGGCTGCAGGGGAGCGGGAAGACCACCACCACGGCCAAGCTCGCCCGCTATTTCCAGCGCAAAGGTCTCCGCGTGGGCGTGATCTGTGCCGATGTATTTCGGCCCGGCGCCTACGCCCAGTTAACTACCCTGTGCACGAAGATCAATGTTCCCTGCTACGGCGATCCCGGGGAAAAGGACGCCGTGGCGATCGTCCGGCGCGGGCTGGGGGAGCTCAAACATGCCGAGGTCGTCATCATCGACACGCAGGGCAGGCACGCGCTCGAGGACGACCTTATCGACGAGATCGTCCGGATCAACGAGCTCACCCGGGCCAGCCACCGCTGGCTTGTCATCGATGCGGCGCTGGGCCAGCAGGCGCGGGACCAGGCGCGCCGCTTCCACGACGCCATCAACATCGACGGCGTGATCATCACCAAGATGGACGGGACGGCCAAGGGCGGCGGCGCGCTCTCGGCGGTCTCCGAGACGCAAAGCGGTATCGTGTTCATCGGGAGCGGTGAGACCATCGACGACATCGAGCGGTTTGATCCCGACGGTTTCATCTCCCGCCTGCTCGGTATGGGCGACCTGCGGGCGCTCGTCGAGCGCGCGGAAGAGGTGATCGGCGAGGATGAGGTGGATATGAATGCCCTCATGAAGGGCAAGTTCACCCTTCGCGACATGTACAAGCAGATGGAAGCGCTCAAAAAAATGGGCCCTCTCAAACAGGTCATGAGCATGCTCCCCCTGGGTGGCATGGACATCCCGCAGGACGCGTATGACGTGACCGGGCAGAAGATGGAGCGTTATCGCGTGATCATGGACTCCATGACCGATGCCGAACTGGAAACCCCCTCGGTGATCGGCGGGTCGCGCGTCCATCGTATCGCCGCAGGTGCCGGCTCTTCCCCCGATGAGGTGCGAGAACTGCTCAAGTACTACAAGACCATGCAACGTGCGCTCAAGCTCTTCCGCGGGGGCGGGGGCGGCAAGTTCAACATGCAGCGCATGATGAAAAAGTTCGGCGGGATGTAGAGGCCAGATGCTGCGGTTTGCGGTAGTGGGCCACCGGGCACGGACGACCGGTGACTTTTCGCTCAACGATCTGCCCGGCGGCGCGGGGCGCATGGACGTGCTGTGCCGGTGCGTGAACTCGGCCTTTTTTCTCTCCCACGATCTCCGGCGCGATGTGGAATGCATGCTCGTCCTGCTCGGCGAGCCTGCCCCGCCAAAAACGATCCTCTTCCGCGGCGACGGGCTGCGCTACCTCAGTCCCGACGAGCGGAGCGCCGCATCGCTTATACAAAAGGCGCTCAATATCCCGTGCGGGTCAACCTTCCGCGAATCGACGAAGGGCGTGTACGTGAGACGGGGGGGTCTGGCAGAGCTGCTCGGCGAACACGAGTTCGTGCTGCTCGACGAGGGCGGTACGGATATCAGGGGGCTGGAGGCGCTGCCGGGCGCCTGGCTGCTGAGCGATCATAGGGACTTCACCGCAGAGGAGGCGGCACTGGTGGCAGACCTTCCGCGTATTGCGGTCGGCCCGAAGGTACTGCATGCCGACCATACCATCACGGTGGTACTCAACGAAATCGATCGGAGCGGATGCTGATGGAAATTCTCGATTGTGTGGCATCAATCCTGGAATACGGGCCCATATGCGATCACTGTCTCGGCAGGATGTTCGGGAAGCGGTCGCACGGACTGGGCAACGATGAACGGGGTCGAGCATTACGCATTACGGGCGCGATAGCCGGCGATGTGCCCTTTGCCCCGGAACAGGAGGTGTGCTGGATCTGCAACGGGCTCTTCACAGAGCTCGATCTATGGGCAGACCGGGTTGCGGCGGCACTGGAGGGCATTGAATTCGACACCCTGCTCATCGGCTGCAGGGTGCCGCCCCTCATCGCCGAGAGCGAGGAGATGGTCTGGACCGATCTTTTGCTCACCCACCCCGAACCCCTGAAGGCCGAGTTCAACCGCGAGGTCGGCAAACGGGTCTCCGCGCGCACCGGACACGAGGTGGATTTCACGCACCCCGATGTGGTCGCCATCGCCGGTCTCGCCGCAGGCGAGGTGGAGGTGCAGGTGAGCCCCCTCTTCATCTACGGGCGGTACTGGAAATACGAGCGGGGCATCCCCCAGACCCGATGGCACTGCCGGGTGTGCAGGGGAAAGGGGTGCGAGCGGTGCGGCTTTACCGGCAGGATGTATGTCGATTCGGTGGAGGAGCTTATCGGTCGGCCGCTTATCGAGATCTTTTCGGCCGATGATGCCGTCCTGCACGGCGCAGGAAGGGAGGATATCGATGCGCGGATGCTCGGCACGGGGCGCCCCTTTGTCATCGAGGTGGTGGCACCAATAACCCGCCGCCACGACCTCACCTCGCTCGAGGATGCGGTCAACCGGAGCGCCGGGGGAAGGGTTGCGGTCGTGTTCGACCACTGGAGCGACCGCCGGGAAGTGGAAACTATTAAATCAGAAAAAGCGTATAAAAAATACAGCATTCTGGTTGAAATCGATGGTGCTTTCTCGAAAGAGGAGGTGCAAACCGCCCTGAAAACCCTTGAAGGGGTGACAATACACCAGCGCACCCCGGCGAGAGTATCGCACCGGCGATCGGACAGGGTGAGAAAGCGCCGCGTCAAGGAAATAGAGTGCGTTGGAGTCCAGGACTGCAAATTTTTGATAGAAGTCCTCGGCGAGGCGGGACTCTATATCAAAGAGCTCATTTCGGGGGATGACGGAAGAACCACGCCGAGTCTCTCCGAAATCCTGGGTGCTGCGGCACGGGTGACGGGCCTCGATGTGGTGATGGTAGAAGCGGTCGTCCCCGAAACGCGGCCCCAACAGATGAAGACGGAGTCAGGTGAATATGGCACATCATAACGGTCCACGAAAAAAGACACGGTATAAGTTCAAGAAAGCATTGCGGAAACGAGGCATCGCACCGGCAACGACGGTAATCCAGAAGTTCGATGTCGGGCAGCGGGTCCATCTGGTGATCGATCCGAGCGTGCACACCGGCATGCCGCACCGCCGTTTCCACGGAAAAACGGGAACGGTTGTCGGACAGCGGGGACGCGCCTGGCTCGTCGAGATCAGGGACGGCAATGCGACAAAGACGGTCATTACCCGATCGCAACATCTAAAGCCACAAAAAATATAATTCCCAACGATTGTGATTGGCATGAGAGTAAAGGGTATCAGTAGCGAAGAGAGGGTAACGCTTCCCGAGGTCCGGGAAACACTGCTCTCGATTGAGGCGAGGCGCCTGGACGAGGGCGAAGAGATGTCCTATGAACTTCGAAAGAGCATCGAGCATGCCAATCTTCTTGCAAAAACCAGCGCAGAAAACGCACGAAACCTTGTGGAAGAGCTGGTGAAGCTCGAAAAAATGAAGCCTGACATCGCGTTTCGCATCGCCAATGTCATGCCCCGGACGCGTGATGAACTTCGGGCAATCTACGCAAAGGAACGGTTTACCCTTTCGGGTGAGGAACTCGACGAAATAATCGACCTCGTAATGGCCCATTTCTGAGGGGGTTGGAATGAGGACCGAGAAGAAGGAAATCTATGCAGTAGTGATCGATATCCTTCCGCGCGGGCACGCGAACGATCCGCGCCCCCAGTTCCGGAGGGAACCACTGCTACAGGCGGTAGGCATCGACCAGTGCAAGCTGCTCGAGCTGGTGCCCAAAACAGATGACCTCCAGCTCCATGACATGGTCTATATCGGCGACAAGGAGCGGGATAAAATCGAGCGGGTGAAGCGCCGGATAGGGTACGAGGACCTCACGCCCACTGCAAAGCTCGAGCTACCCTTTGCCGTGGAGGGTATCGTAAAGGAGCATGAGGGCCGCTTCGTCGAGTTCTTCAACAAGGCCATTTCGGTCACCCCGAAACTGCATATGCTGCACCTGCTTCCCGGGATCGGCAAGAAACTGATGTGGGAGATCCTCGAAGAACGGGAGAAGGCGCCGTTTACGAGCTTCGCGGATATCAGTGAGCGAATCAAGGCCATACCCCACCCTGAAAAGATGATCCTCAACCGGATCATGGAGGAACTCGAAGATCCTCACGTTAAATACCACCTCTTTACCTCAAAATGAAACCCAGGCACGATCAGCACTTCCTCATCGACAGAAACGCCGTGTCGAAGATTGTCGGTGCGGTCGATGTGCGGGGCCGGCGTGTGCTGGAGATCGGTCCCGGCGAGGGTGTTTTGACCTGCACCCTGCTCGAACAGGGCGCGCATGTCATTGCCGTCGAACTCGATCGCAGACTCTTCGAGAACCTCGCAGTGCGCTTTTCCGCGGAGCTTGCCACCGGGCAGCTCACGCTCATCCACGGCAATGCGGTACAATGCGATCTGCCTCCCTTCGATCTCGTGGTGGCGAACCTCCCCTACTCGGCGTCCTCGAAGATCACGTTCCGGCTGCTCGATATCGGGTTCGAGACTGCAGTACTGATGTACCAGAAGGAGTTCGGGCAGCGGATGATCGCGCTCCCGGGAACGCCTGAGTGCGGGCGGCTCTCGGTGATGGTACAGACGTACGCTCGCGTAAAACCGATTCTCGAGCTCTCACCGAACGCGTTTCGGCCAAAACCGCAGGTGCGGTCGTGGGTGATGAAGATAACGCCGCGCGATCCGCCTCACCCCATCAAGGACCGTACACTCTATGCGGATGTCGTGCGGGCCCTCTTCTCGCACCGCCGGAAAACGGTGCGGAAGGCGCTCAAGGCCTCCAGGACTCTGCTGGGGGACGAACGGGTGGACACACTGGTGCAGGTACTTCCGGCGGATATCCTGCAGGCCCGCCCCGAAGCGCTCTCACTCGAAGCATTTGCCCGGATCGCGAATGCGGTGTCGTAGATCGGACCTCCTTAACGGGGCGATTACCCCTTTGCATACCTGATGCACAAAAAGTTAAATAGGCGCTGCTGCCATTGTGCAGATGAGGTGTTCGTATGGATATTAAGGCGTATCAACAGATGATGGAGGCGCTCGATCTCTCGACAGAAGAGAAGCTGATGGTCCTCAGGAAGCGTGAAGAGCAGTGCATCTGCCCGCAATGCCCCAATTACAAGGAATGCAATCCTGAAGAAAACGAACTCGCCTTCTGCAGCACGGGAAAGAGCGTGTGCATTACAGGGGAAAAACAATGTATCTGCCCTACCTGCCCCCTTGCGGCGGAACTCGGGCTGAAAAACACCTTCTACTGCACCCGCGGCTCCGAGAAACAGCAGATGCTGCTTGAAACCCTGCAGGTGCGCAAGCATTGGGTGAAGTAGGCGCTGCCCCTATTTTTTCCGGCGCCGGCGCCATTTCCCCGGGGAGAACCGGGATATTCTTCATCCCGCAGTCCCACATTGCTAGAGATCCATGCACGGAAAAGACCGTTCCGGTACTGGAGGCGATGGCTATCGATGCGAGCAGGTGTATCCTCCCGAACAGGATACCTATCTCCTGCTGGAGGCGGTGCTGCGCGAGCTCTCCTGCGATGATCGGGTGCTCGAGATCGGGTGCGGCAGCGGCGAGATTGCAGCGCGCATTTCAGAGATCGCCCCGCTCATCGCGACCGACATCAACCCCCATGCGGTGATTGCCGCCGCCATGCGCGGCGTGGAGGTGGTGCGGACCGACCTTTGCGCAGGAATCTGCGGCGAATTCGATCTGATTCTCTTCAATCCACCCTACCTGCCAACATGCGAGGAAGATCGACTCGACGACTGGCTTGAATACGCCCTCGATGGCGGGGAGAGCGGGCGGGAGGTGATCGCACGGTTCATCGCGAGCGTGCACCGCGTCCTCTCTCCCCGCGGCCGCATACTGGTCCTCGTCTCCTCGCTGACCGGGCTCGAGGAGGTGCAGCAGATATTTGCCGGCCATGGTTTTCTCGTCTTCATCGTCGCAGCAAAGCAGGTGGAGGACGAGACGCTCTATGTATTGCGGGGCACGCGTGATCTCTGCCGTTGCAGGGCATAGCCTGTCCGGCGCTGCGCTGGCAATACCATTTTATCCCCTGCCGCCCACTCACCATGGATTACCCTGCCGGAGTGCAGGGTTGATGGAGTCGTGATCCCGTGAACCTGATCGGCCTTGTGTTAACATCCCCTTTCAACCCCCTCGCGCCCCTCTTCCGCGTACTATCCCTGTTTACCATCGCGTCTCTCCTGTGGCACCGCAGCTGGGCCTCCCTCGGCCTGATGGTGGCATCGATGGTGCTCGTTTCCCTCCTCTTCCGGTTCGCCCGCCTCCTGCTGTCCGGTGCGATCGGGATGGTCGGTGGAGCTCTCAGGCGGCGCACGTATCTCCTGTAGCCATACCTCCATTGCTTTCCCCCTCCCGGAAAGGTGACGGCGAAGTGCACTCCCCTCCCACGATCGGGTGGATACGCGGGAGGGCAATAATGCAGGATCGCTCCTGCGGCGATGCAGGAAGATATCGAAAAAGTACATCCTGCTTACCGCGCGCAGCCGCCCCCAATCCGGCGCCCGTACCCTGGGTGAACTGGTACTATGCGGCGTCCGGGGAGCAGGATCGTGGAGTCGGCAGCCATACTGCCTGCCTTCACAGAGGGGCGAAGGGCGAGGGGAGGTCTCGCAACTACAGCCCGGAGATCTACGACCAGTTGCGCGAGATCGTTGTTTCGGGACCGCGGTGCATCGCGGAGATCGGACGGCTGGGGTTCCTCCCCGCAGCAACCATATGGTGCTCCGAAGCCCTCCCCGGTCCTCCGGGAGCGGGAGGCGGAGCGCCGCGCATGGCACGCGCGCGCACGGGCGGTGCTTCGCAGCGCCGATATCGTCCTCCTCGATCTTGACAACGGGATCAACCCGGCATCGGTGCCCCCCCGAGGAGGCGCGCCATAAACAACGCGTTGTATGTAGAAATCGGGAATTATTTCATCTCGGGAAAAACGCTGGTTGTCGACACCCACCGCGACAGGCGCCCTGCGGAGGAGTGGCGCCTAAAAAAATAACCTGCCTGATTCCTGCCTTCGCCCCGGCGATTGCGTGCGGCTGCTCCGGTTCAGGCGATCGTTCAGTGCAGGACTGCGTGTTTCCCGTGCATGAAGAGCACAGGGGTATGGTGGATGCGGATCTCGGCCTGCTTTCCGGGGATCCGTAGTCTGTTCTCTTTGGGAATCCAGGGCCTTATTTCCAGTGATAGAATACCCATCGCCCGTTTTCCACCTCGATGATCTTCTCCTCCACATAGCCCTCCTCAATGAGATCCTGCAGAAAGCACGCTCCTTTCCACGACTCGGCAGAACCGCTGTTATCACCGAAGACCAGCTCCCGGATCTCATCCAGGGTGTAGGCGTATCCCTTGTTTTTTGCAAGCACTTCGATGATCCTCGACTTGATCTCCGCCGGGGTGGCTCCCTGGTCAAAATCTTTCCTTGGAATGGGCATGACACTCACCGATAGCCAGAAGTGTTGCTGATCCTTCATCAATCTTTCCGCCGCACGCGTGCAGTTCCGTGGGAGGTATGCGAACGCTATTGCCGGTATTGTATCCCTTCGGCCGAGCGCCCGGCATCGTCCGGTTTGTGAGGTGCGTGAAGGAGGCCGTCGTGCCGCAGGGAGGATCAGGTCCGCCGGAACATCCTGTCGAGCCGCTCCCGTGAGAAGGACACCATGGTGGGCCGGCCATGGGGGCAGGTAGAGGGGTTTTTCGTGCGGAAGAGCTGAGAAAGAAGGCGTTCCATCTGCTCCCGGGTCATGTGCGCTCCCGCCTTGATCGCTCCCCTGCAGGCGATGATGCAGGTGACGCCCTCTTTTTTGTCCGCGGCGGACCGCAGCTCGTCACCGATGATGTCGGCAATAATATCGTCGATCACCTCAGGTTCGACCTGTTTGCCCAGCACCACCGGCACGGTACGCACCGCAAAGGAATCCCTGCCGAACTCTTCGAGCACGAACCCCTCTGCAAGAAGGAGGGGCAATGCTTCCCGCACCGCGGCGGCCTCTTTCGGGCGGAGAGTGAGGATCACGGGCACCAGGAGCTCCTGGGACCGCACTCCCTGCTCCCGCTTTGCCCGCACCTGCTCGTAGAGCACCCGTTCATGGGCGGCGTGCTGGTCGACGAATATCAGTTCCTCATGGCTGCCGGGTGAAGAGGTAACCATGATGTAGGCGGCATCGAGCTGCCCGATAACCTTCATGCCGGGCAGCAACGTCTCCGCAGTCGCATCAGCCGTTTTCTCCGTGAGCCGCAGCTGGGTATCGGTTGCGCTCTGCTCCCGGTGCACCGGGTGGTAGGCGCGCACCGGCGCCGCCACCTGCCATGCCCCCGCCGACGGGGTATAGCCGCTCTCCGGCACGGGGGAGTGCCCTGGCACGGGTGAGGGGGATGCCTCCGGGATGAGGCGGGCGCTCCGGAGCGTTTCCCGGATGATCGAGGCAACTTCGCGAACCACATCCGCCTCTCTCGAGATCCGCACCTCTCGTTTCGTCGGGTGGACATTGACGTCCACGAGGCCGGTATCGATGGTCAGGGAGAGGAATGCAATCGGGAAACGATCTTTCGGCAGCAGGGTGCCGTACCCCTCCCTGACCGCCCGTGCGAGCGCCGCGGAAGAGATCTGGCGGCGGTTGACGGATGTGAGGATCTGGGCGGTATTGGGGCGGGTGTGCGCGGGCGCGGCGATCAGCCCTTCCACCTGCATGTATGCCGTCCTGCCACTGACCGGAATGAGATCGCGGGCGAGATCGCTGCCGAAGAGGGCACTGATGGCGTCGACCAGCGTGCCCTTTTTCTGGGTGGCGATCCGCTCCCTGCCGTTGTGCAGCAGGCGGAACGAGATGTCGGGGTGAGCGAGGGCTATCTGCTCCATGATCGCGTAGATATGCCGCAATTCGGTCTGTGTGCTCTTGAGGAATTTTTTCCTGGCGGGGATGTTGAAGAAGAGATCCTCCACCGCAACGCCCGTTCCCTCGGGAGCACCCGTCTCCTCATCTTCGACGATCTCGCCCCCGCTGATCACCAGACGCGTGGCCGGAACCGCTCCCGAACCCCGGGGCTTGGTCACCACCTCCACCCGGGCGACCGCGGCGATGCTCGCCAGCGCTTCGCCACGAAACCCCATCGATCGGATGCGGTGCAGGTCATCGATTGCCCGCAGTTTGCTGGTCGCATGCCGCAGGAACGCGAGGCGGACATTCTCCCTGCTCATCCCCGTGCCGTCGTCGACGACCCGCATGCGCTTGATGCCGCCGCCGCCGCCCGAGATGATCTCGATGCGAACCGTTTCCGCCCCTGCATCGATGGCATTCTCCACCAGTTCCTTGACCACCGATGCGGGGCGTTCCACCACTTCGCCTGCGGCTATCTGGTTGACGGTCTCCTCGTCGAGGATCTGGATGCGTGGGTCCGTGTGTGCGGCGTTCATGGTTGATCGCTCCTCCCGTGCGCCTTCCGCTGCAGTGCGTGCAGTGCGGTGAGGGCATCCACCGGTGTAATGGTATTGATATCCAGCGATCGGATCTCCTCGATGAGCGCATGGTCGGCGCTCTGCATCTCGGGCGAATCGATGAGCAGCATCTGCGTATAGCGGGGGGATTTTTTGCCTGTCGGCCGGTATTCCTCCTCGAGGCTCTTTTTCAGCAGGTCTTCCGCGCGTGCGGTCACGCGGATCGGGATGCCGGCGAGCCGTGCCACATGGATCCCGTAGCTCCTGTCGGTCGCCCCCGGGATGATTTTCCTGAGGAAGACGACCTCCTTCCCGGTGTCTTTGACCGCGAAGTGGTAGTTTTTGACCCTTTTGAGCTCGCTCTCCGTCTCGATGAGCTCGTGGAAGTGGGTCGCGAACAGGGTGCGGGGCCCTTCCGAGCCGCGGCCGTGCAGGTACTCGAGGACTGCTCTCGCGATGGACAGTCCGTCCAGCGTACTCGTGCCGCGCCCGATCTCGTCAAGGATGACAAGGCTGCGCGGGGAGACGTTGTTGAGGATGTTGGCAAGTTCCAGCATCTCCACCATGAATGTGCTCTGCCCGCTGGCGAGGTCGTCGAACGCCCCCACCCGTGTAAACACCCGGTCCACGATGCCCACGCTGGCAAAATTCGCCGGGACAAAGCTGCCCGCCTGCGCCATGATGCAGATGAGCGCAACGCCGCGCATGTACGTCGACTTCCCCGCCATATTGGCCCCGGTGATGATCAGGATCTGGTCATTGCGGCTGTCCAGCACCGTGTCGTTGGGGACGAACCCGTGTGCAAGGCTCCGCTCCACCACGGGATGGCGCCCTTCCCGGATCACGAGCACCGCATCGTCCGTGATCTCGGGCCGGGTGTAGCCGTTCTTCCGTGCGACCTCCGCAAGGCCGGCAAAGACGTCGATGGTCCCCAGTGCGCGCGCCGTGGCCTGGAGGTCGGGGACCCATGTTCGCAGTTTCTCGATGAGTTTCTCGTAGAGCTCGGCTTCGAGTGCCCCGAGGCGCTCTTCCGCATTGGCGATCATCGCTTCCTTCTCCTGCAGTACGGGGATGGTGTAGCGCTCGCCGTTTGCGGTGGTCTGCTTGCGCCGGTACTCAGGGGGCACCAGACGGAGGTTCGGCTTCGTCACCTCGATATAGTAGCCGAAGACCTTGTTGTACCCCACTTTCAGGGACTTTATTCCTGTCCGTTCACGTTCATTCGCCTGGAATTCGGCGATCCACGACCTGCCCCCGGTTGCGGTGGAGCGCAGCGTGTCGAGGCTTTCATCATACCCTTCCCGGATCACGCCGCCCTGCCTGACCGTCGGCGGAGGGTCATCGACGATCGCCTGCTCGATGAGTCCACGCAACCAGGCGAGATCGGCGATCTCTTCCAGTGCCTGCCCGATCAGTGCCGGGGGCGCGGCATCGCCGCCGCGGCAGTACTCCGCAAGCGGAGGTATCTTTTCAAGGGACGCGTTCAGGACCCTGAGGTCTCTTGGCCCGGCATTGCCGTAGCTGATCCTGCCGGCGATGCGCTCCACATCGGCACACCGGTGGAGCAGCGAGCGCGCGCCGTTGCGGATGAGGGGGTTTTCGGCGAAGAACGCCACTGCATCGAGCCGGGCATTGATCGCCCCGGGATCGATAAGGGGTGAGGTGATCCATGCGCGCAGGAGCCTTCCTCCCATCGGCGTCATCGACTCGTCGAGCACCCGGACCAGCGTAGCATCGTCCCCGTGTTTCCTGATATTGTGACAGATCTCCAGGTTTCTCAGGGTGATGGCGTCGAGCGCCATGGTCTGCGTGGCGATCCGCGTCTGGAGGCGGTTGATATGGGCGAGATCGGTCATCTGCGTCTCTTTTGCATATGCCAGGCAGGCTCCCGCCGCAGCAATGCCCGCATGCATCCCCTCGCACCCGAAGCCGTCGAGCGAGGAGACGGAAAACTGTTCGATGAGGAGAGACTTCGCCGTCTCCTCATCGAAAGCATCGTGCCTGAACACGGTCACAAGGACATCGGCATGCTCCATGCGCTGGCGGATATCTGCGGGAAATCCCGGCGGAATGATACATTCGGTGGGGCGGTTGCGCGCGATCCCCGAGAACACGTCGACTGCGCCGTTGCCGGCACCGCACTGCTCGACAAAAAACTCTCCCGTGGAAATATCGAGGAACGCCATGCCGATCGATCCGTCCCGCCGGTCCGGCGTCGCCGCCATGAGATAGGTGCTGTTTGACGAGTTGATCATGCCAGAATCGATCACGGTCCCGGGCGTCACCACCCGCACCACGTCACGCCTGACCACGCCCTTTGCGGTTTTCGGGTCTTCGATCTGGTCGCAGATGGCGACGCGGTAGCCCTTCTGGATCAGCCTTGCCACGTAGGTGTCGCCCGCGTGAATGGGGACGCCCGCGAGCGGCATGCGGTCGCCATTCTTATCCTTGCCCCGCGCGGTGAGGGTGATGTCGAGCTCACGTGCCACCAGCTCTGCATCCTCGCCGAAGGTTTCGTAAAAGTCCCCCATCTGGAAAAAGAGAACGCAGTCCGGATATCGTGATTTCATCTCGTAAAACTGTTTCATCGCGGGGGTGGGTCCTTTGCTCATCGCTTCGATAGACGTTGTATCCCGGAGGGCATATATGTTACATCCTTCTCATTTCTCCCCCCAAAATACAACATGTCCCACGACGTATGCCTCTATGATTGTCAATGGCGGCAACGATCACGGAAATGATCTTTTCCCGCACCTGCGGAAAGGATGTCCATGCAGGCGATGTCATGATGGTTCCGGTCGACGGGGCGATGATCCATGACATCACCGGCCCCCTCGCCATCCGCGTCTTTCAGCAGATGGGAGGGAAGCAGGTTTTCGATCCGGAACGGGTGATCATGCTCTTTGACCACCAGGTTCCTGCAGATTCGATACCCGCAGCAGAGAACCAGGCGTATATGCGGCAGTTCGCCCGTGAGCAGGGGATCCATAACTATGATCTCCATGAGGGCGTCTGCCACCAGGTGGTGATGGAGAAGGGGCGGGCGGGGCCCGGCGAGATTGTCGTGGGGACAGACTCCCATACCTGCACCTACGGGGCGGCGGGGGCATTCGCTACCGGCATCGGGTCCACCGACATGGGATTCGTGCTCCGGTTCGGCGCGCTCTATTTCAGGGTCCCCGAGACCATCCGCATCGAGGTGAACGGGGAGTTCGCTCCTTTCGTCGGAGCAAAAGACCTTATCCTTGCCATCACCGGGGATGTCGGGGCCGACGGCGCCACCTACCGGGCGCTGGAATTCGGGGGGGAGACGATCGCCGCCTTGTCCATGGCAGGGAGGATGACCTGCTGCAACATGGCCATTGAAATGGGCGCGAAAGCGGGCATCGTCCCGCCCGATGCGCTTACGTGGAAGTACATGGAGGAGCGCCGAGCCGTATCCCCCTTCCGTTTGATGAGCGATGCCGACGCAGAATTCTGCGAGGTGCGGGAATACGATGCCACCGATCTGGTGCCGAAAGTGGCGGTGCCCCACAATGTCGACCATGTGGTGGACGTCACGGAGGTCGCCGGCACGCACGTCGACCAGGTATTCATCGGCTCCTGTACGAACGGGCGCTACGAGGATTTCCTTGATGCGGCGGAGGTTCTCGGCGACCGCTCGTTCTCCCCCGATGTGCGCGTGATCATGATTCCCGCGTCCCGCGAGGAGTACCTGAAGGTGCTGCGTGCCGGGCTGATCGAGCGTTTCGTGGAAGCGGGAGCGCTTCTGGAGGCTCCCTGCTGCGGCCCCTGCATGGGGGGATCGTTCGGGCTGCTGGCGCCGGGCGAGGTCTCGCTCTCCACCTCGAACAGGAATTTCCGCGGCAGGCAGGGGAGCACCGGAGCGGAGGTCTACCTCTCCTCGCCGGCAACGGCGGCGGCGAGTGCGATCGCCGGGGAGATCTGCGACCCGAGGGAGGTGGGCTGATGCGGGTATGGAAGTTCGGCGATGACATCGACACCGATGCCATTATCCCGGGCCGGTTCCTGACCATCTACGATCCCGACGAGCTTGCCCGCCATGTATTCGAGGGGACGCGGGATGAGTTTGCCGCGCAGGCGGCGCCGGGCGACGTGATCGTCGCCGGCAGGAACTTCGGGTGCGGTTCGTCCCGCGAGCACGCCCCTCTCGCCCTGAAGGGTGCGGGGATCGATATGGTGATCGCACGGTCGTTTGCCCGTATTTTTTACCGGAATGCCATCAACACGGGCCTGCTCCCCCTGATCTGCGAGGAGGCGGATACCATCGAGGAGGGAAGCGAGGTATGCGTCGACCTTGAGGAGGGCGTGATCGAGGCGACGGGACGGCGCTGTTCCATCGAGCCGGTGCCCGGATTCTTCCGCGAGATCGCCGATGCGGGCGGGCTGGTCGCATGGGCGCGCACACTGGAGGAGGTGGAGCTGTGCACCGGGTCGCGGTCATAGGCGGCGATGGGATCGGCCCGGAGATCATCGCGGCCGGAACGCGTGTCCTCGATGCCGCCGGGGAGAGGTTCGGGTTCGACATCGAGTGGCAGGCTTTCGACATCGGCGCCGAGCGCTACCTGAAAACGGGCGGGCTGCTCACCGAAGACGATCTCGCAGAGCTGGCCGGCTATCCGGCGATCTACTTCGGCGCCATCGGTGACAACCGTGTGAAACCGGGGGTCCTCGAAAAGGGGATTCTTCTGGCGATGCGCTTTGCCTTTGACCAGTACATCAACCTGCGCCCCATCCGCCTGCTGCGCGGGGTGCAGACCCCGCTCGCGCGAAAAGGTCCCGAAGACATCGACTTCGTGGTCGTACGGGAAAATACCGAGGATTTCTACGTCGGGATCGGCTCGCGCCTGAAGGGGAGTGAGCACAGAGAGCTCGAGGTGATCCGCGCCCTCTACTCGGTCCGCTTCGGTCTGGATGTGGAGAGCGATGCCGACGAGATCGCCTACCAGATCGGGGTGGTCTCCCGGGAGGGTTCGGAGCGGGCCATCCGCTACGCTTTCGATCACGCGGAGCGCCGTCGCAAAAAGGTGACGTCGGTAGACAAGGCAAACGTCCTCACGGACGTCTACGGTCTCTGGCGGGACGTATTCGCCGGCGTCGCCGCTGACTATCCGGACGTGGAACATGAGTTCAATTTCGTGGACGCGGTGACGATGTGGTTTGTGAAGAACCCGGAATGGTTCGATGTCGTGGTCACTCCCAATATGTTCGGCGACATCATCACCGATCTGGGTGCGATGATCCAGGGGGGCCTCGGCCTCGCGCCCGGCGGGAACATCAACCCGAACGGCACATCCATGTTCGAGCCCATCCACGGATCAGCCCCCAAGTACCGCGGGCTGGGGGTGGCCAACCCGGTGGCAACGATATGGGCCGGATCACTCCTCCTCGATCACCTCGGCGAGCAGGAGGCCGCCGCTGCCGTGATCTCGGCGATCGAGACGAGCATTGCAGACGGGGTGGTCACGAGGGATATGGGAGGATCGGCCGGGACCATGGCCGTGGCAGACCACATCGCCGCCACGATTCTCTCCTCCTGATTCTTATTTATCGTGTTTCTTACCGGGTTTCGGAGAATGTCCGGGGTATTCATACTGTGGATGTCGTCCTGGACGGCAGAGCACGATATCTGCAATAAGAGAGTACCCACATGTCTTGTTGGGTATCCATCCTCTGCCCGGGATATGGGGTGTCACTGAACCTGCCGTTCTTCTCGGCCGGAGGCTGGATACGTGAAGATCTACCAGATAACCGGCGTGATCATACTGGCGACACTGCTTGGTCTCCTGATTATTCTGCATGCTGCGTCGACAAGTATTCTGCTTGGCGGCTTCGCCCGGAGAGAAGAGGAGATCGCTGTGCAGAACTGCGATCGCATCGTGTGCGCCCTGGCAGACGATATCACCATGCTCGATGCAGTGGTTTATGCGTGGGCTTCCCGGGACGAGACGCGTGCATATGCAGGGGGGTATTCCACTACGGGAGGGTTTTCCAGCATCAATGATCGGATCCTCGAGCGACCGGGCATCAATGTCGTCCTCATCGTGAGTGGCGCCGGCCGGATTCTCGACAGCGGGGGATCTGACGTCGGGGAGGGTGCGTCCATTGCGGTGCCCGAAAGCCTGAAGGGGCAATCGGCCCCGGGCTCCCGCTCAGCATCCATGAAGATCCGGATTCGACGCTCACGGGGATTGTGATGTTCCCCGAAGGGCCCATGCTGGTGGCATCCCGCCCTGTGCTGGCCCCCGGTTCCGACGAAGTGGCTGGATCAGTTGTCATGGGGCGTTTTTTTTGCTGACGCGGAAGTCACCCGTATCTTTACCATGGCCTTCCTGCCAGTAGATAGCATCACTCCTGCGGTACTGCTCGAGCACGAGCATGGCATCTACGAGACCGTCGATAACAGGTGTGACGGGGCGCTCATTCCAATGGAGGTCAATGCACATCTCTTCGAGCATATGGGGGGCGCAGAGGCCCGCATGGTTGCCCGGAATATCAGCGAGCGCAAGGAGACGGAACGACTCAAATGTGAGGCGTTCAAACAGATCGAGAAGAACATGGAGCAGTTTGCCATCCTCGACGACCATCTTCGGAACCCCCCTTCAGGTGATCGTGGGTCTCACCCTGCTGCATCTGGAAGATGAGGGAATGGCGGAGAACATTCTTGAACAGGCCGGGGTCATCAACGATATCGTCCACCGGCTCGACCGGGGGTGGATCGGATCGAAAGATCCGCGACTGGCTGAGAAAGTATTACGAATTTGATTGAACGCTCCCAGATGTCATCTATTTCTTCTGTTTTGTGTCCATGCAGGCATTGAGCACCGATTCCATGATCCCGAGGGCGCCCTCCGTTCCCGCGAGGGGGCGGTGGGCGAGGATGACCCGCCCCCGCATGGGCAGCGTGAGCGGGACGAACGCCGCACCCCCCGCAACAGTTTCCTCATAGGCCGATCCGATGACCAGGTCAGGGGCGTGGCGCGCGATCAGGGCGGCGATATGGTCGAGATCCCGGGTCTCTTCCACCTTGAACGCCGACGGTCCGGTCCGGTTCCGCGATCCGATCACTGCGATCTCGGCATCGAGGTAGTCGCGCAGCATGGTCGCCACCGCGTCAGCCTGGCCGAACCCCGAAAAAATAGCGGCCGCGGGCGGGTCGAAGCGGCGGAGGTGGCGGTCGCAGGTATGGACGATCCGCTCCTCGGCTTCGTCGACCGCTTCCATGACGGGACCGACATCCGCGTCACTGCAGAGCGCAGCGATCCTTGAAAAGCAGGATTTGAGGGGCTTGATACCCACGAGCGACCCTGCCTCCGTTCCCACCCCCGAGCGGAAATCCGGGTTTGCCGCAACCGAGACCGGCGTTGCGCGATATGCTGCTCCGAGCGTATCCGCACAAAACCGCGTCGCGGGCGGAATACCCGCCATGGCGAGGAGGCGCTCCGCCTCCATCCTGTTGCCATGGTAGAAGGGATCGGCGGAGAATAGCCCGTCGATATTGACGCCCTGCCGCTGCTCGTCGACGCCCGGCGCGAGGGTGTCGATGGCGTTCTTCCAGCCGTCCTCAAGGTGCCCGGAAAAGCCAGGGGCGTCGACGATCATCACGTCGTACTCCTCGAGAAACTGGCGTATGTCCTCGCCTATCACCGAGGGGACGCAGGTGTTGACGACGGCAACCCTCGAATACATCGCCGCGAGATCCCCCACCACCTCCCGGAGCCGCCGCTCCGCGCCGAAGATCACCTCCTCTTCGACCAGGAAGGTGGAGTGGACGGGAACGGGGACGAGCGTCTCGGTGTAGTAGTAGCAGCCGGACGAGCCGTGCACGATCACGCCAAGGTCGGAGAATCCTGCAAGGCATGCCACCGCTCCGGTCATGGCGCAGGGCCAGAGAGGGTTGATGCAGCCCGCATCATGCATGGAGAAACCGCCTCCACTGGTGCAGCATCCGCCGTATCCCCGCCGTTCCCACCGGCGCCCCGAAGGGGACCGGGATTTCCGTTCCTTCCGGATCGATGCGCAGGCCGATTGCTTCGGCCACCTCCGAGAGAAGGGAGAACTCAGGGCACTGGAACCCGAACGGGGAGAGGCTGATCGCCTCACCATCGAGATCCGCAAACTCAGCCGAGAGTTCATCCTGCAGGCTTTCCTCTGCGGCGATTGCCTCGTCCGCCGCACTACCGCAGGCCTCCCCGACCGCCCGGAGAAACTCCCGCGTTCCCTGCAGCCCGACGGGAAAGCCGGAGAGATAGGGCTGGGCGAATGCCTCCTGAAAATGCCTTCCGATCGGATCGAGCGCGGGCTCGCGCAGGATATTGAGGCATCCTGCGGAAAAACGGGAGATATCATCCACCGTTTCGTTGCGCACGAACCGCACATTGACGTCCAGATCCAGCACTCCCAGCAGTCTCGCAACCTCTTCGAAGTTTTCTTCCACCTCGAACTCCAGGTTCTTCTCGCCGACGATATTGATGCCCCCGTCCCGTGTCTCTGCCGGGGGCACCAGGCCGGCAATCCGTTTCAGGGCGTTGACAAACCCCTCGTTGAAAGACCCGCCCAGAAATCCCGAACTGTGGAGGTGGATCACCGGAACCCCCCAGTCGCGGCCACAGACCGCATCTGTATCATCGCCGATGGTCTCGGCGATGCAGGTACTGATCACGCATACCGCCCGGGGTTTGCGCTCCAGCGCCCGCTCGATGGTCCGCTGCAGTGCGTCCTCCCCCCCGAAAATGATGTCGGGTTCGCGAAGCCCGGTGGAGAAGACCGGGGGGAGGAAAAGCCGGTCTTGCTGGAGGAGTGTTGCGTGCAGGAGCGAGAGGTTGTGGTGGGCGCACCCGGCAGGACCGTGCACCACCGTCAGCGCATCGGGGATAAACGCGCTGACGGCAAGTGCGCCGGTGATGGTGCAGCCTTCGTATCTAGACAAATTCAAGTGCGAGGGATTCAAGTTCATCCATCTCAAGCGGTGTGGGGATGGTCAGGTCGGTGTTGGTGATCTCGAGAACGCCCGCGGCAAGGGCGCGATACACGCCTGCCTGTGCGGAGTCCGGCGCGTACTCGATGACCGTCTGCCGGTTGATCTCTGCCACCTGCACGATCCTGTCCCGGGGTACGTAAGCGATCAGGCGGGAGTTGATCCTGCGGGCGAACTCTTCCACGAGCACATTTTCCTCGGCAATGTTTGCCGAATTGCAGATCACGCCGCCGAGGGCGCACTTGCTCCGCACTCTCCGGGAGAGGCGCGCGATTGCCTTGCAGATGTTGTTGGCTGCATAGAGCGACATGAGTTCTCCCGACGTGACCAGGTAGATCTCCTGCGCGTAGCCCTCCCGCATGGGCATGGCAAATCCGCCGCAGACCACGTCGCCGAGTACGTCATAGACGATCACGTCGCCGTGGAGGGCATCGAGCCGCTCGAGCAGCTGGAAGGTGGCGATGATCCCCCGCCCGGCGCACCCGACTCCCGGTTCAGGGCCGCCCGCCTCAACACAGCGAATGCCGCGGTAGCCCTTGAACACCACCTGATCTGCAGATATGCGTTCATCCCCTTTCTCCCTGACCAGGTCGAGCACGGTCGGAATCCACGTCCCGTGCATGAGCATCCGCGTGCTGTCATGTTTGGGATCGCAGCCGATCTGCATGATATCAAGGCCCGTATCCGCGAGCGCGGCGGAGAGGTTTGCCGATGTGGTTGACTTGCCTATTCCACCCTTCCCGTAGAGGGCAATCTGCTTCATTGCATTACAGGTACGGTGTGCATCAATATTATCTCATTGATGTCAACGCAATTTTTGTGGTGTTCGGCGGGTTCCCAAAAAAATGCACGAAAGTGGTAATCATCTCCGTACCATTCCGGAAATCAGTGCCGTCACCGGGATGACCTCGAGCCTGCCACCCCACCTGGTGATGATGGAAGCGAAGGTTCACCGGGTCTGCCATACCCCGGGAGGGGTATCCGGTGGTGACCCCCGCGTTGCTCATCGCCGTCACGATTTCAAAGAGGATCGTGCCTGTATCGCACACCTGCTGCTGCATATGCAGGACGAGATTCTGTGGACACGGGCGAGGCCGCAAGGGGCAGATCGGGGGCAATGCTCAGGGTGATGAGATGGGGCTGGCACCATGGGCAACGATCAGGAGCTGAACGATCCTTCGTATCGAGGACTGATATCCTCAGGATGTATGTTGTGGTTCGTATCGCCGAAGCATTTGTCCTGATTCTGGTATAACTGCCAAAAATTGACTCCATTCTCGAAAAGTGGAATTGTGGGGTTACCTGTCAAAACCACGCAACAGTCCCATGAAGAAGACGATGACCGCCATCACTTCGAGCCTGCCAATCCACATCACCATGATGAAGGCGATCTTGGAGACCGGCGTCATATCCGGGCTGACGTAGCCCGTGGAAATCCCGTTGTTGCACATGGCGGAGACTACCTCCATGATCACGTTGCTGGAATCTAAGGGGCTGGGATCGAAGTGCATCACCACCACGGTGGTTATAAAGATTGTCAGCAAAAAAAGCATGATTGTGAGCATATTCCTGGAGACTTCGAGTTCGGCGATGTTTTTGGGGATGACCTTTCCTTCGTACTTGAAGGGGACGAGCACCTTGCCGGAGACAAAGACGCGGCGGAACCACCACTTCAGTCCCCGGTACCCGAGGGCAACACGGGAGAGCTTGATCCCTCCGGCGGTGCTCCCCGACGATCCCCCGACCAGCATCAGGAGGATCAACGAGAGGACGGTGACATTGGCCCATGTATGCGGGGACGCGACCTGGAACCCCGTGCTCGTCACCGCAGCGACGGTCATGAAGATCCCGTGGCGGACCGCCGTTGGGATATCAAGCTGGTTGATGGTGATAAGGTCGAAGGTGAGTACACAGAACCCGGCGACAA
The DNA here is from genome assembly GCA_029762625.1 of Methanomicrobiaceae archaeon. Taxonomy (GTDB): domain Archaea; phylum Halobacteriota; class Methanomicrobia; order Methanomicrobiales; family Methanomicrobiaceae; genus DSDF01. Next base: position 39,265 of record JARVGI010000005.1, on the reverse strand, counting down.
TGAGGACGAATAGCAGACGCGCCTGCTCGTCTACGAACAGGCTCGGCCATTTCCTGCGCCAGGAGAGGTAGTAGAGCTTAAACGGCAGCGCTCCTGCGATCATGACCGGGACGATGAGCATCTCGAGCAGGGGGTTGTTGTAGTAGGGGATCCCCTCGGCATGCACGGAGAAGCCTCCCGTGGCGATGGCCACCAGTGCGATATTGAGTGCGTCCCAGAGAGAGACGCCGGAGAGCTTGATGAGCAGGATGGAGAAGATGGTGAGGATGACATAGATCTTCCACATCTGGAACCCGGTGGCGACCACGCTGGGCATGAAGGCCTCGGTCCTGCCTTCCGAGCGGTAGAGCCTTGATGGGGTGAGTCCTGAACGCGTGGCCATGGCGATGGTGAAGGCGACGATCCCGATCCCTCCCAGCCACTGCATGAGTGATCGCCAGATGAGAAGGGTTCTGGGCATAGTGTCGATCGAGGGGCTGAGGGTCATGCCGGTGTCCGTCCACCCCGACATCGCCTCAAACACGCTGTCGAGATAGGGCATGCCCCACCCGAGGGTGAAGGGGAGGGCTCCCACGAGCGCACAAATCAGCCAGATAAGCGCGACCGCAAAAAGCGCCTGGCTCAGGCGGGCTTCTTTTCCGTTGGAGGGAATCATCAGCAGCAGGGTTCCCAGCACGAAGAGCGTGACCGGCACCGTTGCCATGGGAACGAACATCTCCCATTCACCGTAGATGATGGTGATAATGAGAGGGAGGCAGGTGCCAATGCTGATAAACCTGAGGATATTCCCAATATCATCGGCAATGATCGAGAACTGCTCGATCCTATCCATTATTACTCAATACACTGCGCCGCTATTATGGTTTGTTGATTGGCACTCTTCTCGCGGGGTGATGAGAATCAGAAGGGATCACAGACAAATGCGGTGGAAGAGATGGTATCGCCGAGTCCTGCTGTTTTCCTGACCGGAACAGAGAGCAATGCAGGAACAATCAGGACCATGCGTTCCCCGTCGTCGTAGATCCCCGGTAGTACCGGAGGGGGAAGCGACCGTGCGGCATTCCGGAGGATATCGGCAATCCGGGGGAGCAGAACCCTCCGGTCGCCTCCCGCCCGGGCGCACGCGGCGCGCGCTGCCGTCATCAGGGCATCGCGCGCGCCTTCCGGATCATGGATGGGGAGGGAATGGACGAGCACAGAAAGCCCGTAGGTATGGAGGTGGAGGCGCTGCACCCCGAGGCAGCGGTGGGCGGTCAGGGCGCCTTCCACGAGGTCCGGGGGGTCGAGGTGGCCGCGTCCGGGGGGCGGGGCAGGTTCCCTGCCGAGCGATGTGAGGATAAGCCTGAGTTCCTGCTCGTTGCACCCCACACTGTGGGCTTCGGGGAGCACCCACCGTGTGAGCATCGCCAGAATCTCCTCGTGATCGATGGTGACGCATTCGATGTGACTGCGAAAGGACGAAAAGGCACGGTGCATGGCGCGCAACTGGTTCCGCGCTTCAAGAAACTCCTCCTCCGTGGTGAGATACTGGTACCCGGAGAGAAATCCCCGTGTACAGGGGATAACCAGTGACGGGAGCTTTTCAAGGGCATGTGCATCAAACAATGGCTTTCCCGGATGCATCTTTGGCGAGGCAATGAAGCGGTTGGCCCTGGTCGCCGCGTCGATGCGTTCCTCGTCCCCCCCGTATTCGAATACCAGGTGGGTATGCCGTTCGTCACAGGGATGAGGGGGTGTCCCGTCGAGGGGCACGACTCCCCTGTTCTGCAGCATTGAGGCGCATTCCCGGCAGATCCCCGGGACGAAGCAGCGGACATGGGGCACGCCCATGCCGGCGAGATGGACCGAGGCGATCCCCGCCTGTCCGCCGATCTCTGTGTGCCCGTGGGCGTCGAATGCCTCGACCGCCCTGCGATAGAATGCAATGTCGTCCACGAACCATTCCTGTGCGGCCCTGCGCTCCATTGACGTCTCCAGCTTCCGGTGCAGCAGGGTGCCGCCCGGAAAGGAGAAGGCGCCGGGAGGGAGGTCGGCGACCCTGATGATCCGGTCGATGTTGGCGTTGAATCCGACGAATACATAGTCCGGAAGACGCGCCCTGGTATTCTCGTAGAGGATGCGCCAGGTCTGCTCTTCCCCGGCGTGTATGGGTTTCTCCCGTTCATTCACCTTCCGCGTCACCTCGCACCGCGATATAGATACGTTTGTTGATGATCCGCCACGAGAGAATGAGCTGGATGACATCGGATGCATTGACGTACGATCGCCCGGCGAACATGGAGATGGGGTGCACGCCGGTCTGTTCTTCAACGGTGCGCTCCAGCCTGTGTATCACCCCGTACTGCAGTTCCCCGTCGAAGGTGATTGCCCCCATCCTCCGCCCGTCAAGGTGCTGCTCGCGGAATTCGAGGAGAAAATCCCGGTCCGAGAGTGAGCACATGGAGAAGAGATCAAAGGTGAGACTGATAGTCTCGATCGTCCGGTCCTGTTTTTCCTGCAGCAGGGTCACCGCGTAGATATTGTCTTCTTCCCCCTTCTCCCGGCCATACCGGGAAAACGCGACGGAGATGATTGCATCGGCCACCCCGCGCTGGGGCGCGACATACGCCCGGTAATCCGGCTCCCGGACCTCCATCTCTCTGAGAACCTCTTCTTTCGCATAGCCCCGCCGTCGCATGTCGCGCGCCAGTTTCCAGGACGCTTTCACCTCATCCGAGGGATCCACGAAAATGGTGAAGTCGAGAAGCCTGCGGAGCGCAGGTGTGGCGAATGTATGGAGCCCCTCGAGAATGAGGATCTTCGTGGGGGTAAAAGGGACCGGCGGCTCGATGGTGCCGGTGGTGTGGCTGTAGACCGGTTTCTCGATGGTCTTTCCCTGTTTGAGATCGGCGAGGTGTTTGACGAGCAGGTCGAAATCATTGGCCTGCGGCGAAAGCGGGGTGATGTTTCGTTCCCGGCGCTGGGTGCGGTCATAGATATGGTAGTCATCGAGAGATATGGTCGAGGTCAACCCTTCACCGAATATTTCACGGATCACCCGTGTAAACGTGGTCTTACCCGAGCCGCTGTCGCCGGCGACCCCTATGGCGAAGATCACGGGCGAGGTTGCTATGGCATCCTTGAAATTCAATTGCTCCGTCATTGTCTGCGGTATTCTCATGGCATATGCGGGTGGTCGCCGGCGTGGCCCTGCAGGGGCAGAGGCCGGATGGGCGATCGGCGCAGATGCAGCCTGCCGGTTCGCTGTCATCAATGCACGGGATCACGGACGCGGGACGGGATTTCCCGGGGAGTACGCGTGAGCCCCGGGTATCCTCCCGCCGGCTGTTCCTCGAAGGTTCCTGTATCACGCCGCAGTCGGCACGGTTCTCCCCGCCAGCGCAGCAGAATCATCGCAACGCTCGCGTCCGGGGCAGTGGTACTTTCGAGGGCTGGTTCCCTGATTCTACCTGTGGTTCAGACGATGGTGTAGTCTTTATGCCGTTTAAGAATTTCGTCGGCGAGATGCTCGAGCTGGCGCATATCCTCCTCCATTGCCTGTCCCCTGATGTACACCGGGTCGAGCATGTCGGCTTTGAGGTTGGAAAGCATGTCGGTGATTGCCTGGACGGTCTTGCCTCCCCACCCGAATGAGCCGATGATACCGACACTCCGCGTCTTGGGCTTGAGCATATTGACCAGGAAGGCTGCATACACGATTTTCGGGTGCGGGCCGAACAGGACGGTGGGGGAGGCGATGACCACAGTTGCCGCGTCCACGAGGGCCATGGCGATACTGCCGGTGTCCGCAGAGGCGAGGTTGAAAGGCTTCACCCGTACCCCCCGCTCGATCAGCGCTTCGGTGAGATAGTCGACCATCTGCTGGGTGCTCCCGTGCATCGAGATATACGGGATGAGCACCAGGTTCTTCACCTCGTCGCTCACCCAGTGCCGGTACAGGTCAAGGATGCGCCCGGGGTTGTCATGGAGCGGCCCGTGGCTGGGGGCGATCAGCGTGGGGTTGAGCCCCTCGACCCGGTCGATATAGTTCCCGATCACGTGGCGAAACGGCATCATGATCTCCGCGAAATACCGTTTCGCTGATTGTTCGATGGCATGGTCGTCCTGCACGTAGAGGTCGCTTGTGGCGAAGTGCGAGCCGAAGAGATCGCAGGAGAAGAGGATGCCGTCTTCCCGCAGGTAGGTGAGCATGGTGTCCGGCCAGTGCACCCATGGCGCGTGCAGGAATTCAAGCGTTTTGTCCCCGAGCGAAATGGTGGCCCCGTCTTCCACCACCTGCACCCGCTCCTCCGGGAGCAGGAGGAGACTGCAAATCAGTTCCTTTCCCTTTTCGGTGGCGAGCACCGTCGCCGTGGGAAAGAGATCGAGGAGGATGGGGAGCGAGCCGGAGTGGTCCTGCTCGGCATGATTGATGATCACGTAATCGATGCAGCCCACGCCGAGGCGGGCGATATTGGTGATGAATTCTTCTTCACGCGAAGGGTCGGCCGTATCGATGAGGGCGGTCTTCTCACTGCCCTGCACCACATAGGCGTTGTAGGTCGTGCCGTCGGGGGTGGGGATGAGCTCATCGAACACCTGCCGGTCCCAGTCGATGACCCCTACGGCATGGACGTGGTCGTTGATCTCTCTCGCCGCCATCTCATGCGACCTCCGCAAACTTCGATTTGTCCGCGGAGCAGATCGGACAGACCCAAACATCGGGGAGATCCTCAAACGGCGTTCCGGGCTCAATGGCTCCCTCCCCTTTGTCAGGATTATAGATATGGCCACAGATCTGGCACCGCATCTTTCGGTATTCGCTCATGATCCTTCAATCTCCATCTTTACAAACTGCCTTTTCGGCGCGCCGCACCGGGGACAGACCCATGCCTGTGGAAGATTCTCAAACGGCGTTCCCTTGGAGATGCCGGATGAGGCATCGCCGATCCGTGCATCATAGACATATCCGCATTTTTCGCATTTCCAGACTTCCATGTACTCCACCTCTGGGGGTTTTTCGTTCACTCGTACGTGCATCCCGTGCCGGTCAGGAGAGGCCCGCGCTCCGGCCGTCCTCGCGGTGAGATGAACTATTGCCGCCTCGAGGAGGATGCATTGCGGAAAAATAGATATCTGTATATTTATGTATTGGGGTGGTTATTCGTCGATTCTATAGGCATCTTTCTCACGGTTTCGCTGGAGAAAGTAATGGCAGAACTCTTCTGCCTCCCCCGAATCGATGAGATCCTGCTTTTCCCTCATGAGGCCTTCAATCTCCTCATAGAGTTCCAGGATGTCCTCTTTCGCAAGCTCTATCCGTCGTTCGACCTCTTCGAGCCTGGTCACGCAGTCGTCAAAATACTGGTCATAATAAAACTTTTTTCTCACAATTTCACCCGGAGATCTCCTTTCTGCGTTTGTTCGAAGTGCGTAATGAATGTAGCACCATGCCAGCATGGTCGGGGTGGAATGCCGCTCCTGCTGTGTTGTCATCGAACTGATGCCAGGATGCCCGTATGCCGCTCTCTCAACCGCAGTTTTCGTTCACGGAATGGGGGGTGTACTGTCCTGTCGAGATCCATCCCCGGTATTCCATCGCCCTGACCACCCGCTCGACGGCGAGCGTATAGGCTGCCTGCCGCATCGGCATCCCGTAGTTGCGGGAGACGTCTGCGACCGCCCGGTATGCGGCAATCATCTTTTCATCGAGCCGGCGGTATACCTCGGCTTCGGACCAGTGGTCCATTGTGAGGTTCTGGATCATCTCGAAGTGGGAGACGATCGCCCAGCCGCCGTTGCAGAGAAAATCGGGAATAATGTGGATGCCAGTTTGGTAGAATATTTCATCGCCTCTTCCATGCTCCTTCTATTGAATACCATGGGGGAGGGGGACATAAACCATCCCGGTGGTTCTGCAAGGCCTCGTTTCCCTTCCCCGATACAATATGCTATATAGCCACTTCTCCCACTTCTGATGCAGCAGTGCCGCCCGTTTTGGCGGCGGTACGGAGCCTTTCATGCACGAAACAACCCCTGAACTCCTCGCGCCGGCAGGGTCGTTCGATGTCCTCCGGACCGCGATCGCCGCAGGCGCCGATGCGGTCTACCTGAGCGGGAAGAGGTTCGGTGCCCGCCGGTACGCGGCAAATTTCGACGACGAGGAGCTCTGCCGGGCGATCGCCTTCTGCCATCTGCGGGGGGTGCGTGTCTATGTCACCCTGAACGTGCTGGTCACGGACGACGAGTTGGCGGAGGTGGCGCGGCGCCTGCTCTGGCTCTACGGCATCGGGGTGGATGCAGTGCTCGTGCAGGATGCAGGGGTTGCCGCACTCGCCCGCAACATCGTGCCGGGCCTGCCGGTGCATGCCTCCACCCAGATGACCGTTCTCTCCCGGGAGGGGGCGCTCCGGGCCGCGCAGCTGGGGATGCGACGGGTGGTGCTCGCCCGAGAGCTGTCCCTCGAGGAGATCGAGGATATCGCCGCTCACCTCCCCCTCGACCGGATCGGCCTCGAGATATTCGTGCACGGCGCCCTCTGCTACTGCTACTCCGGCCAGTGCCTCTTTTCCTCGATGGTCGGGGGGAGGAGCGGCAACCGCGGTATGTGCGCCCAGCCCTGCCGCAAGCCCTATCGGCTGGTACGGGGCTCGATCGATGCATTCGGCCGCCCCGTCCACCTCAGCACAATCGTGACCCGGGGCCGCTACCTGCTCTCGCCGCGGGATCTTGCGGTCTACCCCCGGCTCGACCGGGTTGCCCATGCGCCGGTGGAGTCGTTCAAGATCGAGGGGAGGATGCGATCGGAAGGCTACGTGGGAGCGGTGGTCGATGTCTACCGGCGTGCGCTCGACGCCATCGCGCAGGGTGCATGGACACCTTCCGAAGATGACGAGCTTGCCCTGCTCCTCGCCTTCAACCGCGGCTTCACCTGCGGCTACCTGCTCGGCGACCGCGGCGGTGCGCTGATGGGGCCCGCCCGCCCCGACGACCGCGGGGTGCGCATCGGCACGGTGGTCGGCTATGATGGGCGACAGCACAGGGCCCTGATACGGATCGAAGGAACACTCTTCCCTGAGCCGGGTGACGGCATCGTGATCGAGGGGGAGATGGGCGGACACGAGGTGGGCATGGTTGTGCGCAGGGTGGAGGCCGCCGGAGACGAGGTCGTGGCAATCCGGGTCCCGAAGGCGGTGGGGGCGGGATCAGCGGTCTCGCTCACCCGGCGCGAGCCCCTCACCCGGCGCGCTCCCGCACCCCGCTCCCCGCTCCCCGTCGCTCTCTCGTTCTCGCTTCGCGACCGGGTGCCGGTGGTCGGGGCGAGAGCTGTCGCGGCAGGAGGAATGGAGGTGGCCGTGTGCGTCGAGGGCTCGCTTCCCATGGAACCGGCCCGGACGCGCCCGCTCACCGCGGGCCGCATCGAGGAGCTGCTCAGGCGAAGCGGGGACTCGCTCTTTGCGGTGCGGGAGGTGGCGATGCACTATCCCGGCGGGCTGTTTACCCCGATCAGCGAGATTACCGGACTGCGCCGGGCGGCGATGGCGTCGCTGGAGGCAGCGATTGTGGAGGCCTGGCGGCCGGGCGACGCCGATGTCGCAGGTGCGGAGGAGTGCTGCCGCATGTGGACGGCACGCCTCGAGGTGCCCGTTGCGCACCCTGCACCACGCCGCGCAGCACCCCTGCTCTCCGCATACGCGGACAGCATCGACGCCCTCCGCGGTGCGGTGGAAGGCGGGTGCAGGCGCATCTACTTCGAGCCCACCCTGCAGGCGGATGGATGCGCTCTCTTCTCCTCACCCGAAGCGTTTCTGGCGACGATCGCCGATGCGGCGGAGCGGTGTGGGGCTGATGGCGCAGAGCTCGTGTGGAAATGGCCGCGTATCTGCCGCCGCGCCTTTCTTGACCGCGCTGTCCCGCTGCTCGAGACAGTGCGCGAGGCGGGGGTTTCTGGGATCATGGTGGAGGATGCGGGCGCGGCGACGGCGATACGACTGATCGGGTGCACTATCCCCATCCACGGGTCGGTGGGCCTGAATGTATGGAACCACCTCGCCGCAGAGGCATATCGCGATCTGTTTTCCACCCTCACCCTCTCGCCCGAGCTCGACAGGGCACGCCTCCATGCCCTCGTTTCCCGGGAACGGGCTGCAGGACAGCATTCCTCGCTGGAGTACCTCGTGCAGGGCCCGGCGGAGCTCATGGTGACGGAGGACGCGCTTGTGAGGAGTGCGGCGAGGCGGAACGGGGGTGATGACGGGCAGAATGAGCCGGTGTGGTTGGGCGTGCAGGACGAGCGGGGCTACACCTTCCCCGTGCGCACCGACTGCGAGGGCCGGACGCACATCTTCAATGCGGTGGAAACCTGCCTGGTGGATCATATGCCGGCGCTGCTCGAGATCGGGTTTGATTCCCTCGCCATCGACGCCCGCGGCAGGACCGCCGTGTATGCCCGCGATATGGCGTCCCTCTATACGGCTGCGATCGATGCGGTTCTCAGGGAGGGTGATGGGGCTGCCGACCGTCTTGCGGCGCTGAAAACGCCCATTCGGGAGCGGGCGTTAGGGGGGATCACCACCGGTCACTTCCTGAGAGGCCCGCTTGATGATTGAGCCGCTCCTGCCGGTTCACCGGACTCGTTTCCCGCGTCTCCTGAGGCTTTCGATCTCTTCTCCCCCCCCGACTCTCAGGAGAAATGTGCCGTGGCAGGGTTTGGTGTACGGAAAGATGATGTGCTCACCCTCGATCCCCACGAGGATGGGAGGCACCCCGATGATGTGGACGTCAAAGATCTTGAACCCCGGGGGCACTTCATAGTATTCAGGGGTGTTTTGCCGGATGTACTCCGCCGCTTCTCGGAACGAGCAATGGCGGATGAGCACTTCGTAGTTCAGTTTTTCGACGCAACCCATGCGACCACCTCCCTGAGTGTCCGCTTCATGGGAAGGGGATTGTGCCCGCCCCTGATAATGTGCCTTTCGCAGCGGATGCCTTCCAGCCCCGACGCCAGTTCCTCCGCGTGCTCCCCGAAGATGAGGGCGATGGTCGCCCCCCCCGAGATCGAGGCGAGGGTCGCGGCGTATGCAACCCCGGCATCGTTGTGGATGAAGACAAAGCAAACATCGTAATCCTGCTCCCCTTCGGCAAGTTCTGCGATGCATTCGTCGATGTCCATATGCGCCCCGAGGTAATGGCCTGCGGGGTCCCCCACCTCGAGGTGGGCGCAGGCCGACGACGTCCCCGCGACCATTGCATCAATGCCGCAGGCCGCCAATTCGTTGAGCAGAAAGAGCGCCCCGCTCGTCTGCGCGCAGAGCTGCGGGCAGCCGAGCATCACCAGCGCGGTGCGGGGAGCGCCCGTCCCTCCACGATCACGTGGAAGTGTCATAATCAGTGGTCCTCTCTGGGTTCCCGCACTGCCCGGACAATGCCCTCGATCCGCTGCGGGTTGGTGTAGATGGTGAACCGGTTCTGCCGTGAAAAGCAGATGAGCGTGATCCCGGTCTGGTCCGCTGTGAGGATTCCGGCGCTGGTGGAGGCGGCCCTGGAGACAATGATGGGGATGCCGGCGTTGGCGGACTTCGCCACCATGCCCGCAGGCTGCCTCCCGGTACAGCCGATGAAACATTTCCCCCGGTCGATTCCCTGCAGTTCGGCATGGCCCACGACCTTATCCACGGTATTGTGCCGCCCGATATCGCAGCTCTTGACGACCAGCCCGTTGTCAGAGAAGAGCACCGAGCAGTGTACTCCGCCGGTCTTCTTCCAGGTCTCCGACTCGATTTCCCGGGTGATCCGGCGGACCTGCTCCGGGTTGATGCTAAGGGACGAGTGCACCTGTTTCGGCACCCCGCGGATGCCGCATCCCCCGCCTGACCGGAACTCGCGTTCGATCCCGCCCCGGCTCTCAGCCTCGACCCAGATATCGTTTCTGTCTGCGCTCACTCCTTCCACATGTTCGGCGAGCCCCTCGCAGATGACGAACCCAGCGCCAAGTTCCTCCCGCTGGTCGGGACTGGCGATCTGTTCGGCGAGGAGCTGGTTGTTCAGGTAGATCAGGTACCGCTCCTCGCGAATCACCGGTTCGGTGATCCGCACAACCTCCTCTCCCTCGACCCGGATCGCCGGGAGCATATCCATGACCATGCACACCCTTCTCCTTCTCTGGTGATATGGTCTCCTGAGGGTCATAAATGACGCGGGCCCGCACAGGCCCGGTGAACCGTGTGTGATATTAATGAGAGTGCGGGGGCAATAGAATATCAATGTACGCCAGACGACTCGACCATCTTCCACCCTATCTTTTTGCACGCATCGATGAACTGAAGGCGGAGAAGCAGCGCCAGGGAGTCGACGTCATCGATTTCGGGGTGGGTGACCCCGACCTGCCCACGCCCGCCCATATCGTGGAGTCCCTCTGCGAAGCGGCGCGGGACCCTGCCACGCACCACTACCCGAACTACGCGGGGATGCTCCCGTACCGGCAGGCGGTTGCCGACTGGTACGCATCCCGGTTCGGCGTCTCCCTCGACCCTGTATCCGAGGTGCTCGCCCTCATCGGGTCCAAGGAGGGCATCGCCCATATTCCCGAGGCGTTTGTCAATCCCGGCGACTACGTGCTCGCCACCGATCCCGGCTACCCCGTCTACAAGACATCCACGCTCTTTGCCGAAGGCAACGTGCACGAGATGCCGCTCCGTGAGGAGCATGATTTCCTGCCGGTGTTCGACGAGATCCCCGCGGCGGTTCTCGAACGGGCGAAATTGATGTTTCTGGGCTACCCCAACAACCCCACCGGAGCAGTGGCCCCCCGGTCGTTTTTCGAGGAGGTGGTCGGGTTCGCGCGGGAGCACGATGTCATCGTCGTCCACGACAACGCCTACTCGGAGATCGCCTTCGACGGCTACCGCCCCCTCTCCTTTCTGGAGGTGGACGGGGCGAGGGAGGTGGGCATCGAGATGCACTCCCTCTCGAAGACCTATAACATGACCGGGTGGCGCATCGGGATGGCATGCGGGAACGAAAGCGTTATTGCCGGATTGGGTCGTGTCAAGACCAATGTGGACTCCGGCGCCTTTGATGCCATCCAGCATGCGGCCATCACGGCCCTTTCGAGCCCGCAGGACTGCGTGGAGGAGTCGTGCCGGATCTACCAGGAGCGGCGCGATGTCCTCGTCGCGGGCCTGCGCGACCTGGGCTTCGAGGCGACCGCGCCGAAGGCCACCTTCTACGTCTGGCTCAAAGTGGACAACAGCATGGCGTTTACCACAACTATGCTCAATGACGCGGGCATTGTCGTCACCCCCGGAATCGGGTTCGGGGCGCACGGCGAGGGCTATGTCCGGTTCGCCATCACCCGCTCGGTAGCGCGGATCGAAGAGGCGATCGAGCGCATGAGGGGGCTCTTTTCGTGAACCTCCCCGCGCACATGCACATCCGGGACGAGCACCTGTATATCGGGGCGCATGACTGCACGAGCCTTGCCGCCGAGTTCGGCACCCCCCTGTATGTCACCGACGAGGAACGGATTCAGGAGAATTTCCGCCGGGTCCGCGCCGCGCTCGCCCGGCACTCGTCTGCGGTCCGCATCCTCTACGCAGCCAAGGCCAACGGCAACCTCTCCGTGCTGCAGACGCTGGCGCGGGAGGGTGCAGGAGCCGACGTCTTCTCCGCGGGAGAAGTCCAGCTGGCCCTTCTCGCGGGAATGCGGCCCGAATATCTTCTCTTCAACGGCAGTTCCAAGAGCCGCGCCGATCTTGCGCTCGCCGTGGAGAAGGGCATCCGTGTCTCGGTCGACTCCTTCGACGAGCTGCGGCAGCTGGATGCAGTCGCGGGGGACGCGGGATGCGAGGTGGAGATCTCCTTCCGCGTGAACCCGGCACTCGAGGTGCCCACGCACCCCAAGATCGCCACCGGACTCGCCACCACCAAGTTCGGCATCCCTGCAGGGCAGATCCTCGATGCCTACCGGGAAGCGCTCAGCTGCGCGTTTGTGCGCCCCGTGGGTCTGCACTGCCATATCGGATCGCAGATCCTTGATGTGGAGCCCTTCGCCCGCGCTGCGGAGGTGATGGTGCGGGTGGCCGGCGATGTTACCGATATCGGGGTGGACCTTGCGTTTCTTGATATCGGCGGAGGCCTTGGCATCCCCTACCGGCGGGACGCGGATGTTGCGCCGGGCCCCGAGGAGTATGCCGACGCGGTCATGCCGGTGGTCCTTGAAGGACTGGCGGAGCTGGGCATTTCGCCCGAGCTATGGGTTGAACCTGGGCGCTCGCTTGTCGGGGACTCCACGGTACTGCTCACCGGTGTCAACTCGGTCAAATCGGCTCATAAGAGGTTTATCAACGTGGACGCGGGGTTCAACCTCCTTCTCCGCCCGGCGATGTACGATTCCTACCACGAAGTGCTCGTGGCGAACAGGGTCGACGCCCAGCCGGTACAGGAGTACACAATCACCGGCCCTATCTGCGAGACAGGCGATATCCTTGCGGCAGACCGCATGCTCCCCGCCGTGGAGGAGGGGGACGTGATCGCAGTGCTCGATGCCGGCGCCTACGGGTTTTCCATGTCCTCCCAGTACAACAGCAGGCCTCGCTGTCCTGAAGTCATGGTCAGCGGCGAGAGAAAGGCGCTGATGCGCCGGGGGGAGACCGTTGACGACCTTCTCGCCACCATGGAACCCCTCCCCTGGCACCAGGAAGCACCTTGAGGTACCCGTTCGTATGCAGATGCACTACGCCCTTGTGGACGATCTGCTTTCCCCCGAAGAGTTCGAGCGGCGTGTGGCAGAGACCATCGCAAAGGCCGGCGACCTGATCGACGAGCATACGGCAGCCGTCATGGTGGTCCGGGAGGCGGGCCGCCAGCACGTGAAGATCCGGGACGTTCCGGCACGCGCCACCCTGACCTGTTTTTTCGGCAAAATCCTGGGCATTGAGGGGCCGAAACAGTTTGAACGCAATGATGGAGACTGCGGGCAGGTGTCTTCGCTCTTGGTGGGCGATGATTCGGGCGAGATCCGGGCCGTACTCTGGGACGATGCCGCGGCTGCGGTGACCGAGCTCGAGGTCGGGGAGGTGCTCGAGATTTTCGGGCGTCCCAAACAGTCCGGCGGCGCCGAGGTGCACGTGCTTGATATGCGCAGGACGCCCTGCGACATCGCTACACGCGAAGAGGGCGCACGGGTGCGGGCGTCCGGCGAGGTCGCCGCCTTGACACTGGAGGTCAGGGTCGTGCATATCGAAAAACCACGACGTTTCGTGCGCAGGGACGGAACCGAGGGAGAGATGGTCGAAGCGGTGGTGGGCAACGAGGAGGGGACGGCGCGGCTTGTCTGCTGGTACCCGCCGCTGCTCGACGGAGTAATCCCGAAAAGCAGCCTGCACATTGAGGGGGCACGCCCCAATCCCCGCGCCCGGCAGCGCGAGTATACGGTGGGGGAACATGCATCCATCAGTCCTGCAGAACGAGACATCACTATCCCGTTCTCCGCACTTGCCGAAGTGGAGGATGGGAGCATCTGTGCGGTCTCCGGGCAGGTGGCGGCGGTCGATCCCCCCCGGCGTTTCACCACACGAAAAGGGGAGGAGTCATGGGTGAGAAACGGGGTGCTGGCGGACGAATCTGGCCCCCTCAGAGTCGTGTTCTGGGGTGATCTGGCAAAGGAGAACCTCGTCCCCCGCGAGCGCGTGGAACTCTACCACGCGGTGGGAAGGCGGGGGAGGGGCGGTGAGATGGAGCTCCATGCGGGGTGGGGGAGTGCGATGGTGATCGCGTTGACGGAACCGGAAGAGATCTCCGTGCGGGGGACGGTGATCGATACCGCGTTCGGGCGGTGCATCGATGACGGCAGGACAAGCTACCTGCTCGATGGCGATCTTATGCTGGGGACGGAGCTGAAGATACGCGGGACGCTCACCGGTCGGCGTCTGCGCCCGATCATGTGTGAACCGGTAATGCCGGATGCGGCGTCTCTCAAGGGGCGTGCAACGCACCTGATCCGCACATCCCGGCCATAGCGTCCCTTCTCCGGCGGCCCGTGGTGCTTGCGGGCCTCCTTTTCAGATGTGGGGCCTTATGAATCCGCGTTTCTGGAGATAGCGCTGATGGTACTCTTCCGCAGGGTAAAATGCGGAGGCCGGCACGATCTCGGTGACGATAGGGTGCCTGTACTGTTTTGATCGTTCCAGCCACTCTCGGGATGCCTCCGCCGCCTCTTTCTGCTGCTCATCATGGTAGAAGATCGCCGAGCGGTACTGGGAGCCGATATCCGGCCCCTGCCTGTTGCGTGTCGTCGGGTCGTGCACCTCCCAGAAGACGTCGAGCAGTTCCTCGTAGCTCACCACCGAGGGATCGAAGATCACCTCCACCGATTCCGCATGGCCTGTCCTGCCCGTGCAGACCTGCTCATAGCCGGGATCTTCCGTCTCGCCGCCCGTATAACCGACAGTGGTCGACACCACGCCCTTGACGCCGTGAAATGCCTCTTCCACACCCCAGAAACAGCCTGCGGCAAAGGTTGCTGTTTCGTAGGCCCTGTGTTTCTCCTGCTTTGACGGTTCAGCCATCGATACTTCCTCCGTCCTGTGAGACAACAGGACAGGCGTTCTTCTTTAAAAGTGTTGTGGTCATCTCCTCCCTGTCTGCCCATCCCCGCTCAAAGGTTCATGAGGTTTGCGCACATATATCCTCCCGGGTGATGGCGATGGATTTCAACTTTGTGCGCTATGAACGCAACGAGGAAAAATGCCGGACCGAAATTGATTTTGTGGCGAAGTTTGCCGGTCCGGTGCCCTCGAAAAATGAACTTCTCGGGCAGCTGTCTCTCTTCTACAGCTGTGCCGAGGACACCGCTGTGCTTGACCGGCTGCAGAGCCGTGCCGGCAGAGGCGAGGTGCGGGGAAGACTGCGGATATATAATGATGCAGAGAGCCTGAAGCGGTACGAACGGGCAGAGAAAACGAGGCGGCGGTGAGTTCCGCTTTCTCTGCTTCACTTTCACCCTGCGCGCCATCTGTTCGTATATGCCGGTGAGGAAAGTGATATGTGATCCTATAGAAAGAGGTACATTATCATGTCAGGACTGGATCTCGAGGACATTCCCGGCGTTGGACCGACAACAGCCGACAAACTGCGCGATGCGGGCTATGCCACCATTGAGGGCATCGCAACTGCCTCCCCTTCCGATCTCGCCGAGGCCGCGGAAATCGGCGAAGCTTCTGCGAAAAAAATGGTGAAAGCAGCCCGTGAAATGGCTGATATTGGGGGATTCAAGACCGGAAAAGTCGTGCTGGAGGAGCGAAAAGAGGTCCGCAAGCTCACGACGCTCGTTCCCGAGTTCGATGAATTGCTGGGCGGCGGCCTGGAGACTAAATCGATCACCGAGTTTTACGGGGAGTTCGGTTCAGGGAAAAGCCAGATCGCCCACCAGATGGCGGTGAACGTCCAGCTGCCCGAGGAGTACGGCGGGCTGAACGGATCCGGTGTCTACATCGACACGGAAAACACCTTCCGTCCCGAGCGCATCGCCCAGATGGTCAAAGGACTGGAACTCGATACCGATATCCCCGATATCGAAACCTTCCTCGAGCATATCCATGTGGCAAAGGGGTACACCTCCGACCACCAGATGCTTCTCATCGACAGTGCCCGGGAGCTCGCCGCGGATCTCAAGGAATCCGACAAACCGGTGAAGCTCTTTGTGATCGATTCGCTGACCGCGCACTTCAGGGCGGAGTACGCGGGCAGGGGAACGCTCTCCGTGCGGCAGCAGAAACTGAACAAGCACATGTACGACATCGCCAAACTCGCCGAGGAGCACAACGCCGTGGCCCTCGTCACCAACCAGGTGCAGTCCAATCCTGCGGTGTTCTTCGGTGATCCCACCAAACCGGTGGGAGGCAACATCGTCGGCCACGCCTCAAAATTCCGCGTCTACCTGCGAAAGAGCAAGGGAGGAAAGCGGCTTGCAAAACTCGTCGACAGCCCCAGCCTTCCCGAGGGTGAGGCGCCGTTTATCGTGGAAGAAAGCGGCCTCAAATCGGTCTGACCAGGATTTGCCCGATGCATCCCAATCCTGCATTATCCCCCACCGCGCTGGTGTGCGATGTCGACGGTACCATCACCGATGAGCGCCGCCGGATCAATCTCGAGGCGGTGCGCGTCCTGCGGACGCTGATCGATGCCGGCGTCCCCGTGGTGCTGGCAAGCGGCAACACGGTCTGCGCCATGGATGTCCTGTGCAAGATGGTCGGGACCGACGGGACGATCATCTCGGAAAACGGCGGGGTGTACCGGGTGACATACCAGGGCGAGCGGCATGTCTGTGCCGATCGCTCGCTCGCCTGGGATGCATACCACACGCTCGAACAACACTTTGAGGCGAAGGGAAGAGCGCTTGAGCTGTATTCTGCCGAGTACCGGTTTGCCGATGTCGCGTTCGCGCGAAACGTGGACGTGGACGAGGTGCGGGACGTTCTTGCGGGCAGTCGCGTGCGGGTGCTGGACACGCAGTTTGCGATTCACCTTGTGTCAAAAGATGTGAACAAAGGGACGGCGTTCCTGCATCTTGTTGGGGAGATGGGGTTTTCTCCCGCAGATTTCATGGCAATCGGCGACTCGGAAAATGACGTGGAGATGATACGTGCCGCGGGAGTCGGCGCTGCCGTCGGAAACGGGTGCCCTGCCACAAAGGCTGCAGCGGACTGGGTCGCTCAAAAAAGGTATGGGGAAGGTTTCGTTGAAGCGGTGAAGACCTTTTTTCCCTATTTCTTCGAAAGGTAGCGGTCGACCACGATATAGTCCTTGATGTCCCTGACGGCCTCGAAGGGAACGAACATCCGTTCCGCCTCCACCGCATATCCCGCCGTTTCGAAGTTCTGGTCGGGCTTGACGACGAGATCAATGACCTGCCCCGTGTGCAGATCAAACGTGATGTTTTTTATCGTTCCCATGACCATACCGTCGGTACTCATGATCTGTTTTTTGGAGAGAGCACGAGCAAAGGTTTTTTTCATAAAAAAAAGGAGTTCATGATAGTATTTAAATTGTTCCAAATCCGAAAAAACCGGTATATCCCCCGAATTTCACCCTCCTTCTTCCATGCATGCTGCGGGCAGTGTCGCACCTTCGCATGCACGCCGCCGGCACAGCAGCATCAGAGTGAGGGGAACACACGGATGATGTCTGATTGCGTGATAATGCCGACCGGCTTTTCGTTTTCGATCACCACGAGCCGACCTATTTCACGCTCCTTGAACCTGCTGATAACCTCGTAGAGTTTGATATGTGCCGGGGCGATAACCACGTCCCGCGTCATGATATCCACGACGCGCATCTCGATTGAAAGGCCTTTATCGATTGCCCTGGCAACATCGCTCAACGTGATGATGCCCAGCAAGCGTTCATCATCCACCACCGGTGCGCCATGGATGTGGCGTTTGGCAAAAAGCTGTATTGCATCCGCAATCGTGGCATCGGTGTTGAGGGTGTAGAGCGGGGCGCTCATGTAATCCCGGATCGCTTTCTTCGGCAGGGAGGTCATCTCCGAGATCGTGATGAGTAACGCCTGCTGTACCTCGTCTTTTCCATAAATCTCTCCTTTTATCACCAGTTTGTTGACCGGGGTCGGGCCGACGGTGATCATCTCGCCCACTTCGAAGGATTTCACGCTCCCGAGCAGCTTCACCACTGCATGGCAGAGGTCGGGGTGGCAGAGCGTGGTGAAATCGATCTCCCGCACGGTGACACCCTTGACATGGTCTCCTCCCCGGCTGATAGGGACGACGGATTCCTGCTCCGATATTGTCAGGTTGAGCTCGTTGTATGCCGCTGCGGTGGGATGGTACCCTCCCTTCGGGCCGGGAATGCCGTCGACGAGACCAAGGGCTTTGAGGGCCTGCATCTGGTTGCGCACCGTCCCGGGGTTGCGCCGCAGGACCAGGGCGATTTCCTCTCCCTTGATCGCGTGGGAATGCTGGTGATAGAGGCTGATAAGGGTGATCAGGATATCTTTCTGGATGAGCGAGAGATCCATAATGATTAATCATAAGAAATTGAATAAATAGATTTGGTTGTACATTCGTGGAATTTGAAAAAATACCTACTATTCCTACCGCAGACGAAATTATGGACCGTTCCCTGAGACGAGCAGCGAAGGCCATGCGGGAGAAAAGGAACCGGGACCGTGCGAATGAGGAGTTCGTGCGTGCCATCGCAAGTTCCGTATATGACAAACTCAATGATATGGTGACTAAATTCCCTTCGTTCGATTCTCTGCCACCTTTTTACCGGGAAACGGTGCAGATCCTTTTCAATGTCGACCGCATGAAAAAATCGCTCGGCGCGCTCTCCTGGGCGGCATCGCAGTCCCGCGAGGTGGGCTACGGGTATGTCCGCGAGATGCGCCACGCCCCTGATACTGCGAGCGCCCGCAAACAGGCAACTGCGAGAATTTCGTCTATTGTCCACCAGGTGGACGGGGATCTGCGCTTCCTCAACGAAGCCCGCAATGTGCTGCGGAAACTGCCCGATATCGGCGACGAGTTCACTGTTGTGGTGGCGGGGTATCCCAATGTCGGGAAATCCTCATTTATCAGGCTCGCGTCGTCGGCCGAACCCGAGGTGGCCGGGTATCCCTTCACCACCAAGCAGATCGTGGTGGGCCACCGGGAGATCGGCAGAAGGGAGCGCATGCAGTTCGTGGATACGCCGGGCATCCTTGATCGCCCGGAAGAGGAGCGCAACCCTATCGAGCAGCAGGCGCTCGCCGCGATTGCAAACGTCGCCGACGTGGTGCTCTTTATTATCGATGCGAGCGAGGCATGCGGATATACGCTGGCAGACCAGCTTCATCTTCTGGAGGATATCAGGGAAAAAATGGCCATGGTGCCGGTTGAGGTTGCCGTGAACAAGGCAGATCTCCAGTCTCTTGAAGGCTATGCAAATATGTCCACGATGACCGGAGAGGGTGTTGAAGACGTGGTTGCACGCCTTCTCACACACCGGGGATCCAGCCCCACGTCCCCGTGAGCGCGCAGGCGATCAAAAATCCTGCAATCGCGCCACCGTTGAGCGCAGGCAGCCCCGCCTGCGGGTTTCCCCTGTTGACGAAATACATCAGCACGCCGAGCCCGCCGAAGGTCCCGATCATCGCGCCGAGCGCCGGAGCGCCTGTAAATCCAGCAATGAGGGGTGCGTCGATGAACACATGGGCGGAAACGGCCAGAATGGTGGGCATGATCAGGTCGCCGAGCCCCATCACGAATGCCCCCCTCTCCCCGCCTTCCATGGATAGTCCCTCCCTGATATAGGAGTAGGACCGTGTTTTCGGGATCACGACGAGGATGGGGGTCTTGAGCTCGATGATGCCTTCTGCAAGCGAGATCATGTGCTTGGTCCTGTACACCGAGATGGCGTCGTATATGGCCAGAAGGACGAGCAGGATGATGACCGGAATGATTTCAAGGGAAATGCCGAATATCGAGGCGATCCCTGCGGCGATCAGCACGCCGATGACATCGATGACGTACCACTCCGGATAAAGGTGGAGAAGCGCGGTTGCCAGCACGGCGGAGGCGAGCGTAATACCTCCCGCGATGAGGGTGAACCCGAAGAAATGTGAACTGATCGCGGAGAAGATATAGATCAGGCTGAAGAAGATCGATACGGCGATGAGAACCGCCATGAGGTGTTTGCTCCCCCGTTTGATCAGGAAAAGCATGAGGAGGGTGAATATGAGCAATATCCCGATGAAAATAATTGGATTCGCCGCCGACGAGGGGTCCTCGAATGCCGCCACTCCCGCCTCCTGCATCCGCGGCGAGAGGAGGATCGCCCCCACCTGAACGAGCAGCAGCAGCAATGGCATCCCGACGAATGGTGCACTATTTCTGATATCCATACTGGTTCTCCATGAATTATAGGTAGATTAATTAGTGGTTCGTTATTATGTAAAAGCATGGATATTCGGGATTACCTGGTTGATATTGTACTCACCTTCGTTCTCGTCGTATCAACCCTCGTGCTGGTCATGCGGCTGTGGCAGGATCTGATCATCGCGTTTTCCGCAACGTTCATGATGCTTGCATTCGGGGGGCTGTTCATCTCCCTTGCCATGAAGATCCGGCATCTCGATGAGAGTGTCATTTCCCGCGAACACACGATGCGGGTTAATCTTGAGGATATTTCGAACCGGATGAGCCAGAAATACGACAACTCGATCTCGCACATCGACGACGTGGTCAACGAACTCTCCCGGCGGATGTACCGCTGAGCAGGGCACTCCCATTTGCATTTTTAATGCATCCGGCGTTTATGCGGCCGACCATGATACCGGGTGATTGCCGGTCAAAAAACCTTTGTTCTCTGAATGATCACATGGAGTGATCCGCATGGGCGTTGCGATACGTGATATCCTGGCTGATTTCAAGTCGACGGTGGAGTGGGGGTCGCTGGCGGGTGTGGCGGCGGTCGATGCCCACAATGCCCTCTACCAGTTTCTGAGCATCATCCGCCAACCAGACGGCACGCCGCTGATGGACCGCGAAGGAAGGGTGACATCCCACCTCTCCGGCCTTTTTTTCCGGACGGTCAATTTCATCGAGAAAGGGATACGGCCGGTATACATCTTCGACGGTCCGCCCCCGGCATTCAAGACCGCAACCCTCGAGCAGCGAAGGGAGACGAGGCGTGCTGCCGGGGAAAAATGGCAGGAAGCGCTCAAGAAGGGCGACCTCGAGGAAGCCTACAAGCAGGCCCGTTCTTCGTCCCGCGTGGATGAGGCGGTGATCGAGAGCGCGAAATCCCTGCTCGCTCTCATGGGAATCCCCGCCGTGGACGCGCCGACCGAGGGAGAGGCGCAGGCCGCGTTCATGGCAATCCGCGGGGATGTCTCCTACCCGGTGTCCCAGGATTATGACTCACTGCTCTTCGGCGCGCCGGTGCTGGTCCGGAACCTCACGGTGAGCGGCAAACGGAAGTTCAGGAACCGGACGCTGACCATCAGGCCCGAGAGGATCGTGCTCAAAGATGTCCTCGAGGGCCTCGAAATCTCGCGGGAACAGCTCGTCGAGATCGGTATCCTGATCGGCACCGACTTCAACGAGGGCATCAGGGGTGTGGGGCCAAGGACTGCGCTGAAGCTTGTGCAGCAGGATGCATTTGACGCCACCGTAGCAGAGAAGATGGCCGGTTTCAACCCGGGACTGGTCAGAGAGTTCTTCCTGCACCCGCCGGTCACCGGCCGATATGATCTCGCCTGGGCCTCTCCCGACGAGGAGGGCATCCTCGAGCTGCTATGCGAGGGCTACGATTTTTCGCCCGAACGGGTCACCGGATCTCTGGAAAAGATCATGAAAACGAGCGGTCAGAAGACGCTCGACCGGTGGTTCTGACCGGCTCCGGCGGGGGTGATGATGGTGGATTCACAGGCCGGCGTCACGCGGATCGGGATCGACGGACCGAGCTGCGCCGGGAAGTCGACGGTGGCCGAAAACCTCAGAAAACGCGTGTCTTTCCCGCTGGACCCATTTTTTCCCGGAAAATGCACGCAGGCAGCGCGCATGGCCTTTCCAACCGGAAGATCGATGAATCGCTGATACTCGACCGGCTGGTAGTATGCCTTGGGGAGCTGAAGCAGGGCAGGGCTGTGCTGATCCCTCGTGCCCCGTGGACCGAAGACTTTTCCCTGAGGGTGGACCCCGCCCCGCTGGTGCTCGTGGATGGATTTCTCCTCTGTGTCTGCAAGGATATCTGTGCATCTCCTTGATAGCAGGGTGTTTCTCGATATCCCGGAGGAGGAGCAGGTGCGCGGATGATGCAGGCGCGATCGTAACCTTGATCGCGCGTAGAACGAGGAGGTCGTGGGGCCCTCCTTCAGGCGCGACCGCCCGCTTCTTCTTCGCAACAGCAATGTGGTAATCGATGGTGCGCGCCCGCTCGACGAGGTGGTGGAAGCAGTTCTACGCGCGATTACGCGAGTGCACCCGCTCAGGTGCACCCGCCGGGCGATCTGGTACCAGGTCCCGGGTGCAATGAATCCTGTGCCGCACGCCTGGTGCGGGGATCCGCCGACGATGCTGCCCGCAGCACGGCATCCTTTCCCCTCTCTGTGCCGATCTGCAGGAGCGCCACTGCAGCGCGCTGCCGCACGTCATCTTCCGGATCCTCCATAAGCACCTGTTCAAGTGCAGGAACAGCCGCGGGGTCGCGTAACCGGCCCAGCGATCCTGCCGCCCGGATGCGGACGTACTTGGCGTGGTCATGAAGAGCTTCGAGAAGCTGATGGGTCACCCCGCCGTTTGCGAGCCTTCCAAGTGATTTTGCACTCTCTCCACGCACATAGGGGCTTTCATCACGCAGGAGGCGGACAAATTCGGGTACCAGATCGTCTCCCCCGATAATGCGCAGCGCGATCACCGCTCCCATCCGAACATGCCAGTCTTCATCCCAAAGATTATCGAGCAACCGCGGCCGAGCCGGTCTGCCAATGCTTGCAAGCGCCTGGGACGCCGCCTCGCGGACTCTTCTGTCTTCGTCTTTCAATGCCGCGATCAGGGGCTCGATTCCCCTTATATCCCCGATGATTCCGAGCGTCCGTGCCGCTGCATCCCTCGTACTCGAGCACGCATCATTCAGCGTATCGATGAGCGGCTCGACTGCCGGTTCGCCGATTGTATTCAGCGTCTGCATCGCCCGTGCGCGTTCCTGGCTGTTTGGCGAACGGAACGCATTGATGATCCCGCAGATGTATTCCCGTGATTTCCTGACGATCTGCTGTTCTTTTATCCCGCTTCCGGACACCACAGCAGTGTCTCCCTGAAGACCGTACGCACTCTCGTCTATGGCAGCAGGGGGTGGCCCAAAGCGCGAGTCCCTCAGCGCCATGGACGTGGCGGCGACCACCCAGAGATACATGGCGGCGGTAAAGGCGGAGGAGATGAAATCGATGGCTGCGCCGCTCATCATGAAATAGAACGTGAAC
This sequence comes from Methanomicrobiaceae archaeon, assembly GCA_029762625.1. GTDB lineage: Archaea > Halobacteriota > Methanomicrobia > Methanomicrobiales > Methanomicrobiaceae > DSDF01. The sequence goes on along the minus strand of JARVGI010000005.1, from coordinate 16,305 downwards.
AGGATATAGATGGCCATGATCAGGACGGATAAGAGCAATGTTCGATGGGGGTACCAGATGGTCATCAGCACGATGGGAATATAGTACAGATGCGGGCTGAACAACGCAAGCGAGGGAAATGCCTCGTGGGTGGAGGGTTCGAGCGAGTAGACGGAAATGAGAAGGGAGACCGTGACAAAGGCCGCGATCACCCAGAGTTTCACGACATCACTCTCCTCAAACCGCGGGAGATGGTATGACGGTACGTGTATCGGGAACGACATTGGGATCACACAACTTTCACCGCTGTACCCATTTATACCTTCCTTCCAATGCCCGATGTTGCGCAGAATCGTCAGGATGCGTTTCAATGTATCGTTTTTCCTCGTTGTACCAATCCTTCCGCAGAAAAAGTGCGAATGGCGGGTTTGCCACCGGTGCCGGCGAATCAGGAGCGTTTTTGCGGGCCTTCGGTCTCGTCCATCTGCTTCCAGACATGGATGAACCGCTGGATGGCGGTATAATTGCCCAGCACCCCGAAAATGACCAGAAGCCACCCGAGGTACGGCATCCCCAGCACCCCGCCCGGAATGAGGACGTCCAGTATACCGGCGATTATGAGCAGCAGCAGTCTATCCGCCCTGCCCATGATCCCCCCGTAAAACCGGCCCACACCCACCGCCTGCGCCTGTGTTCCCAGGTAGGAGGACATCAGGACTCCGGTGAGCGCAAAGACGCCCACCTGCCATGATGCGGCACCACCGGCGAAGATGCCTGTGATAATGAAGATGTCCGCATAGCGGTCGAGCACATGGTCCAGAAAATCTCCTTTTTTACTGTCAACACCCAGTTCCCTGGCAATCGCCCCGTCCATTGCGTCAAACACCGCATTTGCCGCGACGAGAACCACTCCGGGCAGGATTGCGCCAAGGTAGAAGGCGATGCCTGCTCCGAGGGCCCAAAGCAGGGAGATGACGGAGCAGATATTGGGCGTCAGTCCCGCGCGAAGAGAAATGCTGACAAGAGGGGCAAAGAGTACTTCCGAGTGGGGGCGAAGCCGGTCGAGCGTCATACCATATGTTCCAGAAATTCCGACCAATCGGTTGTTCCATGAGACGGTGGGAGCTTTTCGTGAATAAAATCCTCGATCCGGTCGGCGGTCTCCGAGATCGACCGGTAGGTGGTATCGAGCTCGAGAACGTGCTCAGGGGGGTGCTCCTCGAGCGCCTCGATCAGGATACCATCCAGCGCCTCGGCTTCGAGATTCTCGCGGATTTTTTCAGGGGGGTACCGGCGTTTGCCGAGCCTCAGGGCAAGGACATCGGGCCGGCAGCGGAGCACCACCACCCGGTCGCAGGGCAGGAGGTGCGCAAGGTGCCCTTCCACAAATCCTGCAAACGGGGATAATTTCGCGACCCACCGTTCTTCATCGATGACGGCCGTCTGTCGTGCGGCATCCTGTTCGATAATGTAGGGCGCAGTCGTTTCCGAGAGGTGGAGGACGGGATAGCCGCGGGCTGCAAGTTCATCCGCAAGAGATGATTTCCCCGTCCCCGGCGTCCCGGTGATGCCCCACATCATATACTCTGTATCTCCTCTATAAATCGTTCATTTTCCCAATAATCACCGATACTCGCCCTGATGAAGTGGTCGCCGAGCCCGGGGAACCCTGCGGCCGATCGCACCACCACGCCCCGCCGTGCGAGCGCCTCCACTGCCTCGTCGCCGGTCAGGGGAGAAACGTCGACGAGCACGAAGTTGGCGTCGCTCGGCAGGACGGGAAAGGGGATCTCTGCCGTAAACCGCCTGCGCCATGCGGTTACGTGCGCCACGATGCGCCGAACGTGTTCGGTGTCGGCAAGGGCGCCCATTGCTGCCGCAGCGGAGACTGCGTTCAATGCGAAGGGGGTCTGCGCACGCCGGAACAGGGGCTCGAACCACGAGGGCACGCATGCGAACCCGACCCTGAGCCCCGCGAGCGCATAGGCTTTGGAGAACGTGCGGCCGATGATCAGGTTGTCAAACCTGCGCAGGAGCGGCATGTAGTCAAGCGCGGCAAATTCCACGTAAGCGTTGTCCAGAAAGAGCATCCCCTCGATCCCGTCGCAAATTTCCCCGATCACCTCCGGGGGCGTCGCATTCCCCGTGGGATTGTTGGGTGTGCAGAGAAAGGTGATCTTCGCCCCGCGGCTTTCCGCGATCACCCGTCCGGCATCGATGGCAAAACCACCGGTTCGCGGGATCGGATGCGGGACCCCTCCCTGGGCGCGTGCGGCGATGCCGTAAAAGGAGAAGGTGGGGGTGCTGATCGCAACCCTGTCCCCTGCATCGAGCGTTGCACGGATCACCGTCTCGATAACCCCGTCCATCCCCGCGCCGGTGACGAACGAGTAGTCGCCGAATGCGCGTCTCAGGGATTCCACCAGGGACACCATGTGCTCGTCGGGGTAGCGGTTCGCCGAGGCGAGGGCTTCGGTGGCCCGGGCGATGGCGAGGGGAGAGGGAGGGTAGGGACTCTCATTGCTGCCAAGGCGGGCTACCCGGTCCCACCCGCAGGCGCGGGCGATATCGAAGGCGCCGGTGGCAAACCGGTATCCTTCACCCCGAAAGCAGTCCCTAACCAAGTGCTGCATGGAGAACCTCGATTGTCCGGTCGATCTCCTCCTCGGTGATGGTGAGCGGCGGGACAAGTCTCAGGTTGCCGTTGGCCGCGCAGTTGACGAGCACACCCCGGTTGGCACAGGTCTTCTGCACCTCCGGGCACCGGTCGCCCACCGGGATGCCGACCATCAGGCCGATGGCACGGGGGTTGTATGCCGCGAGGCCTTCGGCAAACCGTTTTCCTTTTGCTGCCACACCGGGGAGCACCTCTTCGATCACCCCGATGGTGGCGAGCGCGGCTGCGCAGGCGAGGGGGCCGCCTGCAAACGTGCTCCCGTGCTGGCCTGCGGTAAATGCCAGTCCTTCACGGGCGACAATGGCGCCGACGGGAAATCCGCTTGCCATCCCCTTGGCGAGGCTGACGATATCGGGCTGCACGCCGTGCTGGTGCATGGCGAGCCATGTGCCGGTTCTCCCCATTCCTGTTTGCACCTCATCGGCGATCAAAAGCGCTCCTGTTTCATCACAGATCTCCCGTACCTCCCTGAGGAACCCCTCGGGCGGCAGGATGACCCCCGCCTCCCCCTGGACCGCCTCCACGAACACCCCTGCGGTATTCTCGTCGACCGCGTTCCGGAGCGCACCGGCATCGCCGTAGTCGACGAAGGTACACTTCGGTTCGAGCGGCTCGAACGGCTCCCTGATGGCCGGTTTGTGGGTGACGGCAAGCGATCCCATGGTGCGCCCGTGGAAGCAGTCACGGAAGGCGACAAACTGTTTTCGGCCTGTTGCGACCCGTGCCAGTTTGATCGCCGCTTCGTTGGCCTCCGCACCCGAATTGACGAGGAAGGCTCTGGAAAGCCCGGTGATCTCTGCCAGTTTTCGGGCGAGTTCCGCCTGGTGGGGGACGTAGTAGAGGTTCGAGCAGTGGATAAGCTCATGCGCCTGCTCGCAGATGGCCCTCACCACCGCCGGGTGGCAGTGCCCCGTGCTGCAGACAGCGATTCCCGCCACGCAGTCAATATACTCGTTTCCCTCCGCGTCCCACACCTTCGATCCGGCGCCTTTCACGATCAGCATCGTCCGGGAAAATGCCTGCATATAGTACCGGGCATCGAGTTCCCGGTAGTGTGCACGTTCCTCCATATATTCCTGTCCTCCGCACCTATTCGTATTCAATCGTGGCCGGGGGTTTGGGGGTGATATCATACACCACCCGGGCAACGCCCGGTATCTCCGCGGTGATCCGCGATGCGATGGCACGGAGCGTCTCCCACGGAAGTTCAATCGGGTCTGCTGTCATTGCATCCCGCGAATGGACCGCCCTCACCGCGATGATCCACCCGTGCAGGCGCACATCGCCCTTGACTCCTGTGCCGAGGCCGAGCAGGGCGGCGAAGCACTGCCAGGGGCTAAAGGCCTCGACCAGTTCCTCCTCGGCGATGGCGTTTGCCTCACGGACGATGGCGATCTTATCCGGTGTCACCTCTTCCAGGCAGCGGACGGCAAGGCCCGGGCCCGGGAACGGCATTCTGTGCTGAATTTCGAGGGGCAGATCCAGCCCGGCGGCAACCTCCCTCACCTCATCCTTGTAGAGATCCTCGAGTGGCTCGATGATGGTCTCGAACGCAATGTGGAGCGGCATCCCTCCCACATTGTGGTGGCTCTTGATGCCCCCCTCGCTCTCGATGCGGTCGGGATAGATCGTCCCCTGTAGCAGGTGTTTCGCGCCGGTTTTTTTCGCTTCCCGCTCAAAGATCCTGATGAACTTCTCGCCGATGGCCTTGCGTTTCTCCTCGGGGTCGGTGATACCCCGGAGCACCTCGAAGAACTCGTCCGCGGCGTCGACCATCGTGAGGTTGTAGTCACAGAAGAGTTCGCAGATCCGCTCGCTCTCCCCTTTTCGCATGAGCCCCGTGTCCACGTAGATGGGCTTGAGGCGGTCGCCAATCGCCCGGTGGGCGAGTTCCGCACAGACCGAGCTGTCAACGCCGCCCGAGAGGGCCATGACCACACAATCGTTCCCTGCCTTGTCCCGTATGCTCGCAATTGCGGCTCCGATAAACCGTTCAACATTCACCATGATAGTATTCCACCGCTGTCTAACTCTCTCTGTTTCTTTCCTCTCTGCAAGCCGCCACGAATCCCAGATAGGGCGGCGATGCCCGGGTAGGCCGCGAAGTGAACTCCGGATGGAACTGGGTTGCCAGGAAGAAGGGGTGGTCGGGCAGCTCGCACACCTCCATCCTGTTCCCGCACCTTCCCGAAAAGACCAGTCCCGCTGCTTCGAGGTCGGCGATCATGGATGGTGTAACCTCGTAGCGATGACGGTGCCGCTCGGTGATTCCGGTGTTTTCATAGAGTTGTGCGATCAGGGTATTCTCCCCAGGATCGATCGCGTATTCGCCGAGCCGCATCGTTCCCCCGAGATCCTCCACCTCTTCCTGTTCGGGGAGGATGGCAATCACATGAAGGCCCGGCCCCATCTCTTCGCTCGTGGCGTCCGCCAATCCAAGGACATTTTTCGCGTATTCGATGACGGCAAGCTGGAATCCGAGACAGAGGCCAAGGTATGGCTTTTTCTGCTCCCTGGCAAACCGGATCGCCCGCAGCTTTCCCTCAATGCCCCGCTTGCCGAACCCTCCCGGGACCAGGATACCGTCGACGTCCGCCAATTCGGCGGTATCGAATGTTTCGGCGTCAAGCCACCTGATATCGACCTCGGTCGAGAGCGCACGCCCGGCATGTTTCAGGGCTTCCTTGATGCTGATGTAGACATCCTCGATGCCGTACTTACTCACGATGGCGACCGTGACCCTGTTGGTGTACTCCCTGCTGACCAGGTGGTACCACTCGGTATCGGGGGTGCGTTTTTCGAGGTCGAGATATTCCAGAACCACGTCGGCGACCCCTTCCTTTTCCATCTCCATCGGGACGTGGTAGATGTCGGGCACGGTCGCCATGCTGATAACCGCTCTCGGGGGCACATCGCAGAACGCGGAGATCTTCTTCTTCGTCCCGCCCGAAATGACGCATTCGCTCCTGCCCACGATGATGTCGGGGTGCAGCCCCAGTTCGCGAAGCGCCTTGACCGAGTGCTGGGTGGGTTTCGTCTTATGATCTCCCATGTTGTCGACCGGCACGAGCGTCACGTGCACGAGCACCATGTCGTGTGCTTCCAGCTCCCCGTGCATCTGTCGCACAGCTTCCAAAAAGGGCATGCTCTCGATATCACCGACCGTGCCTCCCACCTCGACGAGGCAGATGTCGGCATGGGTTTTGTTGTCGAGTTCCTCTTCGGCAGCGTGCCGGATGCATGCCTTGATCTGGTCGGTAATATGGGGGATAATCTGGACGGTCCCGCCGAGGAAATCGCCGCGCCGCTCTTTTTCTATCACTGTCTGGTAGACCTTCCCGGTTGTGATATTGTGGTCTGAACTGAGGTTGATGTCCAGAAACCGCTCGTAGTTGCCGAGATCGAGATCAACCTCGCCGCCGTCGCGGAGCACGAACACCTCCCCGTGCTGTGCCGGGTTCATCGTCCCGGCATCGATATTGAGGTAGGGATCGATCTTTACGGCGGTGACGCGATACCCGCGGTTTTTCAGGAGCCGGCCGATGGAAGCGGTGGTGATGCCCTTCCCCAGACCGCTCATTACGCCTCCGGTGACAACAATAAACTTCAATATGCCCTCTCCTGCTGCTGATCAGATTGTTCTGCCATCCATATTATATGTAGCACTCAGGCATTATCATTGGGTTTTCGCAACGCCTGCAGGGTATATGGCGCCGCACCTGATAGGGGGATCTCCGGGCCTCACTCCTCGCGGCTCCTGATCACCGCGAAGGACGCAGCGGTCTGGGAGAGGAGGGGGGCATCCGTGCCCTGCATGCGCACCTCGCCCTCGGTGAAGGCGACCCTTCGGCCTTTCCGGATCACCCTGCCCCGGGCGACGATCACGCCTTCCGTTACGCCGCGCAGAAACGAGGTTGACTCGGAGATGGTGGCGATGGATTCCCTCTCATCGAGGACGGTGCAGAGCGCGAGCGCCATCGCCTCGTCGCAGAGGGAGGCAAAGACACCTCCCTGCAGCCACCCGTCGCCGTTGAGCATATCGGGCCGCACCTGCATGGAGAGTTCGGCGCGCCCATCATCATAAGCTCCCACATCGATGCCCATGAGGCAAAAGAACGGGTTCGCGTCCCGCCCCCGCGTGCGGATCTCCTCAAGATACCTGACGGTCATGCGATTAACGGATACGGGGCGCGCCAATTTAGCCCTTGCGACATTGCAGCGACCGGCAGGAAGGCCTCCGGCGATTTCGGCAAACCGAAACCGCAATGAGCGCTCACATCCCCCTCCTCCTGTATGAATGCGGATGAAGAACTCAAATGCATGCTCAAAGACCTTCTCTGGCTGAACTCCCTCATCGCCACCGAGCTCGTCCAGATCACCGAGAACACATCGGCAATCCTCCGGAACGGCACCATCCCCGCGAGCTGCCTCGCGGAGCACGCGCAGCTGCGGGCCGTGGCGCTCGATATCGCCGACCGCTCCCTGCCGGGGACGGAACTGCGAAAGCACGTGGAGAAGCACCAGTGATCGGAGCATACGGCGGGATGCCCGGCGGCGTGCATTGCGGCAAGGGAGCCTCCAGTAACATCAAGAGTGAACCCGGCTGCGGAAAAATTGCGCATCGGGGCGCCGGAGAATGCACGCCGCCGCACCGGTCCCGATGAAATGAGTGCAAAGGGGGCTGTTCCCCGCCCCAGGGCGGGGGTTTCGCAAGCCTCTTGCGTCGGCTGTGCCGTGGCGTCCCAGAACACCCTCGCTTTTCCGCCCGGGTGCGTCTCGTTTTCTTCTCTCACCGGGCCCCGTTGACGGTGCCATGCAGATCCTTGACCCGGGTTGCAGCAAAGAGCACGATGTACCGTGCGAAAACCCGGAACGCACGTCCTCGAAGGCTCTCCTCGATTTTTTCCCAGAAGACCGGCACCATTGTGGCACGACGATCCCCCCAGCGGCCTGCGGGACTCGCGGATCGGGATTTCTGCCGTATACCCCGGTCGAAAGACGGCGTCATCGAGCAGAGAGGAGGATGCAAAAAGAGAGGGGATGATTATCTCCTGCGTTTATCGTCGTCGATATCGTCCCTCTCATCGCCGTTCATATCGTCCCTTTCATCGTCGTTATCGTCATCATCGTCGTTCATATCGTCCCTTTCATCGTCGTTATCGTCCCTCTCATCGTCGTTCATATCGTCTCGTTCATCGTCGTCATCGTCGTTCATATCGTCTCGTTCATCGTCGTCATCGTCGTTCATATCGTCTCGTTCATCGTCGTCATCGTCCCTCTCATCGTCGTTCATATCGTCCCTTTCATCGTCGTTATCGTCGTCATCGTCGTTCATATCGTCTCGTTCATCGTCGTCATCGTCGTCATCGTCATCGATATCATCCCTGTCATCATCTTCGCCGATCACGCCGGGCGAGACCTGGATCAGGCCTGCGTCCCATGTGTAATCCGTTTCGTTCCCGGCGAGATTGATCGGTCCAGCCCTGCCGGTGGTGATGTCCGCATCGCTGTCGAGGGCCGGGTCATCTCCCTGCCTATCGAAGGTGAACACGTACCCCTCCTGCCTGATGAATCGAAGCGAATAGGTGCCTGCTTCCAGGTTATGAAAACTGTAGTGGCCTTCAGCGTCAGTCGACCTCGACCGGAGCCTGTTCCCCTCGTTGTCGTAGAGGATGATCTCGACGCCCCCGATGCCGGGCTCCCCTTCATCCTGGATGCCGTTGCGGTTCACATCCTCCCAGACAAAATCTCCGATCTTGCCCCTGGAAATTTGTATCGGCACCGGTATTGGTCCGGGCCCAGGTTCGATCACCTCGTCCAGCCTGACCGCCCAGGCGTCATGGTAGGGCGGTTGCTGATCCGGTGTTGCGTTGAACACGCCCGTAAAGACATAGGATGTCTCTGAAATGCGGATGATCGACCGGGCGAGATCCTGGTTTGATCCTCCGAGCGCACCGTTCCATTGCTCCTCGCCGCTCGGATCGAGTTTGATCAGCCACGCGTCGGTATTGCCCGACCCGTAGTCCTCGATGCTCCCGGCGAGCAGTAGGCCCCCGTCAGGGGTATCTGCGGCGGAATACGCCGTGGCGTTGACCTCTGCGCCGCCGAGTGTTGTCTCCCGCACCATGGCTCCCGTTTCATTGAACCGCAGGTACCAGGCATCGGTGTCCGTCCTGTTGTCGGCGGAGAAGAAGGTGGTCGTGCCGATAAACGAGAAGTTCTGCGTAGTTTCCTGAAAAACCTTCTGCGCCCTGTCGTCTCCGGCGCCACCGTAGGTCGCATTCCAGAGTTCCGCGCCCTTGCTGTTCGTCTTCAGCACCCATGCGTCTGCTTCCCCGTCACCGTACGATTCCGTGGCGCCGGCGCACAGGAACCCGCCTTCTGCATCTTCGATCACCGAATACGCGGACTCGTTCTCTTCCCCGCCGAAGATGCCGCCCCACTCCTCGCCGCCTGAGGCATTGAGTTTCACCATCCACGCATCGGTGGTTCCGGATTCGTAGCCCTCGATACTTCCCACGAAGAGGTAGCCGCCGTCGGAGGTCTGGATGATCGAGTACGCCGTCGCGTTGACCTCGGGCCCGCCGAAGGTCTGGTTCAGCTCCTCCTCGCCGGAGGCGTCGATCCTGACCACCCATGCATCGGAATGGGAGCGATCGGCCCCGAGCGGCAGGGCCGTGCTTCCTGCAAAGACGATGCTGCCGTCCTCTGTTTGGATGACGTCAAACGCGGTGTCATTCAGCGAGGATCCGTGTGGCGCATCCGAGAGTAGCGCTCCATCCTCTTCATCGAGCACCCCAAGCCATGCGTCGGTCAGCCCGGCCCCCTGTGCATCCGTATCGCCCGCGATGACCAGGCTCGCGTTCTCCGTTTGAATGATTGAATACGCGGATTCGTTGCTTTCCACACCGCCGTATGTCTGGTTCCAGATGGCCGATAGATCGAATGCCGCGGCGGTTCCCGCGCCGAAGCACATCATTGCAAGGACAATGAGAACGACTCCTTTCGAACATTGCAGCATCGTTTATTCTACCCCCAATTAGTTGTGAAATCCCGTTTCGCCGTAGTGCTGGATGCTCCGGGCGATATCCGCGGTCCGATGCCCTGTGGTGGCTCGCTCGTTCTTTCTCGCAGTCCTCAGGATCGGGGATGCCGGGAATCCGGTTCACGCATCGTTCCGACAACACCGGCGGAAAGGGATCCGGGATGGAGTGGTGTATTCAACCATAAAAATCTAAGTGTGTAAATAATTTCTTTCCGGCAGGAATCTTCAGGAATAGGCTGGTGCTCTGGTCCTTTTTAATGCGAGGGGTGGCTGCGGAGGAGGCGTGGCACCGCGGGGCTGCCCGAAACTGCACAACCCGGATGGCAGAGCGAAAGGTGACTGAGACGCCTGCGGTGCTCAACCATCATGCGAAAACGGTGAGGGGCGACTCCTGTGCAGGTGGCCTGATTCATCGCGGCGAAAAAGAGTGAATTGGGCCGGATTGCAGGCATGAATTCTCTCATCTCTTGGAGAGAATGTACCCGCGGGAGAGCGGGGATCCGGGGTTGGTTGGATGACGCGTGGGTTACAGTATCGAACCTCCTCACCCGTCGACCGGCTCACCGTTCTCGCCGTTAACCGGTTCCCCGTTTTCCTCATCGACAGGTTCACCGTCCTCCCCATTGGCCGGTTCTCCGTTTTCCCCATCGACCGGCTCACCGTTCACGCCGTTGACCGGTTCTCCGTTTTCTCCATCGACCGGCTCACCGTTCTCGCCGTTGACCGGTTCTCCGTTTTCTCCATCGACCGGCTCACCGTTCTCGCCGTTGACCGGCTCCCCGTTTTCTTCATCGATAACCTGATCTTCCAGAACACCGGTGTAGTAGACCGTTCGGCTGTCACTCACCTCGCCTCCGTCCGGATCCTCTGCGGTAACCGCGGCATCGATCTGCTGCGTTCCCTCGACTGCGTCCACCGAGGTCTCGTATCCCCACGTTTCACCCGCATCAAGGATGTCGTTGCCGTCGTCGCCCTCGCCGGTGCCCGAAGCGGTAAAGCCGTCAGCACTGAGGGCTACATTGGTGAGGCCGACCTCACCGGTGTTGGTGACATAGAAGAACAGCGAGACCGGGGTGCCGACCGGCACGTCCGGCCCCGGCGATGCGGGATTGGTCTCGTTTTCGACCTGCACTTCAAGGCCGATCGCGGGGATGCCCTCCGCCTCAGGCCCGGTCCAGTATGCCACATCGGTGTCGTTCACCTCGATGAAGCCCTGCGTCCAGGGCCAATAGTACTGAGCGGACACCGTGGCGGTGTTCATATGCTCGCCGGTCCCCGCTGTCGGTTCATCCCCCGGCCGCACGCGGTAATTCCAGGTTTCAAACTCATTCAGTCTGCCATCGCCATTATCATTGAGGGGGCCCTCGACTGTCACCATGGGATCGGATAGCACCACATTAGAGAGATCCCTGGTGCCCGTGTTTTCCACGGTGTAGGTGATAATGACCGTGTCATTCGCATTTTCGAAGATGACCCCCGGCGGCTCGTCTGCATCCACACCGTTGACGTACTTTTCGAGTTCGATGGCCGCCCACGGGGGCCCGGTCCAGTATGCTACGTCGGTGTCGGTCACCTCATTGCCTGCCGGATCTCGTGCGGTCACGGTGGCGGTATTCATGTGCTCGCCGGTCCCCGAATCGGGGTCCTCCCCTATCGGCACATCGTAGTACCATGTTTCTCCCGGACCAAGAACACTATCAAGCACATCATTGCCATCTTCATCCTTTGGGCCGGATATCACCACATAGCTGTCTTCAAGCTCCACGTCAGAGAGGTCGACGTCGCCCGTGTTGGTCACGGTGAAGGTGTGGGTGACCGCCAGATCGTCGCTTTCGAAGACTACTCCCGGCGGTTCGTCGGCTTCGACGTAGTCTCGGGACGCAGGGTCAAAGATGTACTTCTCCAGATCGATGGAAGCCGCTCCTCCCGCCTCCGGCCCGGTCCAGTATGCCGTGTCGGTGTCGGTCACCTGGTAGCCTCTGAATTCATCCTGAGCGGTCACCGTCGCAGTATTCATATGCTCGCCGGTTCCCGCTGTCGGTTCATCTCCCGGCCGCACGCGGTAACTCCATGTTTCACCCTCATCCAGGTACCGATCACCATCGCCATCGAGGGGGCCCTCGATGGTAACCATGGGATCGGTGAGTAAAACATTCACGAGTGGATTGATGCCCGTGCTGGTCACAGTGTAGGTGATGTTGACCGTGTCATTCGCATTTTCGAAGATGACCCCCGGCGGCTCGTCCGCCTCCTCACCGTTGACATACTTCTCCAGATCGATGCCGGCACATAGAGGCAGGGTGTAGTATGCAGGGTCGGTGTCGGTCACCTCATTGCCTGCCGGGTCCTGTGCAGTTACGTTGGCCGGCCAAGCTACCGTCCTTTCTTCTTGTAGGCAATGAACATCGGCCCCTCGCTCGGCATACTCGTATTCCCATGTTTCTCCCGGACTCAGGATGCCATCATTTCCAACGTCTCCAATGGGACTGATGTTGTAGCTTTCTTCGGGAAAAACTTCGAAATCATCGATTTCCACGTTGATGAGATCAACGTCGCCGGTATTGGTCACGGAATAGTAAGGTTGAATATCCGGCCCCGTATCCGTGAATACGACCCCCGGCGGCTCGTCGGCTTCGACATAGGCGCGGGACGCAGGGTCATAGATGTACTTCTCAAGCTCTATCCTCGCCTCGAATGCCCCGGTGCCGTTGTAGTGGCTCGGGTCCGAGTCCTCCGCGGTCGCCGTGGAGAAGGTGCCGCTCACCGTGGCGTTGTTTGCATACTGTCCCGCGTCGGCGGTGCCGTTGGCCTCGTAGACCCACGTCTCTCCCGATTGGAGGATGCCATCGTCGTCATCGCCGCTCGCCGGCCCGCTGACGGCGCCGATCATGTCATCGACCAGCTCGATGGCAAAGAGCGGGACGAGCCCGGTGTTGGTGACAGTGTAGGTCCAGTTTACCGTGGCATTGACCGGAATCGACGGGCCCGGCGGCTCGTCCGCATCCTCGCCGTTCGTCGACTTCTCCACATCGATCCCGATGGTCGAGACGTTCACCAGGCCCGCGTCCCATGTTCTGTCTTTCTCGTTCTCGGCGAGATCGATGGGCCCGGCATTCCCGGTGTCGATGTCCGCGTCGCTGTCGAGGGCCGGGTCATCGCCCTGCTCCTCGAGCGTGAACACGTACCCTTCCGGCCGGATGAACCGGAGCGAATAGGTGCCCGCTTTCAGGCTGCAGAAGCAGTAGCGGCCCTCAGAATCCGTGGTTCTCGACCTGATCTGGGCTCCCTCGCTGTCGTAGAGGATCACCTTGACGCCCTTGATGCCGGGCTCTCCGCTATCCTGGATACCGTTGCCGTTGCGGTCCTCCCAGACGAAGTCGCCGTTCTTGGCCCTGGGAACCGGTTTCGGCACAGGCGTGGGTTTGGGTGGTGGTACAGGCGCAGGGCCGGGCGTCGGTCCGGGCGAAGGTGTCGGCGCCGGTTCGATCACCTCGTCCAGCCTGACCGCCCAGGCGTCCGGGGAGGGCGGCTGTGCTTCCAGCGTCCTGTTGAATTCACCAGCGAAGACATAGGATGTCTCCGAGATGCGGATGATCGACCGGGCGAGATCCTGGTTCGATCCTCCCAGCGCACCGTTCCACTCCTCCTCGCCGCTCGGATCGAGTTTGATCAGCCACGCATCGACATTGCCCGACCCGTAGTCCTCGATGCTCCCGGCGACCAGAAGGCCCCCGTCCGGGGTATCCACCGCGGCCTGAGCGGTGGCATTGACCTCAGCACCGCCGAGGGTTGTCTCGCCCAGCGGGGCCCCGGTGGCGTTGATGCGCTGGTACCAGGCATCGGTGTCCGTCCTGTTGTCAGCGGAGAAGAAGGTGGTCGTGCCGACGAACGAGAAGTTCTGCGAGGTTTCCTGGAAGATCTCCCGTGCCGTATCGTTTCCTGCCCCGCCGAAGGTCGCATTCCAGAGTTCCATACCGGTGCTGTTCGTCTTCACGACCCATGCATCCGCCTCCTCGGCCTCGAACGATTCCGTATCCCCGGCAAACAGGAAATTCCCATCTGCATCCTCGATCACCGAATACGCAGTGTCGTCCCCATCGCCGCCGAAGGTGCCGCTCCATTCCTCATCGCCGGTGACATTGACCTTGACCAGCCACGCATCGGTGGTTCCGGTTCCATACCCCTCGATGCTTCCCGCGACCAGATAGCCGCCGTCGGTGGTCTGGACGATCGAGTTAGCCGTCGCATTGAACTCGGGCCCGCCGAAGGTCCGGTTCAGCACCTCATCTCCCGTGGCGTTGATCCCGACCACCCATGCATCGGTGTGGTACAGGTCGGCCTCGAGCGGAAGCGTGATGATGCCCGCAAAGACGATGCTGCCGTCTTCGGCCTGGATGACGTCAAATGCGGTGTCATTCAGGAGCGTTCCATACGCTGCGTCCGAGAGCAGCGTTCCCTCCTCTTCATCGAACAGCACGAGCCATGCATCGGCCAACCCCGCACCTTTTGCGTCTGTATCCCCGGCGAAGATCAGGCTTTCATTTTCAGCTTGAATAATCGAATACGCTGATTCATTTGTCTCCTCATCGCCGTAGGTAGTGTTCCATACGACCGAGAGTTCGAATGCCGCGGCTGTCCCTGCGCAGACGCACAACGCAGCAAGGACAATGAGAAATATCCCCCTCAATACTTGTTGCATGAGTTTTTACACCCCCCATGGGCTGTGCACCCCCCATTTCGCCTCGAATGTGCTGGTGAAAATGATTGGTGTGCGCGTCGCTACGCAGCTGACTCTTTCGGGCCGGATGGTGGTGATATCGGCTGCAATGTATGGATCCTGGTCACCATTATGTCGTGTCCGGTTTCTCTCCGGCGAACGGGGACGTGGGGAGATTACCTTTATATGAATATAAATATATTTGTAGGAAAATGTTGCAAATCTCTTGAGAAATTTCCGGGTGTTCAATAATTAGGTGCTATGAGCTCCTCAAATGCCCGGGAATACTTGAAAACGCGTTCCTGTACCACAATACCGTGGTCACATGCGGTAAGAAAAAAGAGCAGTTGCATGGGACGGCAGGCATGATGGCACACATCTGCTGAGGGGAAACCTGCCGCGGCCATCAGAAACCTTCAGGTTCTTGTTCTTTCGATTTATGCCTCCACCATCTCACCATCTATCTGGTCGACAGCCTCCTCGTTCTCATCTTCAGGGGTCTCCTCTTCAGTCGGTGTTTCCTCCTCTTCCGGTGTCATTTCTTCTTCAGGGGTTTCCTCTTCCACCACTCCGGTGTAATAGAATATCACGCTGCCGCTCACTGGGTTGCCATCCGGATCCTGCGCGGTAACCGTTGTGGTGACCCGCTGTTCCCCTTCACGGGTGGTGGCACTTTCCTCGAATGAACAGCCTTCACCGGGACCGAAGGTGTATCCAGCATCGATGTCAAATCCATCCGGAGAACTGCCCGCTTCAAATCCGTCTGAACGGAGCAGGGGATCGGACCAAGGGACTGATCCTGTGTTCATCGCATAGAATATCAGGCGGATCGGTTGGCCTGCCGGCACCTCCGGTCCGGGCGGAGTATCGGTACCTTCAGGGTTGCTGATCCCGGCTAGACTTTCGATCTCCACGTCGAGCGAAAGTTCCGCTTCGCCGGAGGGCAATCCCACGTAATATCCCGTGGCACTGCCATTCACCTCGGCTCCTTCCAGATCCTCTGCGGTGACCGCTGCAACAATCTGCTGTTCACCTTCGAGCGCTTCGATAGAGGTCTCGTATCCCCACGTCTCCCCCGCATCGAGGAGATCGTTTTCATCGTCACCCTCGCCGGTTCCCGAAGTGGCAAAACCGTCGGCGGTCAGGGCGACATTCGTGAGGGGGACCTCTCCGGTGTTGGTGACATAGAAGAACAGCGAAACCGGTTCACCTACTGGCACCTCGGGCCCCGGCGGTGCCGGGTTGGTTTCATCTGCAACCTGCACTTCGAGTTCGATTGCGGCACCTCCATCCGCGGGCCTCGACTGGTAGTACGCGGTGGCGCTGGCGGATACCAGGTTGCCTCCGGGATCCTCGGCGGTCACCGTTGCGGTATTATCACGAAGTCCCGGGATCGCTTCCACGGGATCCAGATGGTACACCCACATCTCACCCGGATCGAGGATACCATTGCCGTCATCTCCGCTGCTCGGTGCATCCAGCTCCACTCCCAGATCCTCATCGGTCACCGACACATTCGAGAGCGGTGCATCACCGGTATTGGTGACGTTCAGGGTATATACGACACTGGAGCCCACCTCCACCTCAACCGGTGCGGATGGCTCCTCCCCGAGCTCGCCGTTGATCCGTTTTTCGATCTCGATCATCGCCGCGATTTCCTCGGTGCCATTGTAGTGACTGCGGTCCGATTCATTTACCACGGCCGTGGAGAATGTGGCGTTCACCGTGGCGAGGTTTTCGTACCTTCCCGCTTCGGCGGTGCCGTTGGCCTCATACACCCACACCTCTCCCGATTGGAGGATGCCATCGGCGTCATCGCCGCTCGCCGGCCCGCTGACGGCGCCGATCATGTCATCGACCAGCTCGATGGCAAAGAGCGGGACGAGC
>JARVGI010000004.1 GCA_029762625.1 Methanomicrobiaceae archaeon | reverse complement strand
GGCGATCCGCAGAGCCCCGTGGCCGTGGTCACGATGGGTTCCCACCTCGACGAGCAGGGAATTTGCGATGCAGGAGCGGCCATCTGTGGGTCGTGCAAGACCGAGAACCTCGGCCTTGAGAAGATCATCGCAAACATCATCTCGAATCCGAACATCCGGTTTGTCATTGCCTGCGGTACCGAGGTGAAAGGCCACCTCTCCGGCGAGAGTTTCATTGCGTTGCACGCGAACGGCGTGGAGGGCGGAAAGATCGTCGGGACCAAGGGTGCAATCCCGTTCATCGAAAACCTGGATGATGCAGCGATCAAACGGTTCCAGGAGCAGGTTGAAGTTGTCAACATCATGGAATCGGAGGACATGGGAGCGATCACCGCAAAGATCGACGAGCTGAAGGGCCGCGATCCCGGCGCCTTCGAAGGCGATGCGATGGTCATCGAGGTCAAGGAAGAGGGCGCAGGCGGCGGAGAAATGGCTGTCGCCGGTGCAAACCCGCAGTTCCTTGAAATTGAAAAGCGACTGAATGCAATTGAAGGGAAAATCGAATTTGCCGATGCCGAAATCGCACAGCGTGTGGGCCGGAAGATCGGCCGCGATATCGGTATTCTCTATGGCCTGGTTGCAGGATTGTTTGTATTCGTAATGTTGCTGATTTTACTCCCCAAACTGGGTGGATTGATGTAAGGAGGATTGACAAATATGTTCAAATTTGAAAAAGAGCAGACCGTGCACGATTTCAATGGTACGATGATTGGTGGTCAGCCCGGGGAGTATCCAACAGTTCTCGGCGCATCGATCTTCTACAACAAGCACGAAGTTGTACTTGACGACGAGAAGGGCGTCATTAACAAGGACCTCGCAGAGGCCCTCTGGAACCGCTGTCTTGAATTATCGGACCTCACGGGGATTCCGCACTTCATCCAGATGATCTCGGAGTCCGCTGAAGCGTTCGAGAGTTACTTCACCTGGTTCGACAGCGTGGACAACAAAACGGCGTTTTTGATGGACTCGTCGTTTCCCCCGGCACTTGCCCACGCCTGTGAGTACGTGACCGAGGTGGGGCTGGCGGACCGTGCGATCTACAACTCGATCAACGGGTCCATCACCCCGGAGAACATGGAGGCGCTGAAGAACAGCGACGTGAACTCGGCAATCGTGCTCGCCTTCAACCCCGGCGACCCCTCCGTCATCGGCCGTGAGAAGGTGCTCTCCGAGGGCGGCGTCGCCGGCCAGGAGAAGAGCATGCTCCAGATCGCCGAGGAGTGCGGCATTACCCGTCCCATCCTCGACACGGCGGCAACGCCGCTCGGGCTCGGATCCGGCGGTGCGTACCGTGAGATCCTCGCCTGCAAGGCGATCCACGGGATGCCCACCGGCGGTGCGTACCACAACATGACGGTGTCGTGGACCTGGCTCAAGCGCTGGAGAGGGACTAAAAAGAACCCCTCGAACCTTGCCGCGGGATACGCGGGCAAGGACGAACTGCTCGCGCAGATGTCGCACCATTACCTGGGCGGCATGGACGGTGTCATCCAGGCAGCATGGTCCGCCCCCGATATCGGCTGCAACATGATCGCCAGCACCCTTGGTGCCGATCTGATCATGTATGGCCCGATCGAGAACGTCGAGGCGATCATGACCGCACAGGCATACACCGACATCGTGGTCTACGAGGCAGCCCGCGAATTCGGCATCGAGATCAAGTCCGAAGAACACCCGTTCTTCAAACTCATCTAATCTTTTTTTTTGGGTGTTGTCGCACGCCGCACGGCGCTTTCGCTCGCCGCCTCGTGCTTTCAGTGCAAAAAAGAGCGTAATATCGTTATTGTTCCAGGTGCTTGAGCGCTGCTTCGGCCGCGAGCCGCACGCCCTCGTCCGGGTCATCGAGAAGTGCGCGGACGGGCTCGAGTGCACGCTCATCGCCGATCTTTCCCAGCGCGAAGGCGGCATTTTTCCGCACCTTCTTCTTGGGATCCTCGAGCGCCTGTATCAGGGGCTCCACGGCCCGTGCATCCCCGATCAGCCCGAGTGCCTGTGCGGCGGCGAGGCGGACCCATTTGCTCGTATGCGAGAGGCAGCGCAGCAGCGGTTCCACCGCCTCGGGGTCCCCGATCTGGCCGAGCGACCGCGCGGCGATCCACTGCACGTCCACGAATTCATCGTCGAGGGACGCGATAAGCGGGCGCACCGCCCTCCGGTCCCCCACCCGGCCGAGCGCTTCGGCGGTTCTCCAGCGGACATTGAGGTATTTGTGCGTGAGAAGCGGTATTAGATCGGCGATTGCCTTCTCCTGTTCCAGTTTTGCCACACTCGGCTCTTCATACTCATTGCGCGTGATCGGGGCCATCCTGTTCCCTCAGCAAGCGGTGGTTGCTTCCCCGCTATAACTCTTTGGATATCTCGGTCCCGGCAACAACGGCGATACTCCGGCGGATAGGGGGAAGCGACGAAACGAAGGGTTTCAGGACAGGAAGACGGTCCGCTCCCCGGGCAGCACCGTAAGACTGGCATCAAAATTGGTGACCGAGTGGGTCAGCGCACCGATGCTGATCACGTCCACGTCGAGGCCTGCGAACTCGGCGATCGTCTCTTTGTCGATGCCGCCCGAGACCTCGATGGCCACGCGGTCCCGAAGCCCCCGCTCCTGCAGGCGGTCGAGCGCCGCCTGCACCTCGCCGGGGGTCATATTGTCCAGCATGACGATGTCGGCGCCCGCTGCCGCGGCCCTGACCGCGTCGCCGGCGCTGCCCACCTCGACCTCGATGGTTTTATACCTGCTCCGGGCGCGTCCCGCCCGTATCGCCTGCTCCATGGAGACGAGCACCAGGTGGTTGTCCTTGATGAGGAACTGGTCGGAGAGGGAGAGGCGGTGCGGTTCGCCGCCCCCGAGCACCACGGCCTTTTTATCGAGCATTCTCAGGCCCGGGCAGGTTTTCCGCGTCGCCGCGACCGCCACCTTCGGGTTGACGGCCCGTGCGATATCGACCATCGCCCGGGTGCGGGTGGCAATCCCACTCATCCGCCCGATAAGGTCGAGCGCTGTGCGTTCGACCAGCAGGATGGCGGAGGCGGTGCCGGCAAGCTCCATGAGCACCTGCCCCTCGTGAACCCTGCTCCCGTCGCGGGCCAGCTGCCGCACGGTGACGCCGAAGTGAAAAAAGAGCGCCGCAGTCTCGGCAATGCCCGCAATGATGCCGTCCTGTTTTGCCTGGACGCGTGCGACGCAGGTGGTGTCGGGGACGACCGCCTCGGTGGTCACATCGCCGAACGGTGCGTCCTCCCTGACGAATCTCACCAGATCCTCGATCCATTCCATAGCTCTTACCTGTGCAGTGCGATCATCCTCTCGATGGCGGTGCGCGCCTCCCGCATGATGCGGTCGGGGAGCGTGACCTCGTGCTCCTCCGTCTCGAGCGCCGCCTTCAGGATCGGAAGGGTCGTGAGTTTCATATCGTGGCAGACCGCCCCCTCCCTGGTCAGAAAGGTCCGCCCGGGGTGGAGGGTCTTCAACCGGTATCCCATCTCCTTTTCGGTGAATACGTGCCAGAGTTCGCTTTCTTCGGCGATCCTGACCATGCCGCCGGTAGAGGCAATCACGTCCGCACGCTCCTGGATCGCCGGCGGGCATTCGGGGTGGCAGATGATCCTCCCGCCCCGTGCGCGGGCTTCTGCGACATCATGGAGGGTAAATCCCGTGTGCACGTAGCAGTGGCCGGTGGGGGGGACGGGGATAATGCTCTTTTCCGGTACCGATTTCTGGACGAATGCAGCGAGGTTCGCATCGGGGCCGAAGATGATCTCGTCGGCATCGAGGGACCGCACCACCTCGACGGCGTTGGCGGAGGTGCAGACGATATCCGCAACCGCCTTGCATTCGGCGGTGCTGTTCACGTAGACCACCACGCCCGCGCCCGGGTGTTCAGCCTTCGCACTGTGTAGCATCTCCGGGGTGAGCTGATTTGCGAGGGGGCAGCCCGCCTCCTGTACCGGCAGTATCACCTTTTTTTCGGGGTTGAGGATTTTCGCGGTCTCGGCCATGAACTGCACGCCGCAGAAGACGATCATCCGCTCGGTGACCGACACCGCCCTGAGTGCGAGCTCGAGGCTGTCACCGACGAAATCCGCGACGTCCTGGATCTCCGGCAGCTGGTAGTTGTGCGCCAGGATCACCGCGTTTTTCTCCTTTTTCAGGTTTCGAATGGTATCGATCATAGTTACGTACCCACCGAGATCGGCCGCTCCAGGTTGCGAAGCAGGGTGATGATGGACAGGGCCGCAAGGTAGCTCGTGGCGGGGTTCTCCGGGCTCGGCGTATTGCGCACCCGGATCTCGATCTCCCCGAATGCTCCCTCGGCAAAGATCTCGTGGATGTTGCGGTCGACCGCAGGGTCCACCCAGAGTTCGACCTCCGCTTCGCGCCCCGCGGCAAGTTCGAGGGCGACCGCCACATTGATGTTTTTTGGAAATTCCCGGATGCAGTCGTGGGCGGTGCCGCGGAATACGAGCATTTTTGTATCCGCCCTGATGCCGAGCGACGCAGGGTTCTTCGTCGTTTTCAGGGTGAGGCGCGTGATATCCGTGATCTGGCCTATTTTCAGGTTGTCAAGCCCGATGATGGCTCCGCTGGGGATGTAGATCCTCCTTCCCGCTGCTCGTGCCGCCTCTTCGAGGTGCGCGTAGAATGCGTGATCGGAAAGCGCCCCGACGCTCAGGATGACGAGGTCTTTTCCGCGCCGGAGGATCTCCTCTGCATACGCCGCCACGGCTTGCACCGATGCCGCCTCCACCACGAGGTCGAAATCGCCGGTGATAAAGTCCTCGAATTGCGTGCAGACCTTTGCGCCCGTCGCAGCGGCAATTTCCTCCGCCCGCGCCCGGATGATATCGTAGACCGCCGTAATCCTGATGTCTGCAGGGTATTTGGCAAGCACATGCCCCACGTTCCCGCAACCCAGCAAACCGATCCTGATCATTGGTATCATTTTAGTGGGTACCAGTGGTTAAGCATTTTGTTTAAACGCCCCCGTCTCCGGAGTGCCACGGGCGAAAATGGGAACAACGGATGATTTTTCCGGGTGCGGCGTGGCCGGGGATATGTATTTATAGCTACCGTCACCACCTAACACCAATGTGTGGTGAATGTTTTTTCGCCGGTGAACGCTTTTATCACGGTTAGTTCAGGCTCCGTCGTCCACACATTGGACCGGCCCTCCCGGGTTTGTTCTTCTCTAAACGAGTTCAACGGAGCGTATGCGCTTCGCTTTTTCTTTGCGTATTTTGCCTATTTCTAGGAAAACTCCTCTCATCCAGCAATGTTCGTGCGGTTGAGGGGAGGTGGTGTACATCGATGACTGGAAAACAGATTCGACTGGAACGAATTATCAACCGTGACACCGGTACTACCATTATCGTGCCGATGGATCACGGGGTGAGCAACGGCCCTATCGACGGGCTCGTTGACCTTGAACGGAGCGTGAATCTCGTCGCCGAGGGCGGTGCAAATGCGGTGCTCGGCCACGTGGGGCTTGCCCTGCACGGGCATCGGAGGAGAGGGAGGGATATCGGGCTCATCCTGCACCTCTCCGGGAGCACGAGCATCGCCCCCGATCCCAATGAAAAGGTACTGGTCAACAGCGTCACCAATGCGCTCCGGATGGGCGCCGACTGTGTGTCCGTCCATATCAATATCGGGGCGGATTCGGAGGCGCGCATGCTCCAGGACCTGGGAGCCATCGCGGTGGAGTGCATGGAATGGGGGATGCCCCTCCTCGCCATGATGTACCCGCGGGGCAGAATGATCGACAACGAACACGCGGTTGAGCACGTGAAGATTGCCGCCCGCGTGGCCTCGGAACTGGGTGCCGATATGGTCAAGACCGTGTACACGGGCGATCCCGACAGTTTCCGCGAGGTGACGCGCGGCTGCCATGTACCGGTGGTGGTCGCCGGGGGTTCGAAGACCGACGATGCATCGACGCTCGGGCTCATCGAGGGGGCGATGCAGGGCGGTGCCGCCGGGATATCGATCGGCAGAAACGCCTTCCAGCACCCTGCGCCGGAGCGCTTCGTGCGGGCGGCGGCGATGATCGTGCACGAGGGGCGCAGCGCCGACGAGGCGCTGGCATTCCTGAAAGGTGGTGCGAAATGATTGGAAAGGAGATACGCCTCGAACGGATACTGGACCGCAACACGGGAAAAGCGGTCATTATTCCCATGGACCACGGGTTTTCGCTCGGCCAGATCGAGGGCCTCACGAACATGCCCCGCATCGTCTCGGAGGTGAGCGAGGGCGGTGCGAACGCCATCGTCCTGCACAAGGGGATGGTCAAGCACGGGCACCGGAAGGGCGGACGCGACATCGGGCTCATCGTCCACCTCTCCGCGAGCACCTCGCTCAACCCCGATCCCAACGACAAGGTGCTCGTCTGCACGGTGGAGGAGGCCATCGCCCTCGGGGCGGACGCCGTATCCATCCATATCAATCTCGGGGCGCCCAACGAATCGCGGATGATCGAGGAGGCGGGCGGGATCGCCAAAGAGTGCACCCGGTGGGGCATCCCCCTGATGGTGATGATCTACCCCCGCGGCGAGGGCATCGATGCCCGGAGCCCGCAGGCGATCGGGCACTGCGTGCGCGTTGCCGAGGAGCTGGGCGCCGATCTCATCAAGACCAATTACACCGGCGACCCGGCGACATTCCGGCCCATCACGAAAGGGTGCCCGGTTCCGGTGCTTATTGCGGGAGGCGAAAAGACCGGGGATCTCGACACCCTGCATGCCATCCACGATGCCGTCGCCGCAGGTGCGGCAGGGGTGTGCATGGGGCGCAACGCGTTCCAGCGCAGCGATCCCGCCGCCTTCGTGCGGGCAATCTGCCGGACGGTCCACGAGGGTGTCGACCCGGAAACCGCCCTGGAGGCCCCGGAATGAAGTCGTTCTGGGTGGATGTGCGCCCCTGGGACAAGGTCCTTGCCACCACGGCGATCGAGAGCGGCGCCGATGCGCTGGTGGTCGACGAAGCCGCGGCGGTCCGTGAGCTCGGCCGCGTCACAACCGTGGCACCCGACGGGGATCTGGTGCCGGGGAAGGATGTGTTCTGGGTGGAAATCGCCACGAAGGAGAGCGAGGAGAAGGCGGCCCGGCTCGCCGCCGGAGGGCTGGTCGTGGTCACCACCACCGACTGGACGGTCATCCCCCTGGAAAACCTGGTGGCCGCATCCGACCGGATCATCGCCCGGGTGGCCAGTGCCGACGAGGCGGAACTGGCGCTCAATGTGCTTGAAAAAGGCGTACACGGGATCCTTGTCGAGACGCGGGACCCTGCCGAGGTGCGGGCGATCGCCGCGCTCCTGCAGCGGGGCGAAGAACCCCTCCCCCTCGTCACCTTCACCGTCACCCGGGTGCGGCCCGTGGGGATGGGCGACCGGGTCTGCGTCGACACCTGCTCGCTGCTCGCCGACGGCGAGGGGCTGCTCGTCGGCAACACCTCGAGCGCATTTCTGCTTGTCCACGCGGAGACGCTGGAAAACCCGTACGTTGCGCCCCGCCCGTTCCGGGTGAACGCCGGCACGGTGCACGCGTATGCGCTGATGCCGGGCAAAAAGACCACCTATCTCTCCGAACTCCGGGTCGGCGACGGCGTGCTGGTCGTGGACGCGCACGGGGAGACCCGCGAGGCCGTCGTAGGCCGGGTCAAGATCGAGCGCCGCCCGCTTCTTGTGGTGGAGGCCGAGCGAGACGGTGCGGAGGTGAGCCTGGTGCTGCAGAACGCCGAGACCATCCGCCTGGTCGGCGAGGACGGTGCCGCCGTTTCGGTGGTCGACCTCGAACCCGGCACCCGGGTGCTCGGCTCTACGACCGCAGGCGGCAGGCATTTCGGCATGGCCGTCGACGAGACGATCATCGAGAAGTGAGTGAGTGCATGAAAATCGGCATCATCGGAGGCTACGGGGCCATGGGCAGCCTCTTTGCAGGGGTATTTGCCCGCGCAGGCCATGACGTCCTGCGGTCGGGGCGCCGGACCGCCCTGACCGCGAGCGATCTGGCCGCGCAGTGCGATTGTGTCATGGTCTCCGTTCCCATCCGCGAGACCGTAGCGGTGATCGAGGAGGTCGCACCAGACCTCCACGAAGAGCAGGTGCTCTGCGACCTGACCTCGCTCAAGGCAGAACCCGTCGCCGCCATGCTCCGGTCGCCCGCGCAGGTGATCGGGATGCACCCCCTGTTCGGCCCGCAGGTCTCTTCCCTCACCAACCAGACGATCATCCTCGCGCCGGCACGGTGCCGCGAGCAGACGCTCGCCGTTTTTTCGGAGATGTTTTCCCGGGAAGGGGCGCACGTCACCCTGAGCACCCCGGAGGAGCACGACCGGATGATGGCCGTCGTCCAGGCGCTCACCCACTTCGCCACCCTCGCCCTCGCCGGGACGATGCGGCGAACGGGCGTCGACCTCGACCGCGTGCTTTCCTTCACCAGCCCCGTGTACCGCATCGAGCTCGCCCTGATCGGGAGGATCCTCGGACAGGACGCCGACCTCTACGGCCCGATCCTCATGGACAACCCCCATGTGCCCGCTATGCTCGACGCCCTCGATGCGGTCGTATCCGATCTCCGGGGCATGGTGGAATCCGGGGATGCAGATGCGTTCCGGCGCTTTTTCGCCGACCAGAAGACGATCTTTGCGCCCTACATCGATCAGGCGACCGCGGAGTCGAACATGCTCATTGAGGCACTGGTGAAGCAATGACCATCGCCACGCTCGGCCCGGAAGGGACCTTCAGCCACGAAATCGCAGTGAGGCTCGCTGGAGAGGAGATCGAACTTCTGCCCACCATTCGCAGCGTGTTCCGCCGGGTGGCGGCAGGGGGGGCGGACGGCATCGTGCCGCTGGAAAACAGCCTCGCCGGCGGGGTAGGGGCGACCCTCGACAGCCTGTACCAGTTCGAGGTCGCCATCACCGGCGAGGCTTTCCTGCGGATACGCCACTATCTTGTTGGATCGGTGCCGCCGGAGAGGATGGAGGTGCTGTACGTGCACCCCCAGACCCATGAGCAGTGCAGCGAATGGATCGAGAGGATCGGGGTCCCCGTAGTGCATACGGCCAGCAACGCCGCGAGCGCCGGGGCCTGCGCCCGCAACCCCCGTGCAGGAGCGATCACGTCGGCGACCGCCGCAGGCATCCATCACCTCCCCGTGATCGCGTCCGATGTGCAGGATGCCGGGGACAATATCACGCGCTTTGTCCGTATCGCATCCAATCCTGCCCCCTGCAGCAATCCGGCACAATGCAGCATCCTCATCGACCCGGAGACGGACCGGACCGGCCTTCTCCATGACCTGCTGCGGGTGTTTGCGGACCGTGCCATCAACCTGACGAAGATCGAATCCCGCCCCGCGCGCCGCGGCATGGGTTCCTATATCTTCTTCCTCGATGTTGCGGCATCCCCGGGGTGGCAGGACGCGCTTGTGGATCTGGGCGCTATCGCCCGGGTGCGGAACCTTGGCTGCTACCCGGCCGGCGAGGTGTACGGATGAAAGTTGCGCCGGAGCGGGTGCGCGATGTGGGCCTGTGCGTCCGCGCCCCTCCCTCGAAGAGCTACACCCACCGGGCGCTGATCGCCGCTGCGCTCGCCGGGGGCACCTCGGTGATCAAAGCGCCGCTCCGGTCGGAGGATACCGCCCTTACCCGGCGTGCGCTCGAGCGTTTCGGCATCGCCATCCGGGACAACGCCGGGGATCTGGAGGTTTGTGGAACCGGGGGCGATCTCCCGTGCAGAGCGGGAGGGCCGATCGATTGCGGCAACTCCGGCACGAGCATGCGGCTCCTTACCCCGCTCGCCCTGCTCTGCCCGCACCCGGTGGTGCTCACCGGCACGGAACGGATGCGCCAGCGCCCCATCGGCCCGCTCGTGGATGCCCTCAACAGGATCGGGGGGGCGATCACCTACGAGCAGGCGCCGGGCTTTCCCCCGATACGGGTCGGCGGCACCCTTGCAGGCGGGCAGACGTCCGTGGACGCTTCGGTGAGCAGCCAGTTCGTCTCCTCGGTGCTGCTCGCCGCGCCCATGGCAGCAGGACCGGTCGAGGTCGCAACGGTTGGGCGGGTCTCCTCCCGCTCCTACCTCGACATCACCGTCGATGTCATGCGGGCGTTCGGCGTCAAGGTGGCGCGGGACGGCGATGCATGGTTTGCGGTGGATCCCCGGGCCTACCGGCCGCGGACCTATGCCGTCGAGGGTGACTACTCCTCCGCCTCCTACTTCTTCGCCATGGCCGCGGTCTGCGGCGGGCGGGTGACGGTCGAGAACCTCAACCCCGTCTCGGTGCAGGGCGACCGCCGGTTCGTCGCCGCCCTCGGCAGGATGGGCTGCGAGGTCCGGGCGCGGCCGGGGGGCGTGACGGTGGCGCGGACGGGCAGGCTTGCGGGGATCGAGATCGACATGGCCTCCACCCCGGACACGGTCCAGACGCTGGCGGCGGTCGCCGCGTTCGCGGATACCCCCACCACCATCGCGGGGATCGGGCACCTCCGGCACAAGGAGAGCGACCGCATCGAGGCGACGGTGGGGATGCTCCGCGCCTGCGGCGCCGGGGCCGCGTGGGTGCAAGACACCCTGACGATCACGCCCGGCCCGCTCCGAAGCTGCACCATCGACCCGCGCAACGACCACCGGACGGCGATGGCGGCGGCGGTGATCGGCCTCGGGGCCGGCGGCGTGACGATCGAGGGGGCGGAATGCGTCGCCAAGTCGTTTCCGCAGTTCTGGGTGATTTTGCAGGAGGCGGGGCTTGTATGAGGGTCGTCCTGATCGGGTTCCGGGGGTCGGGCAAGACGGCGGTCGGGAGACGGCTTGCCGGGGCGCTCCGCCTGCCGTGGATCGATACCGATGCGGCAATCGAGGTGCGTGCGGGAACGGGCATCCCGGCGATCTTTGCCGCACGGGGAGAGGCGGGCTTTCGCGCCCTCGAGCGGGAGGTGATCGCAGCGCTGCCCGCGGACGGGTGCGTGGTGAGTGCGGGCGGCGGGGCGGTGCTCGATCCCGAAAATGTGGCGCAGCTGCGCGCCGGGTCGGCAGTGTTTTTCCTCCGGGCGCCGCCTGCGGTGCTCGAGGCCCGCATCCGGGGAAGCAACCGGCCGGCGCTGACCGCCCTTTCCCCGGAGGAGGAGGTCCGGGTCCTGCTCGCAGAGCGCACGCCCGCCTACCGCAGCGCCGCGGATGTCTGCGTCGATACCGGAGAGCGGGGCGTCAGGGAGGTCTGCGAGGCGATCCTCTCCGCCCTCGTTTCGGGGACCGTGTCACGGGCGGCGTGCCTGCGCACCCTCGATGCGGCCGTGCGCATGGTGCCGTCTCCTGCGGAAAGGGCGAACCTGTGCACCATTCTTTGCTCGAAGGAGAACCCGCTGCGAAGGCTCTTTGCGATCACCGGCGCCCCGTGCGCCCACAGCAAGAGCCCGCAGCTCTATAACCACCTTTTTTCCCGCTTCACCCTCAACTACTACTATACGTGGCTTGAGTGGCCCGATGTCGGCGACGTGGTGGATCTGGCGCGGAAGCTCGATATACGGGCGCTGTCCGTGACCATCCCCCACAAATCTGCGGTGATGGCCCATCTGGACGAGGTCGACGCCCATGCGGCGGCGATCGGGGCGGTCAATTCGGTGCTCAACTGCGGAGGGTATCTCTCCGGGTACAACACCGACTGGATCGGGGTGAAAATGCCCCTCGACGATGTGGAGGGGAGCCGCGCGGTGGTGATCGGCGCCGGAGGGGCGGCCGCAGCGGCGGTGTACGCCCTGCAGGACCGTGGCATGGAGGTCTGCATCCTCAACCGGACCGAAGGACGGGCCGCCGCCCTTGCCTCCCGGTTCGGCTGCGGCCACGGCCCCCTCTCCGCCCTCCTGTCGCTCGAACCAGACGTGCTCATCAACGCCACGCCCGTCGGGATGGGAGATGACGGGCGGTCGCCGGTGCCGCAGGAGCACCTCCGGGAGGGGATGTGCGTCTTCGACCTGGTCTACACGCCGCCGAAGACCCCCCTGCTCACGCTTGCGGAGGAACGGGGCTGCCGCTGCATTCCGGGGACGGAGATGTTCGCCTACCAGGCGAAGGCGCAGTTTGCGCTGTTCACCGGCATCGAGGTGGAGCCCGCGATTATCAGGAGATTGATGCAATGAATACGTTCGGGAGAAATTTCCGGTGCACGACCTTCGGCGAGAGCCACGGCACAGCGCTTGGCGTGGTAATCGACGGCTGCCCGCCGCACATCCCCCTGACCGGGGAAGATATCCAGCCGGTGCTGGACCGCCGCCGTCCGGGCCAATCCGACCTCGTTTCGCCGCGGTCCGAGCCCGACCGGGTGGAGATCCTCTCCGGCACCTTCGAGGGGGTCACCACCGGCACCCCCATCGCCATGATCGTCTTCAACCGGGACGCCCGCGGGAAGGATTACGAGCGCTTGCGCGGCGTATTTCGGCCCGGGCACGCCGATGCGACTCTGCAGGCAAAATTCGGCATCCGCGACCACCGGGGCGGGGGCAGGACGTCGGGCAGAGAGACGCTTGCCCGGGTTGCCGCAGGCGCACTGGCGATGAAGATCCTCGCCCGTGAGGGAATCGCCATCTCCTCGCGTATTCTGGAAATCCACGGGGAGACCGATCCCGCCCGTATGGAGGAGGCGATGCGGAGCGCCCGGGATGCGGGCGACTCCGTGGGAGGGGTGGTCGAGATCACCGCAACGGGCTGCCCCGCGGGCCTTGGCGATCCGGTCTTCGGCAGGCTCGATGCAGGCGTAGCGGCCGCCATGATGGGCATCGGCGCGGTGAAGGGCGTGGAGATCGGCGACGGGTTCGCTGCCGCCCGCCTCTCCGGGAGCGAACACAACGACCTGATCGACCGCACCGGCTACCTGAGCAACCATGCGGGGGGCATCCTCGGGGGCATGAGCAACGGCAACGCCATCGTGGTCAGGATCGCCGTCAAGCCGACCCCCTCCATCCGCACGGCCCAGCGGACGCTGACCGCGTCCGGGGAGGAGGCCGAAATCCGGATCGAGGGCAGGCACGACCCCTGCATCGCGCCCCGCATCCTCCCCGTCGCCGAGTGTATGCTCGCCCTCGTGCTCGTCGACGCCTCTCTGGAAGCCGAAAAATACCGCAATTTTGCCAGGCGCGGATCCTGATGGACAGACTTTCGAACCGAACAATCTACGTGGAGTCCTACGGCTGCACCCACAACCACTGCGACACGCAGAAGCTGATCGCGCTCGCGGAGGCGCAGGGGTGCCGGCAGGTGCCCGCCGACGAGGCCGAGGTCTTCGTTCTCAACACCTGCACGGTCGTGGCGAAGACCGAGCGGCAGATGATACGACGCCTGAAGGCATTCCGGGACCGCGAGATCGTGGTGACCGGGTGCATGCCGGTGGTGCAGCGGGAGGCCATCCGGGAGGTATGCGATGCTTATTTCATCCTCCCGGAGGAATTGCAGCGCCGGTCGGGGCGTGCCGGGACGATGATCGGCCCCGGCATCGGCGCCGTCCAGGTC
Organism: Methanomicrobiaceae archaeon; assembly: GCA_029762625.1. Classification (GTDB taxonomy): domain Archaea; phylum Halobacteriota; class Methanomicrobia; order Methanomicrobiales; family Methanomicrobiaceae; genus DSDF01. Next base: position 157,022 of record JARVGI010000004.1, on the reverse strand, counting down.
GGGTCCGGGTGCCTGGGATCCTGCGCCTACTGCATCACGCGGTGTGCACGGGGAAGACTGCGCAGCTTTCCCGAGGATCTGATCCTCGCCGAGATCGAACGGCTCGCCGCTGAAGGGGCCTGCGAGATCCAGCTGACCGGGCAGGACGTGAGCGCCTACGGGATGGACGGGTCCAGCACCCTTGCCGACCTGCTGCACCGGATCGGGGAGATCCCGGGCGGGTTCAGGGTCCGGGTGGGCATGATGAACCCTTCCTCCGCATACCGTCAGGCGGATGACCTCGCGGAGGCGTTTTCGCAGGAGAAGATCTTTTCGTTTATCCACCTGCCGGTGCAGTCGGGATCGGACCGCGTCCTCGCGGCAATGCGCCGGGGGTACACGGTCGCCGACTTTGCCGGCCTCGTGGCGGCGTTCCGGGACCGGATGCCCGGTGTCCGCGTCTCCACCGATCTCATCGCGGGATTCCCCACCGAGACGGGCGAGGATTTCCGCCGGACCCTCGATCTCCTCACCGCAATCCGCCCGACAAAGGTCAACATCACCCGCTATTCGCCGCGCCCGGGCACGGCGGCGGCCGGATGGGGGGATATGCCCGACTGGATCAAAAAGGAGCGCTCGAGGGCGCTCACCCGGGCGGCCAACGCCATCTATGACGACCACAACTGCACTTTCATCGGCACGGAACTCGAGGTGCTGGTCACCGAACAGCGGATGGCGGGATCCGCCGTCGCCCGCGATCAATCCTACACCACTATCGTCATCGGCGAGACCATCTCCATTGGCACCCGGCTGCGGGTGCGGATCACGGGCCACCGGCGCCACTACCTGCTGGGCGAGCCCGTGCGGTGATGCCGGCGGCGGGTGCACAGCGTTGAGGCCCCGTAGCAGGCGGCGCTGATCAGGACGATGCTCGCCCCGGAGGGGACGTCAAGGAGATAGGAGATCCACATCCCGGCAAAGGTGAAGACGACCCCGAGGATGATGGCGATTCCCATGATGCGCGGCAGGCGGGTGCTGTGCTGGCGGCCGATGGCGGCGGGAAGCGTGAGCAGGGCGATCACGAGGATCACCCCCACCGCCTTAATCAGCATGACCACCGTGAGCGCCGTGAGGCAGAGGAGGAGCAGGGAGATGCGCTGCACGGGGATGTTCATGATCGAGGCGAACTCCTCGTCGAAGGTGACCGCCAGCAGTTCGTTGTAGAAGAGGTACACCGCCCCGACGATGACCAGATCGAGGGCGAGCATCAGCAGCAGGTCGGATGCGGGGATGAAGAGGATGTTGCCGAAGAGGTAGCTGAAGAGATCGGGGGTGTACCCCGGTGCGAGGGAGACGAACAGGATCCCGAGCGCCATTCCGACCGCCCACATGGTGGCGATGAGCGTGTCCTCGTGCTCGCCGCCCCTGCGGCTGGCCACCCCGATGCCCAGCGCCGAGGCGAGGGAGACGCCAAGCGCGCCGAGGATGGGGTCGAAGCCGAACAGGTAGCCGAGCCCGATGCCGCCGAACGCCGAATGGGATATCCCCCCGCTGATCAGGGCGATCTTTTTTACCACCACATAGGCGCCGATGATCCCGCAGGCGACGCTGATCAGCACCCCGGCGGCAAGGGCGTGGCGAAAGAACGCGTACCCGAGGATCTCGATCACGCGCCCTCCTCCCTCTCATGCTCCCGCAGCACACGGTGGGGGACGCCGTGGGCGATCAGGTCCACCGGGCACTGGTAGGTTTCGGCGAGCATCTGCTCCGTGATCTCGCCGGAATCGTGGGTAAAAAGCCTCCGGTTCAGGCAGGCTATCCGGTCCACGTAGACGGAAACCGCACCGATATCGTGGGTGACCAGGACGATTGCCATCGTCTCGTGCAGCTGGCGCAGGATCTCGAAGAAGTGCACCTCGGTTTGCACATCCACCTGGTTGGTCGGTTCGTCGAGGAGCAGTACGCGGGGTTCGGTGGCGAGCGCCCGTGCGAGGATCACCTTCTGCTGCTGCCCTCCCGAGAGCCGGTCCACCTGCCGGTCGGCGAGATCCCCGATGTCCATCATGGCGAGGCACTCCTCTGCAATCCTGCGGTCTTCGGGGCGGTACTTCCTGAACGGGCGGTGGATGTGGCCGAGGCGCCCCATGAGCACCACCTCGATCACGCTGATGGGGTAGCCGAAATCGAAGGTCCGGTACTGGGGGACGTAGCCGATAGCGGTGCGATGGTGTTGGGGGGGTTTTCCCATGATGCGGACGTCTCCCCGGTCCGGTGCGAGAAGCCCGAGGATGAGTTTTAAGAGGGTGGTTTTCCCTCCCCCGTTGGGGCCGATGATGCCCAAAAAATCATGCTCGTAGATATCGAGGGACACCTCTTCCAGCACGGGCGTGCCGTCGAAGGAGAACCAGACATCCTCGAGGCGGATGATGGGGCCGGTCATGCCGCCCCCTCCGCGGCGAGGTGTCCTGCGAATGCCCGGAGGTTTGCCGTGTAGTTTTCGGCGAGGGGATCGGCGAACACGGGGGTCGCCCCGATCTGCCGTGCGATGACCTCCGCACTCTGCGTGCTCATCTGCGGGTTGACGAAGATCACCGAGATGTGCTCCTCTTCCGCCCGCCGGATGAGGGCGGCGAGCTGTCTTGGGCTCGGCTCTTTGCCGTGTGCTTCGATGGGGATCTGCTCGAGGCCGTATTCCCGGGCGAAGTAGCCCCATGCGGGGTGAAAGACCATGAAGCTCTTCTTCTCCATGCTCCCGGTCATGGTCCGGATATCGGCGTCGAGGTCGGCCAGCTCTGCACGATAGGCGTCCCGGTTCTGCAGGTACGTCTGCCTGTGTGCGGGATCGAGTGCGGCGAGGGCGTCCGCGATAGAATCGACCATGATCATGGCATTCGGGGGTGCGTTCCACGTGTGGGGGTCGTTTTCCACGATTGCTATCCCCTCGCCCGAATCGACCACTGCCATACCGGGATTTGCGTCGATGAGGCGGGGAAGATAGACGGTCTCGAAGGGAAGGGGCGATCCGACGGTGACATACATATCCGCCGAAGCGAGCGCCACCAGCTGCTCGGTGGCGGGCTCGTACGTTGCAGGGCTCGCTCCCGGCGGCACCATGACCAGCACGTCGACGCGGTCGCCGCCCACCGCCTCCACAAATGCTTTCTGGGGAAGGATGGAGACCGCCACGGTGATGGTATCACTCCCGCCGCCACCCGGCGGACCGGAAAGGCAGCCGGCGCCGAGTACGAATAAACCGCACAAAGCCAGCAAAAGGAGAATTCGGCTACACATCCTACTCAATTTCATACTCATTCGAGAAAATAAATACTTGCCCCTCCCTTGCGCCCGCCGCGCTCGCTGGAAAAAAGGCGCGCTCGGGCTGCATTGACAATCATGCGGTCATTTAAACATTGACGATCAACATGCCACCATGAGCGTGCCCCCGGCACGACGGGATTGATGCCTATGGACACCATTGAAAAGGGTTTTTCCGAAATTCTCGAAAAAATTGAGGCGTATAACAAGAGAAAAGGGGAACTTTCGCGTGAAGTGGCGGAGCATGATGCGGAACTGCTGGGGCGGATGGCGGCCGACGCAGCACCGCTCATCCGTTCGATGGGCCTGAACATGATGCAAATGGGGAAAAAGGATCCCAAGGGCGAGATCTACGACGCGATGTACTTTCCCGAGCGCATGTTCGTGCTCGGCAAGACCGATCCTGTCCCCTATCGGCCGGACGACCCCGGAAAGGCGGTGGAGAGCCAGTACTGCGTGCTTTCAGACGACGGCACGTTCTCCGAGATCATGTACAGCGCGAACGAGCTGATCATCGACTCCTATCGAAACCGCCTTGCCCCCCGCGAGGTCATCGACATTTACGGCTACGATATCATGTTCATGCTCTACCGCGCCATGCGTGACTACATGAAAGATGAAGCAGAGCTCGTCAAAGCGCTCGAAAAAACCCTGGAATATGTGTTCCAGGAAAAATGATTGTTTCCGTTATTTCCACCCGAACATGGGGAACATCGGTTTGAAGAGATCCTCCTCTCCCTGCCCCGTTGCTGAAAGCGGCGAGGAATGGGTAAACGTGCGGCCGCGTTCATCCTGGTAGGTCATCGCGCCCTTCGCTTCATCGATCATGTGGGGCACGGCGACGGTATAGGCTTCATCCGGCGCAAGCGGGGGGACTTCGAATTCCATGTCGAGGGGGACGATTGCCAGCCGTATCGCAACCGCGCGCGCATCGCCCGTGTTTTTGATGATCACCGATTTTGCGTCCTCCGAGAGGAAGGCTCTGAGCTGCGGCACTTTCGGAAACCTCTTGCTGGTGTTATAGATCGTAAAACTCATGAAGAGCACGAAGAGGATGATGGCGCCGACGCCGGCGAGATAAGGGTCGACCCCGAGCAGAAGGCCGAGCATGATGATGAACCCAAGGACCAGGGCAATCTTCTGGTATCGCTCCATACCATTTCATTGACGAGAGAGGATATAACAGTTATAGTAATAATCCCGTCGTTTTCCCGTCAAATACGACTTTGCTTTGAAGAATGAAGTCCCGGGCCCGGTGCGATTCGAACGCACGACCTCCCGGTTAATGACGTGTGGCAATCGTGTACCTGTACCATGGATGCCACAGAGAGGCCGCATTTCCCCAACTGCTGGCCGATACGGTCGGCAGGAATATTTTTCATATCTCAAGCTGAAGGGCCTCCCATGACAGTTACCGTGACTGTTCGTGAGGAGGGTATCCTCGGGCTCCTGCTCGAAGGAGAACTCACCGAAGCAGACTATGCCGAGATCCTTATTCCGGCGCTTGAAGAGGTGATCGATCAGTATCGGGACGTGCGCGTGCTGATACAGGTCAGGGACTTCGGGGGCTGGACAGTCGGGGGAGCCTGGGAGGATCTGAAGAACTGGCCGATGCTGCGGAATGTCAGGCGGATGGCCTTCGTGAGCGACGAGTCCTGGGACGAGGTGCTGACCCGGATGTTCAAAGCATATGCCGGCCTGACGAGCATGGAAGTCAGGTTCTTCCGGGAACAGAGGCTTGAAGAAGCCTGGAAGTGGGTGCGTGAGCCTGCGTAGCAGGCTTCTTCGCAGCCACCCGCCCGTTGTTTCACAGGGTACGTGTGGAACCCGCCCGGAGAGAGGATATGCGATCGAAATCGGCTCCAGGCGCAATTGACAAAAATTCACACATCCGGTGCAGGTACCCCGCCTCGATGGCACCGAATGGAGTGAAAAGAAAGTGGGCCCGATGCGATTCGAACGCACGACCTCCCGGTTATCAGCCGGGTGCACCACCAGCTATGCTACGGGCCCAATGGGATTACCTTACAATGTGGTGCCGGATTGTTTTTATAGGTTATGCATTGCGGGCGATCCATCAGATTAAATGCCGATGATTCGGGTACTATGTGTGATCGTATGGTCACGCGATATATGCTCGGGAACGAGGGGATTGCGCATGCATGCCTCGAAGCCAATATCGATTTTGCAAGCGGATATCCGGGAACACCTTCTTCTGAAGTGATTGATTCGCTGCGCGTCCAGCATGAGCGGCGCCTGTATGTCGAGTGGTCGGTCAACGAGAAGGTCGCCTTTGAAAACGCCCTTGCCGCCGCATGGTGCGGGCTTCGCGCACTGGTGACGATGAAGCACGTCGGCCTCAACGTGGCTGCGGACCCGCTCATGACGAGTGCGTATACGGGAGTGACGGGCGGGTTCGTCATCCTCGCCGCGGACGACCCGTTCGCGCACAGTTCGCAGAACGAACAGGACAGCCGTCGCTATGCCCATTTCGCCCGCATCCCCTGTCTCGACCCCGCCTCGGTGCAGGAAGCCCACGATATGATCGCCGGGGCGTTTTCCCTCTCCGAAGAGGTGGGGCTTCCCGTGATGGTCCGGCCCACCACCCGCATATGCCACTCAAAGAGCGATGTGGCGCTGGGCCCGGCGGGAAGCGAGCATCGCGAAGGTCAATTCCATCGCGACCCGAAGCAGTACGTGGTGATCCCGGCGCACACGCGGGTGCTCCATACGAAGCTCAACGCAAAGCAGTCCGGCCTTGCCACGCGTCTTGTGGAGCTTGGCTTCAATACCGCCGGGGTCAGGGGGAAGACCGCGGTGATAGCGAGCGGCATTGCGGCGGCGTACGTGAGCGAGGTCATCCCGGAGGAGGTCTCGTTCGCGACGATCGGCGCCTATCCGATCGACGAGGAATGGCTGGCGGCGTTCGTCCGGCAGCATGATGCGGTGGTCGTGGTCGAGGAGCTCGACCCCGTGGTCGAGGAGGTCGTCCGGCAGGTCGCGGGCGACATTCCGGTGTTCGGCAAGAAGAACGGCTACGCTCCCCGGGAGGGGGAACTCAACCCGGCCGCGGTGGCGGGTATCCTCGCACGGGCGGGGGTGCTGGCCGAATCCGGCTTTCCGGCACCCGACCCCATCACCGATCTCCCTCCCCGCCCCCCCATCCTCTGCGCGGGGTGCATGCACCGGGCCGCGTTCTACGCCATCAAAAAGGCGTTTCCCGATGCCGTCTACCCGAGCGATATCGGCTGCTACACCCTTGGCCTGCAGCTCGGCGTCGTGGACACCACCATCTGCATGGGGGCGTCCATCACGGTGGCGAGCGGGATTGCCCATTCCGGGGAGCCCCGGGACGTGGTCTGCACCATCGGGGACTCCACGTTTTTGCACACCGGCCTGCAGGGGCTGATGAACGCGGTCTATAACGGGGCGAACATGACGGTGGTCATCCTCGACAACCGCATCACCGCGATGACCGGCCACCAGCCGAACCCCACCACAGGGCAGACGGCGTGCGGGGTGGAGAGCGTTCCCGTGTCGCTCGACGCGATCTGCCGGGCCTGCGGGGTTTCGTTCGTGGAGACGGTCGACCCCTACGATCTCACGGGCACGATCGAGTGCCTGAAGGCCGCCCGCGGCACAGCGGGCGTAAAAGTGGTCATCGCCAAACAGCCCTGCGTGATTTCCGCCCGGCGGGCGGGAGTAAGAAGGAAGTCCTTTGCGGTCGATACCGCGGCCTGCACGGGCTGCAGGGCATGCGTGCGCTTCGGGTGCCCGGCGATCGAATTCGCGGATGAGAAGGCGTATATCACCGATCTCTGTACCGGGTGCGGTGTCTGTGCCGATATATGCCCTGCGGGGGCGATCTCGGTGGAGGTGAAGACATGAGCAGATCCTTCGATATCCTCATCGTCGGGGTGGGCGGACAGGGCACGATCCTTGCCTCCAACGTGCTCGGCGAGGCGTGCCTCGTCGAGGGCCGCCATGTGGCAGGCGCGGAGACGCACGGCATGGCCCAGCGGGGCGGTTCGGTGGAGAGCCATATCCGCATCGATGCGGCGGGGGGGCCGCTCATCTCCCCCGGAACGGCCGATCTCCTCATCGCCTTCGACATGCTCGAAGCCCTGCGCTACCGCCACTACCTCCCCCCCGGCGGGGTGATGGTGGCCGCCGAACAGATCATCGTCCCCACCCCGGTGTTCCAGCAGAAGCTCGCGATCCCGACGCCGGAGGCGATCATCGCCCGGCTCGAGGGAATCGAGCTCTGCCGCGTGGATGCGGCGGCGCTTGCGGTCGAGGCGGGGAGCATCCTCGCCCAGAATATCGTCATGCTCGGGGCTGCCTCCGGGTACATGCCCCTTGCAGCGGGATCCCTGATCACGGCGGTGATGCGCTGCGTGCCCCCGAAGACGGTGGCGATCAACGTGGCGGCGTTTGAGAAGGGCATGGACGCGGGGGAGGCGTGCAGAACGGCGTAGCGGAGTGACCGATGATCGCACGGAGGGGCCCGTTTTCACTGGATGAGGTCTATCTCGGTGATTCGCTCGAGCTGATGCCCGGGGTCCCTTCGGAGAGCGTCGATCTCATCGTGACCGATCCCCCGTTCGCCATCGATTTCCGGGCCAGGAAGGGGAACTACAACCGCGCGGGCGACCGCGTGCTCAACGGGTACCGCGAGATCGACCGCGGTGACTACCTTGCGTTTACCACGCAGTGGATGGCGGAGGCATTCCGCATCCTCACCGCCTCGGGCTCGGTATACGTCTTTTCCGGCTGGTCAAACCTCAAGGACATCCTGATCGGGCTGGATGCGGCGGGGTTCACCACCGTCAACCACCTCATCTGGAAGTACCAGTTCGGGGTGTTCACGAAGAAAAAATACGTCACCAGCCACTACCATATCCTCTTTGCCGTCAGGAACCCGAAACGCTACACCTTCAACAAAATCGATCACTACCCGGAGGATGTCTGGGAGATCAACCGGGAGTACTGGAAAGGCAGGGTCAAGACTCCCACCAAGCTCCCCCTGCAGCTGGTGGAGAAGATCCTCCGGTATTCCAGCAACGAAGGGGATCTGGTCTTCGATCCGTTTCTGGGCTCGGGCACGGTTGCCGTGGCAAGCGCCACCCTCAACCGGCGGTATCTCGGGTTTGAAATCGTCGAGGAATACCTCGCGTTCGCGCGGGCACGCCTCGCAGAGGTGACCGGTTCCACTCCGGCCGGCTGATATCCCTCAGACAACGGGGGCAGGGTGCCGGATTGCCGGCACCCCCGGATCGTCTCCGCTTACCGTGCCGGAGCTGCCGCCTCCCGCGCCCGCGGTTCGCTGCCGGTCACCGTCGGGTTCTCCGGGTGCATGGTCCACTCGGTAAACGATCCCTCGTAGATGCGGACGTTCGGGTACTGCAGGTAGAATTTGAAGAGCAGAAACTCGTTGGTCGCTTCCCGCCCCGTGCCGCACGAGCAGTAGACCGTGCGCTCGGGGCCGATGCCGTGGTGCTCGAGGATCGCGTTGATCGCATCGTCCGGTTTGAGGCGGGCGGGATTGTCATCGGCCATCAGGCCACGCCAGGGCAGGTTGATCGCTCCCGGAATATGGCCCGATTTTCTCCACGGCCCCTGCCCCTCGTAGAAGGCGGGCGGGCGGGCGTCGAGGAGAAGCACCTCGTCGTGGTCTTTGGTCTTTTTGAACTCTTCGTAGCCGATCGGGTACTCGCCCCGCACGTCCACGGTGAAATCGGACGGCTCGATCGTCGGAAACGCCTGGGCCACCCTCCGCCGCTCCTCTTTCCACGCATCGAGACCGCCGTCGAGCACGAGGACAGTGTCGTGGCCGAATTTCGCAAGGGCGTAGGCCATCATCGTCTGCTCGAGGCCGTCGCCCCACCCCTTGAAAGCGCCCCTGCCGGTATAGACCACTGCCGGCCGATCGGGCGTCAGCCCGAGCCTGCGGAATATGTCCTGCAACGCCATGAGCGGGCCGAATGTCGTCGGCATCCCCCGCGCCGCCACCCTGAGCACCCCTTCGCTGAGGTACACCGCGCCCGGGATGTGCTCGGTGATGTAATCGTGCACGTTGGGCTGGACGTCGATGATCGTCATCTCCGGATCGTCGAGATGCTCCTCCAGCCAATCGGCGGAGATCCATCTGATCCTGCTCTCCTCCTGGGGAAACGGGCTCGTTCGCTCCATTGTATCACCCTTCAGGTTCGTGAATTCGTATCGACGGGAATTCACGGGGGAGCACTGGACACCGGGCATAGATAGTAGTATGCGAGGCGTTCGATCCATCGCACGGTGCCTCCCGTGGCTGCGGCGTGCAGAAAGCGGACTGCCGGCCGGTGACGGTGCACATGGTGCGGAAAAAGAGGACGCTGAGGGGGAGATTTGAACTCCCGAGGGGTCAGATGCCCCACAGGCTTTCCAGGCCTGCGCCCTACCAGACTAGACGACCTCAGCACGATCGTGTAGCGTACATGTGTGCGGGGAATTTTCTTAAGGCTATGCCTTCCGGGTGCAATCCGGGGGAATTTGCGCCCCGGCCCCGATCATGGCGGGGCGTTCGCGCATCACCGGCGTCCGGTCCGGGCGGCCTGCCATCCCTTCGGGTAGGCGCCCCGCTCGAGAAAGACCGTCCGCGGGGCGATGACGAGCCCGGTATCGCCGGGCCGAAACGCCGAGGACGCCACCAGCGCCTCGCCGAGGCAGACCAGTTCGCCCTTCTGCGTCAGCACCGCGACCATGGCGCCTTTCGAAAACGCGTCCGCGCTGAGCACCCCGACCCCGGCGAGCACCGCCCCGTGGACGATCGCATCGACCGCCGTATCCCGCACGACCACCTTCGGCACGCCTTCGAGCACCGATTCGATGGGCCGGATGAGACATGCGAGGTCTGCGGGGTCCCCCTGGTCTGCCCGGACGGCGGCGTCTTTCAGGTCGAAGAGGGTGCAGGCTTCCGCTTCGCCGGCGGGCCCCGACCGGGTGCGCCGCAGCTCCTGCATGTGGGCCCCCACCCCGAGCGCCAGCCCCATATGGTGGCAGAGCGAGCGGATGTAGGTGCCCGCATCGCACCGCACCCTGAAGAGGACGAGGCGGCCGCAGTGGTCGAAGATCTCGATGGCGTGGATGGTGCGAATCCGGAGCGCTCTGCGCACGGCACTGCGCCGGGGCGGGCGCTGGTAGATCCTGCCGGTGAACTCCTGTGCCACGGATACGAGTTCCTCGCCGGTGACATCGCCGTGCAGGCGCATCAGGCAGACATATTCCTTTTCCTGCTTCAGCAGCAGGGGGGCGAGGCGCACCGCCTTGCCCACCATGACCACGAGCACGCCCGAGACCTGGGGGTCGAGGGTGCCGCTGTGCCCGGCGGGCGCCCCCAGCATGTCCCGCACCCACGCGGTGACCTGGTGGCTCGTGGGGCCGCGGGGTTTGTCGAGCACGATGACCCCTGCAACCGGCCCGCTCGCTGTTTCCTGTTCCATTGCTTCCTTTGTACCTATCGTGACCCCTGCTCTTCAAGGTACGCGTTGAGGCGGCGAAGCGTCCCTTCCAGCGAGCCGTCGCCCACGACCGCCGGGATTGCCCCGCCTTCCGCCATCGCCTCCGCGGTGATCTCGCCGATCGCCATCAGGAGCAGTCCGGGGCGCGGCGTCCATACCGCCTGGCGGAATGAGCCGGCGCTCGTAAAGAGGAGCGCTTCCGCCCGCCCGAGATCGAGTTCCTCGCCGGTCGCCTCGAGGCCGTACACTCTGGTCTCGACCGGTTCGCCCCCCCTCTCCCGGATCGCGTCGAGGAGGGCGGGGTTGGGGACGTCCGCACGCGGGATGCCGACCGTTTTGCCCCGGAGCCATTCGCCGAGGTAGGGGGCGAAGTCCCGGGAATAGTAGGAGGGGAGCGTCTCGCTGGCGATGCCCATCTCCTGCAGCGTTTGTGCGGTCTGCGGCCCGATGGCGACCACACGGGGCCAGCGTTCGAGGAGCGGGCCGATGATCTGCGCGGGGAGGGCGCTGGTAAAGAACAGGCAGTCGTACGCGCCGCGGTGCACCGCCGCCACGAATGCCGCGACCCTCTCGGGGTAGACGGTGGCGGCGAGCGGTGAAACCGGGTAGCAGTCATGCCCCAGACGTTTGCAGCGCGCAGGGTCGCGGCCCCCTTTGTCCGCGAGGCGGGTGATGGCGATTCTCATCGCCGAAATTTCGGCGGCGGGGCATATACGTTTGTCTGTTGCGGATCGGTGCGGGGACTGCGCACCCCGGGAGCGTTTTCGTGTGCTTTATTGCACCTCCCGCAGAGCAGATCTCTGTGCTCGCCGCCATTCTGCTCGGCACGCTGGCCGGTATCCTCCTCGGCGCGGTCAGCGGGCTGATCCCCGGCATCCACGTCAACACCATGGCAGGCATCCTTCTCGCAGCCCAGGGCATCCTGCTCGGCGTGCTCGGCCCGGAGGCGATGGGAGCGGCGCTCTTTGCGGCGCTCATCACCCACACCTTTCTCGACATCATCCCCAGCACATTCCTCGGGATCCCCGATGCCGACACCGCGCTCTCTGTGCTGCCCGCCCACGCCCTCTGCCTCGAAGGCAGGGGCGAGGAGGCGGTCCGGCTCTCCGCCCTTGGCAGCGCGTTCTCCGTCGTCGCCGCCCTCCCGCTGGTGCTGGTCTTCTTCCTGCTGCTCCCCTCGATCCAGCCGCTGATCGACTGGGGGATCGGCATCATCCTCATCGGCGTCGCCGGGCTGCTCATCGTCTATTCCGATTCGCCGGAATGGTCGCTGGGCATCTTCCTCGTATCGGGGCTCCTCGGGCTCTTCGTCTTTCACTACCCCTATCTGTTCTGGAACACGCTCGGCAGCTCGTCGGTGCTGATGCCGCTGCTGGCAGGCCTCTTCGGCATTGCCGTCCTCCTCGCCTCCTCCCGCGGCGAGATGCCCGAGCAGCGGTTTTCGGGCTTTTCGCTGAAGGGTGGGGTGCTGGCGAAGCAGTCCGTGGTCGGCGCCTGTGCAGGCGCAGCCGTCGGGTGGCTGCCGGGCCTTTCCAATGCGACGGCCAATGCCGTCCTCTCGCTCGGCATGCGCCACGAGGACCATGCCCGCGAGTACATCGTCGCCACCAGCGCCGCCAATACCGCCAATGCCTTTCTCGGCCTTGCGGCGCTCTATGCCCTCTCACGGACCCGCAACGGCGTGATGGCGGCGCTCGCCGTGCAGGAGCTCCCCCCCGTCCGGTACCTCCTGCTCGCCGGGCTGGTTGCCGCGGCGGTCGTCTACGCGCTCACCGTGTATCTCGCACGCTACGCCCGCATCATAAGCGGTATCAGCATCCGCCCGCTCAGTGCGGCGGTGATCGGGCTCGTCACCATCCTGTCCTTTGTGCTCTGCGGCCCGTTCGGGCTCGGGATACTGGCGCTCGCCACCGCAGTGGGAGTGGTGCCGGGGGTCGTCAATGTCCGCCGCGTCGCCTGCATGGGGGCGATCATGCTGCCGGTCATCCTGATGTCGTTCGACGTCCCGGTCTAGGCCTTCCGGTGCCGGTTCGCAAAGGGCGTCGTTTTGGTGTGTGTTTCGCGCCGACCGATACTTTCTATAGCGGTTTCGGCGATGGTACTGTGCGATGCAGCACTACTGGTTCGGCGATAGGGAGGGCGGCGCCTGCACCCCGGCGGAGGGAGACCTCGACGCGCTGGCGGAGCGACTGGACCGCCTCCGGATTTCGATGGCGTCGTTTACCCCCCTCGCGTGGGAGGACGCGGTCGCCTGCGGCGTGGTCGCCGACCGGCGGGAGTACCTCGACCGCCTCCGCGCCCTCTGCATCCGGCGGGCGGAGGAGACGATCGCGGCATACTACCGGCAGGGCGATATCGAGTTGCTCCAGATGGTCCGGATGCTCGACGAGACGGACACGGTCATCAATCTCCTCACCGAGCGTGCGACCGAGTGGTATATCGTGCGCAACCCGCAGTTTTCCCGGAAGTACCGGGCGATCGGGGCGAAAAAGATGCTCTCCATCATGAAAAAGGACCGTTCGTCCCCGCTGGCGCGGCTCGCCGGGGAGATCGAGCGGCTCGCGGCGGAGCGGACGCGGCTCATGCGGGAAGTCTCGGCACGGGCGGATACGGTCGCCCCCAACTGCAGTGCGCTGGTGGGGGGGCTTGTGGCGGCGCGTCTTGTCTCCCGCGCCGGGGGCCTCGCCCAGCTCGCCCGCCTCCCCGCGTCGACCATCCAGGTGCTCGGCGCTGAAAACGCCCTGTTCACGCACCTGCGTTCCGGGACGCCACCGCCCAAGCACGGGATCATCTTCCAGCACCGGCGGGTGCACAACGCCCCCCGGGGCACGCGGGGCCGGGTGGCGCGGGTACTGGCCGCGAAGCTGGGGATCGCGGCGCGGATCGACTACTACCGGGGCGAGCTGTCGCCGGCGTTTCTGGAGACGGCGCAGCGGCGGATCGATGACGCGGCGGGGGTCGCATGATCCGGATTGACGGCGTGCTGGTGTCGCCCGGCGAGGGAGGGGTCTACGGCGAGCGGATGCTGCAGGGCTACCGCGTGTGGGACCCCCGCCGCAGCAAGCTGGCGGCCATGTACGCGAAGGGAGAGGGCAGGGACCTCGAACCGTGGATGCGGATCCTGTACCTCGGGGCGGCGAACGGCACCACGGTCTCCCATGTCGCCGACTACGCGGCGTGCGTCTACGCGGTCGAGTTCGCTCCCCGGCCCATGCAGGACCTGATCGAGGTCGCCCGCCGGCGCACCAATGTCGTCCCCATCATGGCCGATGCGACCCGTCCCGCGGAGTATGCGCCGCTGGTGGAGGCGGTGGATATGGTGATCCAGGACGTCGCCCAGCCCGACCAGGCGGGCATCGCCCTTGCCAACCTGCCCTTCCTGAAACCGGACGGGGTGTACATCCTGATGCTGAAGGCGAGAAGCGTCGATGTGCGGGCCGATCCGGAGACGGTGATCGCGACGACGGTGCGGGCTCTCGAAGCGGGCGGCCTCATCGTGCAGGCGGCGACCCGGCTCGAGCCCTTCCACCGCGATCACGCGGCGATCGTGTGCACCCGGCAGTGACCGGGGGTTTGCCCTGCCACCATGGCAGTCGAGAGCTCCCAACACTATCAAATAACCGGGGAAACATCTCTGTATGAAACGGTTCGTTTTCAATCCGTTCACCGCCGTCGCACTGATCTTCATCGTATTTTTGGTTCTGTTCCTCCTCCCGTTCCTCCTCTTCGGCCTCATCGGGGGGGCGCTGACCAATCTTGGGTTTACGTGGATGCAGGCGATGCTGATCCTGCTGGGCATCATCATCGGCAGTTTCATCAACATCCCCCTCACGGAGATCGAAAACCGGACCGTCATGTTCGAGAGAAACTCTACCTTCTTCGGGTGGGTCTACCGGATCCCCGAGTACTCGCCATCGACCGTCATCGCCGTCAACGTGGGGGGTGCCCTCATCCCCTCCCTCCTCTCGGTCTACCTGATCGTTCGGGCGCTGCAGCTGCCCGGCGGGGGATCGATTGCCCTGTCCGCGGCGCTCGGGGTGGCGCTCGTCGCCCTCGTCACCCACCGCGTCGCCCGGCCCGTCCGGGGCCTCGGGATCGCCACCCCGTTTTTCATCCCGCCCCTGTGCGCTCTTGCCTGCGGGCTGGTGCTCTCGTGGGGGATGCCCTTTGCGGCGCCGATCATCGCCTACGTCAGCGGCACGCTGGGCACGCTCGTCGGCGCCGACCTCCTCAACCTCCGCCGCATCGGCGAGCTGGGGGCGCCGGTGGCGAGCATCGGCGGCGCCGGGACGTTCGACGGGATATTCCTGAGCGGCATTATTGCGGCATTTCTCGCATGAGTGCGGGTCATGCCGGTCCTGCGGGCGGGCGGGGCGACTGGACGGATGCCGGAAGAACAGGGGTGGATGCAGCCGGGTGCATGGCGGTATCTCCTCGCGGTCGCCACGCGTTCGGGGTGCAGAATATATTGCTCACAATGGCCGGGGAGAAAAAAGTAGCCCGGAGCAGATTCGAACTGCTGTCGCGAGATCCAGAGTCTCACATGATTGACCGCTACACTACCGGGCTGTTGTGCCTCCTAACGTTGGATCTTTTCACTAATTAAAGTGATGGAGGCCGGGGTGCTGGCCGGACCGATCGCGGCCACACGATCAGGGCCCCGGTGCGAGGGTTCATGTTCGTTCCGATCGCATTCTCTCTTCAGGTTTCACGCGAACGCGGGGTGCCATCGGCCCGCTGCACGCGCCCTTCTCGCGCGTACGACGAGCGTCTGACGCCCGGCGGATGCGAAAACAAGCGAAAATATAACGTCTTCGCAGGATCCCCCGCGGGGCCCGGCACCCCCCGAACGAGGCCGAATGGTGAGCGATCACGGGTGAAATGGCCTGCAGGAGCGGGATCGGATCGCCGGCCCACGGCGATACGTATTCGATTGACAAATACCGAATAACTCGCAGTAATGGGCGTTTTTCTGTGAACCTTTATATATGACAACCCCCGTTCAACCACAAAGGATATAATAAGTGTTCCACAAATAGTGGAGTATATTCCGTAATTCGGAGTATGGAGCGTGGTGAACCCGTTTTCGGCAGATGTCGAATACCACGGGTTTACCTGTGCCTTAGCAATGAAAGGAGGTTAGTATGAAGAGTATTACAAAAGCAATGATGATCACCGCCGTGGTGCTCGTTGCGTTCGCGCTTGCCGTGACCCCGGCAACTGCCGTACGGACGGACGATGGATCAGCAATCGACGCAGGTGACATCATCTTCGTTGGAGAAGAAGATCTGAATTTCAGCGGTTTCGAACTAGACAACCCCACGCTGAAATACTACGACCAGCTCGATGCAAGCCCTCTCGAGATCATCACGATTTCGCCTGTTGGTGCGTTCGACCTCAGGGCGATCGATGTGGGCGATTACTACAACAAAGTCTGGTACGTGATGGAAGCCGGGGACAACGATCCTGACGAGGCAGATTCCGTCATCGTCCGGATGCCCAAGGTTCTCCTTGACATCCAGCTGGAGGGCACGAGCACCTCGCTGAAGGACAAGCCGTTCACCAGGACCACTCCTGTCGAGTTCAACGTCCAGAACACCATTGCCCCTGCATTCACTGCTGGCGCTGTTGTTAAATCCGCTGCGCAGGCGGGCTACATCGAGATCACCACCCCTGACGGCGTCAAGGTCAGCAGGGTCGGGGAGGACGGGGATTTCAATCCTGTCAACCTGACCGAAACCGCGTTCGACACCGATGCGTTCGACTTCGATGGCATGACCTCGGGTGTGTACACGGCAACCTGGAAGTGGCCGAGCTCCAGCGACTTCTACAACAAGGCCTACGAGTCCAACACGATTACCTGGACCATCACCACCGCGGCGCTCTCCGTTGAGGCGAACCAGGATACCGTTGTCCGCAACAACCCCTTCACCGTGACCATCAGCGGTGAGAGCAGCACGACCTACGCGCTCTATATCGTGGGTGCGGCAGCCGACACCACCGACTACCCGCAGTTCAAGGCGGGTCAGGAGACCAGCGGCGTCAAAATCGGCGCTGCAGCTGACCTCGTTCAAGGAAACTTCTCCGATGCATCTAACATCTTCGCATCCGTGAGGACCACTGCAAGCGGCACCCGCACGGTGGGATTCGTGACCGACGGCGACACGCTTGACCAGACCTACACCATCAAGGTGGCCAACGCTGATAGCTCAAAGACCGACACCGTGAAGGTGAAGGTCGAGAAGGGTGACATCACGGTCACCGCATCCGGCGACCAGTCCTACTTCCTCGGCGAAGAGGTGACCTTCTCCGGCACCAACACCGACTCTGGCGAGGTGTTCCTGTTCATCACCGGCCCGAACCTGCCGAACAATGGCGGCCTTCTCGACGCCCCCCAGACCGCGGTGAAAGCGGATGATGCTGTCTGGGACCCGGTGGATGTTGAGGACGATGACACCTGGGAAGAGAAGTGGCTTACCGGGGAAGTCAACCTTGATGCAGGTACCTACACCGTCTACGCCGTGTCCGGCGCATTCGACCGGGGCGAGCTGAGCGGGAAGAAGTACGCTACCGTCTCCCTCGTGGTCAAGAAACCGTTCGTATCGGCAGCCATCTCTTCATCTGTGGTAGCAAAGGGTGACGACCTTACGATCACCGGTACTGCAGAGGGTGACCCTGACTATGTCTACATCTGGATCCTCGGCAAGAACAAGGCAGTTTTCGAACAAGAGGCTCCTGAAGATGACGGATCGTTCGAGTACGAATTCTCCGAGACCAAAGACCTTGCGAGCGGGCAGTACTTCGTCGTCGTCCAGCACCCGATGCAAAACAAGCGGGCGGATGTCTTCCCCTCCGAGAATGAATCGGAATTTGTTGACACGATCAATGAAGACGGTTCATATGTCTGGAACCGTATCAGCGAGACGAAGCTATTCAACCTCCGCGGCACTGGCTCCCTCCAGGGCTCCGATGCTGCGAATGCGCTCGTTGAAGCGATAAACAGCCCGAACATCGATGACACGTACCTGAAGCTGTCCTTCCTCATCGAAGAGGCATGGATCCAGATCGACTCGATCGGCGACAAGTACGTCGGTGACACCTTCACCATCACCGGTACGACCAACCTTGCAGAAGACAATGATCTCCTCGTTGAGGTCGTGTCCTCCTCATTCCAGCCCACTGAAAAGACCCAGAGCGGTGAATTCAGCGGCGCTTCCGGTACCATCGAGGTTACCAGGGGAGACACCGCCAACGAGTGGGCGTTCGATGTCGACGCGGCGACCTTCCGGCCTGACGAGTACATCGTCAGGATAGAGTCGATCGAAGCCGACGTCACCGCCACTGCAACCTTCAATGTGCTTGCCGGTGCTCCTCCGACCGAGGCACCGACCGAGGCTCCGACCGAAGCTCCGACCGAAGCTCCGACCGAAGCTCCGACCGAGGCACCGACCACCGCTGAGCCCACCCCGACACCCGGCTTTGGCGCACTGATTGCGCTCGCCGGCCTTGGTGCGGTTGCGGTCCTGGTCCTCAGGAAGCACTAAACCAACCCCATCTTTTTTTCTCCGCTCGATTCTCTCAATTCACCCCGTGCTCTTCTGTGCGTCGTTGCGAAAATGGCCCGCCGCAAATCCCCTCAGGCCTGCATACCACCGGGCTGTCCACCCGCGAAATTCCGGCCGAATTATCATTCGATCCCCTTATCTACCTGCACTGCGACATTCAGGTGATGACCTGGAGTGTTCTCATTTCATGAAATTCAAGGCCAAAATACGCGATATCTCGAGCCGCGGGGTGCTCCTCCACCGCGAGGACGCACGCACTCTCGGCGTGCTCGACGGCGACCGGGTGCAGGTGATCAACGAGGTCAACGGGGTGGCGGCCCCCGCATTCGTGGAGACCACCTCCACCCTGATCGACCGGGGCACGATCGGCATTTTCCGGCTCACCAATGAGCGCCTGTGCGTGCTCGAGGGTGCAGCGGTCGAGGTGCGGCCCGCCCTGCCCCCCAAATCGATCGGGCATATCCGGAAGAAGATGGACGGGCAGAAACTCGGCAAGGACGAGATGCTCGAGATCATGCAGGACGTGGTCAACGATACCATCTCCGCGAACGAGCTCACCGCGTTCGTCACGGCATCGTATATCCACGAACTGGACATGGAGGAGATCGAGCACCTCACCCGGGCGATGGTGGACACCGGCGACCGCCTGCAGTTTTCCGGCCACCCCATCGTGGACAAGCATTCCATCGGCGGGGTGCCCGGCAACAAGATCTCGCTGCTGATCGTGCCCATCATCGCGGCATCCGGCCTGAAAATCCCCAAGACCAGCTCCCGCGCCATCACCGGCGCCGGGGGCACCGCCGACCTCATGGAGGTGCTCGCCCCCGTGGAGTTCGCCGCCTCCGAGGTGCAGCAGATGACGGAGAAGGCGGGGGGGGTCATCGTCTGGGGCGGCGCCACGAACATCGCTCCCGCCGACGACCGGATCATTCTCGTGGAGTACCCCTTCAAGATCGATGCGCGGGGCCAGATGCTCGCCAGCGTCATGGCCAAGAAATTCGCCATCGGCGCCGACCTCGTGGTCATCGACATCCCCGTCGGGGAGAACACCAAGGTGCACGACGTCCAGGACGGCCGGAAACTCGCCCGGGATTTCATTGAACTCGGCGAACGCCTGGGCATGCGCGTAGAGTGCGCCCTGACCTACGGGGAGTCCCCGGTCGGCCGCACCATCGGCCCGGTGCTGGAGATCAAGGAGGCGCTCTCCGTGCTGGAAGGGGCGGATGTGCCCAACTCGCTGATCCAGAAGAGCACGTCGCTTGCCGGAATAGCCCTCGAGATGGCGGGCAAAGCCGCCCGCGGCACCGGGCAGCAGGTCGCGGCGGACCTGCTGGCAAACGGCAAAGCGCTCGCCAAAATGAAGGAGATCATTGCCATCCAGGGAGGGGATCCGGAGGTGAAGGCGGAGGACCTGGTGCCGGGCGACCACTCCTTCGACGTCCACGCCCCGGATTCCGGCTACATCGTCGGCCTCAACAACCGATCGCTCATCTCGCTGGCCCGGACCGCCGGTGCGCCCCACGACCGGGGAGCGGGGATCTACCTGCACAAAAAGAAGGGCACGCGGGTGGAGAAGGGGGAGACGATCTTTTCCATCTACGCGGAGAAGGCGTGGCGGCTCCAGCAGGCACTCGAAGAAGGCCGGCGGCTCATGCCGGTGGTCGTCGAAGGGATGCTCCTCGACCGCATCCCCTCCGAGCACTGGGCGTGAGGGAAAAAGACAGATTGTTTCACGGTGGCGGGATGATCCCCCGGGCCCCTTCCGCATCATTTCACCTGCCATCCGCGCTGAAAAGGCCCTGCGGCTGCTTCCGGCCATTGCGGTGTGCAGGGCCCGGGAGAGCGGGGACATTTATTTTACCGAAATATTTTTTCGAAATGCATTGGTTCTTTGAGAAATTATTTCCATCCGCCCTGCCGGCTCACATTATTTAAATACTATCGCATTCTACCACCTGATTAATTATCACATGCGATAATCATCCGGGGGAATGCTTATATGAAAATTGTACATGGTATCCTGATACTTTTGGTATTGGGTCTGCTCGTTCCCGGTTCCGCGGCGCTGAAATCTGAGGAGATCAATATTACCTCCAGCCATGCATGGATCACCGCCGGGCCCGGGACAGGCACTGATGAAACTGCGACCATTACTGTGAAGATAAACAACGATTCTGTCACGAACGGCACTGTTACGATCAAGGAAGTATTGTTCAGCTGCCCGCCCGAATTTCTCAGTGTCGGGGCGTTGTCTCCTGCAAGTGATACAGTAAGTCCGTATCAGGCGACATTTCACACCAAAAAGAGCGGTGATGCGACCATCCAGGTGACCGTGAAATACACCATTCTGGAAGGGGAAAGTGAGTCTCAGCATGAGATAAGCAAGGATTTCGTCCAGAAGGTTGATCATGCAACGCCCTATGCCTTTGCGTACCTGGACTACGATACCGAGCTCACCGTCAATACGAACACGACGATCGAGATCCAGATGGTCGATAAGTATGGCAATGTCATCGACAGCCGCAAAGAGGAATCGGTTGGCGTAGACGCTGAATGGGTCAGGTTCCAGTGTTCCTCAGGTACAGATGCGGGGTTCTGGGACGAGGACGGCTCTTTAACAGACGATATCCAAAAACAGGTGGATTCTGACGGATACCTCGCTGTGGATTTCAAAGCAGCTTCTCTGGCGGGAGAGAACGTCATTAACCTGATCTGTGTCACCGCGATTCCCAGGATGTGGATCACCATCGACGGCGTGGGGGAGGAGACCCCCTATTCGGTCGAAACCGCCATCGATCCGTCCCCCCCGCGTCTTCCTGGCGATGGGAAAAGTTTCTTCACCATCATCTACACGTTTTACGACCGGTTCGGCAACCCCTCCCCGAACACCACCGTGGATTTCAGCACGAGTCTCGGGGAGAAGCGCGAGATCATCACCAACGGATACGGGGAGACGACCATTCGCTACGGCCCGAAAACCTCCATCGGGACGGTCAAGCTGACTACGACCTCCGTGCTGAACACCTCGGTGGAATCAATTCTCAACCTCATCTTCACCAGCTCGGATGGCACCTCGTTTGATGTGAGTGTCAACCCATCCAGTATGCCCAGCGCAGAAGTCACGCCATTCACTCCCGGGCAGATCCGGGTGCTGGTGACCGATGACCTTGGGAGGGGGGTGCCCAACCAGACAGTCTCGTTCAGGATCAATACAGCGACCATCACGAATAGCACCACGCTGCTCAGTCCTCCGAAGATCGCCGCCACGAAATTGACTGATCCGGATGATGGAGCCTGGGCCGATGTGATCACCGGCGTGGAGACCGACGAAAACGGGATTGCACTGGTGTATTTTAAGCCGGGAGAATTCCCCGTCGAAGGCGAGGACGGATATTTGGCTTTCGCCCGGGGCAGCTGTACGGTTACGGCGGACTGGAAATCCTATTCCAAAGAGACATCGAGCATCGAATGGCGTAACTACCCCTATCTCCGTGTCGAGGCGGAGGTTTCCAACCCCACCGTCGGCCCGGGAGAGACCTTTGATGTCACGCTCAGGCTGATCGGTGACGGATTCGAATTGATCAAGCGAGATCCCATCGATGTCGTGCTCGCCACTTCCCGGGCCTACACAATGCTGCAGGAGGATCCGACCGACCGGTTGAGGTATGCCATGGAGGCGGAACAGGCATTCGTGAATGTACTGAAGGGCACCAGCCCTGACGGGGGCGTGGACAATATCGGGCTGCTCACATTCGGTGGAAAATCGTTTGGTAACGCCCGCATTCTTGGAATGGATAAGCAGTGGAAAAAACTTGCCGGTGATGACAACAGCGAGAGTGATGATGCCACCTATGTGGGAAGTTACTATCTTGGGGAAGGCCTGACCGATTACACGACCCACAGCTACTGGGAGCAGTCCTTTACCTCAAGCATCACTGATATCGAGACGGCCATCTACCTGACGATCCCCTACCAGGATAAATCAAAGGAGAAAAACGTGTGCGTGATGCCCCTGCGATTGGCCGTGTACGATGCAATCTCCGCACTGCGGGGGACCTCGAATACCATCAAAGCGGTCATCCTGCTGGTGGACTCCGATATCACCTGGTACGGCGACGTTCTCGCCGAGGGAAGTTACGACTACGCGTACGACGACATGAACGGTGGTACGAACCGGTACTACCCCTTCGCCGGGCCGACCGACCATCCCGGCTATCCCTGGAACCCGGACAAATCTGTCCAGTCCTTGCAGAACATGGCGAACTACGCGAAAGATGAGAACGTGAAAATCTATGTTGTCTATGCCGCGAGCAAGGTGAACAATGCTGATTGGACGACGCTCAATACCCTCGCCACTGAGACCGGCGGTGCGTTCAACTACACCGACGGCGACGCTGCCAAGCTCGAAGAGATCTACAAATGGATCGCCGACCAGCTGATCAACGAGGCAGCGGTCGGCACGACCGCCGACCTCCAGCTCGTTGGGTTTAATGACCCGATGGACGAGCTGAACTGGTCGGCAACAAGTCTGCTCGACTACGTCTATGCCGACGGCGAATCGACGTACATCCGGTTCTTTGACTGGAGCAGCAGCCCCTATGAAGCCGATACATACCTCGACGGCACCCCCCTGACCATCGACAAGTCCGACGACTGGCATGGCATCACGCCCCCGGACGAGAACGATCCTGCGGGAGGATTCCACTTCGATGTGGGCAATATCTCCGTCAAGCAGACCTGGGAGGTCACCTTCAGGATGCTGGTCAACGCCTCGGCGAACGACACCATCAATTTCAGCGTATTCAAACCCTACCCCGATTCCGGGATTTATTTTGAAAATTCCGAGGATCCATATATGTCACTGCCAGATACCGGGATTACCATCATCCCCGGGCTCGCACCGGATCCGGTCTATGTCGCAACCTTCCAGCTCAACGAACTGTCGGGGGCATTCACCGGTGAGTTCTACGAATTCGACTGGGCGCTGAACTACACCGGATGGGGTGACATCAAGGAGGAGATCGAGTACCGGCCCGCCAACAGTGGGTGGATCCGGGTGGAGACACGTCCACACGTTGTCAATACAACACCCACCGATAACGCACGCATCAGCCTCAAGGATCACCCATTCGGCACCTACTATTTCCGGGTGGTCGCCCATACCGATGATGCGGGTTTCAGGACCGGCAGCTGGGAATACGTCTATGACCCCTCAGGGGTATCGTATATCAAAATCGAATAATGGGGAAAATCGGGAGAAACAACAACTCACTATTTTTTTAAACGGACCCAGCGGGAATCGAACCCGCGTCCTTGGGTCCGAAGCCCAAGAGGATATCCGCTACCCCATGGATCCACCACACATTTCGCAGCATAAGATATTAAGCATTTTCCTGCACTGTACTGTACAGAATGATTCTCTCTGCGATTGAAATCACGCGAAGGCGGGACGAGGGGGATCTGGTGATCCGGCCCTACGCCGACGAGAGCCAGCAGCCCGCCTCCTACGACCTCCGGGCCGGCAACGACTACGTGCTCGAACGGGGGCGGTGCACGCTGGTGCACTCGCTCGAGTGGGTG
Source organism: Methanomicrobiaceae archaeon (assembly GCA_029762625.1). GTDB lineage: Archaea > Halobacteriota > Methanomicrobia > Methanomicrobiales > Methanomicrobiaceae > DSDF01. Next base: position 133,084 of record JARVGI010000004.1, on the reverse strand, counting down.
GAGCTCCCCGCCGACGTCGCCGCCACCATGCGGTGCCGCTCCTCGTTCGGGAGACAGGGCGTCCTGCTCGGCGGGGGATTCGTCGATCCGGGCTTTCGCGGGCAGCTGACCCTCTGCCTGGTCACCATGGGCGACGAGGACGTCCTCCTCTTCGAGGGGGACCGGGTGGTGCAGCTCATCCTGCACGAGGTGCGAGACGGCGTGCACCTCTACGAAGGGCGCTACCAGGACAGCAAGGGGTCGGTGGAGGCGAGATGAGCTTTACCAGGTCCGAGCGAAAATGGCTGGAGATTTTGCGCATCCTCAGCGAGACCACCGAACCGATGGGGGCGAAGCGCCTCTCCGAACTCATGGCCGAACGCGGCTTCGTGCTCAGCGACCGGGCGGTGCAGTACTACCTCAGCGAGCTCGACGACATGGGGTTCACCTGGAAAGTGGGCAACAAAGGCAGGCTGCTCACCCCCAGCGGGATCGCCGAGATCGAGTGCGCACTCGTGGAAGAGCGGATAGGGTTCGTGATCTCGAAACTCGAGCGGCTTGCGTTCCGCAGCACCTTCGATCCCCGCACCGGCACGGGGGACGTCGCCTACAACCTCTCCGTCGTTGCCGACGAGGACGTGGAAGGCGTTTCGGCGGCATTCGACGAGGTCATCGAACGCGGCATGGGCTTTTTCTCCCGGTACGGCATCATCGACCAGGACCCGCGCATCCCGCCGGCCCACACCGGCCTGATCACCGTCTGCAGCATCACCATGGACGGCGTGATCCAGAAGGCGGGCGTCCCCGTGAACATGGCCTACGGCGGGCGCCTCGCGGTCCGGGACGGCCGGGCCGAGGCCTTCGCCGATCTCATCGGCTACCGGGGCACCACCGTCGATCCCCTGCAGCTCTTCATCTCCGCGGGCCTGACATCGGTCGGCAGTACGGTTGCCACCGGCACCGGGGTCGTGCTGGCGAACGTGCGGCAGGTGCCGGCGTCTGCACAGGCGCGGGTGGAGGAGGTTATCGCGCTGATGCGGGACCGGGGGTTCGTATTTCCGGTCACCATGGACACGCAGGTGTTCAACCTCAGGGACGACCCCTATCGCCTCTCCATCGTCGCGTACAGCGGGATGAACCTCATCGCCAACGCCATCGAGAAGGGATTCACCTTCCGGACAGAGATCGGGGGGGGCACTATCAGCTACGCCAAATTGCTGCAATAAGCATTGCGAGAATCGCCGGAAAAAATGGGGGGAGCGCTACGGTATCCAGAAGATGATATCTTCGTCCTCTTCGTTTTTCTCGGGCGGCGCCTGCGCATCGGGTTCTTCGGGAACAAACTCGTCTTCCGCCTCATAAATAATATTCAGGCGCCGTTTGGCAATTTCGGGCTCTTTGGCCTTCGAACCCTTCGAGGAGAGCGTCTTCTCGGCATGCCCGAGCATCCCGTCCTTTACCCCCGATGCGGATCCTTTCATTCTCACGCCCTCGTCATCCCGGATCAGTTCATGGATCTTTTTGCCCGGCGATGTGATCGTGACCATTTCCCCGTCGATAATGCCTGCAGGCGAGCGGGTGCGCTCGGCGTGGATCACGATCCGCTCCCCGTCGATGATCCCGTCCTTTGGTTTCGGCGGGCTTTTTACGGAGAGATCCGAATCGCCGCGTTTGTCCGCCCGCGGCATCCCCATGCCGTAGCGCGACTCCCGGATGCCCAGCGCCGAATCCTTCGGGGCCATCCGCTCGCCGCCCGAGGTCTGCCGGGTCATGTCGAGAATGATCGCATCCGGCTTTTTCGGGAGCATGATCCGTTCGTCGTCATCGTCGCTCCCTTCCTGTGCGGAGAGCAGGATGGCGTCATCGCGCAGCAGGTGCCGGTGCGCACCGTCGTCCTTGTTCTTCTTCGATACGACGGTGATCATCTCATCCTTGAGGGCGGGCTCCTCCGGTGCGGCGGCACGGGATGCGCCGCCGATACGGGAGACGTCGTACACGGGGCGCCCCGCGTGCGGCCCGAACGCCATGCGCTCATCAACCGGATCGAGCGTCACATCCTCGGCGATAAGCAGCTCCTCCTCGCGCCTCCGTTCCTGCTGTTCGCGCTCGACGAGGTACACCTCCCTGATCTCCCGGATCTCCTCGACGCGGGGGATGTTGTCCAGCCCCGAGAGCATGATGATGATGGCCACAAAGCGGGTGTTCTTCACCGGATAATCGCCCGACCGCATCTCCAGTCCGGCGATACTGCGGTCGATCCATTTGCGGACCGTCTGGAACCCCTTCATCGAGAGCTCCGTGGACGGCCCTGCGATAAGGACGAGGGCCTTGTCGGCGCTGGTGAGGTCGCAGGGGATGGAGATGTCCTCGTACACCGCCTGCTTTGCCAGCGAGACGATCCGGGCGGCGCGTATCTGTGCCCCCTCGAAAAAGTACCGCGACGATCGCCAGCGGTCGAAGATCCCCAGCAGGCTTCGGGGCAGGGGTTCCGAGGCATACCCCACCGCCACGAGACCGTTTCCCTTGAGCGTGTTGAGGATCTCGCCTGCGTCGAGCACCACTTCGGAGACTTCGAGCCCCTCTTCATTGAACTCGCCCGCACGGAGCAGAAGGCCGATCTGGCGTGCGATGCGCTCGTTGAGGAGGCGGTAGATATCGCGGGGGTTCGAGGGCATGCTCTTTGCCGTCTTGGAAAACCGTGGCCGGTTCTCGGCATCCTCCCCTTCTTCGAAGGTCTCTTTGATTTTGCGGTGCCATGTCTCGTTGTCGAAGAGGATTGCGGCATCGACGTGCTTTTCGACCATATCGATATCATCCGCCGCTTTCGACGACCGCCGGTTGCCTTCCACAAGGCAGGGGAGGGTGACCGCGGCAAAAATCGGCTCGATAAAGGACTTGCGCAGTTCGGGAGCGATCAGGGAGAGAGTATCGACCATCGACCCGCCGAGGCCGCAAAAGATCATGATGGAATCAATCTCTACGGTGTCCGTCTTCTGGATGATGGTCATCACCTCTTCGATGTCCACCGTGGATCGTGCGTCGTAGTGCTGGTCGGGATCGATGGGGGGGAAATGCACTTTTGCAGTGTCGGGGAGGTAGCGCAGCTGCAGCAGCGTGTTCACGTCGGTATCGATGGCGATGGGGCTCAGGCACCCCACCCTGCTGCGCACGTCGTGATCGTAGAGATGATCGACGATCCTGCAGCCCGCACCGCCCAGTCCAATGGCAAGAACTCTCATGGGTATCGTTTCGTGATAGTGAAGCAGTGAGTATGATACGCACTCTTTCCTTCAGTTCCCTGTTCACGATGCAGAATGATCAATAATTACTTTTGGTGCAGGACGCTATTAAATGATGCTGCTCCTGTACGGGATTCGGGCGGCGGTGCTGTGTGATGCCGGGGAATTCACCCCGGGCATGATTCCGGCCGCCACCCAATCGTTCCCCGTACGGCGCATTTCCCGATGAAACGATAACGTTTATAAATCTGGTCGCTTTAATAACTCAATGAGGTGAAATAACCTTGTCTTATGGTATTGAATTTGTGCCAGGAAACATAACCGTCAAGCAGGTAGTGACCTACTGTAAGCTCGCAGAATCCAAGGATATCGATTTTGCGTGGATTACCAACCATTACAACAACCGCCACTGCTACCCGACCCTCGCCGCAATCGCAATGGAGACCGACACCCTGAAGATGGGCCCGGGTATCATGAACACCTTCACCGACACCCCCGCGGCCATCGCGTCCTTCATGGCAACCCTCAACGAGATCTCCGATGGTCGTGCGGTGCTCGGCATCGGACCCGGCGACCTCTCCACGCTCCCCAAGCTCGCAATCGAGGGCGAAAAACCCGTTGCACGCCTGAAGGAGGGCGTCATCCAGATCCGGAAACTCCTCGAAGGTGAGGAGGTCAAGAAGACCGGCGAGTTTGAGTTCTTCGACTACGACGGTGCAAAGCTGACCGGTGTCCAGCTCCCCGGCAAGAAGGGCATCCCCGTCTACATCGGTGCACAGGGACCCAAGATGCTCGCGCTTGCAGGTGAGATCGGCGACGGATCGCTCATCAACGCGTCCAACCCCAAGGACTTCGAGATCGCAATCCCCATCATCAAGCAGGCGCAGGAAGCAGCAGGCCGCAAGAAGCACGATGTCGGTGCCTATACCGCGATCTCTGTGGACGAGGACGTCAAGAAGGCACGCAACGCTGCAAAGATCGTTGCCGCATTCATCGCCGCAGGATCGCCGCCCCCGCTGCTGGAGCGCCACGGTCTCGACATGGGCAACGTCGCCAAGATCAAGGAAGCCCTCGCACGCTTCGACTTCAAGACGGTGGGCGGCCTCGTCGGCGATGCCGAGATCGACGCATTCACCATTGCAGGCACCCCCGAGATGTGCAAGCAGAAGTGCGACGACCTCATGGCAGCCGGTGTGACCCAGGTCATCTTCGGATCCCCGCTGGGCCCCGACATGGTCACCTCCATCCGCCTGATCGGCAAGTACATCGTTTGAGCGTGTGGATTCTCCACCCCGGTATCTTTTTTTCCTTTTTCACCCTCAGCTTCTATCGAAAGATGCATACCCTGAGAGCAGCCATTTTTGAGCGTGGAAATGTTTGACATCGCGCAGATCGGCACAGAGAGGGGGATCGTGCAGTACAGGCGCGAGCGCCTCACCGGTCTCCGGTGCAGGATCAGCCCCGAGCGGATAAAGCGGGGCATCGGGAAGCACTATGCCCCGGGCCCCTCGGTCGGCGAATGCCCGTTCTGCCCGGACCGGGTGCGGGAGGCAACGCCGGTGTTCGAGGACGGCACGCGCATCGAGGTCGGCGAAAGCATCACCTTCCCCAACCTCTACCCTTTTGCCGAGTGCCATACGGTGACGGTGATCTCCCGCGACCACGAGGTCGACCGGTTCAGCGTCCGCCAGCTGTCCGATGCTCTCCTCGGCCAGATAGGCTCGCTGCGGAAGCACGGGGGATACGCGAGCATCAACTGGAACTACCTGCCCTCGGCAGGTGCGAGCATCCCCCACCCCCACCTGCAGGGGATTGCCGACCGCAGGCCCTCGGTGCTCGCGGAATGCTATCTCGCCGGATGCAACCGCTACCGTGCACGGCACGGCACCATCTACCGCGATGACCTTCTCGCCCATGAAACACGCGCGGGAAGGTACCTTTTCGGCGATGAAATCCCGTGGGTCGCCAGCGCCGTCCCGCTCGGCGAACGCGAGGTGCGCGGTCTCCTCCCCGTCCGCACCCTCGAGGAAGCCGAACCCTACACCGACTGCATCGCCGAAGGAATGCGTGAGATCATCGGCCTCTACCGGGACACGGGATCGATGGCGTTCAACGCCTCCATATTTTTTGAAAAACCGGGATGCGAATCGGGTTTTCGCGCATTTTGTTCCATGATCGCACGGATCAACCCGAACCCGTGGTCAACCAGCGACTCGGCGTTCATGGAGCGCCTCCACCTCGAACCGGTGATCCTCACGCTCCCCGAGGCATTCGCCGCACGGTATCGCGCACGGTAGCCCTTCGACGCGTCTGTTCTCACCGACCGCCGCCAGCACCCGCTCCACGGTGGGGTGGCGGATACCGGGAACAATGCCGGCGATGGATGCCGGAAAAAAAGGTTGTACTATCGAGTTACTCGGGCTTGCTGATCAGCGTGGTCTTGGAGACGATGGTACCATCGTTCTTGTGGGGCTTGCGGACCACACCGTCGACGCCCTTCTCGATCTCGCGTGCCTCGTCGCAGAGCACGGTTGCTGCGCGCATCATCTCGTGAGCGCTGGCGACGATAGGGACGTAGTTCTCGAATCCCTTGGTCATGAAGCACCCCTTCACGTTGACCATGGCGACTGCTGCTGCGATCTCGAACGCTGCACGCGCCTTTGCGTAGGCGTAGGGGTTGCTGAACTCATCTTTGACTGCCTTGTCGGCGGTCACGACGATCTTGGGCAGCTCGAGGTCGGCGCCCTTCTTGCCTGCCTTGACCTGGTCGATGACCTCGTCGATTGCGATCTGCATCTTGCGGAATGCACCGGTCACGGAGAGCACCTTGACCAGGTTGCCGTTGTAGTCCGCCATTTCGATCGGGTCGAGGAACTCGCGGCGCGCGCCGATCATGGCGTCTGCTTTCTGGATGATATAGCCGAACTTGCTCTCTTTGAGGTCCGCCCATTCTTTCTTGGTGGTGACATCGTCGGTAATGACGATGACGGGGATGCCTGCTTCGGCGAGGGCCTCGCGAGCACCGGTGGGTCCGGGGAGAACGCCGTTCGGGGAGACGACGATGGCGAAGTCAGGTCCCCATGCCTTGAGGTTCGAGACGACACGGTCGACGTCCTCGGGCTGGAGCTTGGTTCCGCTGGTTGCCATGAAGGTGATCATATCTTCACGGTCTGCACGCTCGTCGAGCAGAAGCTCGACCATTACACCGCTTGCAATATTGCCTAGTTTTGCAACTCCGACTTTAACTACCATGTTTACACCTCTCAAATTTGAGGAACAACACAATATCATCAAGTTTGGTAATAAAAGTTTTGAATCAGACTTAATTTCGTTTTTCCGGAAGGCGCGTGTTAAAGAAAAGTGTTTAAATTTTGATGTGCTTACATTGATACGATGAAACAGGGGCTTATTACCGATCGGCAGAAGGAGGTGTTGCGCTACAGAAGACAGGGGTTGACACAGCAGCAGATCGCCGATCTCATCCACACGTCGAAAGCAAACATCTGCACCATTGAAAAAGCGGCACTGGAAAACATCCGGAAAGCCAAAGAAACGCTCGAATTTTTCTACACGCTCGATGCAACCCATATCTATACCATCCGTGACGGAACCGACGTCCTCGACGCCGTCAGGGACATTTTTGTGGAGGCGGAAAAAGTGAATATCAAGGTACGGTACGACACCATCAGTCTGATCAACCGCCTGCGTGAGTCGGTCCCCGAGCGAATCAGAGGGCGATTTATCCGTGAAAAAATCGATGTGTATATCAACGACGATGGCGAGCTCTACTTCGGGTGACACCGGCGCATCCAGTGTACCCTGTTGATTTTTTCATGGCTCCGCACCGCCGCATTCGTAATCCGGCTCCACGGCCTATAACAAGTTTTATATTGAATTCTGGTGAATAGTTAGGAAACCGTTATGGGGTTATCTGTTGCGGGGAATGGAGCCGAAACGTTCATACCACCTTTCGATGGCCATTCCCTCGTCATTCACGGCAGAAACCGCGGACCCCAAACTCAGGGCATACAAGGTGGGCCAGATCGCCCGGGCGGCAGCAGTCTTCCGGGTTGATGGAATTGCCCTCTACCGGGATCGCCGCCATCCTGAATTGCGGGAGATGACGGCCCTCCTGCAGTATGCCGAGACACCGCAGTACCTCAGAAAGCACCTGTTCGGGCGCTCTGAACTGCTGCGGCATGCGGGGGTCCTTCCGCCGTTGCGGATGCCTCATCACATGGTTACCTCCTCGCTCGAGGAGGGTCAATACCGAGAAGGAGTTGTGCTCAGTCACAACGGGATGATAGACGTAGGATCTGACGAATGCGCCTGGGTGGACGTTGGTGCAACGAGCCCTCTTCCGCTGGATCACAGCATGCCGGCAGGAAGGCGCATCACGGTCAGGATCTATTCGCGAGACGGGGCTTTCCGGTGCACGCCGGAAGAATCGCCAGGCTACCGGGGCTACCGCACGACCACGCACCCCTCGCTCTCCCGCCTCATGGCGCAGGCCGATCATGCCATCGTCACATCGGTTGACGGCATGGCGGTGACGACCGAAGCCATGAGCGATCTGGGGAAGCGCCTGAAGGGCAGCGTGACAGTCGTGTTCGGCGGCCCGGGCCGCAGCGTCCGTTCAATCCTTGCGGATGAGAAGCGCTCAATCTCGGAATTCACCGATGCGGTGTTCAACGTGGTTCCCGGTCAGGGTTCGGCCACGGTGCGCACGGAAGAGGCGGTCATCGCCGCTCTCGCATTGTTGAATGTGGCGGAATCCACGCGAAATCGCTGATTTCCCGTGGACACCGCAGTGAGGACGGCGGCATTCCCGCCTCCCCGAATGAACCGAATATGAATGAGGATTGATTGAACTATGCCAGCAAAAACAAGACCACGCAGGGGTTCACTTGCCTACAGCCCGCGCACGCGCGCCAGCAGCCAGGTGCCACGCTACAACTCCTGGCCCGAATACGAGGGTGAACCGGTGCTGCAGGGCTTTGCCGGGTATAAAGTCGGCATGACGCATGTCATCATGGTCGATGACCACAAACACAGCCCCACCGAGGGCAAGGATATCATGGTTCCGGTCACGATCGTCGAAATCCCCTCCATGAAGGTGGTGGGAATCCGCGCCTACAATGCCGATACCTACGGCAGGCATGCATGTGCGGAGGCCTGGACCAACCAGTGTGATGCAGCGCTGGGAGGCAGGATGCCGCTCCCCAGGAAAGACAATGCCGGGGAAGCGCTCGACCGCATCAGGACCCTCGCCGGAGAGGGCAGGGTCGTCGAGGTATTTGCCCTCATGCACACCCAGCCCGCAAAGCTGACCGGCATTCCGAAGAAGGTGCCCGATCTCATGGAGGTCCGGGTGGCGGGAGGCAGCATTGCAGACCGCGTTGAATTTGCGGCTTCGCTGCTCGGAAACGAGGTGAACGTGGAAGACGTGGTCAAAAGCGGCCAGTACGTAGACGTGACGGCGGTCACGCGCGGCAAAGGCACGCAGGGCCCGGTCAAGCGCTGGGGCATCCAGGTCCGCAAGGGCAAACACTCCAGGGGCGGAAAGAAGCGGCACATCGGCAACCTCGGCCCGTGGACGCCGCACCATGTCCGCTGGCAGGTCCCCCAGATCGGCCAGACCGGCTACCAGCAGCGCACCGAATTCAACAAGCGCATTCTCAGGATCAGCGAGAACGGCGATGGCATCAACCCGGACGGGGGTTTCCTCCACTACGGGCTGGTGCGGAACCGGTACGTGATGATCAAGGGATCGGTTCCCGGACCGAACAAGCGGCTCATACGCATCCGGCCTGCAATCCGCCAGCGCGAGCACGTGGAACGCACACCGGCGATCGAATACGTGAGCGTCGCCAGCAAGCAGGGGTGAGTTGAATGAAAGCACAGGTAAGAGCACTTGACGGAACCATCGCACGCGGGATCGATCTTCCCGCGGTGTTCGAAGAGGAATATCGCCCCGATCTCATTAAAAAAGCAGTCCTGGCACTCCAGAGCACCAGGTACCAGCCCCACGGCACGGACCCCTTCGCAGGCATGAAGACCTCCGCGGAGTCCTGGGGGAGCGGCCGCGGCGTCGCACAGGTCCCGCGTCTTAAAAACGGTTCAAGGGTCGCACGAATCCCCCAGGCGGTCGGCGGACGGGCGGCACACCCCCCGAAGGTCGAAAAGATTCTCGTGAAGAGGATCAACAAACAGGAAAAAAGGAAAGCGCTCAGATCGGCAATCGCAGCTACCTGCGACCTCGAACTGGTGGCGGCGCGCGGGCACGTCGTGGACGGCGAGATCCCGATCGTCCTCGAGGACGCGTTCGAGAACATCGCCACCACCGCCGGGATCATCGACGTCCTCAGGGCGATCAATGTCTTCGCCGATGTCGAGCGGGCAAAGAACAGCAAGAAAGTCCGTGCAGGCCGTGGCAAGATGCGCGGGCGCCGTTACAAGCAGCGCAAGAGCGTGCTGATCGTGACCGGCGAGAACCCGCTGCGTGCTGCACGCAACCTCGCCGGTGTCGATGCGGTGAGCGTTGGGCAGCTGAATACCGAACTGCTTGCACCGGGGACCCATGCGGGCCGCCTGACCCTCTGGACCGAGGGCGCACTGAAAAAACTGGAGGAACTCTGAATGATTCTCAAGTACCCGTTCGTCACGGAAAAGGCGACCATGATGCTGGAACGAGAGGGAAAACTCCAGTTTCTGGTCCGGCGCGAGGCGAACAAGCAGGACATCAAGCGCACCGTCGAAGAACTGTTCGACAAGGAAGTATCGAGCGTCCGCACGATGATGACCATGAAAGGAGAAAAGAAGGCCACCGTCGGGTTTACGGATGAAAAGGCGGCGGAAGAGATCCTGAGCCGACTGGGCATCATGTAGGTGAAATAGATGGGAAAACGCATCATATCACAAAACCGCGGACGGGGTGGCCCCGTCTACCGGGCGCCCTCGCATAAGTACAAGGCGGCGCTCCGTCACCAGGGCAAAGGCGATACGACCGTGTCCGGGAAAGTGGTCGATATCGAGCACGACCCCGCACGCCACGCGCCCATTGCACTGGTGAAGCTGGAAGAAGGAAAGAAAGTCTATATGCTCGTCACCGAGGGCCTCGGTGTCGGCGACGATGTCGCGTGGGGGCCCGGATCGACCGTGAAAAACGGCAACACGCTCCCCCTGCAGGACATTCCCGTCGGCGCCTACGTCTGCAACATCGAGGCGCGGCCCAATGATGGCGGCAAATTCGTGCGGTCGAGCGGCGTGCAGGCGCAGGTCATCGGCAAGTCCGACGACCGCGTCGGCATCCGGATGCCGAGCGGGAAGCACAAGTGGTTCCACAACCTCTGCCGTGCGACGGTCGGCATCGTTGCCGGCGGGGGCAGGGGCGAGAAGCCGTTTGTCAAGGCGGGCAAGAAGTATCACAAGCTGAAGTCTCAGGCGCAGAAGTATCCGAGGGTCAAGGGTGTCTGCATGAACGTCATCGATCACCCGTTCGGCGGCGGAGGCCACCAGCATGTGGGACGGCCGAAGACGATCGCACGCGGCACGTCTCCGGGCCGGAAGGTCGGATCCATCGCTGCACGGCGCACGGGGAAATGGAAAAAGTGAGGGTGGTTGAAGAATGGCAAAAAAGACACAAAAACGGCTGCCACGGCGGAAAGAAGAATTTACCTATCATGGGTATAAGGTCGAGGATCTCCAGCAGATGGGGATGTCCGAACTGATGCCCATCATGCCTTCGAGAGTCCGCAGGAAGTTCGTCCGGGGTCTGTCCCGGGAAGAGGAAAAACTGCTCTCCGAGATCAAGGGGGGCAAGGAGCGCATCCGGACGCATCTCCGGGACATGGTAATCCTGCCGGAGATGGTTGGAAAGACCATTGAAGTCCACAATGGCAAGGAATTCATGAAGGTCGAGGTCCAGCCCGAGGCGGTGTTCCACTACTTTGGGGAGTTCGCCCTGACGAGAAGGAGAGTTGCCCACGGCAGCGCCGGTATCGGTGCAACCCGGTCGAGTAAATACGTGCCGCTGAAGTGATGGATATGGCAAGGACAGGTTATTCAAGCAAGCTGGAGGGCGAGGGGATCGCACGCGCCAAGGCGAACGAACTCCCCGTCTCTCCCAAACACTCGATCGAGATTGCACGCTTCGTGAAGGGAAAGACCACAAAAGAGGCAGTTGCCTATCTCGAAGACGTGGTTGCCTTAAAGAAGGCCATCCCCTTCAAGCGGTTCAACCGCAACGTCGCCCACAAACGCGGCCTTGAGGGCTGGGACGCGGGCCGGTACCCGGTGAAGGCGTCCGAGGCGTTCATCCGGCTGCTCCGGTCGGTGGAGAAAAACGGCGAGTATACCGGGCTTGATGCTGAAAAGCTGAAGATCGTGCACGTATCCGCAAACCGGGGACGGGGCTTTCGCGCCTTCTTCCCCCGTGCGATGGGACGGGCTACCCCGAAACGGCGGGAAACCGTGAATATCGAGATCATCGTACGGGAGGTGGAGTAATGGCGGTTGAACGGCGGTTTATTGAAGACGGCGTCCGCAAAGCACGCGTGGAGAAGTACCTCACCCGGGAGCTCAAACGGGCCGGCTATGGGGGTATGGACATTTTCCGCACCCCTCTCGGTACGCAGGTGACGATTTTTGCCGAAAAGCCCGGCATTGTCATCGGCAAGGGCGGCAAGGTGGTCCGCGAGCTGACGCAGAATCTCGGCACCATGTTCGGGATCGAGGCCCCGCAGGTCGAGGTCCAGCAGGTCGAGAACCCGAGCTTCAACGCCCAGATCATGGCCGAACGCCTTGCGAACTCGCTTGAACGCGGCTGGTACTTCCGGAAAGCGGGCTCCAGCGTGATCCGCCGGGTCATGGAATCGGGAGCGCTCGGCTGCGAGGTCGTCCTCTCGGGAAAACTGACCGGATCCCGGGCCCGCGTCCAGAAGTTTACGGAAGGCTATGTCAAGCATGCCGGTGAACCGAGCGAGACCATCGTGGAGAAAGGGTTTGCCGTGGCGATCAAGAAGCTGGGCACCATCGGTGTGCAGGTCAAGATCGTCCCGCCCGGCGCCAAGCTGCCCGACCACTTCGAGGTGCTCGAGCCTGAGCCCAGAGAAGCCGAAGACGAGATTGACCTGACCCCCGAGGCGATCGGCGAGGAGATCGACGCCGAACTCGAAGAAATGGAAGACATCCCCGTCCCCGAGGAGGAGTACTGAATGGCGATCTTTCGTGCCCGCGAGGTGGCCCAGTTTTCCGAGGTCGAACTCGAGGAGCAGCTGGCAAAGCTGCAGCTTGAGGTCCTGCAGGAGAACGGCAAGGTCAGCGCCGGCGGTGCAATGGAAAACCCGGGTCGCATCCGCGAACTCAAGCGGACCATCGCCCGGATCAAAACGGAGCAGTCCTCCAGGCAGAAGAAATGATCACCCCGCAGAATGTAATCCGGCATGAATTGATCGGTCTGTCCGTCCGCGTGGCAGACTCCTCGAACCCCCGCCAGATCGGGATCGAGGGCACCATCGTCGACGAGACCAGAAACATGCTGGTGATCATGACGCGTGAAGGGCAAAAGAGGATCCAGAAACGGTATGCGACATTTGACCTGCGTCTTCCCGATGATACCCGGGTACGGGTTGATGGGTCGATTCTGGTCATGCAGCCTGAAAAGAGAACAGGCATGCGAATCAGGAAGTTGAGGTAACATATGGCAAGAAACATCGGATTGAACGTCTCCGTTCCTGAAAAGGAATGCGATGACGTGAACTGTCCATTCCACGGCATTTTGCCGGTGCGCGGCCAGGTGATCACCGGTAAAGTCGTGAGTGACAAAATGCAGGAATCGGTCGTGGTCGCACGGGATTACCTGCATTACGTGAAGAAATACCGGCGCTATGAAAAGCGCAGTTCCAAACTCCACGCGCACAATCCGCCGTGCATCGGCGCCAAGGTCGGCGACAGTGTCAGGATCGCCGAGTGCAGGCCCTTGAGTAAGACGAAGACCTTCGTTGTCGTGGAGGTGATTGGGAAATGAAAGCAAAACAGTCGCGGACCCCGCGGGCGATCGCCACCGGGTCGAGACTGCTGTGTGCGGACAACACGGGTGCCCGCCTCGTCCAGATCGTGTCGGTGGACGGCTACCACGGTGTCCGCCGCCGCCAGCCCAAGCTCGGGCTCGGAGACATGGCAACGGTGACCGTGAAGAAGGGAACGCCCGAAATGCGGCGGAAACTCGTCAAAGCTGTCGTCATCCGCCAGAAAAAGGAGATCCGCAGGATCGACGGACTTCGCCTCTCGTTCGAGGACAACGCCATGGTGGTGACCAACGAGCGCGGCGAGCCCCGCGGTACCGAGATCAAGGGCGCGGTCGCTCGTGAAGTCGCCGAGCGGTTCCCCAAGATCGGGTCGATGGCCACCATCATCGTGTGAGGTGGAGAGATATGGTACGAATGGCAAGCAAACAGCCCAGGAAACAGCGCAAAGCACGATTTACTGCACCTCTGCACGTTCGAGGCAAATTCCTTCGCGCCCCGCTCTCCGAGGAGCTGCGGAAGAAGTACGGCCGCCGGAACGCCCGGGTCATCCAGGGCGACACGGTGAAGGTGCTCCGCGGCGACTTCGCCGGCGAGGAGGGTATCGTCGATGCGGTGGACACCGGTGCCTGCAAGGTGCAGGTGCACGGTGTTGCGCTCACGAAAAGCGACGGGACCGAGGTCCCGCGCCCGGTCGACACCTCGAACCTCCAGATCGTAAAACTGAACCTCAAAGACAGGCGCCGTGAAGAACACCTGGAGGCGAAGAGATAATGTCCGGACACCAGAAGAGGCTGACAACCCCCAATGCATGGCGTATCGCCAAGAAAGCCAATACGTTCATCACCAAGACCGCCCCCGGGCCGCACACCAAAGAAGCAATGCCTGTTGCGGTCTGGCTGAGAGACCACATGGGCTTTGCCCGCACCATGAAGGAGGTCAAAAAGATCCTCTCGGACCGCGCCGTCATCGTGAACGGCACACCGGCGAGGGATCCGAGGATGGGCATCGGGGTCTTCGATATCATCTCGATTCCGGCCATGGAGAAGCACTACCGGATCCTCCTCGACAAACGGGGCAATCTGGTCTCCATCGAGATCACCGCCGATGCGGCAACGACACGCCTGTGCAAGATCCGCGACAAGACCGAGGTGAAGGGCGGCAGGGTGCAGCTCAACCTGCGCTACGGAGCCAATATTATCGCAGACCACCGCTACCGCCCGCGCGATTCGGTGGTCCTCTCGCTCGAGGATTCGAACCGCTTCGCCATCGTCGACCACTTCCCCTTCCAGACGGGCAATGTGGCGATGATAATCGGCGGCCGGCACTCGGGCAAAGTTGGCCGGATTGTCGAAATCACCCTCAGCGGCGGCAGCATTCCCAATAAAGTGACCCTGGATGAGCTGGAGAACGGCACCCGGTTCGACACCATCGATGAATACGTCTTCATGGTGGGCAGGGAAGAGCCCGCGGTACAAGAGTGGGGGATTGAGGCATGAGCACCATGCGGGATCCCCGGATCTACAAGGTGGTCGTGCACATGAGTGTCGGTGAAGCGGGTGAAAAGCTCACGAACGCCGAACACATCATGCAGGCGATCACGGGCCAGCAGCCCATCCGCGTGATGGCCAAGCGCACGCAGCCCGCGTTCGGCATCCGCAAAGGCCAGCCCATGGGGTGCAAGGTCTCCCTGCGCGGTGAAGCGGCGGAATCGTTCGTCCAGACCGCACTCGATAGTGTCGAGCGCCGGCTGAGCGAGATGCAGTTCGACATCAACGGCAATGTCGCCTTCGGGATCGAGGAGCACACCGACTTTCCCGGCCAGTCGTATGACCCGGCAATCGGTATCTACGGCATGGATGTCGCGGTGATACTGGAGCGGCCGGGCAAGCGCATCGCCCGCAGGCTCATCGGACAGAAAAAAATGCCCCAGAAACAGCGTGTCTCCCGCGAGGATGCAATCGGCTTTCTCCAGGAACGCTACCTGGTGGAGGTTCTCTGATGGCACAGAAAACTACAAAGAAGAGCGACCGTGCACACGCCATCCAGTTCGGCCGCGAGGCCCATGAATGCAAGATGTGCGGCCGCAAGCAGGGACTTGTCAGGCGCTATAATATCATGCTGTGCCGGCAGTGCTTCCGTGAATGGGCTTCGAAGATCGGGTTTAAAAAGATGGACTGAGGTGACGAGCAATGGCACGACTGAATCCAATCGCGGATGCGATGAGCACCATTAAAAATGCCGCGGATACCGGGAAAGGCGAGTGCATCGTCGAACCGGCAAGCAAACTCCTCGGTGCGATGCTCGGCATCATGAAAGAGAAAGACTACATCTCCGACTTCGAGTTCATCGACGACGGCCGCGGCGGCCAGTTCCGCATCAGCCTGAACGGCCGCATCAACAAGTGCGGTGCAATCACGACGCGGTACTCGGTGAAGGCCGGCGACATGGAATTCTGGGAAACCCAGTACCTGCCGGCAAAGAACTTCGGGATACTCCTTCTTTCCACCTCGAAGGGCGTGCTCTCCCATGAGGGCGCCATGAAAGAAGGTGTCGGCGGCGAACTGCTGGGATATGTCTACTGAGGGAGAGATCAATGGGAGTCGAAAGGAGAGTTGAGGTTCCCGGGGGCGTGACCGCTTCGTTTGAAGGGAGAACCCTGCGGGTCACCGGCCCGAAGGGCACGCTCGAGCGGATCATGCGCTATCCCCAGGTGGAGATGTTCTGTGACGGGACCGAGTTCGTGGTGTCCACGGCGTCGGAGCGCAGGAAGATCACGGCAATGTGCGGGACCTTTGCCGCCCATGCACGGAATATGTTCAAGGGCGTCGTCGACGGCTACGAATACCAGATGAAGGTTGTGTACAGCCACTTCCCGATTCAGCTGAAGATTGCCGGCACCAGGGTGGAAATCACCAATTTCCTCGGCGAGCGTGAAGCCCGGTATGCGAGGATCGATGACGGCGTCGAGGTCACACTGGGCAACGACGAGGTCATCATTACCGGTATCGACAAGGAAGCTGTGGGAACAACTGCCGCCCGCATCGAGGCAGCCACCCGGGTACGCCACCGCGACCCGCGGGTGTTTCAGGACGGCATCTATATTGTGGGCAAGGCGTGATGCAGATGGCAGATGAAAAAACGAGACTGATCCGGGAACGCACCCGGAAGAGGGCGACGTTCAAGCGCCAGGGTGCAAGCCGCAAAAAGAAGCTCGAGGACACGTGGAGAAGACCGCGCGGTCTGCAGAGCAAACAGAGACGACAGTATCGCGCAAAAGGCCGTCACCCGACGCCCGGGTATGGCGCGCCGTCCGCAGTCCGCGGCTACCACCCGTGCGGGTACCAGGAGGCGCTCGTATTCAACACCGCCGATCTCGAGGGGCTCGACCCCGGGATGGTCGCGGTGCGGATCGGGGGCAGCGTGGGGATGAAAAAGCGCTCCGCAATCCAGGCAAAAGCCCTTGAATACGGATTGCGCGTGCTCAACCCCAAGGAGATCACGGTCCCCGAGCCGGTCGAAGAAGACGAGCAGGAGGCGGAAGAGGATGACTGATCTCGCAAACCAGAAGCGCATCGCCGCAGCGGTCCTGAAATGCGGGGTGAACCGTGTCTGGATGGACGCCGACCGTGCGTCCGATATCGAGAACGCCATCTCCCGCGACGATGTCAGGGCGCTTGTCGATGAAGGCGCGATCAAGGCCCGGCCCAAGAAGGGAGTCAGCCGCGGGCGGGCCCGTATCAAGGCAGAAAAACGCAGTTACGGCCACTGTAAAGGGTCCGGGCGGAGAAAGGGTGCTGCGGGCGCTCGCAACCCCAGTAAACGCCAGTGGATACGGAAGATCAGGGCAATACGGAGAGAATTGCGCACCCTTCGCGATGACGGCACCATCGACAGCCATATCTATCGGATGATGTACCGGAAAGCGGCAGGAGGGCAGTTCCGCAGCGTGGCGCATATGAAAGCGCAGCTGGAATCCATCACTGGGAGGATGAGCTGATCATGGCATCTGGAGCACGTTATTTCGTCCCGTTCCGCAGACGGCGGGAGGGGAAGACCGACTACTACCGGCGGATGAAACTCATCCTCTCCGAAAAGCCGAGATTTGTCGTCCGGAAAACAAACCGGCAGATCATCACGCAGCTCGTGGAGGCGCACATGGAGGGCGACCGCACGCTCGTTGCGGCCTACTCCAGTGAGCTTACCGCCTACGGGTATACGGGATCGACCGCAAATACGCCGGCCGCGTACCTGATCGGCATGCTCTGTGCGGTCAAGGCAATGAATGCAGGATACAGCGAGGGAATTCTCGATATCGGGCTCAACCGCGCAAGTACCGGCGCACGGGTCTTCGCGGCGCTGAAGGGAGCGGTTGACGCGGGATTCGACATCCCGCACGGCGAGAGTATCCTCCCCGATGACGACAGGGTGAAAGGGGCTCATATCGCCGAATATGCACCGGAACGAGCGGGCGACCTCGTGGAGAACGTTGAATCGGTTGCTGAAGCAATCAAAAAGGAGCTGAAGTAACATGGCATGGGAACAGGAAGAATGGGTTCCTCTTACCGGTCTGGGCAGGGAGGTCGCCGCCGGACAGATCTCGAGTATCGACGAGGTGCTGTTCAGCGGGCGGCCTATCAAGGAGCCGCAGATCGTTGATTACTTCCTGACCGATCTCGAGGACGAGGTGCTCGACATCAATATGGTGCAGCGGATGACCGACAGTGGTCGGCGCGTGAAATTCCGCTGTGTCGTGGTGGTCGGCAACAAGAACGGCTATATCGGATTTGGTCAGGCAAAGGACAATCAGGTGGGCGCGGCGATCGCCAAAGCGATCGGCAATGCGAAGACCAACCTGATCAAGGTGAAGCGCGGCTGCGGCAGCTGGGAATGCGGATGCGGGACGGAGCACTCGATTCCCCTGCAGGTGAGCGGCAAATCGGGCAGTGTCCGGGTCACCCTGAAGCCCGCCCCGCAGGGCATCGGGCTCGTCACCGGTGACATCGGCAAAAAGGTGCTCGAACTGGCAGGTATCAAGGATGTGTGGTCGTTTACCAGCGGGCATACCCGGACCACCATCAACTATGCAAAGGCCACCTTCGACGCACTCAAAGAGACGAACAGGATTCGTGCTGTCAGGGGAGCTGAGTGATGTACGCGATTGTCCAGGTTCGTGGAACGGTCAATACGCGGCGGGAGATCAAGGACACGCTGAAGATGCTCCGCCTGCACCACGTCAACCACTGTGTGCTGGTGCCGGACTCCCCCGCCTACCTCGGCATGATCCGAAAAGTCAAGGATTTTGTCGCGTACGGGGAGGTCGACGAAGAGACGCTCGCACAGATCCTCCACACGAGGGGCCGCCTCACCGGCAACATCCGGCTGACGGACGAGTACGTCGCCGCGCATACCCCGTTCGAGGACATCGACGGGTTTGCCAGCGGCCTTGCCGACGGTTCGGCAAAGATGGCGGATGTGCCGGGCTTGAAACCGGTCATCCGCCTTCACCCACCCCGCAAGGGATACCGGTCGATCAAGCGGACATACCAGCAGGGTGGAGCGCTCGGGTACTACGGGCCCGAGATCAACTCGCTTCTGTACAAGATGAGGTGATGGAGATGCCGACCAACAAACGTTCGAAATATCGCGGTTCCCGCACCTGCGGGGGAGGAACGCATAAAAACCGCCGCGGTGCAGGCAACCGTGGTGGAAGGGGGCGGGCCGGGCAGCAGCAGGGCCGATACGTCCATTTCCTCCTCCTCGGTGAACTGGCGTATGGAAAGCACGGGTTCGTGCGAAAACAGAAATCTCCCAACCGGGTTCTCGATGTCGGCCAGATCGATGAGATGGCGGACGCCCTCGTGGAGCGGGGCCTCGCAACCCGTGAAGGGGATGCTCTCGTCATCGATGCGAATCAAATCGGTATTGATAAAATACTTGGGGGCGGAAAAATAACACAGAAAATGAATATTACAGCCCGGGCATTTTCGGAAAATGCCAGAACTAAAATCGAAGAAAAAGGCGGTCAAATCGAGATCGTCTAATTTTTTTTTGGTGACATTATGGGAGCAATGCTGGATAGACTAGAACCTCTATTCGCAGCAATGCCTGCTGTCCGAGCACCCGAAGGGCATGTACATTTTAAAAATAAACTGCTCTGGACACTTGCGATATTGCTGCTGTATTTTGCGCTGACCAATGTTCCGGTATTTGGGCTTGATCCGAGTTCACAGGATATTTTTGGATACTACCGGGCGCTCCTCGCCGGTGCGCAGGGCTCCATCATGCAACTCGGTATCGGGCCGATCGTCACCGCATCGATCGTACTCCAGCTGCTCAAGGGTGCGGATATTCTGCCCATCGATACCTCGCAGGCCCGCGGCCAGATCCAGTACATGGGCCTGCAGAAGCTGCTCATCTTTGTCATGGTCCTTCTCGAAGCGGCACCGCAGGTCGTGGGTGGATTTTTACAGCCCGATCCGGCGATTGCGGCCTCGTTCTTCGGGGGGAGCCTCGGCGCCGTATCCATGCTGATATTCCTGCAGATCGTGGTGGGCGGCGTCCTCATCGTGTTCATGGACGAGGTCGTCACCAAGTGGGGCATGGGATCGGGTGTCGGTCTCTTCATCATCGCCGGCGTATCGCAGGGGCTCATCAACGGCTTCCTCAACTGGATGCCGGTCAGTGATCCCTATCCGGTGGGATTCTTCCCCCGGCTCGTTGCGGTGATCGCAGACGGGGCGGACTTCCTCCTGTATTTCGGCACCGATCTCCTCGCCTTCGTGACCACGATCGCCATATTTTTGGTCATCGTGTACGTGGAGTCGACCAGGGTCGAGATTCCGCTCGCCCATACCGCGGTCCGCGGTGCACGGGCGCGCTTTCCGGTCAAGCTGATCTATGCCAGCGTACTTCCCATGATCCTGGTCCGGGTGCTGCAGGCGAACGTCCAGATGCTGGGACTGTTCCTGAACAACATCGGCATCACCGCCCTTGGCACCTACGTGGGACAGACCCCGGTGGACGGGCTGATGTGGTACCTCGCCCCCATCAACGGTCCGACCGACTGGATGTGGTGGGCGAACGACCTCGGTCATGCGGCATGGGAGGTTATTATACGGATGGGCATCGACATCTTCATTATGGTGGTCGGCGGTGCGGTGTTCGCCCTCTTCTGGGTGAAAACCGCCGGACTTGATTCATCGCATGTGGCCCGCCAGATCCAGATGAGCGGGATGCATATCCCCGGCTACCGCCGCAACCTCCAGGTCCTCGAAAAGTACCTGGACCGCTACATCCCGCGTATTACGGTGATCGGTGGTGTCTTTATCGGGCTGCTCAGTGTGGTTGCCAACCTCTTCGGTGTGATCGGCGCCGTGGGCGGGACCGGTCTGTTGCTGACGGTGAGTATCGTGTACCGTCTCTACGAGGAGGTCGCAAGCGAGCAGATCATGGAGATGTATCCGTTCATGCGGGGGTTCTTTGGCAAGGAGTGATATTATTTGGGAAAAAAGGTAGTCATAACCGGTGTTCCCGGCGTGGGGAAGACGACGGTTATCAATGGAGCGCTCGAACTCCTGGAACGCGAAGGAGTTACCTACCGATCGATTAATTTCGGCACATTCATGTTTGAGGTGGCGTCCGCAGAGGGCCTTGTCAGTGACAGGGACGAGATGCGGACCCTGCCCCAGGATGTCCAGCGACGACTGCAAAAGACTGCTGCGGAACAGATTGCCAGGTTCGAGGAGAATATCATCGTCGACACCCATTGCACGGTGAAGACGCCGAAAGGGTTTCTTGCGGGGCTCCCCGAGTGGGTGCTGCGCGAACTGATGCCTGATATCTTCGTGCTCGTGGAGACCGATGAGGACCAGATCCTCCGGCGCAGGCTGTCCGATGCGACACGCACCCGCGATATGGAAGGATACCAGGGGATCAAAGACCACCAGCAATTCAACCGCGCCATTGCGGCATCCTATGCGATGCTCACCGGATGCACGGCGAAGGCCATCCAGAATCCCGATTTTCTGCTTGACAACGCCGTCGCCGAGATGGCGGAACTTCTGAGGTAACGAGTACATGGCAGCACCGAAAGGAGGATCCTTTTCTTTTCTTTTGACGATGATGCTCGCCGTCGTCGTCTACAGCATCCCCGCACTCCGGGAGGGTATCGGGGCGGCGATGGACATGATACTGGGACCGATCGTGGCGGGAGGAGATGTCCCGTGGCTGATCGTCATCCTCGTGCTCTCCGGCATCACCGGGCTGTACTCGTCGCTTTTGCAGAAGTACACCATCGACTACGAGAAGATGCAGCGCGTCCAGAACAAAATGCGCGTATTCCAGAAGGAATTCCGGGAAGCCCAGCTCTCCGGCGATGAAAAGAGGATCAAGAAGCTCAACGAGAGACGGGACAAGATGATGCAGGAGCAGCTGGAGATGTCGCAGGAGCAGTTCAAGCCGATGTCCTACATCATGGTCGTCACGATCCCCATCTTCCTCTGGCTGCTCTACGTGGTCTCGGTGACCCGGGGCGAGATCGCCGGCACCTATGCGTACGACATGGGAGCCATCGTCTTTCCCTATCTCGGCATCGTGAACTTCGTCGACGTCGCCTTTCTGCTGCCCTCCTGGATCCTCTGGTACATGCTCTGTTCGCTGACGCTCACCCAGGTGATCAGAAAGACCCTCAATATCGGGGGAATCTGATGCGGATCACGATCAGCGGCCCGCCGGGGAGCGGGACCACCTCGCTCGCCCGCTATCTTGCGAAGAAACACAAGTTCGAGCTCATATCCGCCGGGGAGGTCTTCCGCTCGCTCGCCGCAGAAAAGGGCATGGACCTCGGCGAGTTCGGCAGACTGGCCGAAGAGGACCCGGCGGTCGATGCGATGATCGATGCACGGCAGAAGGAGATCGGCGAGGCCCGCGATGATATCGTGATCGAGGGGCGCCTTGCGGGGCGGATGGTCGACAACGCCGACCTGCGCATCTGGGTGGCGGCGTCCACCGCCTGCCGTGCGGAGCGTGTTGCGGATCGCGACGGGCTCTCTCTTGCCGAGGCAACAGCGCTTACCGAAGAGCGTGAACGGTGTGAAGCGATACGCTACGAGAAGTACTACGGCATCCACATCACCGATCTCTCCGTCTACGATATGGTCCTGAGCTCGGAGAAGTGGGGAAAAGCCGAGCTCGGCGCAATCGTGGATCTCGCATTGACGCTGCTCACTCCCTGATTTTTTGTGTGTTTTGCGTACCCTGATCCCTGCAGGCCTGCCGGGAAGAAAAAAAGTGAAATACGGTTCAGGAGCGCAGCCTGCGGATCGCGATCACGGCAACGGCACCCAGTGCACCGGCGGCCACTGCCGCGCCGAAGCCGGGGGATTCGGGTGCGCTGGCGGGTGCCGGGTCGTCCTCCTCATACAGCCCGGGATGGACGGCTCGGGCGACGATTTCAAGCGAATCGACGATCCGGGGCCCGCCGCGGTCGATGATGTCCGAATCGACGATATAGACCCGTCCGTTTTTCACCGCATCGAGGTTCTTCAGGCGCGCTTCCTGCAGGAAGAAATCATAGATGGCGTTCTCGCCGCCATCGCCCATGCCCGAGCCCGAGTTCACGATAATGATCTCCGGATTTGCGGTGATGAACTGTTCAAGGGTGACCGTGCCCCACCTGTCGATAGTCCCGAATGCGTTTCTCCCCCCGGCACGGGCGATCTGCTCGTCCTGGAACGTGTTTGCGCCGCTGACGTAAATGGGGTCGTGCCAGACGACGTGGGCGACGGAGGGGGCGTACGAGACCGCTGCGTGGCGTTCCTGCACCGCGTCCATCCGCGCCCGCATGTCCGCCACGATAGTCGCCGCCTCCGCCTCTGTTCCGGTCGCCCGGCCCACGAGCTCGATGTCGCGGAGGATCCCGTCGATGTCGGGAGGGTTGAGGGCGATGACGCACACCCCCAGACCCCTGAGGCGGTCGATGACCGCCCCGGTGTTGCCGTGGGCAGCCACCACGAGGTCGGGGTGCAGGGCGACGACTTTCTCCACGTTAACGGTGCTGTAGCCCCCGACGGTTGCTTTGTCCGCGACATCCGGCGGGTAGTTGCAGTAGTCGGTGACCCCCACCACGCGGTCGCCCAGCCCCAGCGCGTAGAGGATTTCCGTGTTCGAGGGGGCGAGCGAGATGATGCGCTGCGGCGGTTCGGCGATTGCCACCGCGGTGCCGTCATCATCGGTGACGGTCACGGCGCATGCTGCAGGGGCCACGAGCAGGACGATGCAGAGCAGGGAAATGAGTGAGGTTTTCATGGCTATCAATACCAGATCAGTTGTGTTAATGTAATATTTATGATGTGGATAGTCAAGAATATGCTGGAATTCATCGATCGGGCCGGGTGAGCTGAAACCGGGAACGAATGCCTGTCCTGAACAGGTGGGATTGCAGGCCCGGTGCTGAATGTAGAGCGCTTTGGGCCAGACAGGAGCATGCAACTCTCTTCCGTACATCCTCTGCGCCCGTGGCGGCGAGTTCGTCACCCGGTCGCTCGACGAGTTCATGGCCGGGATCGCCCGACAGCACGCCGCCCTGAACGGCATCGATTGGCGGGTTCGCCGGTGAATGCGGGAATGATTATATACTGCTGCAGAGAGATTGGGGGTGGTGCTACCATGATTTGTATGGGATATGCCAGCCTCTCGCCGGAACAGGTGGAGAAGGTGAAGAATGTCGAAAAGGAGATGGGCATCACCCTCCTTGCCTATGCAAAGCCGACCTACGCGAAACTGAATGATGCCGACCTGCAGAGGATCAGGGACCTGGAGGGCGATCTCGGGCTCTCGCTCGTGGCCTACGAGGTCTGAGCGCTTCGCCGGAATTCGACCCCGGATACCATTCGCGCGGGGCTGCCACCGGCGTCGTGTTTCATGCACCGGTCAGCAAGGCGGGCGGTGAGCGTAGCGGCCGTGCCTGTGAACCGTGAGGTGGTTCTGGCCAAAGCCCGGTGATACGGTATGGCGGAGAGTGCAGAATGCCGCGGCGGACCGGCAGGCCCCCCCGGCGGCCGGAATGCGAGGGGGGTGTACGGGGATCCTGCGGGCATGGCGAAGACCGGGGCCGGGATGTCCCTTGCCGTGGGGAATTCTTTTATACTCGCCCGAGAATATCTTGGGTGTCAGGACGTCCGTATACGGACACCGATCGCGAGATGCAGGCATATGGTGCGAGTCAAAGATATCCCCCCGGGAATGCGGTGGCGCATGGCAACCCATGTTCTTACCCGCCTCGTCGTGGCACTCGGCAGGGCGCCTCCCGGCAACGAGGAGATCTCCCGTTTTACCGGGCAGTTGTTTGCCGATATGGGCGATGAAATCCGCCTCGTCGCTGACCGGTACAGCATGCCGCGGGAGCATGCTGCCGACCTTGTCCAGACCATGGGCGCCGTCTCGGTCATCCTCTTCGGGCCGGCATTCGAGACGCGGTTCATCGAAGGGTTCCCCGACGAGGCGGTCATCCGGCTGACCGAGTGCGCCCTTTTCCGCGATGAGCGTGCGCCCGACATCCCGCCCTCCGGCGTGCACGCCGTCTGCACCACCTACGTCAGGCATGCGATCGAAGCCCTGAACCCCGCGTTTACCATCACCATCACCCGGTCGATGTGCGGCGGCGACCCATTTTGCGAAATGGTCATCACGCGGAAACGAGGCTGACGCCTCATTGCACTGTTCTACCCGGATTCGGCCCCGGACGAGGGAGGCCGGTCCGTGACTATTCCACCGGAGAAACCGTCGATGAATGAGGAACCAATGACCGGCGAGGCGGAACCCCCGGCAGGGGAGCCCTGGCACGCACTGCCCATTGCCAGGATCTATGAGAGGCTCAGCACCGGCCCGCAGGGGCTCTCGTCGGAGGAGGCCGCCCTCCGGCAGAAGCAATACGGGAAAAACGTCCTGCCGGCCAAAAAACCGCCGGGACTGCCGGAGATCGTCCTTCACCAGTTCAAAAGCCCCCTGATCTATATCCTGCTCATCGCCGGCGTCATTTCCGTGCTGATCGGCGATGTCAAGGACGCCGCGTTCATCCTCCTCGTGGTGGTCATCAATGCGGTCATCGGGACCGCACAGGAATGGAAGGCCGAGCAGAGCGCATTGAAACTCCAGAGCCTCCTGCAGGTGACGGCGCGGGTACGGCGGGACGATACATGGCGGACCCTCCCCGCCGAGGAGGCGGTCATCGGCGACCTCGTCCTCCTGGAGTCCGGAAACCGTGTCCCCGCCGACATACGACTGATCCATGCGGCCAACCTGAACGTCGACGAATCGCTCCTCACCGGCGAGTCGGATGCGGTTGCAAAGACCGTCGGGGTGCTGGACGAGCAGATCCCGGTGAGCGACCGGTCCAACATGGCCTACGCGGGCAGCACGGTCGTGACCGGCCGCGGCTGCGGCGTGGTGACCGGCACCGGCACCGGCACCGAGGTGGGGATGATCGCCCGCGCCGTCTCGGGGGCCGAATCGGCAAAACCGCCCCTTATTATCAGGATGGAGGAGTTCTCCCGCAAGGTAGGCATCCTGATCATCGCCGCGAGCATGGTGATGGCAATCGTGGCCCTCTCCCAGGGAACCCCACCCGTGGAGGTCTTTTTCCTGGCCGTCGCCCTGGTCGTCTCCGCCATTCCCGAGGGGCTCCCGGTGGCCATCACCGTGGCCCTCTCCATTGCGGCATCCCGGATGGCGCGCCGCAATGTCATCGTGCGCAAACTGGCTGCCGTGGAGAGCCTGGGGAGCTGCACCACCATCGCCACCGATAAGACCGGGACGCTGACCGTCAACCAGCAGACGGCGCGGGTCGTGCTCATCCCCCCGTCCGGCCTGATCGAGGTGAGCGGCGCGGGCTACACGCCCGAGGGCGAGATCGCCGCCGCCGGCGCCTCCCTTCCCGCTTCGATGACGGATGCCGTGCAGAACCTCGCCCGCAGCGCCGTGATCTGCAATGAGGGGTCCCTCTACCTTGAGGACGGCCAATGGGTCAACCACGGCGACGCCATGGACGTGGCGCTCCTCTCCCTGGCGTATAAGGCAGGCATCGACCCGGACACCGTCAGGAACTCCATCCGGACGGTGGCAGAGGTTCCCTTCGAATCGGAGCGGATGTACGCGGCCGTCTATTATCACGAAGAAGGTGACGGCGCGGACTCACCGATCGGCGTCGCCGTCAAGGGCGCACTGGAAGCGGTCCTCCCGTACTGCACCACGATGACCACTACAGAGGGGACGGTCCCCCTCGATGCCGCTGCCGTCGAGCAGCGGCTTGTGGAGCTGATGGAGAGCGGCTACCGGGTACTCGTCGTCGCCGAAGGTCGGGTTGCGTCCCTTCCCGGCGAGGACGCCGAATTACGGGACGTGCAGCCCGACCTCTCACTGCTCGGTCTGGTCGGGTTCATCGACCCGCTCAGGCCCGATGTCAGGGAGTCGGTCGGGACGGCCCACCGGGCCGGTATCGATGTGGTGATGATCACCGGCGATCACCCCCGGACCGCGCTCACCATCGCCCGCGAGCTCGACATCGCCCGCTCCATGGACGAGGTGATGACCGGACCGCAGCTGGCTGAGCTGGGAGACCCTGCGCTTCCCACCTTCGCGAAGGCCATCGACCGCATCCGGGTCTTTGCCCGGGTGAGCCCGGTCCAGAAGATGGAGATCGTTGACACCATGGTCCGGCGCGGGCATTTCGTTGCCGTGACCGGAGACGGGGTCAACGATGCCCCGGCACTCAGGAGGGCCAACATCGGCGTGGCCATGGGGTCCGGGACCGACGTGGCCAAGGACACGGCCTCCATGATCGTGACCGACGACAACTTCGCGTCCATCGTCGCCGGGGTCGAGGAGGGGCGGTTTGCCTACGACAACATCAGGAAGGTGACCTACCTGCTCATCTCCACCGGCCTTGCCGAGGTGGTGCTCATCATTCTGGCACTCGTTGCCGGGCTGCCCCTGCCGCTCCTTGCCGTGCAGCTGCTCTGGCTGAACCTGGTCACGAACGGCATCCAGGGGGTGGCGCTGGCCTTCGAGGCGGGGGAAGAGGGGGCGATGCGCAGGAAGCCGCGTGACCCCGAAGAAGGCGTCTTCAACCGGCTGATGCTACAGCAGACCCTGCTGTCCGGGATGACCGTCGGCCTTGTGGCGTTCCTGACCTTCGGGTGGCTGATCGGGACCGGCATGGCGGAGACGATGGCCCGGAACCTGCTCCTGCTGCTGATGGTGCTCTTCGAGAACTTCCACGTCTTCAACTGCCGTTCCGAGTACCGCTCCCTCTTTGCGGTCCCCCTGCGGAGCAACACCGTTCTGGTGCTGGGCGTGGTCCTGATGCAGGGGCTGCATATTCTCTCCCTCCATATCCCCCTCATGCAGGACCTGCTCGGGCTTGCCCCCGTGACCCTCGAGCAGTGGCTGACCTTCCTGGTCATCGCCGCCATCGTCATCGTCGTGATGGAGGCGTTCAAGTGGGTCTCCTTCGGGAGAGATCGGGCCGAAGGGAGGAACCCGGGACGCTGATCCGCCGGACACTGCGGGCGATGCGGCGGGCTGCCCGGCCCGCCAATACAGCGCACAGGGGACCGATCCGGGCACCGGGAAACGGGCCGCTGCGGGACCGGGACCGGCGGGCCGGATTTCGCCGGGTTGTGGCTTCGGGATAAGGGTTGTCGCGGTTTCGGCCGCCCGGGTCCATCGGAGGGCGTGCCTGCGCAGAAGGTCTTTTTGCAGATGGAGAAGGAATGATCTAGCAGGAAGAACGGGCGCGGAACCCTGCCAGAACGACTGACAATCTGCCGGTTCCCCGTCGATCAGATCTCCGGGGTTATCTGCGATGATGCATGACTACAAACACACCTTTCGGGAAGTTACACAGGCGATCCTGCCCATACTGCTGGTAATCCTGCTGGTCCAGATATTCCTGCTGGGATCGTCGACTGCCGCCATTCTGCAGTTCCTCATCGGGGCCGTCATGATGGTCTTCGGGATTGCCCTCTTTCTGATCGGCGTCAGGGTCGGCCTGCTGCCCATGGGGGAGGCGATCGGTGCGGAGCTGCCGAAATCTGGTTCGATCCTCCTCATTCTCGTCGTATCCTTTCTCTTCGGGCTGCTCACCACGGTTGCCGAACCAGATGTCCGCGTGCTGACCACGATGATCGACACTGTCTCGAACGGCAGCATCGCCCAGACCCCCCTCGTCCTCGTGATCGCAGTCGGGGTCGGGTTCTTTGTGGCGACTGCCATGCTGCGCATCATCTACCGGGTGCCCATCCTGTACCTCTTCACGGCGGGATACGGCGCAATCATCCTGCTCTCGTTCTTCACGTCGCCGGAATTTCTCCCGATCGCCTTCGATGCAGGCGGCGTGACCACGGGGCCGATCACCGTCCCGTTCATTCTCGCGCTGGGGATCGGCGTAACCTCGGTCATGGGAGGGCGTTCCGCGCTTTCTGAAGGGTTCGGGCTGATCGGGCTCGCCTCCATCGGCCCCATCCTGGGAGTCATGCTGCTGGGGGTGGTCATGCCCCTATGATCGGTCCCGGGATCCTCGAGGGAATGGATCACATCATCCTCGACGTGCTCATGGCACTCACGCCGCTGGTCATCTTCTTCGTCGCATTCCAGCTCCATTCCCTCAAACTGCCGCGCGAATACGTGGTCGCGCTCTTCAAGGGGATCCTTATCACCATGGTGGGCATGGTGCTCTTCTTTCAGGGCATCAGCATCGCTTTTATCCCGGCCGGACAGGAAATCGGTGCATATTTCGGCTCGCTCGACCGGGTTTGGCTGCTGGTCCCCTTCGGGTTCTTTCTGGGGTTTCTGGCAACCTATGCGGAACCCGCGGTCAGGGTGTTGTGCGACCAGATCGAACACTCGTCGAGCGGCTCCGTCCGTGGATCCCTGATCCTGTACGCGCTGTCGATCGGGGTCGCCGCATCCGTCGCCCTCGGCATGGCGCGCATCATCTACGGGTTTGCCTTCCTCCCCATTCTTGTCGGAGGCTACCTGCTGGCAATCGTCCTCGCCCGGTGCACCGACCCTGATTTCGTTGCGATTGCGTTTGATTCCGGCGGCGTGGCGACCGGGCCGATTGCAGTGACATTCCTGATGTCGCTTGCGGTGGGGGTGGCGGCATCCTTCGAAGGGAAAAACCCGCTCACGGAGGGGTTCGGGCTCATCGCATTGATTGCGCTCGCACCGATTCTTTCGGTGCTGATCCTCGGCATCCTGTTCAAACGAAAAAAGGAGAATCGTCTATGATCTGTGAAGGCTGTAAAGAGCTTATTGTCACTATCGTGAATAAAGGCTGGGCAGAACGGGTGATCCGGGCGTCGCGCGAGGCAGGTGCCGAAGGGGGCACCATCCTGATGGGGCGCGGCACCGGGATCCATGAAAAACAGTCGTTTTTCGGCGTCCCTATTGAGCCGGAAAAGGAGATCGTCCTGATTGTGCTGGACCCGTCTCAGACGGACCGCGTGCTGAGTGCAATTTCCGATGCCGTGGAACTGCACCTCCCCGGCAGGGGAATTGCGTTCGTCCTCCCCGTATCACGGGTGGCGGGACGCGTGCACATGATGCGCGACCGGGGCGAGCAGGAAGGCGATGGGGCCGATAAATCCTGACGTCAGGGATCCGGCGATCTGCCGGGTGCCCCCGTCTTCGCCCCGCTGCCCGGATGACCGTTCGTGATAGTGACGGCCGGTGCGGGTCTGCGCAGGCTTCTTCTATGGTATCGGCGGCCGAACGGTGCCGGACCCTGTGGCAGGTCAGCCCTGCTCCGCCGGATCGCCCCGGCGTTCCAGATCCTGCAATGTGTTCCGCAGATCCTGATGACCGTCGACCGTCGCCGCCCCGCGAGCTTTCAGCAGTGCAAACAGCCGCTCCGCCTCTCCCCCGGTGAAATCACGGCCGGGTCCGGCTGCATCGCTGCGCGCAAAGAGAACGATAGGGGTAGCACAGTACCGCTCCAGTATCCGGATATTGTCAAGGTTGCCCCTGCCGACGGGCATGTCGGTCACGAGAACGGCATCCGCGCACCCCAGCATCGTCTCGAGTTCATGCAGTGAATCCGGCCGAATCGCGCCGAACGGGGGCTCCGTGATGCAGGGGATACCGAGCTCTGCTGCGGTCTCGTAGTCTGAATCGTTGATGCAGAGCACGCCGGCGGTAAGGGCATACCCCTGCTGGTGGAGCTCGTGCATCAGGTCCGATCCCGTCCCGCCCCCGCAGATGAGGTGGATGCGCAGGGCCCCTGTGAGCAGCACATCCTCCTCGATGATGGGGATGATGTAGGGCTTTCCGGTGCGCGGGCTCTTCTTGACCGTGGCGTTGATATGAAAGATGCGCCTGAGATGGTCGCGGGTGAGCACCTCCGCAGGGCTCCCCAGAGCCTGGATCTCCCCCCGGTCCAGGAGGATCAGGGTATCGCAGTAGTGGGCGGCGAGGTTGAGGTCGTGGAACACCCCGATGGTGGTGACCTCTCCTTCGAGATTCTTGAAGATGTTGAGGATCTCGATCTGGTGGCTGATATCCAGGTGCGAGGTGGGCTCATCGAGCAGCAGCACCTTCGGCTCCTGCGCCAGCGCCCGGGCGATGATGACCCGCTGGCGCTCCCCGCCGCTTATCTCGTTGATGGACCGGTCGCGGAACTGCTCGGTCCCGGTCATCGCCATCGCGCGCCGGGCAATGGCGATGTCCTCTTTCGACTCCGACGCAAGGCGGTCGATGTAGGGGTGCCGTCCCATCAGCACCACATCCATCACCGTGAAATCGAAATTAATTGCCGTCTCCTGCGGCACGACCCCGAGGGTCCGGGCGAGGTCGCGGTACGGGATGGAGGCGAGCTCCCGCCCGTCGATGCGCACCGCGCCGCTCATGGGCGAGAGGATGCGGCTGATGGTCTTGAGCAGCGTCGTCTTGCCTGAGCCGTTCGGGCCGATAATGCCGATGAACGCCCCCCGCTCGACGGAAAACGAGAGCTCTGCGAGTATCTTTGTTGCGCCGTCGTAACTGATATCGATATGGTCGACGCGGATCATGCCTTCATCCTCGTTCTGAGCAGGTAGACAAAGAAGGGCGCCCCCAGGAACGCGGTGAGCACGCCCACCGGCATTTCGCTGGTGAAGGTGCGTACCATGGTGTCGGACCACAGCAGGATCAGCCCCCCGGCGATCATCGATGCGGGGATGAGGATGCGGTGGTCGGGCCCGACGATCAGGCGCATCACGTGCGGCGTGATCAGCCCGATAAAGCCGATGATCCCCGAGATGGAGACGGCGAGGGCGGTGATGAACGAACTGACGCACAACAGCATCTGCTTGAACCGCTCGACGTTCACCCCGAGATGCGTCGCTTCCTCTTCGCCGAGGGCGAGGACATTGAGATCGCGTGCGTACACGAAGATGATCGCGCACCCGACCAGGATGAGGGAGGCGACTCCTACGTCACCCCACGAGGCGAGGGGAAACCCGCCCCAGAGCCACGCAAAGATCCGGTGGACGTTCTCTCCCGCGGTCCACATGATCAGGGTGAGGATGGCGGAGAGCAGCAGCGAGACCGCGATGCCCGACAGCAGCAGCGTCTCCACCGGCGCCCTCCCCCGCTGGCGGGCGACCGTGTAGACGAGGAAGGTGGCCATCGTGGCGCCGATGAACGCCAGCAGGGTCTGCCCGTGTCCACCGAGGAAGACGAGGGAGAACACGGCGGCGAGGGCGCCTCCCGAGGAGGTGCCGAGGATGTAGGGGTCCGCCATCGGGTTCTTAAAGAGGCCCTGCATCGCCGTGCCCGCCACGGCAAGGCCGAACCCGACCAGGACCGCCGCGATGACGCGGGGCAGCCGCAGTTCGAAGATGATGAGCGTTGCCGTGGGATCGGAGAGGATCGTATCGAGGGCCACCCTGGTCGAGCCCATCGTGACGGTGGCAAAAATGCTGAGGAACAGCAGGCCGGCGAGGAAGGCCAGCACTATCCAGTGTCTGCGGGTAATCATACTGTGCCTGAAAGGTTGGCTATGAAAAAATAAATTGCTTTGCCTCCAATTTTCTTGTATTCGAGGGCCTCCCGGCGGAACGGGCGGCGGGGTGTGGTGCCATGCGGGAGGAGCGCCGGCACTACAGGTGAGGCACCCGGATCCGGGAGGGCCTGGCCCGGCGTCATGGGATCGGTCTGCCGGCATGCCTTCGCAGATTCTCTCCGTGCAGCAATGCGCCCGACCGTCTCCTCCCAAAAACAGCGGCGAAGGCTGGCAGGAGCAGGCCCCTCCGTTCAGGAGCCGGACTCCTCCTCTCCTGGAACGGCCCGGAGCTGCGCCCTGCACGCGCTGCAGAGGTCTTTCTTTTTCCGGTCGAGGTCGTCGAGCGTCTGCGGCATGAACATGATGCATTCGGGGTCGCTGCAATGGCCGAGCCCGAAGAGATGACCGATCTCGTGTGCCCCCTCCTTCACGAGCCGGTCCATCACGTCGTCGTCCGAATGGTGCCGCCCGTAGTAGCCGTTGGTCAGGCGGGCGGTGGACACAATGCTCGCGTTGATCCGCTGGCGGGCAAGGCCGAAGACAAAATCGAGGCCCGGGATGAACAGGTCGTGCGGGACGACGAGCAGTACGGGTAGATAGGTGCCGTTCTGGCGGGTATAGACGTCCTGGAGAGAATCGAGGATTGACTGTGCGTTGTACTGGTTTCGCCCGTGATCAAATCCCCGGAGAAGAAAGAGGCTCTCCTCGACCTCGACGGGGAGGTCGAGGATCTGGGAGAGCATCCGGGCGACGGGGAGCTGCAGGCCCTCCGGCGACTGCGGATCCCAAAAAACTTTGATATGCATTTCCCATAATTATCAGTGATGGGTGGCTATAAACATATTGAAGGAGTGATTGCCCGTTATATCGCCGCCCGATACCGCTGTGCGATCGAAATCGGTGTGGGTGCAAACACCGCCGTGGCGCGGGCGCTTGCCGACGCCGGACTGGAGGTGCGCTGCACCGACATCAGGGCGATCCCTTCTGCCGCAGGGATTGCCTGCGCATGCGATGATGTCTTTTGCCCCGCGCTCGACCTCTACCGGGGGGCGGATCTCCTCTATGCCATCCGCCCGGGCGTGGAAATGATCCCCCCGATGATCGCCCTCGCCCGCCGGTGTGGTGCCGACCTGCTGGTCTACCATCTCGGCAACGAGATCTACGAACACGGCGGGGAGATCATCGACTGCGGTGTCGTCCTGCACCGCTATGTGCGCGGTCAGAACCCGTCGAAAAGGGTCGCCTGATTCTCTCTCGCGGCGGCGGGCTTTTCCTTCTCCTCAGCGTCGACCGGGTCTTGTTCGACCTCCTGTGCGGCGGTGCTCGTTTTGCTCCGTTTTTCCATCTCCCGCTTGCTCTTTGCCATCGCTGTGATGATGGATTTCGCCCGTTCCCTGTCGTGGAGAAAGAAGTTCAGCTCCTCCTGGTCGAGGTCGAGGTGCTCGACGAAATATTCGGGATCGCCGTCGACCATCAGGGAGATAGGCGTGAGAAAGTCCTCGCGCAGCGTCGTCTGGGGGATGTGCAAGCGGGAGGAGAGCTTGGTGAGCACCGACGTCCGGATCATCTTCTGCCGCCGTCCCCCCGCCATCGACTGCCACCGGGAGGGGGGAGCGATCCGCCCTTTCAGCCCGCCCCCACCCGCGGCGGATGCCGTGCCGAGGAGCATCAGTGCGGTGGCATACCGCCACAGCGTATAGTACTGCCTGCGGTACGTCAACCCGACGAACTCGTCGGCTCGTGCGAGCCAGCGGTACGCCTCGGCCCTCGAGCGCAGGTCCCCGATATGGCGCAGATTCGCGCCGATCCACTGCTCAACGGTGTCCGGGGTGTCGGAGACCTCCCGGGAGAGCTGCATGAGCCCGGCATCCTGTTTTCCCCGGAAAATGCCGCTGATAAGGTCAAAAATGGTCGACCGCTCATCTTTCTGGCCGGTCGCCACATCCCTCTCCGTCAGCACGGGAGACCCGATCCCTGCCGCACAGAGCATGTTGATGGCCGCCCGCATATCGCCGCCGCTGGCCTCTGCAATGGAGGCGAGCACGGCGTCGTCATCGCACCGGATATCTTCCGCGGCACAGATGTGGCGGAGACGGGGGACGATGGAGCGTGCCTGCAGTGCACGGAACTGGATAGGTTCGCAGAGTTTTTTCAGCTCTTTGGGGATCCCGTAGAGATCGTTGGCGATGAGGAGTATGGGCTGGCGGCTGTTGTTGATCAGGTCGATGATCGCACGCGCCCCGCCCCGGTCAGCCGACCCGTGGAGATTGTCCGCCTCGTCGAGGATGATCAGCTTGCGCCGGGCCCCGGTCAGGCTCGCCGTGGTGCTGCTGCTGCCGGCGATCCGCTCGATGATTGCCCTGGTCCTCTGGTCGCTGGCATTCATTTCCACGACCTCCCACTGCATGTCGTTGGCGAGTGCGTACGCGGCCGTCGTCTTTCCGATGCCCGGCTTTCCGTACAGGATCAGCGGCTTTGCATCCCTCGTCCAGGTACGCGCCCATTCCGCCATTTCACGCACTGCAGTGGTGTTGCCGACGATGTCCTGCAGGTGCTGTGGCCTGTACTTCTCAGCCCAGTCCATCATGTACCATTCTCCCCGGTGCCAGAAAAATTGAGTGGTAGAGATGAATTTGCTCCATCCCACATCAAATACATTATCTTTTATGCAGGAGAATACCATAAGAACGACTTTGTTACGGTGTTATTGTGGTGAATGAATGGTCCACCGAGGCGATCGCAAAGGCTGTCAGGGAGTACCCGGGTGTCACGCGGAAGCGTGCAATCGGGGATATCATCAAATCCCTCCGCATCGATGTCCCCGATGTCGATGTGGTCGCCTCTTTCGGAGAAGATGCAGCACTGATCAGGAATAACGACGAGGGTCTATTGCTCGCCGCAGATGGCATCTGGAGCAAACTCATGGAAGCTGACCCCTACTGGGCCGGGTATTGCTCTGTACTGGTCAATATCCACGATATTGCGGCCATGGGCGGGAAACCGCTTGCCATGGTCGATGTGCTCTCCATCAACAATGAAACAATCTGCAGGGACGTGTCCCGGGGGATGATCGATGCATCGCGGCAGTTCGGCGTGCCCATCGTCGGCGGCCACCTCCACCCCGATACGCCGTATAATGTTATCGATGTCGCGATCCTCGGGATTGTCAAAATGGATCACGCGATTTTTTCCCACACCGCACGGACGGGCGACCGCATTATCGCCGCAATCGATCTCGATGGCAGGGTGCACCCCTCATGCATTCTCAACTGGGATTCGGTCACCATGAAATCCCCTGCTACAGTGCGGTCCCAGATTGCGGTCCTGCAGGACCTTGGGCGGGGCGGTCTTGTCAGTGCCGGCAAAGACATCAGCAATCCCGGCGTCATCGGGACGCTGGGCATGCTCCTTGAGGTGAGCGAAAAAGGAGCGGTGGTCGACCTCGACGGGATACCCGCGCCGGACCTGGACGCCCTCGGTATCACCTTCGAGCACTGGGTGAGGATGTATCCCGGCATGGGATTTGTCCTGACCGCCGCGGAACCGGACGTCGCGGAGGTATGCAGGCGGTTTGAAGCGGTGGGGATGAGCGCCGCCGATATCGGCGTGGTGGACGATTCCCGGACGCTCGCCATCCGTCGCGACGGGGAGCTGGCTTCGGTCTTCGACCTCAAAAAAGAGGGGATCATGCGCATTCGCGCCGAGAGTGAAGAGTGTCAATGAAGATCGGCATTGGTGCCGGGTCGGAGATCCGCAAGGTTGCGGAGGCCCTCGAAGGAGTGACCGGGGATATCACCGTCGTCTGCTACGCATCCCCCGGCACCGGAGCTGCATTCCCCCCCGGCACAGACGTGGTGGAAAGCGGTCAGCCCGAAGCGGCGCTCGTCTCCGACCTCGCATCGGGAGCGATCGATGCAGCTGTCCGCGGTGCGCTGCCGGCGAGTTCCACCCTGTCCCGCCTGAAAAAAGCGATGGGGGTCGAACGGCTCGAACGCGTGGCGCTTCTCGAAACCGCGACCGGGACGCGGTTTCTCCTCGCACCGGTCGGCGTCGACGAGGGGTGGACGATCTCCGATAAACTGGCACTGATAGAGAAATCGAGAGCCATTGCCCGCAGGTTCGGTCTCGATGAAGGCACGGCGGTCCTTTCCGGGGGACGCTTGGGCGATGTGGGACGGCACGAGCGGGTCGATGCCACGCTCGCCGAGGCTGAACTCGTCGCCCGCCTCGCGGGCGCCGATCATACCGAGATCCTGATCGAGGACGCCGTGCGGGATCACGGCATCATCATCGCACCCGACGGGATATGCGGGAACCTGATATTCCGGACCCTCGTCTTTCTCGGCGGGGGGGTGGGCCATGGTGCCCCGGTCGTGAATATCGATAGAATATTTGTTGATACCTCGCGCGCTTCACCAAATTATGCGAATGCGATATTGCTTGCCTCAGCTCTTGTTAAATAATTTTTATCTTCAATATGGCCTTTTATCTCTAAAATAATACCTCTTGGCTCTTATTTATTGATTCATGCGCCAATGAGTGCCACGCCTGAAAATCTCAGTCTATGGCACCCCAATATCACATTTCGCCCACCATTTTGGTGCAAATCCCGAAATGTTTTTATATGTGCCGATATACTTCTTTTTGAGGTGGAATTGATTATGGCTGATCTACCTATTGCTGCAGTTGTTCGTATTGCAAAAAAGAACGGTGCTGAGAGAGTTGGAAGCGATGCTGCCGAGGCACTTGTCAAGGCTGCTGAACTGTACATTGCAAACCTGACCAAAGAGGCCAACAAGCTTGCACAGCACGCAGGACGCAAGACGATCAAAGAAGAAGACGTAACCATGGCGGTTTCCGCCTGAATTACTCTTTTTCTTCTCCGAAAATTCGCTTAGAACACTCCTTTTGTGCTGGGAATCTCGTCGCTCCCTGTTTCCTGTGCCACTGCATGCCGAAGAGCGATGCCGAATGCCTTGAACACCGCTTCTATCATGTGGTGATCGTTTCTGCCCCCAAATGAGATATTGGCGGTCATTCCTGCATTGATGCAGAGGCTGTAAAAAAAGTGTTCGAACAGGTCCGGGGGGATGCCGCCCACCGGATAGCCGGAAAACTCGCCCCTGAACACGAGATACCCTCGCCCGCCGCAGTCAAGCGCCACACGGGCGATCGATTCGTCCATGGGTACTGCAGCATCGGCAAACCGGCAGATGCCCTTTCCTGTGCCGATAGCATCCTTCAGGGCCATTCCCATCACAATGCCGGTATCTTCCACAAGGTGGTGGCAGTCGACCTCGAGGTCTCCTTCCGCTTCCACCGCAAGATCCAACCGGCCGTGCCTGCCGAACGCGTCCAGCATGTGATCGAAAAATGCGATGCCCGTGGAAATCGCCGTGGTTCCCGTGCCGTCCAGTTCGAGCGCTACCCGAACCGAGGTCTCGTTTGTCTCCCGGCTCACCTCTGACCTTCTCATACCCGAAATTCCCCCATGAAATTCATTGTTCCATATTCTTCTCATCCGCCGGCCCCTGCCGCCCGGAGCGCTGCCTGGAAATCGATGGTGCCGCGGTACAGCGCCGATCCGAGCACGATGCCGTACACGCCCATCGCGGCAAGGGTCGAGACGTCCTCGGTGCTGCTGATGCCTCCCGCCGCCACGACCGGGATGCGGACGCGCTCTGTCACGCGCCGCACCGGATCCGGGGCGATACCCTGGCAGAGCCCCTCCACGTCGACATTGGTAAAGAGCAGGGACCCTGCCCCGAGCTGCTCGAACCGCTCCGCCCATGCAAGGTAATCTCCCGCGGACCGCTCCCAGCCCTCGACCACGACATCGCCGCCCCGTGCATCGATACTGGCCATGACGGCGCTGCTGCCATGGCGGTCGGCAAGCTCGGTGACGGCGCCGGGTGTTCGCGTGGCGAGGGTGCCGAGGATCACCCGTTCGACCCCCAAACTGAGCCATTCGTCGGCATCCTCGATGCTGCGGATGCCCCCGCCCAGCTGGACCTCGACTCCCGTCTCGGCTATCAGTTCCCGGATCTCCCTGGCGTTTGCGACCGCATCTCCGAACGCGCCGTTGAGATTGATGATGTGAAGGGCCCGGGCTCCCTGACCGATCCACCGGCAGGCGCACTCGAGAGGGGTCCCGTACACCGTTGCCCGGTCCCGTTTGCCCTGTACCAGCTGGACGCAGGAGCCATCCAGCACATCAACCGCAGGATAGACGTTCATGGCTTCAACGAATCATTCGTTCGATGGGGACGACGAGAATGTCCCGTGCACCGGCGCGTTTGAGCATGCTGATCAGCCGGTAGATCCGCGTTTCATTCACCACCGCGTGGACGGCGACGAGGTGTTCGCTGGAGGCGACCTCCATCACCGTCGGTCCCGAAAGCCCCGGGAGCACCTCGCGCACCTCCTGGAGTGCATCGCGGTGGACGTTCATCATGAGATAGCACTGGCCGCGGGCGGAAATGACGCTCTCCAGCGCGAGGCGCAGCTCCTCCACCTTCTCCGTGTGCTGTGCGTGAGCCCGGGCGTTGACGATCAGCATGGTGCTGGTTTCGAGGATCTCGTCAATGACCCGCAGGCGGTTGGTCTTGAGCGTCTGCCCCGAGCTCGAGAGGTCGACGATGGCGTCGGCGATCCCGAGATAGGGTGTCGCCTCACAGGCGCCGCTCACTTCCACCACCGTCACGTCGATCCCTTTCTCCCTGAAGTACTGCCGGGTAATCCGCGGGAACTCGGTGGCGATGTTCGCCCCGTCAAGCTGTCCGGGTTCGGCGATGGCCGCATCGTCGGGCACCGCCAGCACGAGGGTTGCCCTGCCCATGCCGAGATCCAGCACCTCTTCGACGACGGATCCCCGCTCGAGCACCATGTCGTGGCCGGTGATCCCGAGGTCCGCGGCGCCGTTGGCCACGTACTCGGGGATATCGATGGGGCGGGCGTAGAGTATCTCCACATGGGGGTCGCAGGTCTTCGCGACGAGCCTGCGCTCGCCGCCCGTCTCGATATGAAGCCCTCCTTTTTCCACAAGATCGAGGACCGGCCCGGCAATCCTTCCTTTGTTCGGGACGGCAAGCCGCAGGACATTAGAACGTCTTGATTTCACCTTTGATTACCCTCTCGGTGATGCTCGTGATGGTGGCAAGGCTTTCATCGATAATCGCTTCCATCTCCTTCTCGATGCGAACCCTGTCCGCACCCGCAGCAGGGACGTACTGGGCGCTCGCCATGAAGGGGTGATCGATGGGCCTCCCGATCTGCGAGAGCAGCCTGATATAGAGTTCATCGACGCCGTCGATCTGACGGACGCTCTCCTGCGCAATCTGGGTGGCAAGGAGGTTGTAGATTTTGCCGATATGGTTGATCGGGTTCTTCCCGCTCGTCGCCTCCATGCTCATCGGGCGGTGGGGGGTGATGAGGCCGTTTGCGCGGTTGCCCCGCCCGACCGAGCCGTCATCCCCCATCTCGGCCGAAGTCCCGGTGACCGTGAGGAACAGGCTGTTGGTGGAATACTCATCGCCGACGTTGATAGCAACGCTGACATCCCGGTCGGTATACTTCCTGGTAAGCGTGCCGATCTCCTCTTTGATCATGTCCACGGCCTCTATATAGTCCCTGATCCCCGAACAGAACCGGTCGATCATCGCCACGCAGAGTGTGAGGGAGATGGTATCATCGTCCCGGAGCCCCATGATCTTGACATCGGTGCCGACGATCGGGTGGCGCGGCCGTATGACGTCGTCGAGATAGTCGCTGACCACCAGGATGATATTCTCCAGATCGCTGAACGGTGCGTGGCCGACGCCGAATGAGGTGTCGTTCGCGTGGGGTATCGGGTTGTTGCCGTTCGCACGAAAGACGTTCTGGAGATCGGACGAACCTTTCCCCATCCTGCAGTCCACAATGACGTCCTGGTCCATATCAAGGTACTTCAACGTGGATTTGAGGTACTCGCGGGCTGCTTTCACGGCGATGGCATCGGTGGGAATGACCTTTCCTTCGAAATCCTTGGACGCCCTGCCGGTCAGGAGCACATAGATAGGCCTCGTGACCCTGCCGCCCCCGTACCGGGGGAGTGATTCCCCCGCGACGATTTCCCCCTGGTCGGTGTTGTGGTGGAGTACTGCTCCGCATTCTTCAAGATATGCTCGTGAGAGCGCACGGCTGATAGACTCGGCGATGCCGTCGGCAAGGCTGTCGGGGTGCCCGATACCCTTGCGTTCCGCAAGTTCGATACGCTGCTGTTCTATCGGTACCTGTTGCAGTGTTTCTATACGGATATTGCGCTTCATGTCAGCCCCCAAAATCCACGGGATAGTACTAGTAAAATTGCTGATAATTCATTTAACCATTTCCTTCGGGGATACCTGCCGAATGCGATACATTCACGGCCTTTTCGCCCCGATTTCGGCGGGAGGGCACCACGTTGGATCAGGGTGCCGGGAACATTATGTGGTGGTGGTAAGGCGCACGTTGGACCTGATGGAGAGTTTGCATTCCCCGTCGCGGAACACCCGCAATGTTCCGCCGCTCTCCGATACCGTGATTCCCGCAACGGGGAGATCGGTGGTGATGGCCGCGGTCGCCCGGTGCCTCCCCCCGAGGCCGCCGGGAAGGTGGACCGTGCTGGCATTGACATCGAGGTACCTCCCCGCGGCGAGGATGCGGCCTTCCGCATCCACCACGAAGACGCCGTCGAGCTGGGCAAACTCCTTGATGCTCTCCCAGTTGTCCCTGTTCTTGATATCGCAGTATTCCGCAGGCTGGCCGTGGTAGGGGTTGAGAATGGCCTGGTGGGACCGGGCGAGGATGGCTTCGCCGTCCCCGATGATAAACGCCGTTCCGATGGAATGCCCCTCCCTCCCCTCGTGGGCGATTTCCAGTGCAAGGGTGAGCACCGCGTGCATGACCTCCCGTGAGGCGATATCCTCGAAATCCTTGACGCTGATGAAATCCTTTCCCTCTTTGATGTCGTAGATGAGCAGCGCATACGGGAATACGCCGATCACCTGCCCCTCCGCGAACTGCCGTGAGAGGTAGATCTGGACCGCAGCATCGAGGAGATGGCTCTCGGAAACCTCCAGAATGTCGGACATGGTCAGGTCTTTGAGGACGTCGAGCTGAAGGCCCTGTACCCAGATGATCGGCACGGCGCTCTCGATCTTGCACGGGGCGGTGAAGGCGACGATGGCTTTCGCCCCGATCTCCGGGGCGAGGTTCAACGCCGCCTGTATCAGGAGCTGCTCGTTCATAGCAGGTCTCTCACAAGGGTGGCTATCTCCGAGGGTTTTTCGGCGACCGGGACGCCGAGCGCCTCGAGCCGTCGGATCTTGGAGGCTGCATCCCCTTCGCCGCCCTCGACGATGGCGCCGGCATGGCCCATCCGTTTTTCGGGCGGGGCCGATTTCCCCGCAATGTATGCCACGATAGGAAGATCGGTCGATGCTGCCCCCTCCTCTTCGAGGTTGCCGCCCACCTCGCCGATCACGACGACCGCATCGGTCAGCGGGTCCCGTGCAAACCGGTCGAGCACATCGACGAATGTCTCGCCGATGATGGGATCGCCCCCGATCCCCACCACCGTGCTCTGGCCGATCCCCGCGCGGGTCAGCTCGTCGACCACCTCGTAGGTCAGCGTCCCGCTGCGGGAGATCACGCCCACGTTCCCCCGGGAGAAGAGCTGGGCGGGCATGATCCCCAGCTTGATCTCGCCCGGCGAGAGGATGCCGGGTGAGTTCGGGCCCACGACGCTGCAGCTGCAGGTGCGGGCATAGGCGATCGCTTTTGCGGTGTCGTGGACCGGGATGTGCTCGGTAATGGCGACCACGAGCTCGATGCCCGCTTCGGCCGCCTCCATGATGGAATCGCCCGCAGCCTTCCCGGGCACGAAGAGCACGCTTGTTACGACGTCATGCGAGGCGAGCGCTTCCCGGACGCTGTCGTAGACCGGCACGCCGTGGACAACCTGTCCGCCCTTGCCCGGGGTGACGCCGGCGACCACGCCCCTGCCGCCCGCGCCGCGGGCATAGTCGTTCATCAGATCGAGGTGGAACGCGCCCTGGGTGCCCGTGGCCCCCTGCACGATGATGCCGTCGTCTCTGGCACCGAAGATCACTGCACCGCCTCCACTGCGGCCCTGACCGCCTCTTCCATCGTATCAAGCATCATATAGCCGTGCTCCTGCAGGATGTTCCGGCCCTTCTCTTCATTGGTCCCCGCGAGCCGGACGATGACCTTCTGGGGGATGTTTGCGTCCACGATGCCCTCCGCGACCTCGTCGCAGCGCGTGATCCCGCCGAGAAGGTTGACCACGATCACCTGCACCTCGGGCATGCCCGCCACGAGCCGCACGGCGTGGGTCACCCGCTCCCTGCCGGCCCCTCCTCCCACATCGAGGAAGTTGGCCGCCCTGCCCCGGTAGTGCTCGATGAGGTCGAGGGTTGCCATGGTCAGCCCTGCCCCGTTGCCGATGACACCGATGCTGCCGGCGAGCTCAACATAGGAGAACCCGTGCCGTTCGGCTTCGCGCTCCCGCTCGGTCTGGTCGCGGTTGACATGGATGCCCTGGCGGGCGAGCGCATTGTCGTCGATGATGAGCTTCGCATCGGCGGCAAAGACGCCGTCCGGGGTCGTGACCAGCGGGTTAATCTCGGCGAGAAGAGCGTCCTTTTCGCAAAAAACGTGGTAGAGGCGGTTGATGACCGGGGCAATCTCTTTCGGGGCGTTGCCGACGAGGCGGCGAAGGAGGAAGGGGGGGACATCGGCGAGCAGCGGATGTACCAGGGCCTTCCTGACTGCTTCAGGCCTGAGGCTCGCCGTCTGTTCGATGTCCACGCCCCCGGTCTCCGCAAACAGGATCAGGTGCTGCTTGCTGGCACGGTCGATGGTAATGCTCAGGTAGTACTCGTGCTCGATGGGAAGGCGTTCCTCCACGAGGATCTTGTCGACCGGCATGCCCTTGATGGAAGCGCCGAAGAGGCGGTTTGCGGTTGCCATGGCGTCTTCTGATTTCGCCATCAGGATACCCCCCGCCTTGCCGCGCCCGCCGACGTCGACCTGTGCCTTCAGCACCACCTCCGGCCCGAGTTTGTGCAGGTGGAGCACCATCTCCTCCGGCTGCGTGATGATCACGCCGTCCGGAACGGCGATCCCGTGATTGATGAATATCTCTTTTGCTTCGTATTCCAGCAGTTTCATCGCGTGTCCACTTCCTTGTCTCCCAGTTCGAATCCTCTGCGCAGTGCTTTCATGTTCAGTTCCTCGGTCCCTTTGGGCACACTGTCCAGCACCGCTTTTTCGATCGCTGTTGTGCTCACCACCCCGGTGACCGCAACCAGCGCCCCCAGCATGACGATATTCGCCACGATGACCCGCCCGAGCGCGGTCTTGGCTTCCGTTGTCGACC
The DNA here is from genome assembly GCA_029762625.1 of Methanomicrobiaceae archaeon. Lineage (GTDB taxonomy): Archaea > Halobacteriota > Methanomicrobia > Methanomicrobiales > Methanomicrobiaceae > DSDF01. Next base: position 89,380 of record JARVGI010000004.1, on the reverse strand, counting down.
TGATCTCATGGAAGGTGCACGACGGGCGGGAATGCACCAGATCCGCATCGATGAGCATCACCGCCGCCGGTGCCGGACGGGTTCCGTATTTCTCGAACCCCTGCTGCGACATGATCACGTAGATGCCGGGGTCGGTGACCTCCGGGTAGAGGATGGGTTCATCGGAGATGATCACGGCGCTCATCGAGGCGCCTCCCCGCGCTTCGGGCCCGTACACCTGTGTCTGCACGGCGTAGTTGCGGTCGTAGAGGGCCGCCGCCCGGCCGAGAATCACCGCGGAAAGGATGATCCCCTGTCCTCCGAAACCGGAAAAACGGATTTCATGTCTCATTTCTGCACCCCCATCGCCGGCCGGTTCCGCCGCACGAACTCCCCGACGGGGATTTTGTCCTCTGGCACCGGCTCGCCCCGCTCCCGCATCCGCTGTATCTTCTGGACCAGGATGACACTGGTGCGCAGGTACTGGACCATGTCGGAGACCTGCCGGAGTTTGTTGCGCCTGCCGTAGGCAGTGGGGCACTGAGTGAGCGCCTCGATAAAGGAGAAGCCCGGCGTCTCAAGTCCCGCCTGCACGGCTTTGGTGAGCTCCCTGACATGATAGGAGGTCCAGCGGGCGACATAGTTGGCGCCGGCGGTCACCGCCAGCTCCGAGAGGTCGAATACCGGTTCCGCCGCACCGTAGGGGGTGGTCGTCGAGATGGCACCCACGGGCGTGCAGGGGCTCCCCTGCCCACCGGTCATCCCGTAGATCATGTTGTTCATGCAGACGACCGTCAGGTCGATGTTCCTGCGGCAGGCGTGGATGAAATGGTTTCCTCCGATCGCCGCAAGGTCGCCGTCGCCCGTAAAGACCACCACGTGCAGGCGTGGATTTGCAAGCTTCACGCCTGTGGCGAAGGCAAGGGCCCTTCCGTGGGTGGTGTGGAGCGAATCGGTCTTAATGTAGCCGGGGGCGCGTGAGGAGCACCCTATCCCCGAGATGAAGACCGTATCATCGACGGTCCATCCCATCTGCTCCACCGCCTCCAGCGTACAGTTGATCACCGTGCCGTTGCCGCACCCCGTGCAGTAGATGTGGGGGAGGCGGTCCTCCCTGAACCAGTCCTCAAAACTCATGGGCGGGCCTCCAGCAGTTTTTGCAGTTCGCCGGGAGTATGGAGCTCCCCGCCCAGTTTGGGCACGCTGATCACCGGCAGATCGGTGTGCCGCTCGACTTCCCGCGCAATCTGCCCCATATTCATTTCGGGAACGATGAAGGTCTTTGCGTTGGTAAAGAGCCGAAGTAGGCGTTCGGGAAACGGCCAGACGATCCTGAGGTGGAGGTGGCCCACGCCCTCGCCGGGATGATCGTGCATGACCTGCTTCACTGTCCGGGTGGGTGGGCCGTAGGTGACGAACACCGTCTCCGCATCCGGGTTCACCATCTCGTAGTCGGCGATATCGTGCCGCGCCGATTCCACCTTGGAAACGAGCCGTTGCACGAGTGCCGCATGAATGTGGGGATCGGTCGCCTCCGGGTATCCCCGCTCGTCGTGGGTCAGCCCGGTCACGTGCACGCCGTAGCCCATGCCGAATTCGGGGAACCCGGGCACGCCGTCATCGCCCCCGCGGAAGGGCAGCGTTCCCTTTTCCAGCGGACGGCGGGAGACGATCTCTACGCGGTCGGGGATGGTGATCCGCTCCCTCATGTGCCCGGTGACCTCGTCGGACATCACGAACACGGGCACCCTGAACCTGTCCGCGAGATTGAAGGCTTTTGCAGTGAGATCATACATCTCCTGCACGCTCGAGGGGGAGAGCGCTATGGTGCTGTAATCCCCGTGGGAGCCGAACCGGCACTGGAGCATGTCGCCCTGGGCGCCCATGGTCGGCTGCCCGGTGCTCGGCCCCCCGCGCTGGATATTGACGATCACGCAGGGTGTCTCGGTTATGACCGCATAGCCGATATTTTCCATCATCAGGGAAAATCCGGGCCCGCTCGTGGCGGTCATCGCACGGGCGCCCGTCCACGAGGCGCCGATCACCGCGGCGATGCTCGCGATCTCGTCCTCCATCTGCACGAAGACGCCGTCTGTTTTGGGGAGCCTTCGCGCCATGTGTTCGGCGATTTCGGTGGAGGGGGTGATGGGATACCCCCCGAAAAACCTGCACCCGGCAGCAAGAGCCCCCTCCGCGCATGCCGTGTTGCCCTGCATGAACTCGATTTTACTCAATACTCGATCACCACCTTCTGCGCTTCATAGGGTTTCTCCTCGTCCCAGTGTATCGCCTGGTCCGGACAGATCAGGGCGCAGGCCCCGCAGAGCCGCCGCCCGTAGAGCTTCTGGAGGCGGCAGTTCGGACAGCGTTCAGGCCGGTCGAGCCGGGGAACGATGATCCCCCGCTCGTTCAGGCGATCCCCTTCCTGAAAGATGTGGTACGGGCAGACCATCGTGCACAGGTTGCACCCCTTGCACCTGCTTTCATCGATAACGAGTTTCATGAGGTAAATCCTGTCAATATATTGGAATCTTATTACTAATAATCATCCTGATTTCTGCCCGTCCACATCGATTCCCTGCCGGACGGCTGCGCGAATCCCGTCGTCGTTCCGGTATGCGGGCCGCCCGGTCCGGGAGACTGCCGCCTCTACTCCGGTTTTGGATGGCGCATCGTGCGGAACCGCATCGAAGCCCTTCGCATCACCCGGTCAAAGAGGTCGCCGCCGTGGGAATCGATGCCCACCACAAGGGGGAGGTGGTCGAGTTCGATCGCCCACACCGCTTCAGCCATCCCGAGGTCTTCAAAATCGACCCCCTTCAGCTGCATCCGCGATGCGGCAAGAGCGGCGCACCCCCCGGTAAACGCAAGATAAACCCCGCGGCCGAAGAGGTGCTCTGCAACCTCCCTCCCCATGCCGCCTTTGCCGATCAGTGCTTTCACGCCGGCGTCGATCAGGAACGTGCTGCAGGTGTTCATGCGGGCGGAGGTGGTGGGCCCGGCCGCAATGACGGTCCGGTCCCGGATGACGGGCCCGCAGTGGTAGATCGCTGCGCCCTTCGGATCAAAGGGGATCCCCTCCTCGTGCATCCGGCGATGCGCCTCGTCACGCGCCGTATAGATGGTGCCGGAGAGGCTGACCCGGTCGCCGGCCCGGAGTGCGAGCACCTCGTCGCCAAGGGGCGTGGACAGATCCATCACGGTACCTCCACGATCTCGGTTGCTCTCCTGCAGGCCCAGCACTGCACGTTCACGGCCACGGGGAGGGATGCCGTATGGCAGTCCGCTTTTTTAACTTTGACCGCAAGGGCGGTCGTGGTGCCCCCCAGCCCCATCGGGCCGATTTCAAGGCAGTTGACCGCGTCGCAGATCAATTGTTCGAACGGGTCCATCGCATCGATTGGCTGCAGCAGCGCCTCTTTTGCGAGCGCCGCAACCCCGTCGAACGTGCTGCCGATCCCCACGCCGAGCACGACCGGGGGACAGGGTTTTCCGCCGGCGAGCAGCATCGTTTCTGCAACAAATCGCGGGATTTCGGCCTGCTGCGAGGGGAGGAGCATGGCGGTCCTGGAGACGTTTTCCGATCCGGCCCCTTTTGGGAGCACGGTCACCGTGATCTGGTCGCCCGGCAGCACGTGGACGACCGGCATGCCCTGCCCCGTATTGGTGCCGGTGTTGTGGCGTGCAATGGGGTCGACGACGTTGGGGCGGAGCGGGACCTCCCCGGTGGCCCGCGCCACCCCTTCCGCGACCGCGTCGCCGAGGCGGCCTGAGAAGGGAATGTCGGGGGGGATGGTGAGGTACACCACCATGACCCCCGTGTCCTGGCAGATGGGGATCTGCCGGCGTTCCGCCTCCTCGATATTTGCAAAGATATTCTGCAGCTCCTGCCTCGCGACCTCGCTGGTCTCCGATGCTGCGGCGCACCGGAGACGCGTGAGGACGTCGGGTGGCATCTCGATCTCCGCCCTTCGTATCGCTTTTGCTGTTGCTCCTGCGATTGCCTCGAAAAGCGCTGCATCTGCAGTCTCTGCCATCGCATAGTACTGGCGCGCTGCGAGTACAAAGTTCTTCCCACCGGGAAGGGGGAACCGATCGGCCGGGTGCGCAGTGGTGGGAAAAAAAGTATCAGGAGAGTCGCCGGGCCTTTTCGACGACCACGCTGGTCGGCGAGGGGAGTTTGTACCCGGCGTGTTTTAAGATGTTTTTGGCCTTCTCCGCGTTTGCTTCGCTTGTGTAGACGGTGAAAATCTTCTGCCGTGCCTGCACACGGGCGGCAGTTCCCACCGCTTTTCCGAATGCAAGGCGCATTCCTTCCGACACACGGTCTGCACCCGCACCGGTCGCCTGCTTGTTCTCCCTGAGAACATGGTGGGGAAAGACGCGAAGCTTGAAGTGGAAGTTCATTCTCCCGATGTCCTTGACGAGTTTCCTGTTCACGTTCACACGAGCAGCTTCGAGTGCGGTGTGGCGGATCTGGCATGCCTCATCCACGAGAATCGAGATCTCGACCGGGAAATCCTCCCGGAGGTTGCCCATATCGAACTGGACGATCTTGCTCCCGGGCACCCCTCCCATGTATTCCCTTCGAGTATATGCCTTTTTGGCAAGATTTCTATACATTTTTGCGGGTTTTCTAACCATCGAAACGAACTCCTCGCGTTTATGACGTGCTTTAAAAAGTGGAGGTATAGATAGTTAAATCTTACTGGAGAGCCTGCAACTGTCCATCAGCCCCAGCACGTACCGCCGCACGTCTGCAAACTCCGGACCGGTCCTTTCGCGCGGGCGGGGGAGATCGACCCTGATGGTATCGCAGATGCGCCCGGGCCGCGGGCTTAAAATCACGATGCGGTCCGCTAAAAAGACCGCCTCGTCGACGCTGTGCGTGACAAAGAGGATGGTCTTTTGCGTCTTTTCCCAGATCTCGAGCAATTCGCGCTGCATGGCGTTACGTGTCTGGGCGTCGAGGGCACCGAACGGTTCGTCCATCAGGAGCACTTCCGGTTCGTTCGCAAGAGCCCGGGCAATCGCCACACGCTGCCGCATGCCGCCGGAGAGCTCATACGGGTAGGCCTCCCGGAACTGCTCAAGGCCGACCATGGCAAGGTAGGTCTCTGCGGCGCTGACCTGGTCCGCCTTCGGCACGCCGCGCATCTCGAGACCGAAGGTGATGTTGTTTTTCACGGTCCGCCAGGGAAAGAGCGAGTACTCCTGGAACACCATGCCCCGCTTCGGATCCGGTCCCCTGATGGGTGCGCCCATCAGGCTGACCTCCCCTGAGGTCGCCGTCTCGAGGCCGGCGATGATGCGCAGGAGCGTGGTCTTGCCGCACCCGGAGGGGCCCACGAAACAGACAAACTCCGTCTCCTCGATCTCGAGGGATATGTCATCGAGGGCGACGACGACCTCTCCCTGTTTCTTCTCAAAGACCTTCGAGACACGATCGATGGAGAGTTTGCTCATCAGGCCACCTCGCCCGTCCGCCATCTGAGCAGTTTTCCATCGACATACCCCCGGAACGCCGCGTCGATCGCCAGGCCGAGGATGCCCAACAGGAGCATGTAGACCACCACATTGGACATCTGCTGGAGGCTGTAGGATACCCACAGCTGCTTGCCAAGGCCGTACCGTCCCCCGACAAAGAATTCTGCGGCGACCAGGCACATCCAGCCGACCCCCATGCCAATCCGGATCCCCGTGGCAATGGAGGGCATCGCCGCGGGCAGGGCGACGTGCCGTATGAGCCGGCCGGGGCTCGTGCAGCCCAGCACCCGTGCGGCCTCGACGAAGAGCCTGGGAACTCCTTTGAACCCGGCATAGGTGTTGACGAGGACGGGAAAAAATGCCCCGACGAACACGATAAACCCGGCGGCAACAGGGGTGAGCCCGAACCAGATGATCGCAAAGGGGATCCACGCCAGCGGCGGAACCGGCCTGAGAATTTCAATAATGGGGTTTGCCGCCGTGTCCAAATCCCGAAACCAGCCCATGGCCATGCCGAGCGGTATGCCGATAAGAAGGGCTGCACCGACGCCGATGCCGAAATGCGTCAGGCTGGTTGCAAAGTCGGACGCCAGCCGACCGCTCTCGAGGAGCACGAGAAACGCTCCGAGGACATCGGTGACGCTCGGGAGGAGGTTTTTGTTCTGGACGATGAACTGCGCAACAACCTGCCAGACGATCGCGGCAGCGGCGATCGAGACGAGGGGGAGCAGCCTGTTCCGGAGGAGGTGGGTCCGCGTGGCATCCATGAGTCAATTGTCCCTGCCCTTTCCCTGCACACGGGTGCGATGCCGCATGGGCGTGTGGAGAATGGATTAGATTTTTTCTCCGGCAATCCATTAAAGGTTGCCTTTTCGCAAAAATGGGGTGTGATCGGGATTTATGCAGACACGCGGTCATAGAACGACGTGTCCAGAAGATCCTCTGCGGTCAGTGGCTGTTCGATGTACCCGAGCTCGTACTGCACCTGCGTGTAGTCCACCACCGAGTCCTCGATGATGCTCGGGTCGGAGATCCATGTGCCGTCCCATTCATCGAGCGATGTCGTGACCACGCCGATATCCTGGCCGATCTTTGCGGCATAGATCGCGATGGCTTCATCGGTGTTTTCGTCGTTGTATTCCGTGGCCCTGATGTGCGTGCGGACGATCTGTTCGACCACGTCGGGGTGGTTTTGTATCAGGTCGCCGCGTGCCACCACCACGCAGCATGCGTGGTTGGGGGCCATCTCACCCGACTGAACGACCGTCCTGCCGTTTCCTCCCTCGGAAATGATGGTCGGTGACGGGTGCGGGAGGAAGACGGCATCGATCTGCCCTGCCGTGATGGCGGTGACGGCGTCGCCGGGGCCCATGCCCCGGATGGTCACGTCCACATCGGGCTCAAGACCGTTTTCGAGAAGCCAGTTGCGAAGCAGCGTGTCCTGTATCGTGCCGGGCGGGAAGGTCGCAATGGTCAGTCCCCTGAGATCCCCGGGGGTGCTGTACTCAATGTCAGGCCGCACCACGAGGTCCGAGCCCTGCGTCTGTGCGCCGGCGATGATCTTCGCATCAAGATTGCTGTTTGCCACCGCAGCGACAAAGGGCGCCGCGCCGACATAGGCGATGTCGATCTCGCCGGCAATCATTGCACTCATCTCCGGTGCACCGGTGGGAAACTCCCGGTCCGTCACTCTCTGGACCCCGAACGGTGCCAGATCCTCCTGCCACCAGCCCTTTTCAAACGCGGTCATATGTGCCATCTGGTGGGTGCTGGGCTGATACCCGATTCGCAATTCGGTCAGCGTCTCCTCGCCGGAGGGTTCGGACGAGATGCACCCGCTCACAAGTGCCAGTGCTGCGAGGAGGATGGCTGCTATAAACATTCCCTGTACTCTGTTCATACACGTTCCTCTCGGAGTTCTATGGTACCTCTCAATTACGTGCACCGCTCTATATATGACTATCGGATGCGGTATAAATAATTGGCTTATAATAGAAATTAGAATTGTTATTTAGTATTATATATCTGAAAACGTTGCATAGTAAGGAAATAATGTGGTCCGGTGCGGTGCCGGACCGCGCACGGGGATACGGCAGGTCTCCTTTTGCAAAAATCGCATGTTTGTGCAGGAGAATGCGAGCTATTAATCACTCACGGCGCAAGTAGTTGATCAGGAGTCGATTGGATATGCCGGGAGATCACCTTCGCAAAGGCCGCCTCGGCGATGTGCGTCCGCCGGAGGTGGCGGAATTCCTCTCTTCGATGGAGACGGATCGCTGGATAGCCGACGCGGACATTTTCGTGGATATCGCCCACCTCCTGATGCTGTCCGACCGGGGCATCATCGACCGGGATGCGGCGCGTGCAATCATGGCGGTCCTTCTCGAGCTGCTCGAGAAGGGCATCCCTCGGGAGGTGTTCGACGCCCGTTACGAGGACATCCATGCAGGTATCGAGGCGCATCTCATCGCCCGCGCCGGGGCGGACTACGGGGGCCGCATCCACATGGGCCGCTCCCGCAACGATGAGGTGGCGACCTGCATCCGCATGCGCCTGCGGGAGGAGCTGCTCGGCCAGATGGACGCGCTCGTCCGGCTCCGGGCCCTCCTGATCGCGCTGGCGGACCGCCACAGGGACAGCATCATGCCGGGGTTCACCCACTTCCAGCATGCGCAGCCGACGACGCTCGCACACTATTTCCTTGCCTACGAGCAGGCGTTCGGCCGCGATTTTGATCGCATCCGGGACTGCTTCGCCCGCGTCGACCGGTGCCCTCTCGGGGCGGCGGCATTCGCGTCGACCGGCTATCCGGTCGACCGGGAGCAGACCGCGTCCTACCTCGGGTTTGCAGCGATTGCCGAAAACACGATGGATGCGGTGTCGGCACGCGATTTCGCGCTTGAAGCGATGAGCGCGAGCACGCTGGCAATGGCCACGGTGAGCCGGATATGCGAGGAGCTGGTGCTCTGGAGCTCGTCGTTTGTCGATTTCGTGCGTCTCGCGGACCCCTACTGCTCCACCAGCTCCATCATGCCCCAGAAGAAAAACCCCGACACCGCCGAAATCATGCGGGCGAAGGCCGGCACGGTCAGCGGGAGCCTGATGAGCGCGCTCACTATCATGAAGGGGCTGCCCATGAGCTACAACCGGGACATGCAGGAGCTCACGCCCCACCTCCGGCGCAGCACCGAAGCGACACAAACAGCCCTTCTCCTGCTCGCCGGAATGCTGGAAACAGCAGCGTTCAACACGGAGCGTATGGCGGAAGAGGCGGGAAGAGGATTTTCCACGGCGACCGAGGTGGCGGACGTGCTGGTCAGGGATTTCGGGCTTCCCTTCCGGACCGCCCACGGCATCGTGGGCCGCGCCGTCCGCACGGGCACGCTCGACCTCGCGTCGCTCGAGGAGGCGGCGGGGGAAATGGCCGGGATATCGCTCATCGACCGGGGGCTCACCGAAGAAGGGGTTGCCGCGGCGCTCGATCCCGGGTACGGGGCGACGGTGCGGAAGGCGCCCGGCGGGCCCGCCCCGGTGCCAACCGCGGCGGCGATCGTAGCGCGGCGGGAACAGTGCAGCAACGATGAAGCGTGGATTACCATGGTACGGGAACGGATCGATACGGCACAGGCAGCGATGATTGAAGAGGCACGGAGGCTGGTAGCATCACCGGAGCACTGAGGACGGGCGACCGGGTCGTCTGCCGCTACGGAGGCGCCGAGCTCGAAGGCACGTTTATCACGACCCGCGATGACGAGGCGGTCATCAAGCTGGACAGCGGGTACAATATCGGGATCGGGCCCTCATCCATCATCGAGATTCGCCGGCAGGAGCTGCCCGCCCCGGTCGCCCCGGCCGTGGAGCAGAACCCCGATCTCCCCCAACTGGCCATTCTTTCCACGGGAGGCACCATCGCCAGCAGGATCGATTACCGCACCGGTGCGGTCACCAGCCAGTTCGACGCGGACGATATCCTCCGGGCCATCCCCCGGCTCGGCGAGATCGCCCGGTTCAGGGCGCACCAGGTCGCCAGCATCCTCTCGGAGAACATGACCCCCCCGCTCTGGATCGACCTGGCGCGGGGCATTTACGACGAGATACGCAACGGCGCGAACGGCGTGATCGTCACGCACGGCACGGACACGATGTCGTTTTCCGCCTCCGCAATCAGTTTCATGCTTGATACCCCGGTCCCGGTGGTGTTTGTCGGTTCGCAGCGTTCTGCCGACCGGCCGAGCAGCGACAATGTCATGAATGCGCTGTGCAGCGCGAGCGCGGCGCTGAGCGATCTCGGCGAGGTCGCGGTGCTCATGCATGCCAGCACCAGCGACGACCGCTGCGCCATTCACCGTGCGACAAAGGTGCGAAAGATGCACACCTCGCGCCGCGATGCGTTCGCGAGCATCGGCATGCCGCCGCTGGGGTACGTGGACTACCCCTCGCTTGCGGTCAGTCTGGGAGATGACACCGTCCGGCGGCGGAGCGGGGAGGCAGACCTGCACGATGCGATAGAGGAGAAGGTGGGGCTGCTCTCCTTCTACCCGGGCATGCCGGCCGATCTGATAGCGCAGTTCGAGGGCTACCGGGGGCTCGTGCTCGCGGGGACCGGGCTCGGCCACGTCTCTACCGCGAGTATCGGGGCGCTGCGCGATCTTATCGGGGGCGGGTGCCACGTGGTGATGACCTCGCAGTGCCTGTACGGGCGCGTCTGCGATCGCGTCTACGATACCGGACGTGACCTCCTCGCCCTCGGGGTCATCGAGGGGGAGGACATGCTGCCCGAGGTCGCGCTGGTCAAGCTGATGTGGGTGCTGGGGCAGCACGACGATCCGGGCGAGGTGGCGCGCCTCATGCGCACCAATCTCCGCGGCGAGATCAGGAGGTGTTCGTGCAATGGATTTTGAGAAGCTCGGGCTGAAGGCCGGCATCGAGATACACCAGCAGCTGAATACGAAGGAAAAACTCTTCTGCCGCTGCCCCACCCGTCTCCGCGATTTCGAGGAGCGCAACGGCGAATTTTTCCGCTATCTCCGGGCCACGGAGAGCGAGATGGGCGAGATCGACCGGGCGGCAGAAGAGGAGATGAAGGTGATGCGCGGGTTCACCTACGCGACCTACGATACCACCTGCCTCGTCGAGAATGATGAGGAGCCTCCCGCCCCGCTCAATACCGAAGCCCTCTCCATCGCCCTCACGATTGCAAAAATGACCGGGATGACGCCGGTCGAACAGGTGCACGTGATGCGCAAGCTGGTGATCGACGGGTCGAATACCAGCGGGTTCCAGCGGACCGCCCTCGTGGCCCTCAACGGCTGCCTGCCGGAAGGTGCCAGGATCGAGACGCTCTGCCTGGAGGAAGAGGCCGCCCAGCGGGTGGAGGGGGAGACCTTCTCGCTCGACCGGCTGGGCATCCCCCTCGTCGAGATCACCACCGCTCCCGATATGCACACGCCCGAGGCGGTGCAGGAGGTGGCCCGCACCATCGGGATGATCCTGCGCTCGACAGGATGCGTGAAGCGCGGGATCGGGACGATCCGGCAGGACATCAACATCTCGATCGCCGACGGTGCGCGGGTGGAGATCAAGGGGGTCCAGGAACTCGACCTGATCGACGAGGTGGTCCGGCGCGAGGCCGCCCGCCAGGTGAACCTGCTCGCCATCCGGGACGAGCTCCGCCGCAGGAATGCATCGGTGACGCCTGAGCCGGTTGTGGTGACCAGCCTCTTCGCCGATACGAAATCACCGATCCTGCAACGGGCGACGTATATCGCGGCGGTTGTGCTCCGCGGCTTCGATGGGCTGGTGGGTCGGGAGATCCAGCCCGGACGGAGGCTCGGGAGCGAGATGGCCGACTACGCGAAGAAGTGCGGCGTGGGAGGGATCTTCCATACCGACGAGCTGCCCGCCTATGGGGTGACAGCAGAGGAAGTGGCGCTGGTGCGGGAGCGTGTGGGTGCGGGAGAGACGGACTGCGTGGTGCTGGTCGCCGCACCAAAGGAGCGCGCCCTGTGTGCGGCGCAGCAGGTGGTGCGGCGGGCAGAACTCGCCCTCGGGGGCGTTCCCGAGGAGACGCGCAAATTGCTCGAAGGCGGGAGCTCCTCCTATATGCGCCCGCTGCCGGGCGCGGCGAGGATGTATCCTGAAACGGACGTGCTCCCCGTGCGAATCCGTGCGAAGCGCTGGGAGGTGATCGAGCTGCCCGAGTTGATCTCTGGAAAAGCGGAACGCTTTGCAGCGGAGATGGGCCTTGACGAGGCGCTTGCCCGCCAGATGGCATATTCGGAGAAAGCGGGGGTGTTCGAACGCGCCGTTGAGAGCGGCGTGAGAGCGTCCCTCGCTGCCCGCACCCTGCTCGGGACGCTACGGGAGCTGAGCCGGGAGGGGGTCGCCGTCGATCGTCTCGAGGATGCCGCCCTCCTCGACGTCCTTACGCGTGCGGAGTCGGGGGCCCTTGCAAAGGAGGCGATTCCGGGCGTCATTGCCGAAATATGTGGGGGGCTGAGTGTCGATGCAGCGGTCTCGAAGGTCGCACCGGCCATGAGCGAAGACGAGCTGCTGGCCCTCATCCGTGCTATCCTCTCCACCCGTGCGGAGTTTGTGCAGGAGCGGGGCATGGGCGCCCTCGGTCCGCTGATGGGCGTGGTCATGAAAGAGGCGCGGGGGAAAGCGGACGGCAGGCTGATCAGCGAACTGCTCAAAAAAGAGCTCCGGCAGAGGGTTTGAGCGGGATCAGCGCCAGCCCTGCCCTCCACGGCAGGGCGGTGTGCCGTTGAGGGTATCTTTATCAACCTGCCTGTTCAAATTTATAAGGAGTTGTTCTATGGGAAAAACAGGTACGACAAAATGGATACAGGTCAAGGGCGTGAAAGGACAGATCAGGCTTGTTCCCCAGCAGGAAGGGGATTATAAAAAACCGGGCCCGAACCAGCGGTTCAAGTCCGGTTCGAGCCTGAAGAAAGCGATGGCCAGTGAGGCGGAAGATCAGGGTCGCGGGCGCCGCAGGGGAGGCAGAGGTGGTCGCGGGCGCGGCGGAGCCACGGTCGACAAACGCGTGCGCAGGCGCATCAAGCGGAGCCGCAAGAGCGTCATGGGCCGGAAGACGAAATAGGGGCGCACCGGTGTAATCCGCGGGGGAACGCCCGCCCGTCCATTTTTATAGACGCGCTGCCTGTAGTATGAGTATGGAGTCGAAAGACGCATTGCTGCGGTATCAGTTTGCTGAACGTGCCAAGTCCGAACTCATTATCGCCTCACAGCTGGTAATGACGCTGAACGATTACAAGGACGCCGAGCTCGTGGGTGCACGGCGGATGCTGATCTTCTTGATGAACCTTGTGCGCAACGAGATCGATTTCGGGTACCGGGCTACCGGGGCCACCGAGTTTAAAAAATCCATCGATGCACTCAATGAAGCGATCAGCCTTGTAGAAAGCGACAGTCTGGGCCCCGCATCGGTCAGGCTCGGCGAGTCGATCAGCCAGGCCACCACCGTGGCGCAGAACGCCTGGGGTGTTCTTGAAGGACGAGGGTTCCTCTGATCGGCCCCCGCCTTCCTGATTTTGCGAAGCGTAGTAAGTGCGGCGGTGGCGTCATGTCCGGAGGGAGCCCACAGGCCACGCGGCCTGCCTCCGACAGACTGTGCTGAAAAAGAAACGCCCATATGGGATGCAATAGAATGAATGGTACAACTGGCTTTTGCGAGAAAAATGAGGGGAAAAATGCCGGATTATCTTGTCACTCTGGAATCAGCGTGGATCATAAAAGACGCCAAAACACTCGACGACGCCATCGGGATCGCGATCAGCGAGGCCGGTAAGCGGCTCAATCCCAGCGCAAAATACGTCGAGATTGAAATCGGGCAGCTTGAATGCCCTTTTTGCGAGAATGAATTAAATAGCGGACTTCTTGTAGCGAACACCGCACTGGTCGGACTCCTGCTCGAGATGAAGGTCTTTCGTGCGGATTCACAGGAGCACGCGGTCCGGATTGCCAAATCGGTGATCGGAAAGGCGTTGCGCGATGTGCCGCTCAAGGTCCAGGACGTGCAGGAACTATGATCTCCGTGGTGGGGCACACTGCCATCGACCATATTTTTCTTGTTCCCCACCTCCCGAACCGGCATGCGTCCACCTTCGTGCTCGACCACCACGTCTATTTCGGGGGGGGTGCGGCGAATATCGCTGCAGGCATTGCGACGCTCGGTGAACAGTGCACGCTGGTAAGCGCCGTTGGCGGTGATTTTTCGGGAAGCGACTACGATCGCTGGATGGACCGTCTGGGCATCACCAAACAGTTTTTTGTGGAGAAGGATGCCCGTACGGCGACGGCGTATATGTTCAATGACCAGGACGGCGATCAGGTGACCTTTTTTGACTGGGGCGCTTCGACCATTTTTGGGGATATGGCAGCCCCCCATCTCGATTTCGTGCATATGGCGACTGCGGATCCGGACTTCAATGTGCGGGTGGCGCAGCAAAGCGGGTTCGCGTCATTTGATCCGGGCCAGGATCTCCTGCGCTACACCGGAGAGCAGCTCGACGCCATCTGCGATAATATCGACATCCTGTTCGCAAACCAGCATGAAATTCAGGGGATGTGCGAGACGATGGGGGTGCAGCTCGAGGAGCTGACCGCCCGCATTCCCCTCATCGTCTGTACGCTGTCGGGCGAGGGGAGCCTGCTCTATGAGCAGGGATCGCAGCGCCACGTGCCTGCCCTGCCGGTTGATCTCGCCGACCCGACCGGCGCGGGGGATGCATACAGGGCTGGGTTTCTCTCCGCCCTCCGCAAGGGGTATCCGCACCTGACGTGTGCGAAGATCGGCACGGTGACCGCCTCGTTCGTCGTCGAGCGGGTGGGGTGCCAGACCAACCTTCCCGACTGGCAGCGCATGGAGGAACGCTATCGCGCCCGGTTCGGCGACCTCGCCATGGAGCAATGCTGAGGTCGTCGGGAGCAGATAGGAACACGGCGGTTTTTGCCGATCCGGGTGCGGCGATGAACCACGGGAGCATGAAGCGGGGATAGATGGGGCATGAGTGACGTCACGATCGAGAGACTCTCGAGGTACCTGTTCTCGGCGCCCTCATGGCAGCGTTCGATTGCCATCATCCTTATCCTCGGACTGGTCATCGACGGGGCGAGTTACCGGACCGACCAGTGGCTCCTCTTTTTCGGGACGATGGGCTACATCATCCCCGCACTGGCAGGCATCCTCCTGACCAATCCGCTGGTGCAGATTGCGGGCAAGAGCATCAAGTTGAACCGCTCCGCCATGCTGGCGATGGCCTGCATGGTGTTTGGCATCATCGTCAGCCTCTCTCCCATCCTCTTTCTCGTGGGGGGCATTTTCAGCATGCTCTATTCCATCTCGCTGGGTGTGATCTTTGCCATACGCCTGCTGATGCTGACGGCGATCGTGGATTACCGCGTCGCACACATGGTTCCCGCAGCGCTTCCGCAGAGCGCTGTCGCCATGGTCACGGCGAGTTTCTTTTTCGATGCGCCGTTTGTCCTGTTCACGCTGCTGATGCACCTCGTCTTCGGCGGGGGGGTCCTGATCTTTATCTGGCTGGGCGAGCGCCCCCTGAAGCGCAACTTCAACATCAGCGCCCTCAGTTTCATCAATGCATTCATCGCCCATATCACGGACGGGTCCAAGGCGCTGGACGAATTCTTCAGGGATATCGGGGAGGCCGTCTATGTCCCGCAGGCGAGCCTGTTCTTCCACCGTGAAGGGAAACAGACTGCCACCTTTACCGTGCCCAACGTCCACCCCGGCCCGATGGGCGAGGTCGGCGGAGGAAATCTGCCCAAAATCCTTCATGAAGGGATGGGCGGCAACACAATGGTGGCGCACGGGTGTGCGACCCACGATTTCAACCTTGTCTCGGAGGAGGAGATCCCGAAACTCGCGGATGCGGTCCGCGCATCCCGTCGAGTTCTCCCCTTTTCTTCGACAGCGACGAAGTCCCGGCGGTACGAGGTGGAGAGCGTCCAGGTGCTCGCCCAGGTGTTCGGGGATTCCATCCTGATGGTGAGCACCCGCTCCCCGGAAAAGACGGAGGATCTGGACTATTCGATCGGCCTTGCCATCATGTTCGAGGGACGGCGGCATTTCGAGAACGTGCTGTTTGTGGATGCGCACAACTGTATGGTGGACGTCACCGATCCGGTCATGCCCGCCTCTCCCATCGCCTACGAGTACATGCGGGCGTGCGCCATGGCGACGGAGGCGTCGAAGCACGAGGAGCAGCATGCGGTCCGTGTGGGCTTCTCCCACCAGCTGCTCCCCTTTTCTCGGGAGGAGGGCTTTGGCGACCTCGGCATTCAGGCGATGGTGGTCAGGGTGGGCGGGCAGTATACCGCATACGTGCTCTTCGACGGCAACAATATGCAGAGCGGGGTGCGGGAAGCGATACGCGACCGTCTCCTCGAATTCGTGGATGAGTGCGAGATCATGACCACCGACTCGCACGTGGTCAATACGGTCAGCGGCAAGAACCCGGTGGGCTTTCGTGTGCAGACGGAACTGATCATGCCCTTCGCAGAAGAGGCCGTCAGGAACGCCATGGAGGACTGCTCCCCGGCGGAGGCGGCGGGGTCCACGGCATGGTGCGAGGATATCGTGGTCTTCGGATCGCACCGCGTCTCCCAGCTGGCGAGCACCGTCAACGGCATGCTCTCTTTCCTGCTCCCCCTGGCGCTCGGCATCCTGCTCTTCGCCTTTCTCCTCTCCTTCGTCGCCTACTTTGTAATCGTGTGATCCCCGAAAAGAGCCAAGGTTTTTTTGCGTACCGATGCGATGTGTACTGTCCTGCGAGGGTAGCCAAGTCGGCCAAAGGCGCTGGACTTAAGAGCCAAAATAAGGGTCGTAAGCCCGTGACTAAGATATCCAGTCACGAAGGTGTCCGTGGGTTCGAATCCCACCCCTCGCATTTTCCTCATTTTTCCCTTCCACCCCAACCGGCCGTGCGACTCCGCCCCCCCGCGCGACCGCGAGGCTTTGCGGATGCGATCCCGCTCCGGGACGCGCAGCGCCGTGCCCGATCACTGCAGGGCAGAGCCGCCAGCTTCCGGAGTATCGCCGGGGGCATCCGGTCGCACTACGACCACCTCATCGACCGCGACGGCCTCGATGCCTGCGCACGGCGGGCGGAAGGAGGGCGAAGAATACAGATGGCAGCAGGGACGGTCCTCGGATGACTTCCTCCCCATGCATGGACCCGGCCCGAGGGTGGATGCCGCCGCGATGCACCGGCGGCAGGGAGGAGCCCGCTGACCGTTCAGTTATACCGTCGCGCTTTGTGAAACGATCTCTTCGAGTCTGATATCGAAGACCAGCTCCTTGCCTGCCAGCGGGTGGTTGGCGTCCAGCGTCACGCTCGATTCCGAGATGTCGTTGACGGTGACGAAGAACGTCCTGCCGTCGGGCTGGCGGATCTGCAACTGCTGTCCGGTTTCAGGCTGAACCTCCGGCGGGAACTGGTCGTGTCCGACCTCAAACATCATCTCGCCCTGGTGAAGGCCGTAGGCCTTCTCGGAAGGAACGGTTGCGGTCTTTGATTCACCGGGCTCCATCCCGACGACCGCTTCTTCAAAGCCGGGGATGACCTGGCCTTCGCCGATGGTGAACTCTATCGGGCTTCCTTCGTCCGAAGAGTCAAATATCGTTCCGTCGTTGAGTTTTCCGGTGTAATGCACCTTGACGGTGTCGCCTTCTTTTGCCTGCGTCATGCTACTCACCGCCTCCCCAGGGGAGGCCAGATTATAAATACGTTTTGATGGGGCGTTTGAAGTAATTAACCCTGAAAGACGACCTTTTCCGGCCGGATGCCATGCCTGACAGTCTCAAACCTCCCCCAGATCGGGGTGCTGCGGAGACGCTGTATCTGCAGTATCCTGCACACCGTTCGTTCGGCTCGATGCCGCAGATGGCCGGGCCGCGTCCTTCCCAGCAGGCACCGGTTACGGGATACCAGCCATCTCCGTAGTTCGCCAGTTCCGCGCCAATCTCTTCAATAGTGCAGCCTTGTGTTTTCAGCTCCTCGATCATACGTTCCGCAGGACTTACGAACCGGTTCATTTCATATATCTCGTCCCGGCCCGGCACTGTCCTTGTTGGGTGGAGTGTCAGCTGCACCTATGCATAGTAATGCACCGCTCCCCCTGCCGGAGGGATGTGCTGGACACTCACCGTATCATTCGTCCACCCGGTCCTGTTTCACGACCCTGTATTCGGTGAAACCGGGTGCGGTGGCGTTCATCTCAACCCTGAGTTTGCCGTCGGAGATCTCGCCCATATACTCCCCGTCGAAGTAGACCGCCGACCCTTCGCTGCATTTATGCCCCACGTACCACCCCCTGTCGCCATCCGCCCCTTCCGGTCCGGGGTGTTCGATCTGGATGGTACGGGGGGAGACCTCAACCACCTCGCCGGGGCGGGAACGGAATCGAGAGAGCCGGTGGAGGGTGCGTGCCCCTCTTTTCTGATGGAGTAGCTGCCATAAGGCGGTGCTGTCGTGTTTACGGGGGCCAGGAGTTCACCGCCGCCGATTTTCCCCTGATATTGTTTATCCGGTGCGGGCGCCCCGCCTGAGTACGGCGCGGGAGGTATTGCGCCTGCGGCGATGCCGGCCGTCGCAGGGATCGGGGGGACGGCGATGACCGCGACGGTGCCTTCTCACACCTTAGATGGAGGTTTCCCAGCCCTGCCCCATGTCGATGAGAGGCCGCACCTCGGTGACCTCGAACGTCACGGCCGCGTCCACCATCTGCGCCGCCTCCTCGCCCACGATATCGGCAATCTGGCGCTTGAACGTCTCGAACCCCTCCCCGGAGGTCTCGCACGACTTCATCATCAACGAGACCCGCAACCCTTTCCAGTCCATGATCGATTCGCCCGGCTCCATGATCAGGTACACCGCATGCGGATTTTCCTGGAGATACTCGAGCGTGCGCCCCCTGCCGAGGGCCATCACCACGGTTGTTTCGTCGACCATCTGGGGCGAGCCGAAGACCGCGGCGTCGACATTGCCTTCCCGGTTTGCGGTGCTCAGGGTGCCAATCCGCGGCTGTTTGTTGAAGTATTCCATCAATTTCGTCATCATGTACACTCCTTGCTTCCTCCGCTGCTGCCGCACCGCCCGGTGCGGGCTGCGGCGCCTCTGCAACAATGAAGATGGCAGGGTTCCGGGAACCTCTACTCAGTCGTTTTCCCGTCGAAATGCTCTTCCTGTGCCATGGCCTCCTCCCGGGTATGCCGCACGGTCCCGTCCTGATGCTCGGGCGGGGAGTAGATCGTGTACAGCTTGAGGTCTGCGGTTCTGGAGGTGTTCGTCACGTTGTGTTTGGCGCCGTTGGGCACGATCACGGCGGTCCCGTCCTTGACGGCGTGCTCCACGCCATCGATCGTCACAACCCCTTCCCCTTCCTCGAAACGGAAGAACTGGTCGATGTCGTCGTGTGTCTCCTCCCCGATCTCCTCGCCGGGCTTGAGGCACATCAGCACGAGCTGGCTGAAATTGCCCGTATACAGGACCCTGCGGAAATCGGTATTCTGTACGGTTTCTTTCTCGATGTCGTCTGCAAATCCCTTCTTCATCAGACAGCCTCCCGACGTTCGACGCCGGTAGTGATGGGTGTGGATGCCCCGGTATATTATCCTTGAGGTTGCCCGGGCCCGTATGCGGAGCCTGTGGTGTGCCGGAGATATCAGAACATTCTTCACTCATATACTGGAATAGGGTCGTATGGATGCTACGCTGCGAGACACCTTTCTGCAACGCTGGGAGCGATACTTTCCGGGGGCGGACCTCCCGATCACGTTCGAGATCGGCGGGAGCACCGAAGGGATCGGGAGAGCACCCGCGCCGAAAGGCTGGAAATGCTTTGTCTGCGATCTGGCGAAGGTGCGACAAGGAACGAGCCTCGTCTTCGATGCAGATGCCATCGGGTGCCGCGGGGCGCGATTCTACCTCGGCTATGACACCGAACGGTTCCCCGACTTCCGCTACTTTCTCTCCCACGGAAAGCCCGGCGTCGTCGAGGGAGAACGCTACAAGCGGACGCCGGAGATCGTGGACGAACTGGACCACGACCACGTCCGCATCCCAGCAGAGGGAAAGGACATTGTCTTCAAGCGCTGGGACCGCCTGACGGGCGCAGACAACCCCGACGCCGCGGTCTTCTTTGCGCGGCCGGAAGTGCTCTCGGGCCTCTTCACGCTGGCAAACTTCGATCAGGCCGACCCAAACGGCGTGATCTGCCCGTTCGGTGCCGGGTGCAGTTCGATCGTCTACTACCCCCTGCTTGAGCAGCGGAGCGAGAACCCGAGAGCGGTGCTCGGGATGTTCGATCCCTCCGCACGGCCCTGCGTACCCCCTGATATCCTGACGATAGCCTTCCCCATGCAACGATTCGAACAACTGATAGGGTACATGGAAGAGAGTTTCCTCACGACGGGTACGTGGGAGAAGGTGAGGAAAAAGATCGCCCGGAGCAACGCACTCAACTCTGCCTGAAATCTCGTGTTTCTGCCGGGAAACGCAGCGAACCGCCCGCATGCCCCGGTGGTGTACGGGGGCCGGATGCGTCGATCAGCCATGCGTCGGGGTACCTCCAGGCCGGCAGAACATCCCGTTTTTCCGGGTACGGGCACCAGAGCCATAGAACCACAGGATTTATCAGAACCCGGACGCGACCCTACTTCCATGCGATTGGCGTTTTTCTCTCTTGTTCTCCTCATCGCCGCACTGGTGTGCTGCGGCTGCATGGGTGCGCAGGGAGAAACCCATCCCGCCCATCTCCCGGCGCCCGATGCCAACGGTTCGGGCCAGGTTCCCTTTCTCGACGGCCGGCAGCAGGTTGCAGTCTCCTTTGCCATACGGGAAGAGGGAGACGAAACGCAGAATGCTGAGGCGCGTGAGTGGTTTTTCCGGGGGCTTGCGTTCAATGCGCAGAACGGCTGCAGCGAAGAGGCGCTGGCATGCTTTGACCGCGCAACTGCTCTCGATCCCGGCTATGCCGAGGCCTGGTTTGCGAAGGGGGTCGGCCTCTTCAATCTCGGACGGTACGATGCATCGCTCGCCGCCCTCGATATGGCACTTGACATCGATCCCGGGATGGCGGCGGCATGGCACCTGAAAGGAATGGTTGTCGGCACGATGGACCGCCATGAGGAGGCACACGCGTGTTTTCTGAACGCGTCGGCTCTTGTGCCGGGCTACCCGCCGGGTGCGTGAACGCCGCCCGATAGATTCCCTGAGCGCGGGGCTCCTCTCCTCAATACGCATCCCGCGTGACGCGATGCCGCTTCAGCGCTCCCCGGTCAAACACGTACACCGTGACGGCCTCGCCGTGCTGAAACCTCCGCATCTGTTGATCGTACACCTTCCGCACCGGCCGAAGGTTGTGCTCTTTGAAAAATGCAGTGCAGAAGGTGTAGAATGCGATTTCCTTCTCCAGAAAATCCTTCTCGTAGGAGATGGTTTCGGCGGCAATGCGCCTGCATTCCCCGGCGCTGAGGTGAGCGTGATATTCCCCGTGTTCGTTCAGCCCGGCGATCTGCCGCCATTCGTACCTCCCGTCGTCTCCCCACTCGCGGTGGAGCATGTACGGATAGATGCGGCAGATCCTGAACCGCTGCGCATAAATGCGGCAGCGAGTGCCTTCAAGAAAAATGCAGTCCCCGTCTTCCCTGCAGCGGAGCACGTACCCGGAGACATAAAAATTCCCGTGCTGGTCGCAGAGTTCGAAGCCCGGGGCGGGGATGAGTGCACCGGCGTCGATGCGCATGCACTGCTCCACATCGTCGTCGAGCAGAAAGACATGACCGTTGAATTCCCGGGTGCAGCACCTCGCGCACCCGGTGCAGGAGAAGCCGACGTCCCTGATGATCCCGGCAAGCTCCTCGTCTGGAAATCGGACGAGATCGTCCCGTTGCCGGGAGAGATCCTCGATTTTTTCAGTTATTCCACGGAGTGTCGTGATGGACGGCATGGCTTTCCCTGGATTGACGTGGTGCCTCGAGTGGTGGAGTAGTGGGGGATGGTGTTGCAGGGGCTCGTGGTCCCGGGTCTCCGGCATCGCATTCGGGCCGGACGGCATCCCCTAATCATCGAAGTAGATGAAATTGATCTCGTCCTCGGTGTCCAGCTGCTCCTCGTCGTTGTAGTCCGCCGGGGCGGAGGAGAGCAGGAACAGCCCCGCCCCGATGATGATGAGCACGACGCCTGCCGGAGGACTGAACAGGAGTACGAGGATACCCGCGATCACAAGTATAGCGCCCAGCTTCATCTGTCTCCCTTCACCGATGGTACCCGGGATACCTTCATAGTTTTTCTCCGGGCAGAGAAACACCTTGCCCGAGGAAACCCGTGCCGTGACGAACACCCTCTGCAGGCGCGGTGCAAGCACCATGGACGAAGACGACATTCCTGCCGAAAAAGACCCCCTTCGCCTCTCCCGCGGCATCACGATGATGGGCGATATCGCCATCCTCTCCCTTCCCCCCGGGCTCGACGCAGCCGCCGCTGATATCGCCGCTGCGCTGGTCGTCCACAGAAAGAATATCCGCAGGTGCTTTCCAAGGTCACCACTCTGGAAGGCGACCCGCCGGGTCGCCCGGTACCGGATCCCTGCCGGCAGCAGCACCGTCACCGTCCACCGGGAATTCGGGTTCTCCTACGCGCTGGACGTGCGGGAGGTCTTTTTCACCCCCCGCCGTGCCTCCGAGCGGATGCGAGTGGCGTTGCAGGTCTTTTTCGGCGAGGAGGTGCTGGTCCCGTTCGCCGGGGCCGCGCCGTTCGTGGTGCCTGTCGCGGCGCGAGAGGGAGCGGGCCGTCGCCGTGGAGCAGAACCCCGCGGCATGCCGGTGGCTCTCCGCACATTGCCGCTTCAACGGCGTGGAGGAGACGGGGTACGGGGCCGTCGCCGCCCGGCGGTGCGGCAACGTGGCGCCCTGCGTGAGCCGCTGGGTGTTCGACCTGAAGAAGGCCTGACCGAGGGGCGGTCGTGCCGTATGTGGAGCATGGTGGCGGTGTTTTTGCTGTCTACAGTAATGTAGTTCTGCACCCCATTGTTTCCCATGCATATCCCTCCCTTCAAACTGGAACGGTATCTGTCGCGCTATGAATTCGATGTTCCGTATTTTCTCTGCGGGTCCGACTGCGAGTCGCTCTCGGTGGGGGATCTCCTGGCGCTCGAGCCCGGGGCCGAGGAGGCGTTCCGGAACCTGCGGCTCGGGTACACCGAATGCCCGGGCGACCGGCGCCTTCGCTCCGCCATCGCCGGGCAGTATGCGGGCATGGATCCGGATGAGATCCTCGTCTTCGCCGGTGCCGAAGAGGGTATTTTTATCTTCATGAATACGGTTCTCGGGCCAGGCGATCACATCATTGTGCAGTATCCCGCCTACCAGTCTCTCCATGAGATCGCGCGGGCGATAGGCTGTCAAGTGACGTACTGGCGGATGAACGAGGATTCCGCGTGGTCACTCGATCTTGACGACCTCGTCCGGGCGCTCCGGCCGACCACCCGGGCAATCGTCATCAACACCCCCAACAACCCCACCGGTTCCCTGATGGAGAGGGACCTGTTCGACGGTATGATCGATATCGCCCGGGATCATGGACTGTACATATTTTCCGATGAGGTCTACCGGTATCTCGAGCATGACCCCCGCGCCCGCCTTCCAGCGATCGCAGACGTCTACGAGAAGGGGGTGTCTCTCGGGGTCATGTCCAAGGCATACGGGCTGCCCGGGCTCCGCATCGGCTGGATCGCCGCGAAGGATGCGGATCTCCTGCAGAACATGCTGCAATTGAAGGACTATACAAGCATCTGCAGCAGCGCTCCGAGCGAGTTCCTCTCTCTCATTGCCCTGCACCACCATGACGAGCTGGTTGCCCGCACCATGGCCATTATCGAGGGCAACCTCTCCCTGGTAGACGGCATGTTTGCTCGCTGGAGCGAGGTATTCGCGTGGGCAAGGCCGGTTGCGGGATCGATTGGATTTCCGAGGCTCCTTGCCGATCAGCACATCGAGGAATTCTGCGATGATCTGGTGGGGAGGTGCGGCGTCATCCTGCTCCCGGGCACGGCATTCGATGACGACGCCCGCCACTTCAGGATCGGGTTCGGCAGGCTGAATATGGGTGACTGCCTCGTCCGTCTTGAGCAGTACCTCGAAGAACGCTTCTCCTGAGCGGGCCCGGCGCTCCTTTCATACCCCTCCCACGGGCATGATGTAGAGCGGCACTTCGCCCGGCGATAGGTTGAGAATCTGCTGTACCCGGGCATCGTCGAACGCCGCTATCGATACGGTCCCCAGGTCAAGGGAGAATGCCTGAAGATAGATGTTCTGGGCGGCATGGCCGGCCTCCATGTACACATAGTGCACCCCGCGGTCGCCGTATTTGGCGGTTGTGCGGTCCGGGACTGCGCAGATCACGATGCTGGCGGGGGCATCCCCCACCGCCGTCTGGGAGAGCGCAGCGATATACAAAGCGGAAGAGACGTCGCCGTCGATGATCCGGTGAAGCTCGTGTCCCTCGGGGACATAGCGGTAGACGCCGGGGTGCAGACCGTCCACGCTGCTCGCCACCGCGTACACCTCGAGCGGGTAGAGCGCTCCCGCCGAGGGCGCGGTGCGATACCCCCGGGGGTCGGTGATCCCCTGGCAGGCCCAGAGCAGTTGCCCCAGCTCTTGAAGCGTCAGTGAGCGCTCCGAAAAATTGCGCACCGATCTCCTCCCGAACAGTGCCTCTTCGACTGCGGCCCCGCTCTCACGCGCCGGTCCGGGCAGTTCGTGCACCATTGCGTCACGCACCTGGATCTCCTCCTGCAGACGGTCTCCGACGCACGCCGCGGCCAGAGCGATCGCCAGCAGGGCGATTGCTGCCATAGCAGAAACCGTGTTGATTGTCCCACCTCCCGCGCGCTGCCGGGCGCGCAGTCCAGCAAATGGAATCCAGCTATTTAAGGGGATCGCACATCCGGTGATGATCCCCGCATACGTTGTCTGGAGGTGCTCTTTCTCGCATTCGATGCCATATCGTTCGGATAACGGTCCGACTGGTGTGCTGCCGTAATACAATGAACTTTATACCTGCCCTACACACGGGTTGTGCAGAGTAAAATGAGCTGGAAGGTACCCCGATTCACGAACAATCATTTTTTTGCTTTTTTTATTCTCATCGTCTCGGTGAATGCCTCCATCGGCTATATGGCATGCGAGGCGCAGGGAGTTGAGATCACCGAGCTGCAGATCGAGGGTGCGCCGGGAGGCATTGTGTTCATCGCCGATCCGCACCTGAAGGAAAGCAATCTTGCCCATGTGCGCATGGTTATCGGGGAGATCAACCGCCTGCAGCCCTCGGTGGTGCTCATCGGGGGTGATTTCGTCTATGGCAGAGATCCCGACCTCGGGCTCCAGGAGGTCTGGCGAGAGATCGATGCCCCTGCCTATGCCGTGCTGGGCAACCACGACTACAAGGCGGGAATTGCTGCGACCACCGGAATCGGAAAGGTGTCCGCACTGTCGGGGGCGAGCTTGCATCCGGATTGCTACGATGTGACATGCCTCCGTGACCCTGCGACCGACCTCGCCTTCGCCGATGAAGTGGAGGCGGTGCTGGAAGCAAACGGGGTGACCGTCCTGCGCAACGAGGTCGTTGAACTGGATATCGAAGGGGAGAGGCTGGTGATTGTCGGCGTGGATGACGGCTGGGCGGGCATGGCCGATCCCCCCCTGCTTGAGCCTTCCGATGCCTTCACCATCTTCATGGTCCACGAACCGGAGTGCCGGGCTGACTGGAGCTGCGATCTCATTCTTGCCGGGCATACCCATGGCGGGCAGTTCAACTCCCCGATTCTCCAGCTGGCAAACAATGCCGGGATTGTTGAATTGAACGGCATGAAGGAAGGCGAGAACTCACCGACCTACATCAGCCGCGGCATCGGCACCTCCAACCTCGATAGGGATTTGCGGCTCTTCTGCACTCCCGAAATTGTCGTGATACATCCTCCTTCTCCCGGTACCGGGGTGTGAGGCGATCTCGTAGCTGTGTGCACGGTGCCGGGTTGCCGTGAGATCGGACCGTCGTGGATACGGCCCGGGCCTTCCACGACCGCGTCCGACCCGCACTTTTATCGTGTCGCTGCGCATGATGCAATGAGGCATGATAGCCGCAGCGAAGCGCAGGGCTCACGTGTGGGTGAGCGGGCGCGTCCAGGGCGTCTATTTCCGCGATGCAACGCGTGAGTCGGCGGAACGTTTCGGCGTGGCAGGGTGGGTCAGGAATCTGCCGGACGGGCGGGTGGAGGCGGTTTTTGAGGGCGATCCGGGCGCGGTGGATCGGATAGTGGAATTCTGCCGCCGCGGCCCGCGTTCTGCACGGATCGAGCGTGTTGTGGTGGAGGAAGAGGACTTCCGCGAGGAATTTAGGGGTTTCGAGGTCCGGTACGGGTGACTGCGCGAAGGATCTGCCGTCTCCGACCCGTATACGTCACTCATGATTTTTCTGAAAAGAGATCCTGCACCCACAGGTGTGTACATGAAGGGGGTCGTCGCGCCCACCCTGAGGGAGGTCCGGCCGCACGGCAGAACGGCAATCCGGCGGACCTGACACGGCATTGTTCCGGTCACCGTGCGGCTTCCGCCATTCTCGCCTGTTTTTGTAAAAATCGCCTGATATTTTCTGATTCTCTCCAGCCAATATCGAGTTGCTGGATCATCTGGTCGATCTCTTCGGCCTGCCGGGTGATCTTCTCCATCGTCTCCCCTCCCTCGAGATCGGCAAACCCGACGATGACCTGAAGCGGATTCCGGATATTATCGTTCATCCTTGCATATTGCTCCACTTTTCCCAGGAAGGTATTGATGTTTTTCACCAATGTACGGAATTTTTCTTCGCTTTCCATCAATGCCTCGACAGACCGTTTTCTCGCCGTGATGTCCTCGAGGATAATGGTAATCCCCGGCGTGCCGTCGATAAATGCCGTCGGGATGATTTTCATCTGGAAAAAGAATTCTTCTTCATCCTTCAGGATGCGAATTTCTTCAACGACAACTCTTCCTTCAAGTGCACGGTCGATCTTTGCCTGTATACCGAGATCGGGAGAGAGCGGAGTGAGCACATCCATCAGGTGTTTTTTCCTGATTTCTTCAAGATTCTGGTTGAAAAGACTCAAAAAATTGGTATTGGCCTGGATGATTTTTTGATCGCGCCCCAGCACCACCACATAATCCGAGGAAAAATTCAGCAGTGCATTTACCGGCACCCGATGCGTCAGCGTATAGACTTTGGCCTGGCCGAAGGGGACCATGTCCACCTGCCCGGAAATGAGGAGAATATCCAGGTAGCGGGCAACGGATATTCTGTTCATCCCTATCGCTTCTGCGATCTGCTTCACCGACATGCCCTGCGGATTGTCTTTGAGAATTTCCAAAATTTTTGAAAACTCTTTGTGGTTCGCGATGTTGGTCACCATTTTTTATCTAATATATAAATCATATTATATATAAATGTTATACATGGATCGTGAGGTTCGATAACACGGTTTGTTGACGTATCCATAGAAGATCCCCTGCTGCCGTCGCCCCATGGGGATATTCAGCGGTCTTTTCCTGGAATGAAAGTTGGGCCCCGCACCGGGAGGGTGCGACGCTTTCAACAGGAATGACGGCGATGTGCTGGTGCTCCGCGCGCCGCAGGAGCAGCATCTCCCGGCCTTGATAGGCGAATTTATGTCTTTTGATTCATCCCGTGCCTGGCGATCACCGGATTGTTGGAAACGGTATAATGCTTTCGTAAAAATTCCCGTATTTTATCGGCTTCGATGCGCCCGATGTCCAGCTGGGTGATGATCCCGTCGATCTCCTTTGCCTGCTGGTGGATTTTCTCATTCAGGTCGCCCCCCTCGAGATCCGCGATGCCGACGATGGCCTGCAGAGGATTCCTGATATGATCATGCATCATGGAGTAGCGTTCGACATTGACCAGGAAATCTCCCAGATTTTCGATCAGGGACCGGTATTTCTTTTCGCTCTCGATCAGTGCATTGATCGTCCGTTTGTATTCGGTGATATCTTCAAGGATAATGGTAATTCCCGGTGATCCGTCAATAAAAGCGGTGGGGACGATTTTCATGTGGAAATAGAGCTCTTCATCCTCCTTGATGATGCAGATCTCTTCGAGGAGTTCTTTTCCCTCGAGCGCCTGGTCGATTTTGGTTGTAATACCGAGTTCCTGGGTCAGGGGATTGAGGACATCCAGCAATTTTTTCCCTGCAATTTCCTCGATATTCTGGTCGACGAGATGTTGGAAATTTTTATTCGCCTGGACGATATGCTGGTCTTTTCCTATAACCACGACGAGATCGGAGGAAAAATCAAGGAGAGCCGATACCGATACCCTCTGGGAGAGATAGAATAATTTTGCCTGGCCGTAGGGAACCATATCAACCTGGCCTGAGGCGCGAAGGATATCGAGGTACCGTGCGACAGAAATACGGTTCATTCCGATCGCTTCGGATATTTGTTTCAGCGACATCCCGCGTGGATTATCCCGTAAAATTTGCAGTATATGCGTGAGTTCTTTATGGTTCTGGACCATTGATACAGCGTTTTATCTTTTAGTATATTAATGTTGCGCAATAGTGTTTATCATTAGTGATAATCACCGGCCCAATAATTCTCCCAATATTTTTATCATGGAAGAGATATTTTTCATTCCCGGGGGGAATACTCCGGCCACGGGCCACCCGGACTCTTTTCCTCCGGACATTTCTTCTCTGGGAATTATCGCGGTGCTCGGGCCCTCTGCGGGCGTCACCGCTGCGATTGCCGACGATAGCACGTGAAGGGAACCGATGGCTGCACGATGTGCAGCGACATTGTCATGCCCGCTGCCGGGAAATTTCCCCTGATTGGTAAATCATCCATAGAATAAAATCATTTCGAAAAAAAGAATATATCCTGGCTTGATTATTTTTATGAATTATTTATATATAATAGAAGATATCCAATTACTGGATACTGCGGCGGATGGGAAGAGGCGTGGTGCGTTCGCATACGCTGCTCTCAATTGCACAGGATCGGTGTACTGTCGTGGGAAACCACGATGCTGCAAGCGCCGGTACGGCGCATCGTGCGGGTGACAGAGTCTATGGACGTCTATCATATTGAGGAACTGAATTCCAGCAATGCCCGTGACTGGGAGCATTTCAATGAAAACGCGAATGTCGGCAGCTTTTTCCATTCATTGAAATGGAAACGCATTATCGAACGCTCCTTTGGTATAAAGCCCCATTATTTCCTCGTGTACGAGGGCGACGACGTTGCAGCCATCTGCCCGTTTTTCGAGAACAACCTGAAATACTTCAAAGGTCTCGTATCGCTCCCGTATTCTGATTTCTGTCATGTTGCTATCGAAAATGGCCGGGCATGCGACGCACTTATCCGCGAGATCTATTCCCGGTGTATGGACACCACAAGGCAGGAAAAGCTCGCATTTCTCCAGATGTCCGCACACACCCCACATATCCGGGACATGATGATGCGATACACCGATCTGCCCCCCCTCGTCTCTGGAAACATGGTGCTGCATCTCGACGAACTCACTCCCGACCAGATCTGGAACAATATTTTTTCTGCGAAAGGAGGGCAGAGAAAATTCATCAATCGGTTCATCCGGGAAGGCTGCACCATCGAGGAAGTGCGGGATTTAAAGGATCTTGAGCTGTTCTACCATTACTACAATGAAAATCTCGAACAGAAACATGTCAGGTCATTCAACCAGACAAGTTTCTTCACTACTATCTGGGATATTTATTCGCCGGAAGATATGCGGATAACCCTTCTCAGAAAGGATGATTTCATTTTCGGGGGGCTATTTGCCTATCTCTTCCCGCCGAACAGGACCATCTATCTCGTTCACCTGGCGCTGAACAGAGCTATCCCCAATACGTACCATCCGCCGTACTACCTGTTCTGGGACATCATCGAAAAAGCCTGCGAGATGGGATACCAGCATATCAGTTTCGGGGGAACGGCGAACAACCCTGAAAATCCCGTGTACAGGCAGAAGAGTGGCTTTGGCTGTGACTACGAGTTCAAGTATTCACTCTTCATGCCCTGCTCCCCCCTTTTTCGCTATGGATACAATTTTTACCACTTCATGAAACATGGGTTGAAACTACCGGAGATTGGTGCCAGGCTATAAAATGTGAATTTTTCCGGTGGAGTGCCGCATAGTCCGTCCCGCCGAATAAAATACTTATATCATTATACAAAACCTCCAATAGTATGGTTGGCGGGACTGGGGGAAGTGAGGGTGGGAAAATCCAAACGGGGCGCCGCATCCTGTGCGTGGGAGCAATACTTGCGCTTATCGGTGCGCTTGCAATCGGCATTCTCATGGTGTCGGAACCCGAACGCCATGACCCGTTCACGGAGTTCTATCTCCTCGAACGGGCAGGCGCTTCGGGAAGTTCCCCGCGGGAATATGTCCTCCATGAACCGCAGGAACTGACCATCGGCGTGGGCAACCATGAATTTCAGGATGAACGGTACGTCCTCGAAATTTTCCTTGTCGAGGAGCAATTCGACCCGGAAACCAACGCCACGCGTATCGCGGCCATGGATCTGCTGGAACGGTATCCGATAAACCTGTCCCATGACGAGGTTCGGGAATTCGTCTACCGGTTCGGGATCGATTCCCCGGACTATAATAAAATAGAACTGCTCCTCCACAAAGACGGCGTCCCTTCCGGGAATGTCCGCACCGAAGATCGGATCAATGCCAGCTATCGTGATCTCCACCTATGGATCGACGTCGTCACCTGAATAGAGATGCGTCCCCGCAGCAACGCCTCCGGCATGGCGGGCATTCGACGGGTTTTTATGCCCTCTCATACGAATGCTGCAAGGGCGATGGCCACTGCGGCAAGGGCAAGACCGGTGAGTGCAAGGGGAATCGTGAATTTCCGGACGACCGTTGCGAGCGGATCGCCGCTCGTTCTCTTCAGCAGCCAGAAGTACGGGTCGGTCACGTAGGAGATGACAAGCGCTCCGGCAGCGATCATGAGCACGAGGGGGATCGCGGGCACCTGCAGGGGGATGGTCGTTCCCGCCAGCAGCGACGATGCCGCGATCGCGGTGACCACGCGGGATCCCTGCGCCGTCTGGAAGAGTGCGGCGATGGCGAAGGGCACGAGAAGGACGGGAACCCCTCCGTTGACGGCAGCGGAGATGGTATCGACGAGGGGGCTTGCGGCGATGACGCTGCCCAGCGCACCCGCCCCACAGAGATCGAACATGATCACTCCTGCATTTCGTGTTCCCCTGTCAAATGCGTGGACCCGTGCGGGATGATCGGCAAGCAGGAGGGCGACGGCAGCGCCCGCGAGCAGGGCAATGGAAATGCTGCTGAAAACATGGACCGGAGGGAGGATGTTGCCTGCCATGAGGAGGATGAGCGGGACCAGGATGGGTGCCCAGGATTTCAGGCGTCCTGCAGGCGCCGCTCCGGTCTGTTCGGCGCCGCTTGGAATGGCTGGTTCCTCCTCCTTCCGGGCTGCAACCAGAAGGATGCCGAGCAGCAGGAGAGCCGAGACGGGAAGGACCACCGCCAGGTACTGCACAGCGCTGAATGCGGGGAGGGTGAGTGTGGTAAGGACAGCATAACTGACCGGGAGCGGGTAGAGGAGGACAAATGAAAGCACGCTGCCGTACGCTCCGATGTAGTAGAGGTTTTTTCTCCCGGCCAGGGTGTCTTCAAGGTGCTCGATGACCGGTGCGAGGATGACAAACGCGGTGATGCAGCACATGCAGGGGATGGAGAAGAGGTATCCCGCAATCCCTGAAACCGCCGCCGGACGGTGCAGCATGCCGATGAGATCCTCGGTAACCCGTTCGATAGAGCCGCACCTGCGCATGACCTGCGCGATCAGGGCTCCGCAGTAGATGGGGATGCCGAGGAGGGCGAATACCGCCCCCGCTCCTCCGGTGATGAGCGCGGGGATCTCTGCCCCGAGCCCGGTGAGGGCACCGTAGACGATCGCGGCGCCGATAAGTGCGAGAAACGGCGAGAGGAGATTTCGGGCGGAAATGACGCTGACCATCACCATCACGAGCAGGAAGACGATCAATGCATCCATCGTGATTCCTCCGTCACTCTCCGGCACCTGTTTTTCCAATCACGGATCGCCCGAGCCTCCTGCCCTGAACTTCTCGATCCTCTCCTCCGCCACGGCGCAGTAATGGGGGTCGATCTCGAACCCGATGTAGCGGGCCCCGAGGCGCAGGCAGGCAATCGCCGTGGTTCCTATGCCCATGAACGGGTCGAGGACAACCGTGCGCTCATCGTACCCGTGCAGGCGGATGCACATCTCCGGTAATTTTTCGGGAAATGTGGTGGGGTGGGGCCTTTTTGACCGGACGGTGGTATACGGGATGAACCAGACGTTGCCGCGTTCCCGCAGGTCGCTGGTGGCATGCTTCCACCTGCCGATATTGCTCTTGTCCTGATAGCACACCCCGATGCTCAGTTTGTCAAGCGGCACCGCACCCGATCGGGTGAAATGGAAGATATGCTCGTGACACTGGCTGAGATACCGGGGGCTGTTGACCGGCTGGTAGTGGCCGACGGCAACGTCCGACCGGATGGCGTCGTAGTTGCCTGCATCGGCCTTTTCGATGGCAATGGACTTCACCCAGTGGATCACGTTCTGCAGGGTGAAATGGGCCCGGAACTGCTGCATCACGTCGAACGGTATCCACGGATCGCTTGGCTTCCCGCCGATATTCAGGAAAAACGATCCGCCGGGGTCGAGGATGCGCCCGGCTTCCCGTGCGATATCCCCCATCCACGCGAGGTAGTGGTCGCGGGGCAACCGGTCATTGTGCGTCTGATAGGTCTTTCCGATATTGTACGGGGGCGATGTCACGATAATGTCGACCGAAGCAGCGGGCATCCGGCGCATCCCCGCAAGGCAGTCCCCCTGGAGGATGGTATCGAGCCCTGGCGCATGTCCTGTCCCGTCGTTTCGTCGTGCCGCTCCGGAATGCATCGTGCTCTCCCCGGTGAAGAATACCTTCGTTGCAGGACTATGGGGGGGCAGCGGGGATACGTCTTTTGAATCAGATGCAGAAGCCACGTATGATATATGCCGCCGTGCCCCTGTTCAGGCACCGACGGCGGAACCAAGCACAGCGTTTTTCAGCGCCCCCATCCATGCATTGCTATGGTATCCCTTGCCGACATCAGGCGTGCGCACGAGCGTATCCGGGATCATGTCCTCGCCACACCGCTCGTCTATTCGCCCACGTTCAGTGCCATGACCGGCGCCCGGGTGTTCCTGAAACTTGAAAACCTGCAAAAAGCGGGATCCTTCAAGGTGAGGGGTGCGGTGAATACCATCCTCGCGCAGCAGGCGTCCATCGGGAGCAGGGGGGTGATCGCCGCGTCCGCGGGCAACCACGCGCAGGGGGTTGCCGTGGCGGCGCAGCTGGCGGGGGTTGCCGCGACCATCGTCATGCCCGAATCGGTATCGATCAGCAAGGAAGAGGCAACGCGGGGGTACGGCGCAGAGGTTCTCCTCAGGGGGAGTTCTCTTGACGAGAGCCTTGCCCATGCGCACGAACGTGCCAACGGCGGGTATACCTTTATTCACCCCTATGACGACCCGGCGGTCATCGCGGGGCAGGGAACGATCGCCCTTGAAATATTCGAAAAACTCCCCCGGCCCGACCTCATCGTGGCGCCCGTGGGGGGAGGGGGGCTCATCTCCGGGATTGCGACCGCCGCAAAAGCGCTGCACCCTCCGGTCCGTGTGGTGGGCGTCCAGACCGCCGCGTGCCCGTCGGCGATTGCGGCGAGGAGGACGGGGGCCCCTGTCAGGGTGGATGCGGATCATTCGATCGCCGACGGGATTCTGGTCAA
This sequence comes from Methanomicrobiaceae archaeon, assembly GCA_029762625.1. Taxonomy (GTDB): domain Archaea; phylum Halobacteriota; class Methanomicrobia; order Methanomicrobiales; family Methanomicrobiaceae; genus DSDF01. Next base: position 55,973 of record JARVGI010000004.1, on the reverse strand, counting down.
CACCACAGGATCGCTCCCGTTCGCCCTCATGGAGCGGTATGTGGATGAGGTGGTCGGCGTTCCGGAAGACCGGATCGCCATGGCGATGGTCCTGCTGCTCGAGCGAAAGAGGGTGCTTGCCGAGGGCGCCGGCGCCGTGCCACTGGCGGCACTGCTGGGTTCCGAAATCGAGGTCGCGCCGGAGAGCACCGTGGTGCTCGTCATCAGTGGGGGGAATGTCGACACGCCCCTGCTGGGAAGGATCCTCCGGAAGGGAATGCTCAAGAACGGGCGTATCGTGGGGATTTCCGTGGTGGTCGATGATACGCCGGGAACACTGGCGCAGCTTCTGGAGGTCATCGCCCGCATGCGGGGGAATATCCTCCATATCCGCCACGCACGGTTTGAGCGGGACCTCCCCGTACAGGTGATCCGGGTCGAACTGGAGATCGAGACCCGGGGCCATACACACATCGGGGAGATCATCGGCGCCCTCCGGGATCATGGGTATGCCGTGGAGGTGCAGTGACCGGGACACCACGCGGGCACCCTTCCATTGACCCGGGAGAGCGCAACGTTCAAATAACCCGCTCGAGGATGGGTACCTGTGCTCTTTACCGGGATTGATATCGGCGGCACCAATACGGATATCGCAATCGTCGATGGCGACGTTCTCACCAGAAAAGTGCCCAATGATGCAGGATTACGGGGGGCGCTCGATTCGCTCGATATCCGGGGCAGGCTCGCGGTGAGCACATCGCAGCCGCTCAACCGGCTCATCGCCGCCCCTCCCGCGTCGGTGTATGCCATCACCATTCCGGGGCCCGGTCTCCCCTCCCCGGGAAGCGTTGCAGGAATGGTGAACCACCGCGGCGATATCCTCGAGGAGATCGATCCCGCTGCAATCCGCACCGCGCTCGAGGAGCATGCGGCTGAGTACCTGGCCATATGCGGAAAGTTTTCGGTGCGGAACCCCGCGCTCGAAGAACAGGTCAGGAGCATCGCCCTCTCGTTCTATCCTCCCGAGCGGATCGCCACGAGCCACGGGCTTGCGAGGCTGGACTTTCCCGCGCGGCGTGTCACCACCGAAGTGAATGCCCGGGTACTGGAAATCGTTGCGGCAATGGTCCGGACCATCTCCGGCTATGCGCAGGATTTCCTGTTTTTCAAGGGAGATGGCGGACTGGCATCGGCCGGTGCCGTGCTCCGGGACCCCTCGGTGCTGTTCAATTCCAGCCCTGCCGCGGTGGCGCTGGGCGCCCGCTACCTGACAGGCCGATCCGACTGTCTTGTAGTGGATATCGGGGGAACGACCACGGACCTCGTTCCCCTGCGCGATGGCGCACCGTGCATGCAGGATGTCCGTATCGACGGGAAAAATGCCTTCATTCGAAGCGTTCAGGCGGAAAGCATCCCTTTCGGCGGCGATTCAGTGATTGAAGCCCACCTCTCCCCCCGCAGAGAGGGAAATCCCATGGCCTTCGGGGGCGGGCGCCCGACCCTCACCGATGCCCTCAACCGGTGCGGTGCGTCCATCGGCGAAGCGGCGCGATCGGCACACCTGGATCCGGACCGTGCCGCACAGGCCGTCCGCGCATATATCTCACGCATTGCTGCGGGGGTCCGTGCCTCCGATGCGAAAATCATCGTCGGCGCGGGGTTTCTGGCGGACCACCTCATCCCCGAAATCGGCCGGGAAGCGGGAGTCCGGTGCATTCTTCCCGACCATGCCGCCTGTGCGAACGCAATCGGGGTTGCGGTATCGAGGGTCAGCCTCTCCCTGCGCGTCCATGTTGATACCGGCAGGCGGCGCGTGGTCATCAACGGCGAGCCCGTGCATCTCCATCAGGAGATGGACGACGACGAACTCGTCGCCTGGTGCAAAGGGGAAGTACGGAAAAGGGCGCTGTGCATGGGGGCGCCCGAAGAGGATGTGGCCGACGTGTCGCTTGCGTATTTTTCTGCGTACGACGTCATCCGCTACGGGAGGAAAAAAGAGCGCATTGCCGACCTGCAGGTGGCAATTACGCCCGGGATCACCGTTGATGCGAAATGACAACCGGGATTGTCTACCACCCTGCATTTCTGACCCACGAACAGCACCCCCTCCACCCGGAACGACGTGAACGGTTAGCGTATACCGACGATCAGCTGACCGAGGAGGGCATGTGGGAGGACCCGCGCATCCTCCGCCTGCACCCGCGCCCCGCTACACGCGAGGAGCTCTCATGGGTGCATGATGAACGCTACCTGAATTTCCTTGAACAGTCCAGCAGGACCGGCGGGGTAATCGATCTCGACACGGTCATCCCGCCGGGGCTCTTTGCACAGGTGCGGCTCGCCGCCGGGGGAGGTCTTGTTGCCGGTGAATCGGTCATGGCGGGCACCGTGCGCAACGCCTTTGCCATGGTGCGGCCGCCCGGCCACCACGCGGGCACCTGCTCCGGAGGGGGGTTCTGCTACGTAAACAACGTCGCCATTCTGGTGCAGTCGCTAAAACGCAAGGGCTGTGCGAAAATCCTCATTCTCGACTGGGATGCCCATCATGGAAACGGGACGCAGGAGATCTTTTACGAGGATCCCGATGTTCTCTTCACTTCGATTCACCAGAGCGGGTTCTATCCGGGGACCGGGGATGCGACCGAGATCGGGGCGGGCGAGGGGACGGGGTACACCATCAACATGCCGGTTCCCGCGGGAAGTTCCGATGAGGTCTACCAGTATCTGCTTGCAGAGGTCATCGGCCCCGTCGCAGAAGAATTCAACCCCGATTTCATCGCCGTCTCCGCAGGCCTGGACAACCATTTCACCGATCCCCTGGCCGGGCTTGCCCTGACCGCAGGGGGCTACGCAGCGACGATGGCGTTTGCGGTCGAACTTGCCGGCCGCCTCTGTGCGGGGAGGCTTGCAGCCGTTCTCGAGGGAGGCTACAGTGTCGAGGGGGGGTTGCCCTACACCACCATCGGCATCATCGCCGCACTCGCCGGTATGGATCTCTCCGGCATCCGCGATCCGTCGTCGTACGGGCCGTTATTCCGGCGGGCATTCAATCCCGGTGCTCTCCGTCATGTGCAGGAGACGGTCAGGCTGCTTCGCACCGTGCATGGCAACATCTGGCATTGTTTGTCCTGACGCGTCCCGGAGTCGGGACGCCGCCGGAGGATGTCCCCCGAAACTTCATGTATTTTTGAATGGAGGCAAAATTGATTGTATAAATTTAAATACACTTATATTCTAAGTTGAAATTACGAATGAAAATCAGGAACAAGGTATTTTTAATCATACTCTTTTATTTTTTCACATTATTCTGCGGCATTTACCTCTGTTCCGACGGCATCCTGTTGCGGGGGGTGCAGGAAATTGAACTTGATACATCCTCTGGCAACTATCACCGGGCGATACACGCGCTTGATTTCCAACTCGATGAAATCGCCACCATGAACCGTGACTGGGCATGGTGGGACGATACCTACGAGTTCATGGTAACCGGTGATGAGCGATATATCCAGTCGAACCTTGTGGACGACACCTATCTCAATGCTGAACTGAACCTGATATGCTATTTTGACACCACCGGCACGCTGCTCTATGGGCGGACATTTGACCATGCTGCCGGGCGCTTGATGCCGCTCCCGGAGAACCTGGATGCAGCCCTCGTCAGGGGAGGAGTGATCGGCGACGGCACGGGTGGAGAATGCGTTCGGGGCATTATTTCCGCGCCGGACGGGCGGATGCTCATATCCGCCGAGCCGATTCGGAGAAGCGATTCGACGGGCCCTTCGAGAGGCACCCTGATCATGGGGCGATATCTAGAAAACGGCGTGCTCGAGAAGATGAAAAAATTGACGTCGCTCTCCATTGCGTTCTTCGACTATGGGGATCCTGCCGTCGATGAGGGGCTGGTTCCGGTCGATGCATCTCTGGATGGGGCGTCATCTGCTGACATGGCGTTCTTCTACTCACGGGACGGGCAGAAGATATCCTGTATCGGGACGATCAAGGATGTTGCCGGAACCCCTGCCCTTGTCCTCCGGACAGAAGAGGTCAGACAGACATTTTTACACGGTATGGTCGCCATCCACTACTACGTCATCCTTCTTCTGGGCATAAGTCTTGGTACAAGCCTGCTCCTCTATGCATTCCTCCGTGGGCATATCATCACCCGCATCGAGGCCCTGAGGGACACTATTATCAAGATTGCGGATATCGGTGAATATTCGAGCCGTGTGGATATCGACGGCGACGATGAAATCTCTGATCTCAGTGTATCGATGAACGGCATGCTTGCATCACTGGAGCAGGGGCAGCAGCGATTGCGGGAAAGCGAGGAGCGGTATCGCCAGATATTTGACAATGCACAGGATGCGATGATCGTCTGCCAGTGTACGGAGAATGATGAACATCTACCTGTCATCGTGAATGTGAATGGAGAGACCTGCCGGTTGCTCGGCTACAATGAAAGCGAGATCCGGAATAGCTCCCCTGCAGATATCATCCACCCCGACTTCGAGGGGGGATTTTCCGCCCTCTTACAATTCATGGAAGAACAACATACCATCAGGGTAAACGGAGCCCTTGTCAGCAAAACGGGGTCCCGGACCCCGATCGAAATGAGCGCGCACCTCTTTGCCATCCGGGACATCCGGACCTTCATCATCGTCGCCCGGGATATCACGGAACGCAGGGTCTACGAATCCATGAGACAGGAGGCGTTTGAGCAGATAGATAAAAATATGGAACAGTTCGCCATTCTCAACGATGAAATTCGAAATCCGCTCCAGGTGATCCTCGGCTTTCTCCTTATCGACGATTGCGACCACCAGGAGCAGATCATCGGGCAGATCGAGGAAATCGATCGCATCATTACCGAGCTGGATCTCGGCTGGATCGAATCGGAGAAGGTGCGGAAGTTCCTGCGCAAGTACCACGGGGAATACTAGCCCGCCGCACCGCGTGCGGATGAACGGGGCCCCGGGCTCGGCGCACCGCTTCCCCGCCCTCCATTCCTCATCGCGCATCATTCCACAAACCGGAATTCCCGGAGGTCTGTTCCCCGGATTTCAGTCGCTTCGAGGTGTTTTGTCTCATGGGCGAGAGCAAACGCCGTGGATCCTTCAAAGTCCATTCTCTCTGCCGGAAGCTCGCAGGTGGAGATCTGCATGGACTGTGGATTGACGGTCATCCTGATGACCCTCTCGAAGGTGGCATCCACCTGGAACGGGCGCTCGAAACACAGCCGTTCTTCCTCCTGGCCGCATTTTTCCGGCATGCAGAGCACCATGCGCCGCCAAACCTCAGGGAAAAGAACAGGGGGAGAAATGCTTCCTCGGGGAGATTTAATCTCGCCGGCAGGTGTTCTTCCGCGTCCAGAAACAGGAGATCATCCCCACGATGAGCATCATCCGTCTCTTGTTCCGGTGCGCGGGATGCAAGAGGGGCATTGTGGCCGCACACTGGCCCGGTGCCCCCCACTGTATGCGGGATCCCGATGGCCTGCTGCCTGCTGCACCGGAGCCTCATCGCTGCCGAATGCGGGATGCGAGGGTGATTGCACTGACACACGATTATTTAAAGATGGGAATCCCACTTTTCGCTCCGGGCATATGCGTATCGAGCACCTGATATACTCCGCGGCGATTGCCGTTATCATCGGCATGGTGTATTCCCGCTACACGGGACGCGATCCGTCGTGGATCATCGTCATCAGTGCATTTGCACCGGATATCGACACGCTTCCCGACCCCTTGTATTCATGGTCCGGGGTCGCCATCACCCTCAACGGCAACCTCGTGCAGCACGGCGATTTCCACTCGATCCTCGCACTCGGTACCTACGCGCTCCTCATGGGAGTATTCCTGATGCCACTGGGGATCCGGTTGTGGGAGGGAATGCTGTTTGCCGGGATCGGGTTCGGGGCGCATCTCTTCGAGGATGCACTCGTTTACGAAGTCAGTTATGCACTTTTCTGGCCGTTTTCCGACCAGAAATGCGGAATCGGGCTCTTTAACTATTCACGCGATTTCTACGGCATCGCAGATACCCAGGTTCTCATCATAGGGCTGGTTCTTCTTGGCGGGGCGGTCGCACTGCGCAAGGTTTTGGACCGGGACTGGCTCTCGTGGCGCACGGAACACCCGGAGCGGGTGCTGCGGTAACGGGCGCACGCAGAAGGGAGCGGATTTTGGCCCGCAATGTTTGCATACACTTCACTTGATGCAGCTTTCTCGTATCCGTTCGCATATCCGCAGGTTTTCTGTGGCCTGTGCGGGCGTGACCGGAAATTCCCGGTCAGCATTGATACAGTCCAGGAACGTGGACAATTCCACTTTCAGCGGCTCCAACTTGTTCACGAGCACCTTTTCGATGATGTTCTCCTGCACGTACCGTTCGTTTTCCAGTTCGTACTGGTCCGGTTTGCGGTGAATGTAGACCTCCTGGTTCATAAAGTCGCCTTCGATGGTGACCTCCTCCTCTTCGATGAGGATGGTGCGCATCTTTTTCGAAGATTTCCTGCTTGCCGAAAGATAGACCGGTGTCGAATTGAACTGGAAGAGGGCGCCGCATATGTCCCGTGTCCCCGCGCACCGGAGCCGGTAATTGGCGTGAAAGAGCCGGTGCACCACGATGTCGATATCGTGTATCATCAGGTCTTCGACCACGGTGCTGTCGTTGATGCGGGCCGATGCCGGATTGTGCCGCTTGATCTCGACATACAGGGGTTCGGTAATGATCCTGGCAATTTCATCGATGATCGGGTTGAACCGCTCGATATGCCCCACCCCGACCACCAGATCGGTGGACACGAGGTTCTGCAGTTTCTCCGCCTCTGTCGAGGTGGAGCAGATCGGCTTTTCGATGAGGAGGTGCGTGCCGCAGCGTGCGGCGTTGCTTGCAAGCGTGCACACCCGCGGCATACCCCCCGAGCCGGGGGAAGGGCGGGAGGTCGAGTTGCGGAATGCCGTTTCTGCGATCTGGTAGTGGTGTTTTGTGGGAACGCATATGCTGACCGCCTCGACCATGCCATAGAGTTCCTGTATCGATCCGGCGAGATGGACATCATGCTGTTGCGCATACTCCTTTGCATATGCGGTGTTTGTGTCGAACACGACAAGGTCCCCGACACTTTTCAGTTCTGAATAGATGCGGGCGTGGTTCCTCCCCATCATCCCGATGCCGATAACGCCCACGTCCATCAGACCACCTCGCCAAGCCGGGCGCAGATGTAGCGGCAGTCCTGTCCTGATACCGACGGATGAACCGGCAGGCTGAGTACGCTGCGGGCGCATGCATCGGAAACCGGAAATCGTGCGCCGTTTGCCGCATGCGCGAAGACAGGTTGTCGGTGGAGAGGGAGCGGGTAATGAATGGCCGTCTGGATGCCCCGCTCTCCCAGTGCATGCATACACGCCTCCCGCCCGATGCCATTGCCCTCGTCGAGCCGTATGACAAACTGGTGGTACACATGGTGCGATTGCGGCGCGCAGTACGGGGGGACGATTCCCGCTGCAGGGAGGTGCTGCAGGAGGCACACTGCATTCTTCCGCCGCCGCTCGTTCATCGCATCAAGTTTCCCGAGCTGCACGCTGCCTATTGCGGCCTCGATATTCGTCATCCTGAAGTTGAATCCGATGAGATCGTGGCGGTATTTGATGCCCTGCCCGTGGTCGATGATCTTCCTCAGTTGCGTGGCAAGGCGAGTATCGTCGGTGGTCACCATGCCTCCCTCGCTCGTGGTCATGTTTTTTGTGGGATAAAACGAGAAACAGCCTGCAGTGCCGAAACTTCCCGCCATTCTCCCCTCGTATCGCGCCCCGTGCGCCTGTGCGCAGTCCTCGATGAGCGCCAGCCCGTGGTCGTCGCAGATTTCCGAGAGAGCCCCGACATCGAATGGCTGGCCGTAGAGGTGGACGCCGATGACGGCTTTTGTCCTGGGGGTGATCTGCTCGAGGACCGCCTCCGGCTGGATATTGTAGCTTTTCTCGTCGATATCCGCAAACACGGGCGTTGCTCCGGCCATACGGACGCTTGAGGCGGTCGCAACAAAGGTGAAGTCGGGGACGATCACCTCGTCTCCCTGTGCGATGCCGAGCGCATACAGTGTCGAGAAAAGGGCGGCTGTGCCCGAGTTCATGGCAACCGCGTGGTTCGTTCCGCAGTACTGTGCGAACTCACGCTCAAATTGTTTGACATACCTTCCGGACGCAAGCATGCCCGAGGTGAGAACCTCGCGTACTGCGTCGATCTCCTCCTGCCCGATCACCGGCCGGGCAATGGGTATCGTGCGGCCGGCGTCGCCCTTCGACACCACCGGGCTGCCGGCACCGCGAAAGCCCCGGATCCTGTGGGACCGCATGGGAGGCCGTGATTCAGCCCGGCGCCGGCCCGAGCGTGCGACCGATGTCATACCCGCGCCACCCGTCGTGCAGAGGTCAGTCCTCTCTTTCGTACACGCACCGCGGCAGATGCACCGCCGTTGTGAGGCTCAATGGAGCCGTGATCGCCAACAACGGTATTCCTCCCGGTAATGGGGGATGCTTCCCGAAAGATGCCGTCTCCCTGTGTGATTTTTTCCCGGATCGGCACATTGTGACCGGCGGACCATTCGTCTCCGGGCACACCATCGCAATATATACTCGATTCTGGCAGAACGACGGCGTTTTTCCTGATTCCTGCGCTTCGGAATGATTCTGCATGAAGGTGCGGTCGTGCGGGAAATCCCCGGATGACCTCATCGGAAATGCGTGTACCGTCGGCAGAGGTAATGGTACTATCGTGGTTCATAGTAAGCGAATCACCGGATTGAAGTAGAATTATATTATATAAATATATTTTTATGCCGACTATAAATTTGAGTACATCGCAAAAGGTATCATGTACTCCCCGATCCGCAGCAATGTTTATATCCTAATGTCCGCCCGGCCCTGTACGGGACCAATGGTGGCAATCACGAGGCCGGGAGCAGTCCGGCGGGACCTGCAGGATGGCACGCGCGAGTGTTCTGCCGGCACCACGAGAGGCGGCGCCGGTGCGGGAGTGATCGCACCTGCGATGAACTCGCCGGGACGAGCCGGAAAATATGTACAATAAAGCCTCAGGCGAGATTCGAACTCGCGACCTGCTGATTACAAGTCAGCCGCTATGCCGGGCTAAGCCACTGAGGCGCACCGTAATACTGGGCGCTCTTTCATAAAAAAGGTGCTGATAGCAGGGGCCGTTTGCACTATTCGGGGAGCTGGTGCTCGCCTGTGGCCCGGTCCCAGAGCAGGATTCCCCGATATCGTATCGACGTTATCCTGTGGTAGGGAATATATGACCGGCCCTGTGGGGATTCGATCACCATGTAGTCGCGGTCCAGTTCAGCGATGTCGCGTCCGCGTGCGCTGGACCGGTCGCCCGCGGCTCCCCGATCGACGTACTCCACGCACACCGCTTCAAACGAGTAGCGGGCGTCATGATACAGCCTGAGCAGGAGGCGGTGACTTGTTCGCATGCTTGCCATCCATGGGCGTGAATAGAGGGGATCCGGAGGGCCGGACACCCCCCCGGGGCAGGAAATCGATGGTTACTCTTAAGAGTTTTTAAGCCTTACTACTGGTAGATACCTTGATTCACGGGTTCCTTCTGCAAGATTTTTTCATCCGGAGTCCTGTATGATTTCAGTAATTATCCCCACGAAAAATGAAGAGGAGCACCTGACCTACTGCCTTCGTTCTCTTCAGACCCAGAACCTGGACCGGAGTGAATATGAGATCATTGTGGTGGACGGGAATTCCACCGACTCCACGCAGACCATCGCCGAGCGGTACGCCGACCGGGTGGTGCTGCAGCAGCATATGGGCATCGGCGGGGCGCGTAAAGACGGCGTCCTCGCCTCGCGGGGTGATCTGCTGGTCTTCACCGATGCCGACACACTCCATCGTGCCGACTGGCTTGCGATCATTCAAAGAAACCTGACGTCAGACACCTGTGACGTCTGCACGGGCCCCATTCTCTTCTACGACAAAAATCTCAGGGCCGAACTCCTGCAATTATGGCGGAAACAATACAGTATTCTCCATGTCTTCAATTTTTACTGGCTTATCGGCTCAAATATGGCGATGACGAGGGCGGTGTATGACAAGATCAATGGCCACCGTGAAATCTCCATTCTCGACGATTATGACATTTCCGTGCGGATGTTCAAGGAGGGCGACATCAGCTGCCGCTACGACCCCTCGCAGGAAGTCTACACGTCCGCACGCCGTCTGACAAACCTGCTTACCTATTTCATGATATTTTTGTATGGGCACTACCATTACCATATCACGCACAATTACCGGCGCCTTCTCACCTACCCGCACTTTGATGAGATGGATCTCACCGTGATGACCGAGATCCTCGGACTCGGCGAAATGAATAAGAAGCTTGCGGATGCTGCGGCAAAACTCGCAAGCCCCTTTGAGAAGAAGGAGCCCGGAGTGAAAGATGATGACTGATGGTGACTGGCGCACAAGAGGGGTTTTCGGTGCAGTATGGTGCATCTGACCGTTGATATCGGAGGCCGTCCCGGTCTGGACTGCAGAGGATTTTGCTCCTACTGCTACTTCAAGCATGTAGGGGATGTCGAGCCGTTCGGATGCAAGAACTGCCTTCCGTTTATCAAGGGGTGCGATTATTGCAGCCGCGGTGTCCGGGAGCAGTACACCGGGTTCAAAGATCTGCGGGAGGTCGCGGACGACGTGCTCGCCCAGCTGCAGATCGTGCAGGGCGACCTTGACCGGATTACCATCAGCGGGGGCGGGGATCCAAGCTGTTATCCCCGGTTCGAGGATCTGGTCGGTCTGCTGGGGAGCATGGAGGTGCCGCTGCATATCGGCTACACCAGCGGCAAGGGGTTCGACGATCCCTCTCTCGGGGATTTCCTCATCGAAAACGGCCTGACCGAGATATCCTACACGATTTTTTCCTCGGATCCCCGGCTGCGTGCGAAGTACATGCACGACCCCACCCCGGAGGCCTCCCTTGCGGTTCTGGAGCGGCTCTGCGCGGGGATCGATGTGTATGCGGCAGGGGTGATCCTCCCGGGGGTGAATGACGGCGAGGATATCTTCCGGACGTGCGAATGGCTTGAGAGCAGGGGCGCAAAAGGACTTATCCTGATGCGTTTCGCAAACCGGGCCGAACAGGGCCTCATCCTGGGGAACGCCCCGATCATTCCCGGCCAGCGGGTGCACAGTGTGGAGGAGTTCCGGGATCTCGTGACTGAACTCAACGACACGTTCTCCATGAAAATCAGCGGCACCCCTCTCTGGGATCCCTCGATCGGCTCTCCGTTTGCCATTCTCGATGAGCCAGAATTACTGGCCACACTTCCACGGGTGCGGAAGCGTGCCTCGGTGGTGACCGGATCGATTGCCGCGCCGTTTGTCCAGCGGGTGCTCGACGCTTGCGGAAACCGATCCCGCGTCATTCCCGCAAACAGCGAAATCGCATGCCTGATCACGATTGATGACCTGATCGCGCTGCGCCTGGATGATCTCGAGGATATGGTGATTCTCCCGGGAAGGGCATTCGTCCACGACAAGGAGGCAAGAGAGACTCTCTCGGCGGACGGGAGAACCCGCGAGGTGGTCCGCGGCCCCGAGACGCTGACGGCGGATGCCGAGACGAGCATGGGTATGGAGCGCACCGGGGTTCTCATGATGGAAATGGAGGGGTTCGGCGAACTCATCCGCACAATCAACATGTACGGACGCTGACGTCTCTCCCCATCGCAATCCTTATTAGCCTTCCGTTCATTGAACGCTCCATTACATGGAGCAGACAGGCTGCATCACGCTTGTGCTGGAGCGGGATATTTTCACGGCGTTCTGTGAAGCCGCACGCAGAGCGGGCTCATCCCCCGATGAAATTGTTGCGTCGCTGATTCAGGACTATCTCAGCAGGGAAGGGGATGCCGCACTGCAAGCACGGATTGAGGCGGGTGTGCGGGGTATCCCGCGTCAGGAGATTTTCAGGCTGCAGATCGAGTGCGAGGATGAACTCTGCCGCACCCCTCGCATTCGCATGGACGGCCGCAGCCCTGCGCGGGAGCATGGGGCCGAAAAAAAGTGATTTGTCGTGCCATGGCTGCGCCTGCTCATGCACCCTGATCGGGTGGGCAGGGTTCCTCCCGTCGAAGAATCCGGAGAGGCGAAGCGACGTGAATGAGGTATGCAGGGAGAGGTGAATGATATGGAACAGATTGGCCGGGAATTTATGCGAAAGACCCGTTTTGAATATCTTCAGCCGTCGGATCAGATGAGGGGGATGCCACAGCCCCCGCTCGAGGTGGCGTATACCGGCAACGGGGAGGTCATCGATCTTGCCCCTCCGGAATCGGTCGGGGTGGACGAGATCACGCTGCGCGATGCCATTTCGGGGCGGGAGAGTGTGCGGACGTACCGTGATGCCCCGGTGGCACTCGATGAGCTCTCCTTTCTTCTCTGGGCAACGCAGGGCGTCAAAAAGACCATGCGCGATCTCTTCACGTTCAGGACCGTGCCGTCCGCCGGTGCACGGCATTGCCTGGAGACCTACCTCCTGGCAAACAATGTCGAGGGCATTGATCCGGGGCTCTATCGCTATCTGGCATTGACCCACCGCCTCGCCGGGGTGAATGCGGATCCGCATATTGCCGACAGCGTGGCGGCGGCATGCGTCAACCAGAGATTCCTGAAGGAAAACGCGGTGACGTTCATCTGGACGGCGGATGTCTACCGGATGACATGGCGCTACGGTGAACGCGGGTACCGGTATATGCATATCGATGTGGGTCACGTATGCCAGAATCTCTACCTCGCGGCGCAGGCGGTGGGCTGCGCTGCCTGTGCTGTCGGAGCATTCCACGACGATGAGCTCAATTCCCTGCTGGGGATCGACGGGGAAGCGCAGTATGCCCTCTACCTTGCGGCGGTGGGAAAAACCGATTGATGGTCATCGCCCATACGGGCGAACCAACACGCCGTATCATTCATCGAGCAGGCAGGTCGGCGGCGGTGCAGAGGTGAACGCTGCAGCATGCTTCATTCTGGTGACATGCTTCTGGCCCTTGAGGATCATTTCTGCGGGCAGGCCGGTGCTCTCCACGATGGTCTCCAGCGGCAACTCGTGCTCATCCGCATAGAGGAGCTGATCGAGGACCTCTACCGGCATGCGCCACATAAAATCCTCGTCGGGGGTGTAATGGCTCCAGGTATCGGGGCTCGGCGGGCGTTCGATGATCCGCGGGTCCACATTCAGGTGGCGCGCCATCTCGAACACCTGCGTTTTGTAACAGTCCTCGAGGGGCTCGATGTCGACCCCGCCGTCCCCGTATTTCACGTAAAATCCGCAATGCGCTTCGGTCTTGTTTGTCGTTCCGCAGACCGCGTAGTTCATCTGCTCTGCGACCATGTAGAGCACAATCATTCTGGCGCGCTGCTTGACATTCTGCAGCCCGATGATCTCGAGGTAGTCCTTTGCGTGGAGGCGTTTTTCGCCGACCACGGATCCGTCATTCACCAGTTTCAGGTAGGGAATGTTGAGCAAAGACTGGTCCATCAGATCATGGGGGAGGGCGAGGGAGGTGGCATGTACGTCCGGATCGTACTCTGGATAGTACCTCCTGATCAGGTCCAGTTTTTTCTGATAGATACCGAGCCCTTCGAGGATGGGGGTGATAGGGATCTCCGTGCAGGCAACGCCGAGCTGCTCGCAGAGCTCTGCACCGAGCTGGCGACTGGAGGGAGCTGATTCTTTCTCGGGCAGCAGCAGTGCCTGAACCCGTTCCCTGCCGATCGATTTCACCAGCAGGTGGAGTGCGACGGCGGAATCAATCCCCCCCGACACTCCTAATACGGCCCCTTTCTTCCTGAATTGCTCGAATAGTGTATGGCGAATGAATGCGGCAATTTTTTCAGCATTTTCATCCGGGTGTTTCTTGAGTTCTTGCTCGATCATCATATCCACCGAACAGTAATTATAATATTATATAAATAAATGTTGCCCCATAGTTTATATGAGATGCATTCTTCCGAGTATTTTTGATAAACGGCATGAATTGACATGATGGGGAATGCTGGAATAATCCCCAGAGAACCTATCTTCTTAGAAGAGAACTTCTCCTGGCATATATTTGTGCATTGCTGCCATGGTATGGCGTTGGGGATTTGAGCCTTTTCCCCCGAAAATCGCCATTCAACGTATCAAATCCGTAATAGCGCCCCGAAAAGGAGATACTATTGGGAAAATGAGGCAATTTTGAATTTTTTTTTGAATGTAATCGTACATTAATTGCATTTTGCGAAAATAACCGGTTTATACGAAGAAAGGACTCCGGAAGGGTGAATGATACGAGGGCAAATTATATATTATCGAATTTATAATACACCGATCAATACTCACGACCATCATCGACTGGAGCGAATATGCTATGAACGATGTTACCGACGAATTGATAGGATTTTTAAGGACAAAGTCCTTTCTCGATGAAGCAGTACTGCTCACTACCACCGATTCGCTGACCGAACGGGGAATAATCGATTCCATCGGCCTGATCGAATTTGTTGATTTTATCCAGGACCGCTATGCGATAGAAATTCCTGGTGAGTACCTCACTCCGGAGAATTTTGATACACTGCAGGGCATTACAAACCTTATCTCCCAATTGTCGAAGTGAGCGTATGAACGAGACGGTTAACATGTGCAGGAGGTGCGTGCTGCATTCTGCAATGCCCGGCGTGAACATCGATCACGAGAGCGGCCTGTGCCAGTTTTGCCGGAATCCTTCGGAATTCTCGCCGCAGGAACGTGTTCTGGCGCAAAAGGACATGGATGCATTGCTGGGGCATACCCGGGGGGAGGGGTCGCTTGATGTGATCTATGCGCTTTCCGGGGGCAAAGACTCCTCGTACGGGCTCTACAGGATCAAGCAGGAACATCCCGATCTCAGGATCCGTGCGATCCTGTTCGATAACGGGTTTATCTCCCCGCAGGCGATCCGGAATGCCCGGACGATATGCGATGTCGCCGGTGCCGAGTTCCTGCGCCTCACCGTGCAGGAGGACCTCCTGAAGAGGGCGTTTCGGAATGCTGCCCAATCACATGATGTCTATCCGGATGCTGCACGGCTCCGTGCAAGCGATATCTGCAACACCTGTATCAGCATCGTCAAGCAGAAATTGATGGAAGCGGCAGTCGTCAGCGCGGCGCCGCACATCATGTTCGCCTTCACCCCCGGACAGACCCTGAGCCCGGTCATCCGTCTCTCGCCGGCGTTCATGCGGTGGTCGAGAAGCCTTTTTGAGGCGCAGCTGAAAAAGATGGGAATCGCCGATGACGATGAGATGTTTCTGCTCAAAAAGGATGTTATAGGACAGGGGAAGCAGGATGGCGCCAGGTACATGATTCATCCGCTCCTTGTCTGGGACTATGATGAGAGCAATATCCTCCGTATCCTGGGCGATATCGGCTGGGTACCGCCCGCTCTCGGGGATAAAAATTCGACGAACTGCCTGCTGAATTCTCTCACCATTTTCAACCATATCCAGAAGTACGGGTTTCATCCCTACGCCTGTGAAATTGCCGGACTTGTCCGATGCGGGACCATGTCCCGGGAGGAAGGGCTTGAAAAACTCAATGGAAGGGTCACGATACCACTCGTGAAAGATATCGCTGAAAAGCTTGCGCTCTCCCCGGAGTATTCTCCCTGACCCCCCCGTTCTATTGGTTTCTCAGGCACTGGATGCGGTGGATCGGGCAGGGCGTCTCCGTTACCACCGACAGGACGGCGCTGCCCTGGATGAGGTAACTTGCAGCATGACCCTGCCGTCCGGCATGCGGGTTTTGCAGCATTTTCCAGAGCGGTATATTCGAGTATTTTGCGTGTGCTTCCAGTGCCGTCCAGTGCTGGAGGAATGCGGTACAATCCGGCGGGATTTCGGGCTGTTCATCACAGATCGTACTGACAAGCGCAGGGATATGGTTGATTGCAAGGGGCCGGATGCGCTCGATATCGATGCCCACCTTCGCGCGGGCGAAGGCGAGGGCGAGGAGGGTGTGTGTGTAGGAGATGCAGAGGTATACCGAATCTTCTCCCGCTATACGGACGCCGCCGGTGGGTTCTTTTACCAGCGTGATATCTTCCGGCGATCGTTTCCGCAGGATGGCGGCAAGGGCGAGCCTGGCAAGCATGTACGATGCGGCATGGCGGCGCCGGGCATACCGGGTGCGGTATCGCTCCTCACCCGAGCACTCGTTCACAGCGACGATGTCGGCGTAGCCGGAAAGAACGCGCTCGGTATCCGCCATGATGATGAGAAGATCGTGCTGGTGCCATGCCCCTGCCACCTCGTGAAACGAATCGATGGGGGCCGGGGTGATGGCCGGCATGCCCCTGCCTGCGCCGGGAGGGATCCGTGCACTCGAGGGCTGGCATGTACCGGTGTCCATATGCATCCTCAGGCCTTTTGCACAAAGAGATTCTTTCCCTGCTCTCCCTCATTGGATTCGAGCAGCTGCTTGAGTCTTTCCATGTCGTATTTGAGTGATGAATTCAGGGGGAATTCATCGAGAAACAGGATCTTTCTGGGGATTTTATAGGAGGGGAGTTCCTGCCCGCATCCCTGGAGTATCATCTCGTAGAGCGCCCGGTTGGAACCGTTTTCCGGCCGTACAACGGCGCCCACGGATTCGCCGAGGAGTTCATCGATAATGCCCATCACAATGCCAAGGCTCACGCCGTCAATACTGTTGATGACACCCTCGACTTCCTTGGGGGATATCCTGAATCCTCCGGATTTAATGATGCTGCTCCGCCTCTCGAGGTAGTACACATCGCCCTCTTCGTCGACCGTGGCAATGTCGCCTGTATAAAGCCTTCCATCGCGGATTCTCTCCCGTGTGGCCTCCGGATCCTTGTAATACCCCTTCATTACATTGTCCCCGACAACGGTAATCTCCCCTATCTCGTGGGGTTGTGCGAGGGTTCCATCGGGCTTGATGACTTCCAGCCTGACACCGGGGATGCCCCTGCCAATCGACCCCGGTTTTTCCCGCAGGAGGTGGGGGGGAAGATACGAGCACCTGGCGGTTGCTTCCGTAAGCCCGTACATGGTGTAGAACTGCTTGTCCGTGAAGGCCTCTGCGATCATGAGTTTAAATTTGTCAGCAAGATGGCCCCCTGCCTGCTGGAAATACCGGAGCGTCGGGAAGGATCGCTGCAGGAAATCGGTCTTGTTAATCAGGATCTGGTAGGTGCTGGGCACGCCGGCAAATCCGGTGCACTCGTACGCGTTCATTTCATTCAGGATGGAACCAAGGAATATGGGATTGCCCAGCACCACGCTGCCTCCCACCCTGAGATGGGTGTTGAGCAGCGATGTGCCAAAGGTGTAGGAGAAGGGCAGCACAGCATAGATGCGGTCCGCCGCGGTCAGTTCAAGGTACCTGATGATCGAATCGGTGTTCGCACGGAGATTCTTATGGCTCAGCATGACGCCCTTCTTTTGTCCGGTGCTTCCCGACGTAAAGAGGATAACTGCCGTGTCGTCGTCATCCGATTCCACCTCAGGAGGACTGAATTCCGCCGGGAGGGATTCGAGGAATGATTCGCCCAAAATTTCGCACGAATCCTCGAATCTCTGCCGGTACCTGTTCTGGACAAGGATGGCGGAAATCGAGCACCGGCACAGGATATCGTTCAGGTGTGCGTCTGAGATGCGCGTCTCGATGACCGCCGCGGTATTTCCGCTCCTGATAATGCCCAGGTACGCGATGATAAAGAACGTGCTGTTGTCAGCATTGAGCAGTATCTCATGTCCGCATCCGAATTTGCGTGTAAGATAGGATGCCAGTGCATTCACCTTTTCGTTGAGATCCTGATACGTGAGGTGGCATCTGCTCCCCAGCACGAAATTGGTGGTCTTTTCTCCGGTATTTTCAAGCAGGTAGTGCGCGAAATTCATAGGAGACCTCCGTCGGGATCGATGAATGATGGAACGAATGAGTGACTATAATCTTTTATATTATATATGTTATTTTTGTCACAATATTTGTAAAAATAGGGTTTCGAAACACGCCTCTTCGTCAGGATATGCTTTTTTAGGACCCTTTGCATCGTTGCATCGGCCGGCCAGAGCGATAATGCATCAGCATTCACCTCTTTTGCCAGTTGAAACGAATACCCGAGCAGGAGCAGGAGGAGCCGGTCATCCATGACCGGAACAAACACATCTTTCAGCTGCAGGAGATATCCTCCCTGTTCATCTGCGTAGAGGGTGTCAAATGCCGCGTAGCCCACCAGCTCCCCGGTCTCTGCAAGGTGGCACGCGATGACATGGCGTTTATCGGCGACGCTTTTCGCAAAATACAGCCAGTTGAGGGTCTCTGCATCCCGGTACACCGTCACCGCATCCGGTGTTCGATGCGATTCCCAGAGGGCGGTGAACTGGTCGTCGCATTCCCGGCAGTGAGTAAACCTCAGTTCCGTATCCCCTGATTTTGACAGGCTCCAGTCTTTAAAACCCTGAATAACCGGTGAAAGATATTTCAGGGAATATTTCATGCCCCTGATCATGTCGCGCAGCGGCTGCGACGTGAGGTGGTAGCGTTCGAGAAGCGACAGGAATCCGTCGTAATTGCGCACATACCAGTATTCCACGCCACCCCGGGGAAGCCGGATGCACTGATACCCATATTTTGGGTATATCTTCTGTGCCGCTTCATTTGGGGTGTTATTGATAAGCAGGGCTCCCCCATCCTGCGCGGTGAACGTCTGGACGAGCTTAAGGCTGCCAAATCCGCGGGCAGAGGGTTTCGTGCACCATGAGGTGCCGGCGATGGCGGTTTCTTTCCTTCCGGCTACCTGGAACGAGACCGGAATGTTGCCGATGAATCCAAGGATTTCCGGACCTTCTTCGAGTACCCATCCACAGGGTATGGTGTCGGTGGTGGCGGGATTCTCTCTCCACCAGCTCTCGAACCGCTGCATCCATGTTTCCGGCGTATGGTTGTGCCAGTGCGAAAGAAATTCCGCCACGTTCTCGAGTTCGCCCTCGTCGACGGTCCGGATATGCTGTACGGCCATGGTATCAGGATCCTGGTAAATCAGCAGATGCGCGCTGCATCGACGCCGCGTGTGGTCCCGGGCAGTTCTTCAGGGACTGCTGCGGGAGGCCCCGCAGGGGTGGAGGGTGCGCGGTTCTCAGCGCCGGTCCGCACACCCCTCGCCGAGCACCCCGAATGCCCCCGGTGCAATCCTCTCCCCTCGTGTGCGTGCCGGTGTCGGCGCGGGAGGAAACGGGAGGGTGCCGGCAGGAACCGCGGGGTTCATCCCAGACAGCGGTACGATGCAATAGGTCAATGAATTGCGTATACTGTCGTACGCCGGTGCGCGGGGGCGGTCCCGGGCTCTTTCGTGTGTGTGGGTGTGTGCGATGGGAATACATGGTACCGTCCTTGAAATCAGGGTTTTTTCACCATACCCGACATGCTGGCGTACATCGCTTTAATCCCCTGCCATACATACAGGTGTGCGGTCATTTCGTCCACGATGCTTTTGATGTAGTGCTTATCGCTTGTTTCAAGGAAATATGTCCAGATCAGGATCACGTTGGCGGCAACGATGATCGCTCCGGTGGCGATGCTGTAGGACCCGGCCAGAACGAACAGCGCCGCGCTCAAAGAAGCGATCCCGCCGAGCTTGATGAACCATGCGAGATCGAGCTGCACTCCTGCGATCCGCTGGGCAAAATACATCACCAGCGCAGTCACCAGCAACAGGGTGATACTTGTCGCAAAGGCTGCCCCGATGATGCCGAACGGGGGGATCAGCATGATGTTTAAGATGATGTTGAGTATGGCAACACTCGAAAAAATTTTCAGGTTCAGGGTGGGCAGGCCTATTGCATAGAGGATTGACCCGATCGGACGCTGGATGATCGCGTTGATCGAACCGCCCACCAGGAGGATGAGCAGCGGCAATACGGATGCCTCGAACCCCTCTCCCATGGTGAGGCTGATGATATCCTTCGAATAAAAAATCACGAACAGGACCATCGGGGTCATGATGCACGCAGTGTACTGGATGGCCTTGTTCACCACCTCATTGAAAAGCGCATGGTCATTGTGCGCCCAGTACTCGGAGAGTGACGGGTAGGTGATGCGCTGGACGCTCTGGGGAAGGACCCAGAGCAGCCTCGAGAGAGATGCGGCAACAGCATAGTACCCGACATCGGCGGCGAGCAGGAAATACCCGACAAAGACGACATCGGCCTGGTAATTGATGGTATTCACCGCGTTTGCGATCATGATCTGGGACCCGAACCCGGCGATTTGCTTGATCCGTGCAACGAAATCTGCAATTCGTGTCTGGATGAAGGATCTGGCAAGGTAGACCAGCATCAGCGAGGTGACGATATAGGAGAGCACTATCGCGTATACGGCCCCGATTACCCCGAAATCCAGAAACAGAAACAGGATTGTCAGAAGAACCATGAGGAGTGCCTGCGAGATCTGCCCGAACGCGTAGCCCTTCATCATGCGGAGCCCGTTTAACAGCCCGAGCGTGGCGTCGTATGCCATCCAGAACGGGAACACGAACGCGATTACTTTGATGAGCGCCTCCAGCTCCGGCATCTGAAACGTTTCCGCAAACACCCCCGAGAGGCCGTAAAATACCGGCACGATAGCCACCCCGATGAGGAGGAGGCTGAATAAACAGGTGGAATACGTGGATTTGATGGAATCGCGCTGTTCGATATTTTCTGCGATGAACTTGATCATCGCTGCCGGGATCCCGATGCCGACAAAAAGGACGGAGAGGTTGTAGATCGAGAGGACCATGCGGTACAACCCGAGGTCGTCGGCGCCAAGCAGCCTGCCGAGAAATATCGTGATCGGGATGGCCGAGAACCTGAGAATGAGTGCTGCGATGAATGTGTAGCTCACGTCGAACGCGAATTTTTTTGCAAGCCTCATGCCTTCCCTCCTCTCACGTTCTGCGGGCCCTCACGCGCCCGGACCTCTCCGACCGATGCATCTCCATGCATTTTCTGTAGACTGCCAGCTCCTGCCGGATGCGCGTATCCCAGTTCCTGTCCTCCAGAATGGTGGCCCGCGCCTTCTTCCCGAATTTCTTCCGCAATGCCGGATCCCTGTACAGCAGGGAGAGTGCTTCGGCGAATGCCTCGACATTGCCCGGTTCCACGAGGATGCCGTTTTCACGATGCCTGACGACACTTCCCGTGCCGCCGCTATCAAATACAACGGGGGGGATCGCACACGCCATTGCCTCCTGTATGGACCGGTTCATGTTGCTGTACAGGCTTGATCCGATGATCACATCCGAAATCGAGAGGTACTCCAGCAATTTTTCAGGGGGTTGATAGCCCACGAATCGGACGGCATCCTCGATCCCCCTCTCGCTGGCCTGCGCCTCGATGGCCTCGCGGTCCCGTCCATCGCCGGCGAGAATCAGGTGGGCATCCTCTCTGCCGGTGGTTGCGAGAAAAGAGGCGAATGCATCGATGGTGCAGTCGACATTTTTTACCGGGAGGAATGAACTGGTCGAGAGCGCCACGAAATCCGAACGGGCAATGCCAAGGTCCTCGAGCAGGGAAGGCGATTTTTCTGCGGGTGCGTACATGTCCGTGTCAATCGCGTGGTGCACCACGGTAATCCTGTCTCCCCACAATCGCCGGTATTTTTCAGGCGCGACCGATCCGTCATCGAGAATGAGCGCGAATGCAGGTTTGAACAGCGTTGCCATGATGCTCTCGTAGACCCCCGATATCCTGGAGTTCGCCTCTGCGGTGCCATGCATCATCCCTATCACGGGTATGCCGAGCATTTTTCCAATAAACCAGCTAAAGCCGATATTGCTGATATTGTGGGCGTGGATGAGATCGATGTCATCGAGGTTTTTCATCACACCGGCGACCCGTATCATGTAGATGAGATTATTGAGGGGAAATACCGGAATGCCATATTTTTTTTGCAGATTCCCCGCCTGCACCCTGATGATGGGGATATGGTACTGCGCGTCGAAGTCCCTGCACATCTCCCCGTAATCGTGAGCGATAATGACCTGCCTGCGAAGGCGCGGATGGATTTTTTCCGCCAGGTCTCTGGTATGAATATTACTGCCGCCCTTGAAAGGGTAGTAATCGACGGCTATTCTCACGACGGAAATGTCACACTCGGGATCCATGGTGTATCACAACGGGCAGGTCACTGGTCGGGTGATGCGCGTGCCGTATCAACGATATTGTATATATTATATAATTGTATTTATTTTTCTTGCTGTCTCCCGACCGGATGTACTATTCATCGATATGACTCGAATCATTCCCGGAGTGCGCAATCTTTGCGGTTCTCGACCGCAACCAGACTGCAGTTGGCCGAAACGAGGCGTATGGTGCAATGTTCTCCCGGTTCATCGCTATACCATAGTGTATACACGCAGGGTGGGCATCCGGTTCCGGGGGAGAATGCCTTCTGATCCTACGTATTTTCCCTGTTCGGGGTTTATATGGCGCCAATCCTCCGTACACTGCGTGGTGGTGGAATATGGACCGTCCATCTCCATACCCCGTGATTCTTTTGAGCGTTCGAGGTATATGGTGCCCCTGCGGCAGAAATTCCAGCGATAATATTTTCACCAGATATATAAAAATATAAATAATATAAAATATCACTCATTGGTTAGCAGACATGCCCGAGGAGTCGAATTAATCGTGAAGAGAAACGATCCAGTGGTAACGTTCATTCTGCTTTCGGTGGTCATCGTCGCCATATCGCTGATGATACTCGGCGTCCTGTGGTCTGCCGGCTCTCCGGCCGCTGCACCAGCCGCGCCGGACGACGGCGGCGCTGCCGGATCCGGTTCCATCCTCGATCCATTCGGGATCATTTCGAAATTGAAGGAACATCCACTCATGAAAAAAATCATCCAGGTATTCGTCCCGCCCGAGGAAGTGCCGGGGGAGGAGACCCCGCGGCCCACCCCGCCGACCTCGCCTGCGCCGACGACAACGCCCGCCCCTCCGGCGAGCGTCATCGTGTCGATTGAGAACGGCGAAGTTTCTGCACGGAATGCCGCAGGCGATCTGATTCAATCGGGCAAGGCGGGAACCGATGATGCCTCGGTGATACAGACTGCGGTCGACACCGCCCCTGATGGCGGCGTGGTGGAAATCCAGCAGGGCACGTACGCGATCACTTCGAAAATCTCGTCGAGAAAATCGGTGACCATACGGGGCGTCGGCATGCCCGCGCTGGAGAGCACCGTGAAGGCGAGCGCCTTCTCCTTTTGTGGCCCCAATCCAACGACCTACAGATTGGGTGGAGACCCGAACGCGGGAGACACGCGCATCACCGTGGGGGGTGCATCGGGGATTTCACCCGGCGACCTCGTCCTCATCTATGACGACACGATCTGGAACCCGAATGATGCCGGCGGATACCAGAGGATGAAGACGGGCGAACTGCACCGTGTGCTGAACGTGAACGGCAATACCATAATCCTGGATGACCCTCTCGTCAACAGCTATTCCAGCTCGAAGAACGGCGCCGTCCAGCACATCATCCCCATCACCGTGATGATCGAGGGGATCGCGCTCACCGCACCTGACAATACCGGTGATTATTCGGGGATAAGTATCGGGTATGCGGAGGATTCTGTCATCAGGAATTGTATCATTGAAAATACCGGCATGAGGGCGATATACATCCGCGATTGCTTCGGGACCGTCGTGGAAAACAACCAGATCCGGGGCTGCGAGCGGGCCGGCTATGGATACGGGGTCTGTATCCACTCTTCGTCGGCATACACATGGATCCGGAACAACGAAATCGACCTCTGCCGCCACACCATCACCCATGGGGCATTGCCCGCCACGCCGGGCGTTCCCCGGGAAACGCATATCGAGGACAACTACCTCCGGGGCTCGATCAGCCACACCGTCGATGCCCACCCCTGTGCGGAGTCCATGTATATCGAACGAAACGAGCTGCTCAATACCAACCCGCGCTACAGCCTTGTCAATAGCGGTGCCAAACTGACGGTGATCCGGGACAACACGTTTTCGGGCGCGAACGGGATCGTCAAGCGCGGTGCGGTGGAGGGATGTACGTTTCTCATCTCCGGGAATACGTTCGATGATGTCGCCAGCTGTGTGAATACGGGGAATACGGGCACCATCACGTACCTTGAATTCATTGATAATACCTGCACCAACGTCCAGCATCACATGGTCAAAACCTTCAATGCCGCGGAAATTGTGATTACGGGAAATACCTGCGAAGGGGCGAGCAACGACGGGGCAATCTATGTTGAAGGGGCGAAACAGGGGCTGATTGAACGCAATACCCTCGATAACAGCTACACATACGGGATCAAGCTCGTGGACAGCACCGCGGTCAAAATTCTCGACAATGTGTGCACAAATGCAAACCGGGGCGGTGACGGCAGCGCGGAAAACGTTCCGATCTGCTTAAACAACAGCCTGAATATTCTCGTCGAAAACAATCGCTGCTACGATGATGCCACACTCGAATCGGCGTACTGGATCACCGAGGTGGGTGCATCCAACAACAATATTATCAGGAATAATCTATTCCGGGGTGAGGGTGTGCTGGGCACCATCCACACGGTCGGGAAGAACACTCTCGTGGAAAACAACAAGATATCGTCCTGATAATCAGGTGGGTTCCCCGGCACCCTGCCCCGGGGGCCATCCCCTTCTGCGGCCTCGCTGGATGGTGGTTACGCGATGGTCTGATCATCCCCGCACCCGGCGGGCAGGGCCGCCGCAAATGCATTCAGGTAGATAAATATGCCTTTCTGAATATTTACAATTCGGGTTTTTCTCTCTATTTGCCGCCATAATATCTTATATAATGGTATGGGGATTTTTCTCTTTTCGGGCTGATAAACATATCCCTCATTCCCCGAAATCTGCGGGGGAGCCCCTCCCGGGAATACTTTCATATAGGGTGAGGAATAATTCTTTTTCTGGAAAATATCCATTATGCGCGGTTTTTGAAACTTCACACATCCCGGCTGCGCACCTGGTGCGCACCTTATACGATAAACCATATGGATAATCCCCATGGATTATCACATTTAGGAAACTATTTATACATCCATCCAGAAACGTTCTGGTAAGCCCTTGAGGTGATGCATGATAAAACCGAACATATTCTGGATACTGACTCTGGGGGCGCTCCTGGTTTTGAGCCAGGTCGCAGCAGTCGCTGCAGCGTCTTCCCACGAAACGGCTTCTTCACCACCGGCTTCATTGTCGGGAGAGGTGCTGTTCGTTGCGGGCAGCACGGCCCTGAACGGTGCAGACACGGCGATCAAGGCGCGGCTTGAGGGCATGGGCCTTGCGGTGACGGTCGTGGACGACGATGCATGCGCCACTGCGGATGCGGAGGGCATGGACCTGATCTACGTGTCGTCGACGGTTGCCTCGTCCAAGGTCGGTGCAAAGTACCGGGACTGTGCGGTGCCCTTCATCACGCACGAGTCGTTCATCTTCAACGACATGAAAATGACCGGTGCTGTGCTCAATACCGACTACGGTGCGTACTCCGGTGCGAGCCGTGTTGGCATCGCTGCGGAAGGCCACCCGCTTGCGGCCGGCCTGAGCGGCGATGTCACGGTATACAGCTCCTCCGGGCTGTTCTCGTTCGGCACCCCGGGCGATGCGAGTATCAGGGTCGCCTGCAACCCTGCTGACGCCGGCCAGTGCGTGCTCTTCGCCTACGAAGAGGGCGCCGGCATGGTGGGGATGGCTGCGCCTGCATCGCGTGTCGGCTTCTTCCTGACCGACGCCGATGCGACCTCGCTGACCGGCGACGGATGGCAGCTCTTCGACGCGTCGGTGACGTGGGCGCTGGACGGCGGATCGGCCGCACCGGCACCGACGCCCGAGCCCACGCCTGACCCGACGCCGGCACCGACGCCCGAGCCCACGCCCGAGCCGAAGGATGTCCTGTTCGTTGCGGGCAGCAGCACCTATCTCGGAACCGGGGATCGGCAGATCGTGAATTATCTCGAGCGCCTCGGGCTGACGGTCACTGTCGTGGACGACGATGTGTGCGCCACCGCGGATGCGGAGGGCATGGACCTGATCTACGTCTCGTCGACGGTTGCCTCGTCCAAGGTCGGGGCAAAGTACCGGGACTGTGCGGTGCCCTTCATCACGCACGAATCCTTCATCTTCGACCACATGAAGATGACGGGGACTGTCTCGAGCACCGATTATGGTGCCGTGGCGGGGAAAACCGGTCTTGCCATTTCGGCAGCGGACCATGCGCTCGCCGCGGGCCTGAGCGGTACCGTGCCGGTCTATACCGGTGACGATCTGTTCTCTTACGGCAAACCGTCGGACAGCAGCGTGAACGTGGCATACGACCCCTCTGACGCATCGAAATCCGTGATCTTCGCCTACGAAGAGGGTGCCGCAATGGTGGGCATGCACGCGCCTGCAAAACGTGTCGGCTTTTTCCTTGCGGATGCATCGGCAGCCATGCTCAACGAGAATGGATGGGAGCTCTTCCGTAGCACGGTGAACTGGGCACTGGATGCCGATCTCGCGCCCGCTCCGGCCCCGACACCCGACCCTTCGGTCGCTGATGCGATCGTGCGCATCGAAGGCGGCAGCATTGTCGCCCGTGATGCAGCCGGAAACGTCATCCAGTCCGGATCGAGCGCTTCGGCGGTCATCCAGGCTGCGGTGAATGCGGTGCCCGCCGGCGGCGTGGTCGAGATCCACCAGGGGACCTACACCATCAGCGATTACATCCGGACCTCGAAATCGGTCACTCTCCGCGGTGTCGGCAACCCGACGCTCAAGAGCGGGGCTACGACCATCATCTCCGCAACCGGTTCGCAGTACGCCGAAGTGAGGCTCGCCGCCAACCCGAGCGCGGGGACGCAGTCGATTTCGGTTGCGAGCACGTCCGGCCTGAAAGCGGGCGATCTCATCATCATCTACGATGACACGCCGTGGAACCCGTGGGACGGCGGGTGGTATCCCGATGTCAAGACCGGTGAGATGCACCGTGTCACGAGCGTGAGCGGCACGACGATCGCGATCGAAGACCCGCTCATCAACAGCTACTCGAGCTCCAAGAATGCCCGCGTGCAATTCGTCCGGCCGATTTCCCTGACCGTCGACGGGATCAGCATCCTGGGCGCCAACAACAAAGGCAGCTACACGGGCATCAACATGCGGTATACCGCTGACTCGGTCATCAAGAACTGCCACATCACAAATGCCGGCAACCGCGGCATCATGGTCATGGACTGCTACGAGACCCTGATCACGAAGAACGTCATCGAAGGGTCCGAGAGGGATGGCTACGGCTACGGCGTGGACGTCCACCAGACCTCCGCGTATACCCGGATCATCGACAACCACATCGAGCGGTGCCGGCATGCCATCACGCATGTGTCGTACATCGCCTATCCGGGCGTGCAGCGTGACACCTACATCGAGGACAACTTCCTCAGTGCCACGGTCAGCCACGTGGTCGATGCACACCCGTGCACCGAGTCGATGTACATCTACAACAACGAGATCACCCACGCCTACAAGAACAAGTACCTGATCAACAACGGTGCCCGTAATTGCGAGGTGATAGGGAACTATCTCCATGATGGGTATGGATGCCGCAAACGGCAGGACTCGAAGCAGGACACCTACATCATCAGCGGGAACACCTTCGTGAATGTGAATGACTGCGCTGATTCGACCGACCGTGGAACCTTCAAGTACATGGAATTCACGGACAACGTATGTAAAAACAGCCCCGACTACATGGTCATCATCAAGAACGCAGCATCATTCCGTGTGAGTGGAAATACCTACGATGGCGCGCGGGGTTCGGATGCAATCTATGTCTCGAGCCCGTCGAATGGGATTATTGAGAATAACATCTTCAAATAATCTCATTGGATGAGCCGGTAACGGTGTCATAGCAAGGACATTGAACTTCACGGGGTCCTGTCCGGATCCCGCGGGGAGGGGGGGCCGCACCGGGGCTGCGCGGGCTACCTTCCGTCCCCCATCACATTTTTCCTTTTCGGTGATGTGCGAAGCACTTTTGCACAGTTGGAAGCATTTTTACCGTTCATCTCTCCAAAATGGGTGAAATAACTCTTCTCTGAAGCTATGGGTGGTGTCCGGCCGCCCGTTGTTCGGGCGTGGTTCCCGCACCACACGGCGCGTGTGCCTCGTCGGTGGGTGCCGTGTTGGAATGGGGGTGATGTCCATCCAATTGGATTATCCTTGTGGGTTATCCTTATCCGTAGTGTTTAAATACTCTTGAACGCAACGTCAATGAAACCCCCGAGGTGATACGTATAACGCCGAAGGTTTTGTTGATAGTATGTGTGGGGGCGCTTCTGGCGCTCGGCCATGGTGCCGCGGCAGCAGAGGTTGCTCCCAACGAAACAGTGAACGCTACCGCTCCTGTAGCGTGGAACGATGCTTCGAATAGCTCCTCTCCAACAGGTGCGATGGCAACGGTATCCATCGAAGGTGATGAAATCGTTGCCCGGAATGCTGCCGGTGATGTCATCGAATCCGGATCGAGCGCTTCGGCGGTCATCCAGGCTGCGGTGAATGCGGTGCCTGCCGGCGGCGTGGTCGAGATCCGGCAGGGGACGTACACCATCAGCGATTCGGTGCTTGCCGAGAAATCGGTTACCCTTCGCGGTGTGGGGAATCCGACGCTCAAGAGCGGTGCCGCGACCATCGTCTCCGCAACCGGTTCACAGTTCGACGAAGTGGGCCTTGCCGCCGATCCTGAGGCGGGGGGGCGCACGATTTCGGTTGCGAGCACTTCCGGGCTCGAAGCGGGCGATCTCATCATCATCTACGATGATACGCCGTGGAACCCGTGGGATGACGGGTGGTATCCGAAGGTGAAGACGGGCGAGATGCACCTGGTCGAGGGGGTGAGCGGTTCGACGATCACGGTCAAAGATCCGCTCATCAACAGCTACTCGAGCTCCAAGAATGCCTGCGTGCAGTTCATCCGTCCGGTCTCCCTGACGATCGACGGGATCGAGATCATTGGCGGCGACAACAAAGGCGGCTACACGGGGATCTCCCTCCGGTATACCGCTGACTCGGTCATCAAGAACTGCCACATCTCAAATGCCGGCAACCGCGGCATCATGGTCATGGACTGCTACGAGACCCTGATCACGCAGAACGTCATCGAAGGGTCCGAGAGGGATGGCTACGGCTACGGCGTGGACGTCCACCAGACCTCCGCGTACACCCGGATCATCGACAACCACATCGAGCGGTGCCGGCATGCCATCACGCATGTGTCGTACATCGCCTACCCTGGTGTGCAGCGCGACACTTACATCGAGGACAACTTCCTCAGTGCCACGGTCAGCCACACCGTCGACGCCCACCCCTGTGCAGAATCGATGTACATCTACAACAACGAGATCACCCACGCTTACGCGAACAAGTACCTGATCAACAACGGTGCCCGCTACTGTGAGGTGGAGGGGAACTATCTCCATGACGGTTTCGGGGCCCGCAAACGGCAGGACTCGAAGCAGGACGCCTACATCATCAGCGGAAACACTTTCGAAAATGTGGAAGACTGCGCTGATTCGACGGGCCGGGGATCCTTTGAATCGTTCGAATTCACGAACAATACCTGCACCGACTGCCCGGGCACGATGGTCATCGTCAAGAACGCAGACTCGTTCCGGGTCAGTGGAAACACCTACCAGGGGGCAAAGGGTGCCGATGCGATTTCTGCAGCGGGCTCCCCGGATGGTACCGTCGAGGACAACTCATTCGCATAACCCGCCCGAACGGTGCACGGGTGCTTCCGTGCGTGCGTCGTTCTGCATTCCGGTGCTCCGAAAAACGGGGGGGGTGCCCGCCATGTGGGTGCGGAAAAATCTCCCTCCATCAACCTTTTTTCCTGTTTCTGTGCATAATTTGTGCTATTTTTAGGGTTTGATGTCCCTGGTTGCTTTTGTTTCATAGGATGCGGGTATCCGTGCCATCAAGCGGATTCTACGCGGCCCAGAGTCGCCTGATCTTGAGTGGTTTCTCTCCGTCCCGGTGCGCGTCGGTGCTGTTTTCGGGCCGGGTCATTGGGGCAGCAGTACTAATTATCCACAAGGATAACCCATATGGGTTATCTAATATGAAAACCTTTTAATACATTCAATTGAAACGTCAATGAAACCCTGGAGGTGACATGTATTCCACCAAAGGTTCTATGGATACTCTGTGTGGGAGCGATGCTGGCGTTTGGCCAGGCTGCTGCGGCAGCAGACGTTGCTCCCAATGAAACGGCAAATATCACCACTCCGGTTATGGAGAATACTCTCGAAAATTCTACGTCTCTGCTAAATACCACTCCTGCGACGGTTGCCGTGGAAGGCAGCGCCTACACCGCAACCGCCGGGAACGGTGACGTGATAGCATCCGGTTCGAATGCCGCATCGGTGATCCAGGCGGCGGTGGATTTCGTTCCCGACGGCGGCGTCGTCGAGATCCAGCAGGGGACCTATCCCGTTGCATCCACGATAACCGCGAAAAAATCAATCACCCTGCGCGGCATCGGGATGCCGGTATTGAAGAGCGCGACAAAAGATTACCTGATCGAATGCAAAGGTTCGCTCCTGGCGAGCTCGGCCCCGGTTGAAGATGTCCCGGCAAACAGCACTCAAGTGCGGGTGAACGATGCCTCGGGCCTCGCCGCAGGCGACCTGATACTCATCTTCGACGATACGAAGTGGAACCCTGACGATGACGGCTGGTACCAGCGCATGAAGACCGGTGAGCTGCACCGTGTTCAGAGCGTGACTGAAAACGAGATCACCTTCGATGATCCGCTGCTCCATACGTACTCGCTTTCAAAGAATGCGAATGTCCAGTTCATCAAACCGGTGGCGGTCACCATTGAAGGCATCACAATCCTCGGCGGCAGCAAAAGCGGGGATTATTCCGGCATATCCCTGAGGTACACCATCGATTCCACTCTCCGGGACTGTCATATCGACAGCTGCGGCCTGCGGGCAACCCATATCATGGACTGCTACGAGACGACCATAGCCGACTGCACCATCGAGAATTCAGAGAAAAAAGGCTACGGCTACGGCGTTGACGTGCACAGTTCCTCCGCCTACACCCGCATCATCGACAGCACCATCGACCGGTGCCGGCACTGCATCACGCACGTAGCCCACCCGGGAAGCAGCATCGGTGTGCCGCGGGAGACGTATATCGAGAGAAACTACCTTCGCGGCTCGATCGCCCATACCATCGACGCACATCCGTGCGCAGAGTCGTGGTACATCTACAACAACGAGATCACCCATCTCTACGGGAACAAGTATCTCGTGAACAACGGGGCGAAGTACTGTGAGGTCAAGGACAATACGCTCTATGGCGGGTTTGGATGCCGCAAGCGGCAGGATATTCGCGATATTACGTTCATCATCGAAAACAACACCTTCATTGATGTGAAGCAATGCGCGGATACCACCGACCGCGGCACGATGGAGTTCTTCGAGTTCTCCAACAATACCTGTACCAAGTGCCAGAATTTCATGGCGAAGAGCACCATTGCCGACGACGTGCGTATTGCAGGCAACACCTACTCCGGGAACAACGACGGTGAAGTGATCCTCGTCAAGAATGCCGAGAACGGCTCAATTGAAGAAAATCGCATCGAAGGTTCGATCAACGGCCGGATCACCGTGCAGGGCTGCGTGGACATGCTCGTGAAGGGCAACACCGGCACCAGCGATCAGGCAGGGAATGCCACTGCATCGAAGCAGTCTGCTCTCCAGAACTAGATTGATCCCACAGCATCCGGTGGTCTCTCCCTTCCGGGGGAACAACCGGTACCTGGCCTGTGCGCATCCGTCCGGGAGGATGACCGATCGCAGCCATTTCCATCACACCGGGGATTGCCGGCAGCGCACAGTTCTGGAGCCCCTCTTCCCACCACCGCTTTTTTGACGGGGCCGAGGCAGGTTCCCGAAACTGGATGACGTGCACAGAGCGAAGATCCATCATACCACCGTGATATAATAGACTTCCGTCTCACCGTTGTCGTAGATCCTGCTGACGCTCCTGTCAGCGTTCAACTGCTCAAAGTCCGCATCGTTGAACCTCCCGACCGGCTCCCAGACGGTGCTGTACATGATCCTGTCCATTTTCGTCAGTGCCGCATACTGATTTTGTGCATACACGTAGCCGAGGGATGGGTGCTGATCGTAGCCGAAATGGTCGGGGATCGTGGGGTATTTCCATCTCATCGTCTGGCTGCTCTGCTGTTTTCCCAGAATGGCATCGGCATATCGCGTGGGAGGGCTGTTGATACAAACAAAATCGGTATCCCTATCGCGGGAGTCCAGTATCCAGCCCATGCCGGCCATATCCATCATCGTAATCTCCCGGTTCGGCTGCAGGATGTAGGGGGACGGGTAGATACTGATGATACTGAGAATCGATGCGATAAGGATAAGAGCAACGCAGATGCGGGCGAATGCAAGGCGTTGTTTCCCGAGCAGGTAGCTGATGACAAATGCGACGGCAAGAGGCGTGAAGAGGACCGCGAATGCCTGCAGTCGTACCGGATCGATGCTTTCGAGAAATGAGAAAATGTTCAGCAGATACCCGAGGTACATGATCCCGATCAGGTAGGTGATGACAAGGAACGATGCGAATATGCCCATGGTCCTGAAGGTTCTCTCTTTTCGATACCGTGCAACGACCACTATCGTGGCGAGAACCGTAAAGAGCAGATAAATCGCTTCGCTTCCCAGGGTCTTGATGGTGTAGGTCAGGAAATCGATGGTTCCCATGTTGACCTTCAGGAGTTTTTCCGACATGTCCGCGAGGGGGTCCGAGGGGAGACTGCCCCCGAGAAAGATGGTGGTGTAGACGCTCATGAGATTGATTTCAAACCGTGAAAACTGCAATACCCAGAAGATGAATATGCAGGAAAGAAGCAGGACCTCGAGGAATGGAAACTGTTTGAAATGTATGTTGAATCCTGCATGCCGGTTCTCCATGTGGCTGAACAGGATCCCGAGCACCCCGATCACCACGAACATCTCGATGACCATCACTGTCGAAAGCGGGTGGAAAAACGGATAGGAAACGAGGATTAAAACGGTCAGGATCCTGTATTTCAATGAATTTCTCGACCTGAAATAGAGGAACAGCAAGAAGGGGATCAAAAACATCGACCACCCGTTGGGCATCAGCAGAACATCGTACGAGGAGAAGAATACACCCCCTGCTGCGGCAATCGAGAGCAGCTGCATCCTTTTGTCCTCGAACACGGCGGATGCAAGGAGGAATATCGCAATGATAGAGAACACGGAGAAAAACGCAGTGCTGTAGAGCGAGAGGAATTCGACCGGCAATGCGGTGAGAAGGTGGGCTTCTGCAAGAACGATATGGGTCAGAGGGTAGTAATTGCCGAGGATGCTGCCCGACTCCACGATGTCGACAACCATGCCCAGGTGGGTGATATGGTCCCCCTGCCATGCGAAATACCCCCTGAAATTCGGAATGTAGAGGAAGGTGAACCGCGCAAGAATGATAAGGAGCAGTCCCACGAGCCAGAAGTGGTTTGTATCCGCCTTACCGGCGAATACGTGGCGGATAATGATCAGGATCCCTGCAAATAACGAAAATATCACGCAAACCCATGCGATGAGTGGCGTGCTTTCGTAAATCGAAATCTCGTAGCCTGTTGCGGGAGAAAAGAGCAGGACGATGTGCAGTACCGCGAGAGAGAGGAAGCCGAAGACAGCGAGGATGGGGGAGGTGAGTCGTGAGGCCATTGATATCTCGAATAAAAATAATTGTATTATTATAAATAACTTAGCATGGATTATCTCTTGTGATATTCTGCGCAAGTGCTCGTTGCCAGATACAGGGTATATCCGTTGATTTCAGTGTTGCTGCGGTTTTCAGTGCGTTTGCGTGCATCCTTTCCATGGCATCCGGATCGGTGAGCAGTGCCATGATGGAGGCGGCAAATGCATCGACATCCTGATAATCATCGATGAGGATGCCGTTGCAGCCGTCGGCAATGATGTCTGCAATATCTCCGCAATTCGACGCGATAACCGGGATGCCGCAAAGCATCGCTTCGATTACCGTGTAGGGAAATCCTTCCCGTTCTGATGTGAGCACGAATATCCTGCTCGTGTTGAACCATTGCTCCACATCCTGCTGGAATCCTGCAAACAGGATATGATCTTCGAGCCCGAGTTTCTTCGTGAGCGCTTCGAGTTTTTTCCGGTCTCTTCCGTCCCCGACTATCGCCACCCGGATGCCGGGCATCGATTCCCGTACCCTGTGAACTGCCCGGATCAGTACGTCGATATGCTTGACCGGTTCAAGCCGTGCCAGGGTGAGGATGTCGTAGGTTTTCTCCCGCGATCGTGCATGGATGTTGTTTTCGACGATATGGGGCACGATAACAATTTTTTCGGGAGGGATCCCGTGTGCAACCAGAAAATTCCGGGTATAGTTCCCGGTAACCGTGATGATGTCAAATGTCCTGAGCATGGGCAGGAGGAATACACCCTTCTTCGACATCGGGGGAATGCCCCCCGTGTATGCAAACGTTTCGACCGCGGGGATGCCCGTGTCGAGCACTTCCACGGGTCCTCCGATCAGGGAAACACCCGTGCATACCCCGGCAATTTTTCCGGCAAGAAATGCCAGAATTCCGTGCGGGTAGAGCTTGAAACTCAGGAGGAGAGAAGGCTTCTCCTTGTGTGCGAGGCGGAGCAGAATTCCCAGTTTGAGCAGATAGGCTGCGGGAAGGAATTTCAGCGTCCACGACGGCGGGCAGTGGTACTCGACCTTGTCGATTGCGGGCCCCACCGTATCCCGCACCACCATGATTCTCTCAATCTCCTCCAGCTGCGAGAGGGGAACAATATGATTCATCATGTTCCTGTCCGGCAGTTTCATAATCACCAGCATATTCAACCGTTATCACCTCTCGTGTGTCGTTCTGGACATCCCGTCTGCCGACGGCCCGATTCAGGGGCACCCGCACTCTTCGAACAGATCGATCATAAACTGCGTGACATCGATTTTATCCTTCAGGAGGCGTTCACGCTTGCGCTTCCCTTCCTGCTTGAGGTTGGTATGTTCCAGCAGTTCGGCTGCTTTCCGGATTGCCCGCTCCTGAATATTGTTGTACTGGAAAAAATTATAGAGCAGGTCGTATTTTTCCTCCTCTTCCGAGGTATAGCCGTAACTCAGAGTGGTAATGAGCAGCGCATGCGTCCCGAGAATCGCACTTTCCGATGCCATCGTCGACCCCTCCCCGATGTACATCGTTGCGTAATACAGCAAATCGTGCATCTTCTCGGGCGGGACCGAGATTAAGTACCTGTTGAAGTCTTTTGGTAGCGTTGATTCAGAGGTGATGAATACCTGTCCGTGCTCATTGAGCATATCGATCAGCTCCATCCTGTTCTCGATGCCGTGCTGCCCCCGATCGTGCACCGCGTTCCATGAAATGAACCGCATCACAAAAAAATCGTCCTGCTCGTCAAGACCGATATCATGCAGGATTCCCGGATCCGGCTGGAAATACCGCGGGTGCAGGTAGGCAAGTTCGTGGTACCCGTTGTAGCGGACCTGTTTTTTCCCGACATCGTCGCGGTAGCAGGAGGGGGTGCAAATGATATCTGCAAAGGGGAACGTGATCGAATTCGAGAGCACCGCGTGTTCCGTGTCGGTGAACACGATGGATTTTACATCGGTGAGCCGGGAGATATGTGCCGGGGCAACCCCGCCGATGCCGGTGACGATATGCGGCTTGAACTCCTGTGCGATCGAATACAGGTGATAGTCGTATTTCAGCTGCTCTGCAATGACATCGAAACCGTTTTTCTGCCGTACCGGAAGGAGCGTATACTCAATGCCGTAATTCTGGAGGAGATTCAGGGCCACATCCTTCTTCATGGCGGCCACCCGTATTTCATGCCCCCGCCGTTCCATCTCCCAGATAAAATGCTTGAAGAAATGCACGTGGGCCGGATGGTTGATGGTTACCAGCACCTTAATCGCCAACACCCCCGCCCTCTACCGGGAGTCCTGCCTGCTCCCCCGTGAGGAGCCTGCCCGGGGCCGCGGGCGATCCGGGGGTGGTGCGTGCATGCGGGGACGGGCGCTGTTCTGGTACAGCCTTGGGCGTCTCCCACTGTGGTTCAAGCCTCGTTTCTGCGAATCGATGGGTTGTCATGGATCTTTGCGGGAATCTACGTGATCTCATACGGCACATCCTCTCTGGCTGATTGAAACCTTTGCTATTATAATTTTTGTATTATTATTTTAATTGTTATAAAATTATTGTGGTGTATATAATCCGGCCGATTTTCAACGCGTTCCTGGTTCCGGACACCGGAGCCCTTCTGCCTGCCCGGTGCGGGAGGGAATTTCCGCTCTCGCCACGGTCCGGTACGGATACACGTAGTGACTATCCGCTGGCATGGGGCATGGGGCCATGAACAGGGCCACGGGCCCGGTGGAGGTGGGTGCCGGACGACGTCCCGCAGCCGCATCGTCTCATCGTCACTCACCTGCCGTTTACCCGCTGGTTGGACTGCATGTCAAAGAACATGGCAAACAGGAAAAACAAAATCCCGATCGTGAATATCACGAGGGAGAGTCCTCCCCTCAAAAAGAGTATTTCCACCTCGAACAGGGAAGAATAGAGGGAATACACGCCTCCCAGAATCCCGAGGAAGAGCAGCATCGCGCCGGACGCATAAAAAAGCACCAGCGGGTGAAATTCAAGCAGTACGTATTTTTCCCTCATGCGCCAGAGGAAGTTGTTGAGGAGGAGGACGGATACCGAGGGAATATATGCGCTGTAGCGGATTTTCGATTTTTCATTCGCGTATTTTGCGGGGATGAGCACATCCAGCGCCCGGTACCCATGGATATTCAGCCACACCAGCATGCTGTTGCAGTACCCGTATCGCGGGTATATCTGGCTGACATCCAGGCTCTCCAGCAGCTCGCTGGATGCCGCCGTATACCCGTTCTGCGGATCCATGATATGCCAGTTTCCCGACGCTATCTTGGTGAGGTAGGTCAGCAGGATGTTGCCGAACGTCCTCCAGGTGCTCATGCCGCGGCGGTAGTCGGCATTGTACAGCCGGTTGCCTTTGGTGTAGTCGGCCTCCCCGTCGATGATTGGATCGAGGAGCGAGGGGAGATACACAGGATCCATCTGGTTGTCACCGGCCATCACGGCGACGACATCCGCCCCGCCTTCGAGTGCCTGCGCATAGCCGGCGCAGATCGCAGCACCCACACCCCGGTTCTTCGTGTGGTGAATGACCGCGATACGAGGATCTCTTCCAGCAAATTCTTCGATTATCTCTCCTGTCCTGTCCTTTGAGGCATCATTCACGGGGACGATCAGGTCGATCCATGGGGGGAAGGATCGCAATGTCTCGCCGATGAGCTCTTCTTCGTTGTATGCGGGAACCACGACTGCGATACTGTTATTCCGATACAGGGAAACCACCAGACAAACATCGTATTGCGTTACTATTAAATATATATTTTGAATATTATATTGGTGGTTATATATTTTGTGGTGGAGCCCACAGGCGCCGCATCTCGCGCACCTTCCCCGCCAGACCACCGCAGTCGGGCTGCATGGATGGCTCCTCCGGAGAGATCCGGTGCATGAAGCGTCCTGGTTCGGTCATTTTGCGCATCCACTGGTCGAATCGTCTCGCCCTGCAGGGCGGGCACGGACGCTGCGCGGTGTCCGGGGTGCGTCACGGAATCTATATATACCGTTCAGGATAGGTTATTATAATAGATTAATAATAAAAATAACTCAATAGGATTTTCATGACAGCCACACACCGCCTCAGAACCCGGTTGCGGAATCTCGTCAACGATGACGAATTCTTTGACCTGCAATTGCTCCTGCTGCTGACAGTGGGGGCGCTTATCGTGATGTACATGCCCCTGGTCAACGAAACAGCGCTGAGGGTGCTGTTCACCATCCCGTTGATCCTGTTCATTCCCGGGTATGCCCTCATTTCGCTGCTTTTCCCCTTGAAGGAGCAGATCAATCCCCTTGAGCGGTTTATCCTTGCGGTCGGCATGAGCTTTGCGCTCGCTGCCCTCATCGGCCTGATGCTGAACTATACGCCGTGGGGCATCCGGCTTGAGACCGTATCTGCAGCATTATGCGGTTTTTCGTGGTTTACCCTTATCGTTGCCTATTATCGTCGCGCCCTGGTCGATCCCGCCCTGCGGTTTTCCGTCTCGTTTGGCCGCCTCGTCCGAGCATGTGGGGCGGTGATTGCCATACCCGGCCCCGACCGCCACCGGTTCCTCTCCCACCTGCTTGCCCTGTCGATTCTCCTCGCCCTTGCAACCACCGTCCTGGTGATGGCGGCTCCCAAGGAAGGTGAAAAATTTTCAGAATTCTATATCCTCGGGGAAAACGGGCAGGCTATACAGTACCCCCGGAAAATCACCCTCAACGAGCCGCAACATCTGCTCCTCGGGATCGGGAATCACGAATACCGGGACGTTGAGTACCTGATCGAGGTGTTCGGGGTCAGGGTGAATACGGACCTCCTCTCAAACACCACACGGATCGATTCGATGCAGCTTCTGGACCGTTTTTCCCTCTCACTGGCCTCGGGCCAGGAACTTGAGCGGTCATACGCCATCACCATGGACAGCGGGGAGTTCAACCGGATCGATCTGCTGCTCTTTACGGATGACGTGCCTTCCGACGATATCCAGGGGATGGAGAGGATTGCCGCAAGTTATCGCAATCTTCACATCTGGGTCGATATCAGCTCATGAATGAAGGGCCACATGTATCCTGATGGTCTGTGACCCGTCATCAAACCCCACAGAGTCAATCGAGGTCGTCGTATCAAGCCCCCGTGCGATCATGCTCGCAATGAGGCTGCAGACCGGGCATGGCGCCATTGCGCAGCACCGGGGTGATTCCTGCTTCAGGGCATCGCATCCCTGGTACAACCGGAACCGGTGAAGTTCGACCGTGATGCTGTCACCGGTTCTCGCCACGGACGCTTTTTCTGCGATCTCGAGCACATCCTCGCAGACGCCGCTGATGGCGGCAAACAGCTCCTCCTCCTGGTGGGGGATCACCATCGCATACTCTTGTTCGAGCGATTCGAGCAGGTACGAGCCCGAAGGGGGCGTGAGAACCCCCATCCCGTCGGGTTCGGCATAGAATGAATAGTCGCTCTGGGGGGTGATCGGGGTATAGGCCGCCACCGGATTGAACTGCATAATCGATGCCGGGTAGAGTTTGCTCCCGGGGACAAAGTGCGCATTCCCGCTGATCCCGAGATCCGCGATGAGGCGAGAAAGCGGAATGGCGCCCGGGAAGTGGAGCAAACTTGCGATTCCCGGGTGTACCGTCTCACTGGATGTAAACGTGAGCATGAATATGCCTGTCACGAAACTCGAAAAGCCTACCAGGATGAGCACGGCAGTCGTGATATCCCCCCGGTCAGTGAGAAGCACGATGATCAGAAGCAGCAGTGCAACCCCGATCAGGATCATCGGGGGCCAGGGAGTCGTAGTTGATGTTCTCTTATGCATGTGTTCGCCCCGCAATTCTCATGATTCGTTTTTCATTGAACAGCACGAAGACCAGCATGGAGAGGATCGCGCAGAGGATAGCCAGCAGGATGAGATAGATGTCGTCCAGCGTGAGTACCACGATCCCCGCCGTGATTCCTATGACGATGCTCACCAGCATATCAGCGTAAATGCGCCCGGGGCGTACCAGCTGGAAGTTCACTCCTGCGAGCATCAGCACGAGGGTCTGGGCAAGCAATGCCAGCGGTATGCCGGATAATCCGACAATGATCACGAGTATTTCTCCGATTGCCAGGCTGGCATAGCTGCGTTCGGTCGAGAGTGCCGGTCTGGCCTGTACAGCCAGCAGTACAAGCAGCACGGCAGGCCCGGCAAACCATGTCGATGATCCGAGAGCATGCACGATCACCACCACCGAGAGGGAAAGCAGCAGTACCC
Organism: Methanomicrobiaceae archaeon; assembly: GCA_029762625.1. Classification (GTDB taxonomy): domain Archaea; phylum Halobacteriota; class Methanomicrobia; order Methanomicrobiales; family Methanomicrobiaceae; genus DSDF01. The sequence goes on along the minus strand of JARVGI010000004.1, from coordinate 15,894 downwards.
GGGGAAGCGTGGATGCGTTGTTCATACCATCGTCACCGAATGAAAAGGTAATTTATTGATTCTGCTCTCGTTCCGTGCTGAATACGCCTCTTTCGGAATGAAGAGGTGAACATGTTTTCCGCAGTTTGCCGCCTGCCGCAGAATGATCCGCACGTGGCTGTCATCGCCCTGGAAGGTGGTAAACAGATTCACTTCCGACTGGTTCACCCGGTGGAAAATCCTGCCCATTTCCTGTTCGAATGGAGTGAACCGGCTGATTTCCGAGGATAGCTCCCGTATTCTGTCCAGTGCGTACACGAACTGCGCCCCCTCCTGATCCGGGTGGATGTATGCTGCGTGCATCGCGTGACGGGCACCGTCAGGTGTCCTGTAGAGATGAAGCCGGCGGTATTCAGGTTTCAACCTGTTGAGATCCAGGATAATCGAATTGAAATCGTGCGGCATCGGGGCAGCGGAAATCAGGTTTCCTCCCGAGATCTCGACGAGGAATAGGTCGATATTCTCTTTCGTTTCCGCATTGATCGAGCAGACCAGGGCCTCCTTGAGCTTCGGGAACGTCTCGCCGTCTTCCAGCGTTTCGCGGTCGGGGAGATCGATGATAAAGAGCTGTCCTGATGTGCGGTAATAGGAGTATTCCCTGATGAATATCTTGCCGTATTTTGCGGATAATTTCCAGTCTATCGACTTCGGGGCATCGCCCATCTGGTATTCGCGGAAGTACTGGACCTCGAACGGGTCCGCCATGGGGATGCTGGTCATGCTGTGGACCGTGTGTCGTTTCTCGCTCTTTGAATCGAAGAGCTGGACCGGATATACAAGAAGTTCCGGGCGGCGGTACTGCGCATCGGTGAGGGTGAGCGTTTCGGCAAAGAGCGGGTCCCCGAAGGCGACGCGGAGTCCGCCGAAGAGGATCTCCCCGGTGTTCATCGGCCTGAACGTATAGTGCAGCGTGCACTCGCCGGGACTCCCGTCGTCAGCGTGCGCTTCGGTCGCACCGTGCACAAGCAGCGCTCCCTCGGGGATGATATCGGAAAATGCCAGGTGCAGGGCCGGAATGTCGGCATAGTGTATTGCATTCTCGAGGTGGATGTCGGATCCCTGCCGAAAAATGCCATGTTTTATCTTTCTCTCCGTGTGCACGGTGGGAATTATCGCCTGCACATTGGCGCTGAATACGAGATAGCGGAAGAAGAGAAAGAGGATCAGGCTGAATGCTGCAAAGAGGAATGCCGGCTCGGAAAATACCAGCCCGAGGACTACTATCGCCACGATGAGAAGCGTAATCCCTGTTGCTGCTCGTTCCATCTGCACGTTCAGGGCACCTCTACGGATTCGATGATTTCCTGCATCACCCGGGAGATGGTCACGCCGCTGAATTCGGCTTCCCGCGTGAGAATGATCCGGTGCTGGATCGCATACGGTGCAATTTTCTGGACGTCGTCGGGTATGATATAGGAACGGTTGTCCAGCGCTGCGCATGCCTTCGCTCCCCGCAGCAGGGCAATGGATCCGCGTGAGCTGCTCCCGAAGTAAATGTCTCCGTGATTGCGGGTCGCCATAACAATATCCCTGATATATTCCTGCATGTGCGGCTCTGCATGGACTTTTCCCGCACATTCAATCAATTGCAGGATCGTCTGCCTGCTGAGGACCGGTGCCAAGGCGCCGATGAATTTTTCCGCCCTCAGCAACCCTTCGTGTTCGCGCCGGATCAGTTCCAGTTCATCCTCTCCCTCAAGATGCTGCGTCTGGATGCTGAACATGAAGCGATCCCGCTGCGATTCGCTGAGCGGAAAGATGCTCTCCTTTTCAAACGGGTTCTGCGTTGCAATGGCGAAGAACGGCTTTGTGATACCGAAGCGTATCCCGTCAACCGTTGCCTGGCATTCGCTCATTGCCTCGAGAAACGCACTCTGGCTTTTCGGCGAGAGCCTGTTGATCTCGTCGATGAGGAAGATATTCGAGAAAATCGGCCCTTTCCTCATCCTGAATTCCTTCTTCTCCTGGTCCCATGTATGAATGCCGATAATATCAGCGGGCTGGATGTCGACCGCGCACTGCATGCGCTTGAACTCGCAGTCGGCAAGAGCCGACACGATTTTGGCGCATGTGGTCTTTGCGGTGCCGGGGAACCCCTCGATGAGAATATGCCCTTCGCTCAGCAGCGATATGAACACCAGCTCTACGAGCCTGTCGTTTCCCACGATGAACGTACCGATGGTGTCTCTGATATCCTCAAATACGCGCGATATATCCTGTAATTCCGAATCATCGATTCTCCGTTGGGAGGTGCTGTCGATCATCTCTGTATCCGTCATTGTCCTGCCATCCGTTTCCAACTGGATATAGCTATAATAAATATAATAATTAAAATAATTTACTATAAAATAAATATATGATCGCCGCTATTGAACATACCGTAGCGATAATCTCTACCGCCACACCCGCCCCGGGAAGGAAGCCGGAAAGGCCTGACCCGATCGGCGTCGTCCCTCCACAATGCACCTGATCGAGGATGATCTGGTGGGGGGTGGCGAGAAGATTCTGGATAAACTGCCGGTTATCCTGCACATCGAGGGCCTGCATGCTGTTGATGAAGACGCTCGGATCCGCAAGAACGTACACCGTGCCGCCGTTCACCGTTTCCCGTGTGAATATTGCATAATTTGTGAGCGTCTCATCCGCATCCACCGCATAATTTCCGCTCTTCTCCTCCCAGGTGAGAATCGACGTGTTGATGAGTGCCTCTCCTCCGGTCACATGGCTTGGCCGGTTCAGTACCACCGCATTCACCCCATCCACCAGATCGTCGGGTCGTTCCGTATACCCGAGTATGGAGTCGGGATGAGAAAACGCACGATCGATGCTCCGGAGGCGCGAGGGGACGATTCTGACGCTCGAGCCGAGCTTTTCGAGCAGGATGTTGCTGCCGCGCCCGTCGTCGGCGATGAATATGGTGTTTCCGTGGGTGAGGAACTCACTGCAGGCCCCGATCTCGGCCTCCGCAAAACCCCCGGCCGGGGCGATGATTAGCAGCATCGATCCCGACCGGTCGGGAAGCGAACCATACTCGTAGAGGGCGATGGCGCCATGCCGTTCGGCAGCAGCGGAAAACTGCGACGTGCCGTTCCACCGGGGGTTGTCGCGCCCGTATTCATCAGCGGAGGATGAAAAATGGGCTGCGATGGCAACCAGCGAGAGCGCCACGATCGCCACGACAAGGATACGGTCACGGTTCATGGTCATCATCTCCGAGCGAGGTCAGAATCGATTTCCATGAGGCTGCGACCATCTCCTGCTCGCGGCCTTCGGGGAAGATCCGTCCATAGTAGATCCGTTCATAGGCTTCCATGAATGCGGGCATGATATCGGATCTCCTGCCGGTCTGGAGGGTTCTCGAGACCTCCCTCGGCGTCATGGACCGTCGCCGGGGGACAAGCCGTTTTGTGATCAGTGTCTCTTTGAGCGAGAGGTAGAGCACGTGAATGGCATTCAGCCAGTCATTGTTGTGCGAGTGGGCGAGGAACTCATCGAACGCAACGCCGGGCGAGATCGCCCGTGGTGCCTCAGCCGGTTCGGGCCGGACGGGGAGGAGTGCCGGTGCGCCTTCCCGCGATCCCGGGCCCTGTGTGGCGTCCCGCAGCCGCGGCATGGTCCCCGGGAATATGAGGCGGACAGCGACGTAAAAGATGAGACCTGCGCCTGCAAGGAAGAGGAGCCCCTGCAGCAGGGCTACATTGTAGCCGGTCGCCACGCTGATCGGACTGCTGCGCGAGGCATCGAGGGGGTACCCCCTGAACTGGCCTTGAAAGATGCTCTGTATCGTGTTTTCACCGGTGGGGAGCGTGAGCACCGTCTCATACGAGCCGTCATCACCGGTCGTGAGCAATGCCTTGCGGGCGCTGTTCACGTAGAGTTCAACCGGTGCGTTCCTGACCGGTGTATTGTCCGCGGCATACAGCGTGCCCCTGCAGATGAAGTTATTGCTCAGCGGTTCCTCCTCGAGTTCGAGCGTCAGGACGCTCTCTGACGGGGCCACGGAAAATAGCTGGATGTTCGAATACGACGCACCCGAGTAGCAGTAGACGGCGTGGACGCCGGCAGTCATCTTTTCCACGGATGCAACAGCCTCAAATGCGCCGGTTTCCGTCGTCGTCGCTGTCGCCCAGTTCTGGTTGTCGAGGTAGATATTGATCACCCTGCTGGCGACATCCGGGCCCCGCAATGACCCGGTGATCCGGATCTCGTCCCCGTATATGCCGTTTTCCGGCGACATCCGGAAATAGATGCGGACGCGGTCGCTCGCCACAGGGAGAACCGGCACGACGCCTGTCTCATCTCCGCCTGCCTCGCCGGTTGCCGGGGGCCCGCTCTCCTCCGGCACTCCCCGCTCCTCGCCGGTGATGCTGAAGGCGAGCTCGGTGAGATACGCGTCGTAGGCCCTGAGGGATGCGAGATAGGATTCGTCATTGAGCTGATACTGTGAGGATATCGCTGCCAGGGATTGATAGACGGCATTTAATTCTCCTTTTTTTGCGGAAAGGGATTCGTACGTTCTCCTCCTCTCCTCCCTGGTTGCAGCCGCCTTTGCCGCATCACCCTGTTCTTCGTAGGTATTTTCAAGACTCCGCAATTGTTCCGCACGGATGCTGCCGATGAAAATATCAAACACCACATCCCTGTTCTCCACGTTTTCATGCGCGAAGGTGCCGATCTCGGAGTGATCCAGTCCGAGATTGGTGACAAGAGTCGAAAATTGCTGTGATTTTCCATTATACTTCTGATATTCATGGATCGCGGCGATATAATCCCCCGCCCGGATATATCGGATGATCTGTTCGTTTGCATCGAGGAGGCTCTGCATATCCGCAAAAATTCTGTCTGATCCGGCGGTGAGTTCCGCTCCGAACACCTGCGGATTGGTGTGATGGGATGTCCGTGCGGCTGTCTGGACGTCGTAGAGCTGGGGTGAGTCTGCGAATGGTACCATCAGCACGATGAACAGTACCGTTGCAGCAATGAGCAGCACTATGCTGGATTTGACCATCATGATCCCAGTATCTCCATTACTTTTTTCACCATGAGGATGCTGAAAATGAATATGCCGACCACCACGACTTTTTTCAGGCGCTGCATATGTGGCGGCTCTGAAAAGGGTGTTTCAATCAATTTAAGGATCAATAACAGCCCGAATAGCCAGAGTACAAAAAATATTTCCAGGTTGACGGTCTCGAGCATGATCATGAAGATCATGACGAGCATGAGCCATGCAAGGAGCACAATTGATGCAATGCGACCTTTGTTCGAATTCATAGCCTTCTCCTCAATGGTGCGGCTGTATCCGGTGCAGGGTGCAGCATCCGTGCAAATCCCCTGCGGGCGGACAACCCCTGTTCCTTCCACCGTGCCGGCGGTTTCCCGCAGGACGCTGACCGCCCTTTCCGGCGGTGGTTCGGACAGCGTCTCTCTGAAATATCTATTGGCTGCCACCATCTATTTATATTTAATTATAATAATTTTATTATTGGATAACTTTTATGATGTCCGGCAGGGAAACGCCCTTCGCAAAACCCGCCGGGAAAACGCATGCAGCTCAGATATATCGCTGTAGATCTCCCGTATTTTTTATCATTGCACCCGCTGCTGGCAGCACCGCGCAGGGCGGCCACTATCGGCGGTGTGTATCAGTGTGCCCCATCACGCATCGCTGCCCATCCCTGCAGATCCAATGGGTCGTCAGTGACTGCCCGGCGTATGCTTGCATCCTTTCTCACCGGATCCAAAGAGGTTGACGCAGTCGGAATACATGCCCGATGCAAGAAATTTGAAAAGACTGTAATTATCGGTCGTGGTGATCCTCCCGAGCGCCAGCATATCGGCATCGCGGGTAATTCTCGTGGGGAGGGTGGTGACCGCACAGGTGAAACCGTTCTGCTTCAACAGGTCGATGGTGTCGGCATTGATGTCTGCAGGCTTGCCGTTCGGATAGGCGAATGTGCAGATCCGTTCTCCGAGTTCCTCTTCTATACGGCGTTTGGAGTGTTCGATTTCGAATTTTGCCTCTTCGAATGTGGTATTCGACAGGATGGGGTGGGTGACGGTATGCGCACCGAACGATATGCCTCCCTCGCGCATGCTGCGCACGTCATCCCATGAGAGCATGATGTCGTCTCCGTGATGTTCGGGGATCTCGACACCAAGATGGCCTGCCAGGTCCTCAAGAATGCGGACTTTGTGGGTATCGGGGATCCTTTTCATCACGTTCTGCTTGATCTCGAACAGTGCCGCGGCTTTTTCTTTCGTATTTTTGATGGAGATCTCACCCAGCAGTTCATGCTCGATCGCATCGGCGTTGGTCGTGAGCACAATATAGTCGAGTGCATCGCCCCAGAGCAGTGTCCGCTGATCGAGGCATCCCGTGGTTACAAACACCGTGGCAGGGACCTGGTATTTTCTCAGGACAGGAAATGCATACAGGTAGTTGTCCCGGTAGCCATCATCGAAGGTAATGACCGCGACGTTTCCCTCCGGCTGCCTTCTTTCGCGGATGATGGCTGCGAGCTCTTCCAGCGAAACGATTGCGTGGGTTGATTTCAGCCAGGTTATCTGTCGCTCGAAGACAGATTCGTTGATCGACCGGTACAGCCAGTCGTGGAGCTGGGGGCCCACCCGGTGGTAGGTAAAAATGGAGATATGGGGGGCGAACATCCGTTTTGAAAATGCATAGGCATACCCGATTCCGGTGCGATCCAGGAACGCTGAAAGGGGTTCGATGGTCCTGCGCGCGACGCGATAGATCATTTTTTTCTACCGCGAGAACAATGGCAGGCCCCGAATATATTACTATCGGTAAATATTTTTATTATTATTCAAATATCACATCACCCGTCCGGTACCTGCCGGCGGCTCTGTTCGATGGTCGCGGCATGGGGATTCTCTGCATGGCGGTGCGGTGCACCCCCCCAATGGCGCATGAACAACGATCGGGTGTTTTTTGCCAGGACGGGAAAAATCAGGAAAAAATGGGCGTATCCCGGCATGCCGCGCCATTCATTCCTGTGCATCAAGATACTGGTGCGCTTTTGTGATGATCTGCCGCAGGTTCGTTGATTCGACCCACCCGATGTCGAGCTGCTGCACGATATCGTCGATTTCCTCCACGAGGTTCTGGATTTTGCTGACGTCCTCGCCCCCTTCAATTTCAGCCAGACCGACAATGGCCTGGAGGGGGTTTCGAATATTATCATTCAGGCTTGCTGCCGTCTCAACCGATTCGAGCAATTCGCTGATCTTTTCGATCAGGCTGAGGTATTTTTCCTGGCTTTCGGTCAATGCGACAATCGATCGCTTGTACTCCGTGATATCGTTGAATATCATCGTTGTTCCGGGGGACCCATCATAAAATACCGTGGGAACAATCTTGATCTTGAAGTAGTATTCTTCTTCTTCCTTGAGAATCCTGATTTCCCTGTCGATCTTCTGCCCTGACAATGCCTGTTCGATCATTTTTTCAATGGGAATGTCTTCCGCAATGGAATAAAACACGCTTCCCAGCGGTTTTCCGACGAGTTCGTCCATTTTGTATTCGAAAAACTCAACAAATCGTTTATTGATCTGCACGATGCGGTAGTCCGGACTCAATAGAATGACGTAATCGGAGGAGAAATCAAGAAGCGCGGAGACCGGTGCGCTTTTTGAGAGGTAAAAGAGTTTTGTCTGCCCGTAGGGAACCATTTCGACCTGTCCGGTGGTTCGCAGCACGTCAAGATATCTCGCAACCGAAATCCGGTTCATTCCCACTGCCGTTGAAATCTGCTTCAACGACATCCCTCTCGGGTTGAGTTTCAGGCTATCGAATATCTGGGAATACTCCTTCGGACTGGTTATCATCAAAGTAATCTTTGCAAATATATATATATTAATGTATTGGCTGTTATTATCAAGTTGGATAAATAGGTTTGAATAACCATATTGTAATACTGTATAGATAATCACCGACAGTAATCTTTTTATACTTTTTTGATAACTCTCTACATGGTAGGAACGTATGGATTGCGCTGCGACGTCACTGGAATATTCAATTCAACAGGCCGAAATCACGAAAAATTGCATAAGAATAGCAGATGACCACGAGGAGGTATCCCGGATGCGCGGTATGCCGCCCCGGCTCCACCACCCCGGCCAATGGGAAAAAGAGCGAAATAGGGGTTGAAAAACGTGAAAATCAACCAGAAAGCACTTTTTGGCCTTCTTGTCATCCTCCTATTAGTACCTTGTGCTGAGGCTGCCGGGATCGCTGCACCAACGGGCGAAATGCTTATAAATGATTCACGTATTTTTTCGGTAACGATCGCCGATGTCGAGAGCGCCGAAGGCCTCAGTTTCGACCTGTGGTATGATCCCTCGCTCATCGCAATCACCAGCGCTTCTGCAAATACTTCATTCCCTGGCCTGGAGATCACGGCAAATATCGATAATGAAGCGGGATGGCTTCGCATTCTCGGCACCAGTGTGCAGCAGCCCATCACGGCGACTGATCCGACACCCATCGTCGACATCGCGATTCAGGCCGGTGCTTCAGCCGGTTCCGGCGACCTTCTGCTCTCTCCTGCACAATACAGCAGCAATTTTTTGCCCATCAATTTCGAGACCATCGTGAACGGAACCCTCACCGTCCTCGGGGTCCCCGGGGAACCACAGCCACCGGCCGCCAATTTCTCGGCCACCCCCACCTCCGGGAAGGTGCCCCTTGCGGTGACCTTCGCCGACGAGAGCACCAATGCGCCGACGAGCTGGTCGTGGGCCTTCGGTGACGGCGCCACCTCCACCGCACAGCACCCGACGCACACCTATGACGCCGCCGGCACCTACACGGTGACCCTCACCGCCGCCAACGACGATGGCACGGATACGGCAACAAAGACCGGCTATATCACCGTCGATGCGCTCACTCCGCCGGTTGCAGCCTTCTCGGCCACGCCGACCTCCGGCAAGCTTCCCCTCGCGGTGACCTTCACCGACGAGAGCAGCAATGCGCCTTCGAGCTGGTCGTGGGCCTTCGGCGATGGTGCGACGTCCACCGCACAGCACCCGACGCACACCTACGATGCTGCCGGCATCTATACGGTGACGCTCACCGCCACCAACGCGGACGGCACCGATACCGGGACGAAGACCGACTACATCACTGTCGACGCGTTGACTCCACCTGGTGCCGGATTCTCCGCTTCTCCCACATCCGGCAAAGTTCCCCTGGAAGTGACCTTCGCCGACACGAGCACCAATGCGCCGACGAGCTGGGCCTGGACGTTCGGTGACGGCGCCACCTCCACCGCACAGCACCCCGTGCACACCTACGCAACTGCAGGTTCTTATACGGTGACCCTTACCGCCGCCAACGCGGACGGGTCAGATGCCGAAATCAAAACCGACTATATCACCGTCAACGCGTTGACTCCACCTGGTGCCGCTTTTTCCGCAACTCCGACCTCCGGCAAGCTCCCGCTCGAGGTGACCTTCACCGACGAGAGCAGCAATGCGCCGACGAGCTGGTCCTGGGCCTTCGGTGACGGCGCCACCTCCACCGCACAGAACCCGACCCACGTCTACGAAGCAGCGGGCACCTACACGGTGACGCTCACCGCCACGAATGCAGATGGATCCGATGTCGTGACGAAGGCCGACTCCATCACGGTCGAGGCGCTGGCCCTCCCCGTCGCTGCCTTCTCGGCCACGCCGACCTCCGGGAAAGTGCCCCTCGAGGTGACCTTCACCGACGAGAGCAGCAATGCGCCGACGAGCTGGTCGTGGGCCTTTGGCGACGGCGCCACCTCCACCGAGCAGCACCCCGTGCACACCTACGAAGCGGCCGGCACCTACACCGTGACCCTTACCGTCACCAACGCGGATGGCTCCGACACGGCGATCGCGGCGGACTCCATCACCGTTGATGCGCTCAACGCCCCGGTCGCGGCCTTCAGTGCGTCCCCCACCTCGGGAACGGCACCCCTCCTGGTCTCGTTCGTCGACGAGAGCTCATGCGCCCCGACGAGCTGGCTCTGGGACTTCGGCGACGGCGCCAATGCCACCGAGCAGAATCCTGTGCACCTCTACGAGACGGCGGGCACCTACACGGTGACGCTCCGGGTCGAAAACGGCGATGGTTCCGATGCTGCGGTGAAAACAGGATACATCACCGTGACCGCCGGGGACGAACCGACGACCGGCATTCCGGTCGCTGCGTTCAGTGCCACTCCGGCCTCCGGCACGGCGCCGCTGAAAGTGCAGTTCGTCGACGAGAGCACCAACAACCCCACGAGCTGGCTCTGGGCCTTCGGCGACGGTGCGACCTCCACGGCGCAGCACCCCTCCCATACCTACCCGAAAACCGGGACCTACACCGTCACGCTCACCGTCTGCAACGCGTACGGCGGGGCCATGATCACGGAGACGAACCTGATCGCCGTCTCGGCAAAACCCAGTCCCTCCTCCTCCTCCGGCGACGACTCGTATACAGCGAAAGACAAGACCAACAACGGCAAATCCCCGGATTCATCCACGAAGGAGCACCCGGTAAAACAGGACATGGTCCACCAGTCCACGATCGACCAGTCCGGTTCAGGGGTGGAAGGATCCCCCAACGAGGATGATCTGGGCAACACGGCTGGTTCCGTTCAAGCCCGACAGCGGGAGAACGGGTGCGAAACAGAACAAAACGGATCTGCTGATCCCGCATCCGATGATGGCGGCATTCCAGAGCAGATCTCGCTGCACACCCTGCTTACCTCGTTCGGCGTATTCAGTGGAACGGTGGTCTTCCGGAAATTCGGATCTCCTGAAGAGTTCGACCGCATGCTCTCGTACCTGATCAAGGCAATCGCGCTCGGCTCGGTCTACCTCGCCTACTGGATGATCTCACTGGCGCTCTTCTGAAGGGAGGGATTATCTTCCTTTTTTCACGCGCTCGACCGCCGGGGATGCGGATGGTACCCAAACAAACCACACAGGTGAGGAGTTCGATGGACCGATGCCTGCGCAGAGCAGTTCTGTTCACCCTTCTCGGGTCCGCCGTTCTGGTCATGATCGTTGCGGCAGCCGGCAACAGCCCGGATCCCGCAACCATTGCACCGTTCAACCAGCAATTCGTCGAATACCGGGACCAGCCCGCCGCAATGCACGGGATCCACCGGGGCGAGGGCGCCTTCGCCGGCGGGGCCGTCCCGTCGCCGGTCGATCTCTCCCACCTGCGGGGAAAACATGCCGGTTTCGGGGGTCATCACCCTGCGGACACCGTCCTCACTGAGACGGGTGATGTCGAACCCTCCGATATCCTCCTTAGCGGCGCATCCTACGACCTTCGCGATGAGGGCCGCGTCTCCCCGGTGAAACACCAGGGGTCCTGCGGCAGCTGCTGGGCGTTCGCCACCTATGGATCCCTGGAATCGTTCCTGCTCCCGGACGAACTCTACGATTTTTCCGAAAACAACCTGAAGAACACCCACGGGTTTGACCTTGATCCCTGCAGCGGGGGCAACGCCATGATGGCCGCGGCCTACCTCGCCCGGGGCAGCGGCCCGGTGGACGAGGCGGACGATCCCTACGATGTCACGTCGACCGAATCCCCGGCCGGTCTGTCCGCAGTCAAGCACGTGCACGAGATCCTCTTCATCCCGGGGCGGGAGGATCCCGCGGACAATGCGAACCTCAAGCAGGCCATCTCCGCGTACGGGGCACTCTATTCCTCGATCTACTGGAGCGATGCCAGCTACGATGCGGCCCGCGCCTCCTACTACTACGCGGGATCCTCGCATTCCAACCACGCCATCACCCTCGTCGGCTGGGACGATGCCTACGACCGCACCGCCTTCGCCTCCCCGGCGCCGGGCGACGGGGCGTTCATCGCCAGGAATTCGTGGGGGAGCGGCTTCGGCGACGGCGGGTACTTTGTTATCTCCTACTACGATGCGCAGGTCGGCGGCTCGAACGCCCTCTTTACCGGGGACGCCGCCACCACCTATGACCGCGTCTATGGCTACGACCCGCTCGGGTGGACGAAGAGCCTGGGGACCGGCAGTGACACGGCGTCGTTCGCCAACGTCTACACGGCCGGATCGGCGGAATACCTCACCGCGGTGGGGTTCTATATCCCCGATGTCGACACAACCTACGAGATCGCCGTGTACCTCGACCCTGACCTGGGCCCGATTGCCGCCGCCGGCCCGATTGCCACCATTTCGGGCGGGGTGGCGGTGCCCGGCTACCACACGGTGGTTCTCGACGATGCCGTTCCGCTCGAGGAGGGACAGCGGTTCTCCGTAACCGTGCGCCTCCAGACCTCCGGCTACCGCTACCCGGTGGCCATCGAGTCGCCGGTCGCCGGGTATGCGAGTGCGGCGACGGCCGGGCCCGGCGAGAGCTATGTGCTGACCGGCAGGGGGGCGTGGACCGATCTCACCTCCCTCTATGCCGGAACCAACGCGTGCCTCAAGGCCTACACCCGCGACGTCCCCCGGATGCCGCCCGACGCCCTCTTCGCGGCGAACGTGACCGCAGGCGACGCCCCCCTCGCCGTGCAATTCACCGACATGAGCACCAACGAGCCGACCTCGTGGTTCTGGGACTTCGGTGACGGCACCACCTCCGCCGCGCAGCACCCGCAGCACACCTACGAGAGTACGGGCACCTACACAGTGGCCCTCACCGCCGGCAACGCTGCGGGAACCGACCGCCACGAGGCCGCCGGCATGATCCGGGCCCTGCTGCGCGGCGATCTCAACGAGAACGGCTACGTCGACATCGGGGACGCGACCATGGTCACCTACATGGCGGCCGACCTCATCGACGACCACCCCCGGGCCGACTTCAACGGCAACGGCTACGTGGACGTGGGGGATGCGGCCAGGATCCGCTACTACTTCGTGGGCCTGATCGACGCGTTGTAAGGCCGGCCGGCGATTGTTCCGATTCCCGATCTCCCGGGCCCCCGGATCCGGTGGTCATGGCGTGTTTTGTGATGGGAGCAATTTTCACGGGGTTTCCGGGCTTCCCCTCCTGATTTTCCCGGGGAGAGCGGCCCACTACCACAGAGGCCGGCAGTTGCACGATGCTGGAAAATATATTACTATAGATTATATATTAATTACAAGGATAATAATTGGCACAATTATTTTATACTATTAATTCTATTGGAATAACTATCTCTCATTTGCATCCGAATGGCAAGTGATGGAGGAGGAAGTGAAGAATATGAGAACAAACGACTACAAATTGCCCCTCGCTGTCGGTGCGCTCCTCATCCTGGCGGTTGTTGCAGTAGCACCGGCGTGGGCGGCATCGGTTGACCCTGTGGAGGTTGACGGCAATCCAACGTGTGGAGATATCTGTCCGTGTGATCCCGCCTGCGTGCAAATTGCCAAGTTTGAGGCTGATCCACAAGAAGGTGAGGTTGGAATTGCTGACCCTGCCACCGACGGTGGCGTCACGATAAGCAACATCACCTACAAGGAAGGAGAGGAGCCGATGTCATTCGACTGGGTCTCGACAGAAGCCGATATTTATCATGTCATCGTCAAGGCCGCGACTGAGGCGAACGTCTATCATTACTATGTCTATGAGGGCGGTTCACGATCTGATACCTATCTCATCCCTCCGGGTACGCAGGCCATCAGCCACATCACCTTCTGCGGGAAAGAAGGTATTGTCGTCCCTGAATTCCCCACGCTGGCCCTCCCGGCAGCGCTTCTCGTGGGAATGCTCGGACTGGTGTTCGCCGTCAGGCGAAAGAACGAATAATCTCTTTTTCCTGCCGTTTGCTACGGTACGACTGGATCCAGCCCCACTCGATCGGATGTGATGTACTGATCAGCTGTTGCGTCGATCCGGTCTGTAGAGCACTGAGGAGGTGGCACGGTGCATACCGGATCGACGCGCCGGGTGTTCCACCAAGAATTTCCTGTTATATTCGCCTATTTTGCCGTTTTGGTTGTGGATTGGGCCTTTTTCTCACGATGGGCGAATCGAACGGATGTACCGGGCCCTCATCACGTACTGGCCCCATATGCCGGGCCAATGGAAGATTGCTGTGGAGAGAGAGAATTTGATAAAGAAATAATCCGGGGTAAAACGAGAATCCTCTGAAGAATATACTTAGATAGAATTATATAATAAGAATAATATTGTAAATCATATCTCTCACTGGCATATGCATGCTGCGTGAAAGAGGAGGAAGTGAAGGAAATGAATAAGAAAAATTATTGGCTGGCTGTCGGTGCGCTCCTCATCCTGGCGGTTGTTGCAGTAGCACCGGGGTGGGCGGCAGAGGTTGACCCTGAATGGGTAGCGGGGAACCCGGATTGTGCCGATGTCTGCGAAGGCTACTGGTGCAAGGAAGTCAAGTTCGAAGAAGACGACCTCTACGATGGTTCCATCTTGGAGAAGATAACAATCTACAATTTCACGTACAAGATAGATGACGAGACCGGTGAACCAGATCTCGATGAGATAATCCAATTCGACTGGAAATCGGAAGACATTTACGTTACCTGTGTCATCGTCAAGGGTGGCAGTGGTGCGAACCTCTATTCGTACTATCTCGAATATCCTGAGGGGCTCTTAGAAGACACCGTTCTTCTGCCTCCGGACATTTATGCCGTCAGCCACATCACCTTCTGCGGCTACAAGGGTGACGTTCCCGTTCCCGAGTTCCCCACCCTTGCCCTCCCGGCAGGGCTTCTGGTGGGAATGCTCGGACTGGTGTTCGCGGTCAGGAAAAAGAACGAATAATCTCTTTTTTCGGGCCGAATGAAGGACTGCCGCAACCGGCGGCACCTCATCCGGCTGTCCGGTTCGAAAGATTCGGCTCCCCTCGCGGACGGCCCCTCCCTGCGTGACTCCGCCGGAGAGGAACCTATCCGCTCGAGGCGTTCAGAGCAGGGCCCCGCCCAGGACGAGGATCACCGTCAGGGCGCCCAGGGCCACGCAGAAGATCCAGAACGCCACCCGTCGTGCCACCGCGAGCAGGACGTCGATGGAGAGGTAGCCCGCCGCCAGCGAGGAGGCCAGGAGCAGCGCGGCGGTCCCGGCCGGGATCTGGGCGATGTTGCCGGAATCGAGGGCCAGCACGCCGAGCGCGGCCGGCACGCTCATCAGGAACGACACGGTCAGCGCCGTCTCCTGCTCGATGTTGCGGGCGAGCAGGGCGGCGACGGTGGTCCCCGACCGCGAGATGCCCGGGATGATGGCGAAGCCCTGGGCGACCCCCACCAGGATCGCATCGGCGTCGGTCATCTCCGCAAGCGTTCTTTCCCCCGCCGACCCGGCCCGCTGCATCACCAGCCCGGTCACGATCAGCATCAGCCCGATGATCAGGGTGAAGACGGTGCCGTCCGCATCGACGGACGCGTACCGGAGCAGCAGGTAGAGGGGTACCGCCGAGACGGCGGTGCAGAGGGTGGCGATCACCAGCACCCGGGTCATCGGAAAGGAGGGGGAGAGGTTGCGGAGCACCTCGACAAACTCCTCCCGGAACCGCACGAAGGCGGCGATCATCGTGCCGGCGTGGAGGAAAAAGGCATAGGTGAGCGCCGTCTGGGGGTCGAGGCCCAGGTGGTTGAGCATATAGAGCATCGTCTGGGCCTCGCTGCTGATGGGGAGCCACTCGGCGGCCCCCTGGATGAGGCCCAAAATGATCGCCTGGATACCATCCATCAATAGAAACTATTATGCTGGTTCATGAAATATGCTTTTCGAGAGATGCAATTGTATCCATGTGTCGGGTTGACCGGCAGAGGCGGGATACATGTATTCTATAAAACAATTCAAATTCATTATATAAACATTGCTTAGAGTGATAATCAGTTATCAACACTGGTTATCGTTGCTGGTAATTTTAGCCAT
>JARVGI010000003.1 GCA_029762625.1 Methanomicrobiaceae archaeon | reverse complement strand
GTAGTAGTGCGTTACCCCGTCGCCGTAGACCGGGAGGTTCGCCTCCATCCAGGTATAGTCGACGGTTGTTTCGGCAAGGACGGTGGTCCCGTCATTGGCGTACTTTACCACGTGCACCTCGGTCGTCGCCGCCGCTGCGGGGGCAGCGAAGAGCACGATGCACAGCATCATTACCATTGCAAAGGTAAACCTGTTCATTGCTACAATCACCTGTGGTTCGCCGAAAAAGAGCGTCTCATGAGAGGAACGGGCGCTCCTCCGTCGCCCCGGCAGGCAGCGTCGACTCCTTTGGTGCAATGAATGCGCAGGCCCGCACGGCAGAATGCATGTGCACCTGCAGGTGGGGCCTCCGCTGTGACATGGAGCCAAAATGCTGCCGTTTTTACGTCGGTTCCCGACGATCTCATGAGACCACCTTTTTCACTCTCGTTCAGCAAGATCAGTTCTGCATATCACATGCCGTATGAGGCATGGAACCAGGACGGAGACATCCGCACGAATTCAAACTGATACAATAGTGCCCTCATCTGAGGGGGATATAAATACTTTGTTTAACAAATTCGTTTTATTAATTGAACCTGAATCTGTAGCTTATAAAATATGTGCAGACCATTGGTTATCTCAGAAGGTAATCCTGCAGGATAACGCCTGCGCCCCGGGAGCATCCGATCGACATTTGCACGACGCAAAAATGGGCTAATATTGCTCGAAATTGCATTTTCCCAAAATATTCATGATATTTGAAATTCCACGAGCGCACCCCCCAATCCAGCAGACCCGCAGACGCCGACCCCTGCGCTCCCCATGCATGGCATATTCCAGAGACGGTATTGAATCCTGAAGGGGCCTTCATGATGCAGGTGGGCCGAAAGCACAGCACTACCGGCACAAGCACCCCGCTTTCCGCAGGATGCAGCGGAGCCCACGTACCGGATCCAGAGAATAAAAAAGAGCGATTCTGCGGATTTTTCCGCCAGGTGCATCTTCCGGGACGCTGCCCGGAATCGTGCTCACTGCCAGCCGGGTGTCTCCCGACCCTGGACTCCGTTCCGCCGCAGGTCGAACGCGATGTCCATGATGCCGACCAGCATTGCTGCCGGCAGGGCGAGCGTCGGGAACTCGGGAGTTCGACGCGGCCAAGAATCACTGAAGAGGCACAGACGATCGGGCACGCCTGCACTGCGGCACATTGTCATCATCCCTCCAATGCCGCTGCAGCGTGAATGGGTGCAGTCCAGAGCCGAAATCGCATTGCACATTCTGTTAAAAAAGAGGTGGGTTACCCGGAATCGGCAAGCAGGGCAAGAAGATCTTCTGCCATCCGGAGCAGCTCGTCGGCGGTCTCTGCCGGGATCTTCTTCCCCTGGAGCGCCTCGACCTGGTTGGTGAATGCGGTGAGCCTGTTCTGGATCGGTTTCAGACCGGGTGCACCGTGGTTCGCAGCGTTGCCGGGCTTGTTCTCACCAGGGCCGGATTCCGCATCCTCCATGGCCCTGAGACCATCGACGACGCCGTCGAGTTTTGCCAGCAGGGCATTCGTGATACCGGCAGGCAGATCGAGCCCGCCCACGTACATCTCGAGATCTATGGCCCTATCAAGCGGGGTTGCAGCTCCGGATTCCATCACGCTGACCTCAGCAGAGCCAGAAACGGTGCCGCTCGTCGCGGTGACGGTGGTGGTGCCGGCCTGCACCGCCGTGAAGGACCCGTCCGCGGTAATCGTGCCGACCGACGCATCCGAACTCGACCAGCTGAAGGTGAGCCCGGTCATTTCAGTGCCATACTGATCGTAGGCGGTCGCGCTGAACTGCTGCGATTCACCTGCCAGGAGCGTGGCGGCATCGGGCGATACCGTGATCGCCGTCAGCACGGGAGGTGCGGTGACGATGATGTAGCCTTCCTTCACCTCGGAATCACTGCCTGCAATATTCGTGACGGTGAGGGAGACCGTATAGGTGCCCGCGGTGGCGTAGGTGAATGTGGGGTTCTGCTCGGTGCTGTCGATGATACCGTCATTGTCGAAATCCCAGGACCAGCTGAGGGGAGCGTCACCGGTTGATGCATCGGTGAACCGGACGGTGAGAGGAGCGTCGCCGGAGGTCACATCCGCGGTGAAGGCGGCAGTCGGGGGGACCGGGGGAACATTCACCGTGATGAAGTCGACCTTCACCTCATCATCACTGCTGCCGCCGGCATTGGTGACCGTGAGGGAGACCGTGTAAGTGCCGGGGGTGTTGTAGGTGCAGATCGGATTGCGTGCGGTGGCATCCACCGTGCCGTCGCTATCGAAGTCCCAGGCCCAGTCGACCATATCTTCACCGAGGGACTGGTCGGTGAACTGCACGGTGAGCGGGGCATCGCCCGAGGTCACGTTCGCGCTGAAGTCCACGGTCGGGGCCGGCGGGGCGGAGTACAGGATCTCGCCGTCCTGCCACTCGCCCATCAGCGGATAGGAGTCGGTGCCGAGGCCGTCCGGGACGATATAGGGGGTGTCCCCGATACCGTTGCCATCGAGGTCCGCACCGGTATAGCGATCCCAGTAATTGCCGAGGAGACTGCTGAAGGCGGCAGACCCGCAGGTATAGTCCACCGGCTCCGGGGATACCCAGAGGTTGCCGGTCGCATCCCCGTTGGCGGGCAGGATGGTGTTCTTGAAATTGTTCAGGTAGATGCGGTTGTTGGTCGATCCCCACTCGAGGGTGAGCCCGTGGGGGCCTTCCGGATCGTAGCAGTCGAGCACGTTCTCGGCGATGATGTTGTCGTGCGATGCACGGAGGTTGAATGCCCCGCCTCCTTCCGCACCCGATGCATTGTTCCGGACGATAGTGTTGGCATGGGATCCTTCGAGCCAGATGCCGTAGTCCGCATTCCAGCTCACTTCGTTGCCCTCGATGAGGTTCTCGTTCGAACCCTCGTAGAGCGCAATGCCCCGGTAACAGTCGATATTGGTGGTGTTCCGGATGACATTATGCGTTGCATTTTTCAGGCGTATGCCCCATCCGTTCGTCTCGCTCACCGTATCGGTGATGGTGCAGTTATCCGCATCGATGAGGTAGATGCCCGATCCGCCGACATCCGCCATCGTCAGGGTGAACCCGGTGATGTTCACGAAATCAGCGGTCACCTCGATCACGGAATCGACGCTCATGGGGTTTGCGGTCTCGATGATGGTCGACGCCGCCCCGTGTTCTGATTCGAGTGTAATTCTCTTCGATATATCGACATTCTCGATATAGTGACCGTCTTTTACGACCACCATGTCACCGGCCTTTGCGGCATCCACCGCCGCCTGGATGGTGGCAAAGTCCGCGCCGCCGTCGTCGTCGACGTACCAGATCCTCGGCCCTGTCGGCAGTTCGAGCACGAACGTCTCATAGACGCTTCCCTCGGGATAGATGTACGCGACCCCGCTGCCGTCGGTCGCGATCTCGGCGACCGGTTTGATCTCCACGGTGGCGGTCCCCGCCTGCGGGTCGATGGTCACCTTGGCGTAGCCCAGCGTGTTCTCCAGGCTGTTCTGGTAGCCCTCGATCTTCTCCTCGGCGATCGGATAGGACGGTCCGCCGCCGATACCGAGCACCATGTAGGTGATGCCGTTTACCTCGTAGCGCTCATAGACATGCACCTCGCCGTTCGTGACCACATCCACACCGTTTGCGATGAATATGTCCTCCCACTCCTCGCGGATATTTGTATAGCCGCCCCAGTGCGATTCCTCCGAGGTGTAGGGCGGGTGGTGGAAGGTCACGAAGTTCCAGTCGGCGGGCGTGGCGAGGTCGGCTTCAAGCCAGGCCGTTTGCTCGTCCATCTTCGGCCAGGCCCAGTCGTTGCTGTCCAGCAGCGTGAAGTGCGCATTACCGGCATCAAACGAATAGTACTCCGGCACGCCGAAGATATCGTAGTAGAGGGTGGCGTTCTTCTCGTGGTTGCCCATCGCCGGGAAGATCGTCACGTTGGCGAGCATTGCCCCGCCGGCGGAGAAGAAGCGGTCCCAGTCGGTGGTCAGCGTCGCGTCGTTCACCAGGTCGCCGCTGTGCAGCAGAAATGCGACGTCCTCCTCGCCTGCGATCCGGTCCGCAACGAGCTTATGGCGCTCATCCTGCGAGAACTGCGGGAGCTGGTCCTGTGAATCCCCGTAGGCGACGAAGCTGAACGTGCCGCTCTCCGGCAGCGTCCGGACGTGCAGGTCTGCTGTTGCCGCGCCGCTTCTCACCACCCGGTAGTGGTAGAGAGTGCCGGGGGAGAGCCCGGTGAGTTCGATATGGTGCAGTTCTGCCCCCGCCTCGCCGGTGGCGCTGTGCTCGTACCCGCCGTGTGCGGTGTAGTAGGCGTCATCGGCATACTCGACGGTCACCGTCGCAGCCTCGGGTGTTTTGACATTCACGACCGTCGCGGTGGTGGTCGTCCCGGTGAGGTACGGGCCCCAGAAGAAAAGGACGGTCTCGGCGTAGTTCGAGCAGGGGGCCATCAGCGGGTAATCATCGCCGTAGGTCCCGTAACTGTAGGACGGGGTGCCCACGCCGTCCCCATCGGCATCGGTGCCGCTGTAGTCATAGTAGTAGTTGCCGAGATGGCCGGTGTGGACGCCGCCCTGGTAGGAGTAGGTGAGGGGTTCAGGGGAGTGCGCCGTGTTTGCGGTCAGGATCTCGACGCGGTTATTGATAACGTCGTTCAGCCAGAGCACGTTGTCGTGCGTCATATCCTTGATGCAGATACCGGCATCGGCATTGTTCTCGACGGTGTTTCCGGTGATGGAGTTCCCGTATGCGGTGTCCCGGACGCTGATCCCGCGCCGGGTGTTCTCGTGGCAGTAATTGTCCGTCACGATGTTGCCCGTCCCGTCACCGCCGATGTGGATGCCGTTGTAGCAGCCCGCGCAGTCGTTTGCGGTGACCCGGCAGTTATCGTACCCGACGATCTCGATCCCGGCGACGTGCGTGTCGGTCGGTCCCCGGACCGTGAAGCCCTCGATGGTGACACCGTCGGCATCGATGTCGAAGACCGGCAGCGCGGGCGATGCGGCGGTCACCGTCACCGCTGCGGTGCCGTTCTCGCTCCTGATGGTGAGGGCTTTGTCGACGAGCACGTTCTCGGTGTAGGAGCCGTCACCGACCTCAAGCACGTCTCCAGCGGAGGCGGCATCGACGGCCTCCTGGATGGTCAGGTAGCGAGCGCCGGTGTTCAGGTTGTGCACCGGCAGCATTGCGTACACCGTGACATAATCGGTTTTCGTCTCCGTGTCGCTGCCGTACGCATTCGTCACGGTCAGGTTCACGGTATAGGTGCCGGCATCCGTGTATGCATGGACCGGGTTCCGCTCGGTGGAATCAACCGTACCGTCATCCTCGAAGTCCCACGCATAGACGAGCGGAGCGGTGCCGGTCGATGCGTCGGTGAAACTCACGGTGAGGGGCGCGACCCCGGACGTGGCGCCGGCACTGAAGCCAGCCACGGGCGGCACGGTTGGAACCGCCACCTCGAAGCCCTCCCAGCCGGGATTATCGATTTCATCGTAGGAACCATAGGTTCCCACCGTTCCCCGGGCCAGGTTATCGGCCACGATATCGTATTTACCCAGCGTCTCCGCCGCAGTCCAGATCGCGACCGGGGCGAAATCACCGCTGGCGTCCGTGGCTACCGTCTCCTGGGCACCGGACGGGTTGTTCGCCGTGCTGAGGACATATGTACCGCCGATAACCGGGCGTTCGAGTTTGTCCAGCGGAGTGAGCAGCACCGGCTCGCCCTGTATCCAGAGGGTGTAGCTGGTTTCCGCATCCAGTCCCATCCCCTTCACGTAGACCGTCTCGCCGGGCGCAAAACTGTCCACGGGGTTTCCTGAGGCGTCGCAGGAGATGAGATTGGGCTGGTAGATGTTGATCTGGGCGACGTATTTGACCGAGAGCCCGCTGCTGGACGGCCAGAACCCTCCCCCATAGTAGTAGTGCCAGCGAGAGGCGGGCAGGGTCTCGTGCATGTCCCAGTTCCCGTATACATTCCAGCCCCACGGGTTCGTGCTCGTATCGGCAAAGAACAGGAGCCGCATACCGTTACTGTAGTGGCCGTCTCCGACAGAGCCATCATCACCATCTGCAGTATCGGCAGTGTACCAGGTGATCACCATCGTGCCCTGCTCGGGCTCGGGGTGGTAAACGTCCTCGTAGTCGAACCATTTGTTGAAGTTATCGGCAGCCTTGATCTGGACGGTATCGCCGGGTTCCGCCCCGCCGACGAGATCACACAGGTCCTTGACGTCGGTTCCCATGGCGGCACCATAGTCGCGGGTGTCAATGTTCACCTCCTCGATGGGGTCCCACAGGGCATCGAAACTGGAATCATCGAAGGTGGGCCCGTGCATGTAGTAATGCGTGACACCGTCGCCATAGACGGGCAGCGTGTCCCTCATCTCCTCCCAGGTGATGGTCCGGGTGTCGATCACGGCACCGTAGGGGTCGTATTTCGTTACGGTCAATTCTGTGGTATATGCCGCTGCCGGCGCTGCGAAAAGCACGATGCACAGCACAAATACCAGCGCAATGGTTAGCCTGTTCGTCAATTCAATCACCTCACATTCGCCGAAAAGAGCGCCCCCTGAGGAATGCCTGCGGTCCTCCATCGCCGCAGGAAGGAAGATCGGCTTCCGTCGCCTGCCCGCTCAGCGCATGCACCCGGAGACACGGCCGACCGCATGATACGCGGCAGCGACACCCACGCCGATTCTGCGTTCGTTTTCACATTCCTCATGGCATCACCCACTTCAGGCCACCTTTCGGCAACGATCAGTCCTGCATATGGCATTCCCGGTATGGCATATGCTCCCGAGAAATGCCGCACGGGCTCAAACTGATATACTAGTGCACTCAGAAAAGGGCGTAATAAGTCCTGTGTTTAACAACGTCAGTTTATTAATTGAACCTCAACAAATGCCCTATAAAAAACAGATAGGCCGTCGATAATCCGGCATACTAACCCTGCCGGATAGCCCGTGCGTGTGGGGGTGGGGCCGGCCGGCTTCCATCCGCCGGTATTGTCGGGCAGAATGGAGGTGAACGTGGTGTTGAGGGGATCTGCACGCGATTTCCCGGTCCGCCAACCGGCGGGGCTCCGGGCAAACCGGGCAGGCGGAGGGGCCCTGCGCTCCTCGGCATCTGCGATGCCGAATGGGATATACAAAAGGAGGGGGCGTGTCCGCCCTGTACGGTGGCGGGGAGGGGCCGGAACGTTGCGGCGGGGAGCGATGCCGCCTCGGCTGTGGCGCATGCGGGCGGGCCAAACCCGTGGCGAGCCGTGTTCGCTCTCACCGGGATCGGGCTCTTCGTTCGAAGAGGAGTGCTGCGGCGAGCGCCGCAACGGCCCAGAGCCAGGAGCACGGTGATGCAGGAACGCCGTCGCCCGGTCCCGCAAAGACAAGCGTGATGGTCCTGACCCCGCGTACCCGGTCATCGGCAGGGACATCGCTGCCGACGAGCGTCAGGGGCCAGTTGCCGTCGCCGGGCGCAAAGGCGGCCCCGTCGACGGCATATGCCATGATGTACCCGTGGCTCTTCATGATGTCGCGGGCATCGAACGCCGCGGACTCGCTCGCATTGCCGGCAACCACCACGGTATAGGCATTGTCCCGTGCGAGGGTCGTGTTGTACGCCCGGTTGCCGACGAGGTTTTCATCATGCTGGCAGTCGTCATCGACCCAGCCGGCAAGCATGTAGAGGGGCATCCCGGTCCAGACCCGCCCGTCCGTATCCGTATAGGCAACGGCGTGGCCGCGGGCGCGCTCGCCGCAGCTCACGCCCTGTTCAAACTCCCTTTTGCTGATGGTCGAGGAGAGATGGCCTTCCAGCACAAGCTCCCATTCCATGAACCGGCGGGGATAGATCTCCAGGGTATCGACATTTCTTATGGCGAGGCCCGCCGCGGACGGATACTCCGTTCCCTGGCACCAGTAAAACCGCCAGTACCGCTCGTCGATGCACTCCCTCATGTCCTGGTTGCCGAAGGTGTGGTCATCGGCAAGGAAGAACAGGGCAGGACCCCCGGTATAGGTCGGGGTATGGCCCTGCTTCTCGGTCCACCATGCGAGAATGGCCGTTCCCTGTGCGGGCTTCGGGGCGTAGATCGTGTCGTACATCAGTTCGACCACATAGCCATCGGTCGCCGTCATGCGGAGTTCGTCACCCTCCCGCATCCCGCCGACGAGGTCGCAGAGGTCACGGAGCGTCGTTCCCTGCACGACCTCCTCGACCTTGGCGAGGTTTTTGGTCTCGGCGGGATTCCAGCGATCACCGGTGTCGAAAGTCGGCCCCTGGAACCGGTAGGGCGCCTCCGTATCCCCGTGGACCGCACAATGCTCCTCCATCCAGGAGCAGGAGACCGTGGTGGCGTTCAGGATGCGTCCGCCGTCGCTCTCGCGCCGGAGGATGGTGACGGTGCAGGAGGGGCCGGCGGGAAGACCGGTGATCGCCGGCCCCGACAGGGTGATGTCCATGATGTTGCCGATCTCCCTCGCTGCGGAAACGTCCGGCCCGACGAGGAGAAGCGGGGCTATCTTGATATCGCCCTGCTGCGCCGGGAGCGGCGCTCCGTTGCGGGTACTGGCGACCAGAAAGCCGTCCGGGGTGATATCGGTGCTGGAAATGATCCGGTCGTGCCAGTCGGTCGCTCGCACGGTGACCGAGTATCCCGCCTCTGCGAGTGTGGTGTTATAGGACGCATCATTTCCGTCATCGACGAGGCCGATGAGGCGGGTCAGGGGCAGGCCGCGATAGACATCTCCCTCACCGTCCGTATACGGGACGCCGGATGCCTCCTCTGCCCGGGTGAACTCCTCCTGGGACAGGGAGACGGTCCGGTTGCCGACGAGGGTCAGCACCCACCCCGATCCTCCCGCGGGCGCCCGGTCGGCGCAGGCCGGAGGGACGAGGAGAAGGAGGAGGATGCAGCACACTCCCACGTATGCGATCGAATGGCGCATCAGCCCACCCCGCCGCCATCCATCGCCCCGGGCCCCCCCGGCAGCGCATCGGCGGGCAGGGGCTCAGTGCGCCATGGGCTCGGGCCATCCGTACCGTCCCTCCGCAAACCGCTCTTCCACGAAGGCCACGAACTCCTCCGCCATCGCCGGGTGGGGGGCGTTGTTGGGCACCGTGATGGCGTAGACGATGGGCCGGCCCTGCCGCTCGTCGCCGATGGAGGAGAAGCGGGCGAAGGAGAGTTTCACCTCGACCGCGGCATACGCATCGGCCAGCTCCCCCGATCCGAGATCCACCTCGGGCGGAAGATCCACCCATGAAAGCCCGTGTTCGATGGCGACGCTTTTGTACTCGAAGGCGTAATCGATGCCCCCCGCCTCGAGGAGGGAGAGGAGGTAGATGCTGCCGTCGCGGATGGCGAGTTTGTCGGTGGCGGGCTTGAGGAACTCGGGCAGCGCCACCCTCGTGACGCCGTTGTCGGCGGTCACGGTCACCGGCGACTGCAGATGATCGCCGATGAGGGCATCGAAGAGCCCCTCCTGATCGTAGTAGTCTTCGGCGAGCACCACCACCATAAAGGTCCGGTACCCGCAGGCGTCCAGCATGGGGTTGGAAAACCCGACCCGCACGTCCGGGCGGGCCAGCACTGCGTACCAGTTCGCGGCATCGATCTCATCGGCGTAGAGGCTCTCGCCGGTGTAGGCGATCACCACCTCGTTGGTGCCGATCCGGGCATACTCATCGGCGTAGAAGACGTCGCTTCCCTCCATGGGGCGGTACATCATGTCAGGGATGAGGGACTCGTCCGCCACCGCCACTACGTCCACCGCCCGGTGCAGGTCGGTCACCTGGCGCACCGCCTGGATGCTCCCGTGCCCCTCGATCTGCACATCCACCTCCGGGTGCAGAGCCTCGAAATCCTCCTCGATGGTTGCGAAAGGACCGAGCAGGCTCCCCGCCGGGATCACCTTCAGGGTGATCCGCTCCTGCGCCGAACCGTCCAGGCACCCCGCCGAGAGCAGCAGGCAGAGGCAGGCGAGGGCCGCCGGGACCAGTCGTCCGGTCACTGGCGGTGCACCTCGATCCGGTCCACCCACTTCACCCACGAGCTCCCCTCGGTGATCACGCCCTCCTCTGCGGAGGTGATGGCGACCCGGAAGGGCGCGCCGTCGTTGTAGGAGAGGGGTGCGCCGTCCTGCTCGTACATCAAAATGACCGTGAGCGGCGGGGAGGGGATCTCCCGGAGATTCTCATCGAGGGTGATGAAACTCTCCCCGTGCAGCTGGTCGTAGTCGAAGACCCAGAGGTAGCCGTCGGGAGCGGAGACATAGACCTGGTCGCCCTCCTCCGCGCCGCCCACCACCTCGAGAAGATCGGGGAGGGCAACACCGGTGCACACGTAGGGCCCGAACTTGATCCCCACCGTGGAGACCGCATAGCCGTGGGCGGTATAGGCCGGCATAGCCAGCACCTCGTCGTAGGACAGCACCACGCTCTGCGTCTCGGTGCCGTTGATCATCTCGGCAACGGTGAGATCGCCCCGGATGGGATCTGCGCGCTCGTCCGCGGGTTCCGACACGCACCCGCACAGCAGGCAGAGGGTGCAGACGAAGAACACGGAAAGCGCCGGAATGCAGCAACGCCGCCAGGTAATCACCGGCCTCTCCCCCGCAACAGGGCGACAGCCCCCGCTGCGCATCCCAGTGCAACGAGGACCGTGAACGAAGAGAGGGGGGTCGACGGGGCGTCCGTCTCCTCCGCGGAAAGCGACTTCACCGGTACATCGGTGGCACCCCCGTACCCGCCGGCGTACACCCGGATCTCGTCCACCCACTTGACGGTATAGCCGTTGGTGGAGGGGTAGATCTCGTAGAAATGCACCGCGGCCTCGGGCATGGTCTCCCGCATGTCATTGTTGCCGAAGACGTGCAGGCCCTCCGCATTGGTGGAATTGTCCGCGAAGAATACGAGGCGCATCCCCGCGTAGAACTCGGGTGGATAGCCCACGCCCTGCCGCTCTCCTATCTCCGCGTCCTCGCCGTTGCACCAGGTCAGCACGATTGGGCCCTGCCGCGGGTCGGGATCGTAGACGTTCTCGTAGGCGAACTGGACATGGTAGCCGTCCCCGGCATGCACCATCACCTCGTCGCCGGGCTCCATGCCGCCCACCAGGTCGCAGAGGTCCCTGATATCGGTCCCCTTGACTGCGCCATGGTCCTTGAAGTTGGTCGTTTCGTTCACGTCCCAGCGCCCTTCGGGGTCATCCACGAAGACAGGCCCCTGGTGGTAATAGTGGGTCACCCCGTCGCCGTGCACGGGGAGATTGGCCTCCATCCACGCATAATCGACGGTGATCTCGTCCAGAATAGTCTCGCCATCCTCTGCAAACTTCACCACGTACACGTCGCTTGTGGGGGCGGCCTGCACCGCGACCGCACAACAGGAAAGAAGGAGAAGAAAAAAGGTACATTTGATAATTGTAATACGCATTGACATACCTCAACGATGATAGTTGCAGGCACCATTCCCGGATACCCGTTCGATGTGTGGTGCTTCTGCGCATATGATAAATATTGTTAATTCCCTGTAAGGACATGATAGTTCATTAACTTCGGGCGGATTGCCGTCCGCGGAAACGAGGGGGGCGGTTAGTCCCGCCGGGCCCATGCAAGCCAGGTTCCCGCACCGGCCGCAACGATAACGGCCACGACACCCGGCCCGGGCGAGGCCGGCGACGATGCCTCATCAGCCGCCTCCCCCTCGATGATGGCGACCTCGCTCACATATTTGACCGTAAAGCCGCCTGTCGAGGGGTAGCGGTCGGTCTGGCTCTGGTAGTAGTAATGCCAGTACTCCTCTGCAACGCACTCGTGCATGTCCCACACGCCGAACACGTGCGCCCCATAGGGGTTGGTGGAACCGTCTGCAAACATCACGAGCCGCATGCCGGTCAGGTACTCATCGGGGGCATAGCCGCTGTACTGCCCGCTCTCCTCCGATCCGGTGGTGTACCAGGTCAGCCCCATCGGGCCCTGCCGGGGATCGGGATCGTAGACGTTTTCATAGGGAAAGCGCTTGGAGAACCCATCCTCGGAGCGTATGACGACAATGTCCCCCTCGTCCATCCCGCCCACGAGCGTGCAGAGATCGGCGACATTCGTGCCTTTCACCGCACCGAGATCCTTGTTGGGCACGCAATTGACATCCTCATCCGGGTTCCATGGATCGTAGGGCTCGCCCGGGTGCAGATCGTCCCACGCGTCCTCAAAGACCGGACCCTGGAAGTAGTAGTGGGTCGCCCCGTCGCCCAGCACGGGGAGGTTCGCTTCCATCCAGGCAACATCGACCGTGGTCTCGGCCAGAATCGTTGACGCATCCGACGCGTATTTCACCACGCGCACTTCACCGGTGGCCCCCATCGCAGGGGACGATGCAAACGCAGCGAGGATCAGGAACAGGCAGCATACTTTTAACAGAGCGGACATCATCGCGCACACCAGATCAAATCGTCAGCAGAACCACACGCCCCGTACCGGGAGATGACGGGGCGGTGGTAACCATCAGTCGGAGCACGAGGAAAAATAGTTTCCTTTTTTCAATTGTACATATCTTTCCCTTACACAGGGCGCGGAAAACGGTCCCGTCGGCCGGCAGCAAGGTCGAAATGACAGTGACGGACCGCATAGGGATGCACCACCACATCGTCGCGCTCGGCACTCGCAACGTCGCCCAGAACCCTGACCCTGTACCTCCCGATCCCCATATAGGTGAACGTATGAGGCGTGGTCAGCCCCGTGTACCGGTCATAGAGGTAGATTTTCGCACCCGGCGGGCTGCTGGTGATATTCAGGGAGCCATAGGGATAGGGCGTAAGGGAAAAGCGGACGTTTGCGTCGCAATCCCTCAAACGATCGTCGATCACGTGGATCTTCTTTCCCGCAGGGAGGAAGCCTGGCCGGGAAACCGCAATGTGATGGTAGCCCTCGGAGACATTATCGATGAGGGAGGGCGTGCAGATCCCTGTCCTGAACCCGTCGATGAATATCTCGGCGCCCGCCGGATTCGACTCCACCATCACCCCGGCGAACTGCGTTTCGCCGCCTTTGACCCGGATCTCGGACCCGTCACGGACCCCGAGGCAACTGAACGAAAGGAACCGGTCCCCGTCCAGGACATTCACTACGGGGGAGCTGCTGGTAATGGTATGGGCTTTCGGGATGGTGTACTGCCGGTAGGCCCCGTCGACCGTAAAGGGATCTCCCTCGAAATCATCCGAAACCACGGTGATATCCTTTTCCAGCCTCAATTCGGCGGCATTGAGCGAGCACGCAGAGAGGCACCCGGGATACACCCAGACGGCCATGGAATCAGATGCAAAGGATGTCCCCTCCTTTTTCACCCTGATGGTATGGACCCCTTCCCGCAGTCCCGCCACCACATGGGGGGTCACGAACCCGCTGTCCCGTCCATCGATGTAGATGGCGGCGCGCGCAGGTTCGGAGACGACAGAGACCCCGCCGGTCTCGATCAGATCCGGCCAATCGCCCGGCGTCCCGAATTTCAGTTTCTCCAGCGCTGCGCGCCCGGAAGGATACAGTTCCGTGCACAGCACAAGGTCGCCGGTGAGCTGGAATTGCTGCTCAAAGGTGGTGAACCCGTCGAGCACAAGCCTGAGATCATGCGATCCTTCGGGGAACGACGCGAAGGTGGAGGGTGTCGTCCGGCCCGTATAGGTGCCGTTGAGCTCGATCAGGGCGCCGGCGGGAACCGA
This sequence comes from Methanomicrobiaceae archaeon, assembly GCA_029762625.1. Taxonomy (GTDB): domain Archaea; phylum Halobacteriota; class Methanomicrobia; order Methanomicrobiales; family Methanomicrobiaceae; genus DSDF01. Next base: position 170,235 of record JARVGI010000003.1, on the reverse strand, counting down.
CCGGATGGTGAGATCGAAGGGGCCTTCAGGCGCCGCAGGGGCGCCCTCCACACGGTCCGGGGCGATCTGCGACAGGGTGCAGACGCTCCCCTCCACTGGAAGATGGAACGGGGGTGCCGCCTGCGGATCGGCGGCGTGGGTTTCGCCGAACAGCAGCTGCAGGATACCTTTCAAGAAGGCAACGAACGACTGGATGAGCGTGGGGGAATCAGGTGCCACACTCTCCGGCGGCACCTGCGCGCGAAGAGAAAAATTCCCGAATCCTGAAATCCGGCAATACAGCAAGCCAGATTCTGGATCGGTGAAGGTGGGGAGCAGGTCCCACTCGCCAGTGGACGCGTTGTGAGCGGCAAATGCGAGGGGAGGGCGTCCCGAAGGAGCGCCTGATCCATCTGGCGGGGATGCGGCCAGAATCATGGGAGTGTCGGAACCTGCGTCGTTGGGTCCGATCGCAAACAAGAGGTATGAGCCGTCGCGTCCCGGAGCGGAATGCTCTATCGTGCACTGCTCCACCGCGTGTCCTCTCGCATCGACAATCCGGGCATCCCGGGGAATGAACAGGGTGATGTTCCCCGCGCATAGACGAAGATGCGTAGAGTTCATCGCACACCGCGCATCCGCAAGCGCGTAGACAGATCCGGCCCCTTCCGGCGATCCGGTGCTCCCGGCGGCCGGAGGTGTTGCCGCAGGCGCGATGCCGGAATTGCCCTCCACGGTTGTGTCCGGACCGGATGCATGCTCCGCCACAAGGATTGCCGCCCGGTGTTCGAGGAGCGCCCCCGAAGGATCGGTGCTCTGCACGAATGCCGCATTGCCGGACGGGAGAAGGTGCGGTTTGACATCCCGCGCGAAGATGCCGATGCCCTCCCCCGAACCGGCGAGGGGGTTTGCCCATTCCCAGCCGTTCATGGCAAACGTATGTGAATCATCCTCCTCATAGCCCGGGCCCGTGCTGACGACGGTGAGCGTGGCGTTGGCGATAGCCGAGGGGACGATAACACCCGTGAAGGGCGCGGTGGAGATGCATTCCTCCGGCATGGTGCCTTCAGCGGGATCGGAGAGGATCACGTCGCAACCCTCATCGATCCAGTAGGTGATGGACGGCTGCGATGCACCCTCGAAAACACCCACCAGCGCCGCGCCGTAGACGAGGCATTCGATACCTTCCGGGCCCGTGCAGACCACATCCACGGTGTAATCACCCGATTCTGCGAGCATCGAGGTGACATCGTAGCAGGATGTGGATGCGATGCTGCCGGTATACATGCTGCCCATGATATCAGAGTACGATCGAACGGGGTGGACCTCTTTGCCGTTGAAGCAAACGGAAAAGGAGGGTTTGAGGCCCTTTCCCGAGGAGCCTTTCCCCTCCGTGGCATAAAGGTACAGCCGTCCCAGCGCGGGCGTGGTACCGGCGTGGATCGATACCGGAAGGGTGTATGCGGCAGCGTCCCCCTCCTCCATAATCACGGCATCTTCGGCACTCCTGACGACGGAAATGGTTCCGTTCAGGCTTGCGCTCAGTGATTGGGAGAGTGATTTGCCGGTGAATCCCGAACTGCTCCCGCCATCACCGCCCCCGGCATCTCCCGCATCCCCGGCCACGGGGATGAGCTCGATAAAGACTTCCGTGTCCTGCTCCCCCACCACCATCACCGATTCCCGGGCGTCCTCGTATCCTTCCTTGTGCAGGACAATGGTGTGCTCTCCGGCCGGGATATCCTCCAGAGTAGCCTCGGTCTCCATGCCCGTATCCACGCCGTCGAGAGAGATTGCAGCGCCGGTGGGCTCGGAGGCGACGGTGAGGCTTCCTTTGAGAGGTACAAGATCGAAATGGACCTCGAAAGCCACATTGAGCTCCACTTCGACATTCCTCTCCTCCGGGATCTCGTATCCCTCCTTCTCCACCGAGACCGAGTACATCCCCGTCTCCAGATCGGGGACGGTGCAGTTGGTGGTAGAGCCGGAATCGTCGCCGTCGATAAGCACGCGGGCCCCACCGGGCGAGGAGGAGACGGCGATGCTCCCCGTAGGCGCATCATCGCTGTAGATGATGATCTCGGAGATATACATTCCCGAGAGCCCGGTGGTGGTGGGATAGGCTTCGCTGGGGGAGCCGTAGTAGTAGTACCAGTACTCCTCATCGGCGGCTTCATGCCAGTCCCAGACCCCAAAAGCGTGGACGCCGAAGGGATTGGTTGAGTCGTCGGCGAACCAGACCATTCGCATCCCCATCGCGTAGCCCTCGGAGACGTAGCCCTGGTCGGGGCGCCACCAGGTGAGCACAATCGGGCCCTCCCGGGACGAGTACTCGTAGACGTTCTGGTAGGCGAACCACTTGGACCAGCCGTCGGCGGCGATGAACTTCACCTCGTCGCCCTCGTCCATGCCGCCGACGAGATCGCAGAGGTCTTTTGCGTTCGTTCCCTTCACCGCGCCGTAGTCCTTCTCGAGGACGTTCTGGTCCTCTTCGGGGTTCCAGCGCAGCTGCTCTTCCACCGCAGGGTCGGGATCGTCCACGAACACCGGGCCCTGGTGGTAGTAGTGGGTCACCCCGTCTCCCATGACGGGGAGTTTGGCCTCCATCCAGGCATAGTCGACCGTTCTCTGCTCGAGGACGGTCTCCCCGTCGAATGCCAGCCGGGTGAGGGTCACCTCGGTGGTGCCCGCCAGTGCCCCCGGGGCGGCGACCAATACAAGGAGAAGACCGGCGAGAATAATCCTGCAATTTTGTGACACATGCCCACCTGTAGTGTCAATCCGGCACACGTTCAGGGCAACGGCCTCCCTCCGGTATCCGCTCCCGTCATCTGTATACCTGATTGAGTATTGCAGAATACTGGTGGGAAAGTCAATAAAAAGTATTGGCTGATATCTTGATCAAGGTAACTTACCTTGATTACCATTCACCCGCGTACGAGATCCGGTAGATCGACCCTGCATGGTCGTCGGAGACCAGGAGCGCCCCGTCGGGCATCACATGGACGTCCACCGGCCGGCCCCAGGCGGATGACCCCTGCAGCCACCCTTCCGCAAAGACCTCGTAGGAGACCGGCTGGCTGTCCTCGAGCCGCACGAGGGTCACCCGGTAGCCGATAGGCACCGCCCGGTTCCATGAGCCATGCTCGGCGATGAAGATCTGGTTCGCATACTCCTCCGGAAACATCGATCCCGTGTAGAAGCGCATCCCCAGCGCAGCCACGTGGGGTCCCAGCTCCTGGGCCGGCGGGGTAAACTCCTCGCAGGATCGCCGACCCCCGAATTCGGGGTCGGAGATGTTGGTCCCGTGGCAGTAGGGATAGCCAAAGTGCATCCCCGGTTCAGGCGCGCGGTTGAGCTCGTCCGGGGGCACGTTCTCCCCCAGCCAGTCCCGGCCGTTGTCGGTGAACCACAGCACCCCGGTCTCGGGGTGCCAGTCGAAGCCCACGGTGTTGCGCACCCCCTCGGCGTAGACCGAGAGGTTGCTGCCGTCAGGGTGCATCCGCATGATGCGGGAGAAGAACGGGCCGGGCGGTTCGCAGATATTGCAGGGCGCCCCCACCGGCACGTAGAGCTCCCCGTCCGGCCCGAAGGCGATGAACTTCCACCCGTGGGTCGCCTCATCGGGGAACCCATCGCTGACCACCACCGGCTCGGGCGGATCGTCGAGGTGCGCCTCGATCCCCTCGAACCGGATCACCCGGTCGACCTCGGCGACATACAGCGAACCGTTCCGGAACGCCACCCCATTGGGCTGGAACAGGCCGTCGGCGATGGTGATCACGCGATCCGCTTTCGCATCGCTGTTCCGGTCGGGAAGGGCGTAGACATTCCCCTCGCCTCGGGTGCCCACAAAGAGCGTGCCGTCATCCCCGAGCGCCATCGAGCGGGCACCGGGCACATCCTCTGCATAGTAGTCGATGGCGAACCCGGCGGGAAGGGCGATCTGCGAGATCAGATCCGGTGGCTCTTCCGTCAGGATCAGCGAGGTGGAGGCGAATGCCGCCAGCACCACGACCGCCACCGCCACTGCTGCGATAATGCCCCATCTCACCATGGCCGCACCAGGGCGTGGTGGGATGCCGCCCTATATAGCAGTATCCCGGATGCAGGGAGCGCGTGGACCAGTGAGCAAAAGAGCGAGAGAAAAAGGGACGACCTATCAGGCATTGGCATTCGCTTCGGCTACCCGGCTATATTTTTCCAGCGCCTTTTTCAGCTCCGCGGGGAGGACCGGCTTTTCCAGCACGCACTCCACGCGGTCGGCATACCGGTGGTACTCTTCGGGCCAGATGTGCTTGGCGGTGAAGAGGATGACCGGGATGCCCTCCAGGTCCCGTTTGCCCTTCATGCAGTCGAGGAACTCCCAGCCGTTCATCGGCGACATCATGATGTCAAGAAGGATGACCACAGGCCGCTCATGCTCGAGCACTTCGAGCGCTTCCTGACCGCTGCTGACCACGATCGGATCCCACCCCAGCCTGGGCAGCACGTACTTCATGACCTCGAGAGTGGGTATATCGTCGTCGATCAGCAGGATCCTAGGCTTCATGCGGCACCTCCTTGGGGATGCGGATGGTAAACACCGACCCGACACCCACTTCGCTGGATACGGTGATCCTGCCTCCATGCATCTCCATATACCGCTGGGCGATGGAAAGGCCGAGCCCCATGCGTCCATACTGCCGGCTCAGGTTATCCATGTCGGCAAGGTAAAAGGGCTCGAAGATCGACCTGAGCGCCCCGGTGGCGATACCGATACCGTTGTCGCGCACCCGTATATAGTGGTTCTCCCCGTTCTCCTCATAGGTGATCCAGACCTTCTTCGGATCCCTGTTGTACTGGATGGCGTTGGCGATGAGCCCATCCATCACGTGGAAGAGGCGGTCCCGGTCACCGGTTATGCTCACGTCAGGAGGGAGAGGCAGGTGGATCTCGGCCTTTGTGTCGTAGCCACCGATACGGATCACGGTAACGATGAGCTGCCGGAGATCGATCTCGGAGAGGTGCAGGTGCACCTTGCAGGAATCCATGATCCCCAGCTCGAGCATGCGGTCAACGACCCGCCGCTCCCGCTCCACATTTTCCAGGCAGAGATTGAGCAGTTTGGTGGTTTCGCTGTCAAGGGCAAAACTCGACGGGTCCTCGAGGATCATGTGCAGGTATCCCAGGATGGGCTGGAGCGGGGTCCGGAGCTCGTGCGCGGCGGTGTTGATGAAATTGCGCCACCGGTCCAGTTCCCGCTCCATCTGGATGAGGTTTCTCTCCTCAAGGGTCATGCCGGTGACGTCGCGCATGGTGCCGACGACCCCGAGTGTGCTACCGTCCGCATCGTACACCGGCCCCAGGATGAGGGAAAAAAGATGATCCGTCCCCCCTAATGTCGCCTTGAAGGTGGTCGTCACGGTACTGCCGCCCTGCATCACACCACCGGCGTACAATGCCAGCTCTTCTGCCACGGCGGCAGGGAAGAGGTCGAAGGCGGTCTTGCCGATCATGGTCGACGCATCAAGAGCAAACTCCTCCGCCTTTGCCCAGTGGAACTGCACGAAGCGCCCCTCCGGATCCTGCATGAAAATGAGATCCTGGGAGGAATTGACAAGGTTCTGCAGGCGGTCCTTCGATGCTTCCAGCGTTGCCATCTCCTTCTCCTGGTCGCTGATATCGATGACCGTGCATTCGATGACGGGTTCCTCGGCGTTCTTTTTACAGGTGATCTGGGTCGTTACCACGGTGCCGGATTTCGAAACAAACCTCGTCTTTCGCTCAGCAACCAGAACGCCATCCCGGCACTCCCCGAGAAGTGCGAACCCTTCCTCGCCCTTCTCCCAGAGGTTCTGGGCATGCATTCCTTTGAGATCCTCCACAGAATATTCCAGCATTCCGGCAAGTTTGGGATTTACGTCAAGGATTTCCCCGCTTTTCAGGTCGCAGACGAACATGCCCGCGTCGGCATTGCGAAAGAGGTTCCAGTACTTGATGTTGAGCAGCCCGCCTTCTCTGGCCATAAGGGTGGTGGCCGCCACGACCCAGAGGTACATGGCTGCGTTGACTCCCGAGATGAAGGGATCGAACGCAGACCCAAGATGGGTGTAGTAGGCGGTAATCGCCAGGAACGCCGCTACCAGCAGGACCGTGCACTGGAGCCCGTACCGCGGGTACCAGATAGAAACGAGGACGATAGGGATATAGTAGAGCTGGGGAAAAAGAAACATCATGGGAGCGTAGATATCACTGGGGGGCACGGAAAATGCATATATGGTAACCAGAACAGAGATGAGCACAAACGAGGCGATCACCCATATGCGGGTGAAATCCTGTTCACTCAGACCCCCTTCGTCTCCGTGAAAGGAGAAGAACCCCTCAGAAGGCATATATATTGATTAACAGTGTTCCGTCAATTATATAAAGCATTTTGGTTTTGCAGCGAAATCTCCCCTGTTTCAACGAACCACAGGATTCCCGGGATGCGATCTGTCTGTCCGGCGTCCGACACCTGTGATATTCATCACCGCACATTATTCTCCGAATACCCGGGAGGCTCCCCCCCGGGTCCCGTACATGAAGGTCACCGCACCCTCCCACGGACACACGCACAATCCACTGCGGCCGGATCTCACAACATTGATGAACGCAGGGGGCCCAGTTGTATTCTATGCGGCCGTTTGTCCTCGTGAACTGCGCCATGAGTGCCGATGGAAAGCTCTCCACCAAAGAGCGGCGACAGGTCAAAATTTCCGGAAAGAATGATTTTCTGCGGGTCGACCGGATCAAGGCCGAGAGCGATGCCATCATGGTGGGGATCGGCACCGTGCTCGCGGACAACCCGTCACTGACCGTCAAATCAGATGAACTCAGGGAAAAGCGGCGGGCCAGAGGAGAGGAAGAAAATCCCGTCCGGATCGTGGTCGACAGTGCCGCCCGCATCCCCCCCAATGCCGAGATCCTCCACAAAGGGCGGGGAAAGCGGATTATCGCCGTGTCGTCGAGGGCGCCGGAGGAAAAGGTGAACGAACTGGAGTTCGTCGCCGATATCATCCTGACCGGGAATGGAGAGGTCGATCTCGTAGCGCTCATGGAGCGCCTCCATGCAAAGGGCATCCGCAGCGTGATGGTCGAGGGGGGGGGGACCCTGATCGGCTCCCTCTTCGCCGAAGATCTCGTGGACGAATTCTGCACCTTCGTGGGCAACATGGTCATCGGAGGTGCCGACGCCCCCACGCCGGCGGACGGCGCAGGGTTCGTCGCAGAGGAGGATTTCTCCCGCCTCTCCCTGGTTTCGGCCGAACCACTGGACGAGGGGGTGCTCCTGCGGTGGAAGGCCGCCCGATCGCCCTGAACAGGGATACGCTGCGTCACCCGGCCGTCGTGATCGGGTGCTACACCCTGGTTGCAGGGTGTATCGGCATGACCATGGCCCTCCTCGGGGGCACGGGGTGCGAATGGATCAGCTACGATGCCCAGCGGTTCCATGCCATGGCAGAGGCGATCCTCGCGGGACTCACCCCCTACATCGCCTATAGTGACCCGAAGCCTCCACTGCTCTTTTTCACGGTGGCGGCCATGGATGCGCTCGCCCCGGCGGGGACGCTCGATGTCCCCCTGATGACCGGCCTGAACATTGGTGCGGCCACCCTCCTCTTTTTCATCGGCAGGGAGGTGTACGGGTGGATCTCCGGCGTGACCGCGGGGCTGATCTACCTGGTCGCTGCGGTCTTTGTGGAAGGATATTTCCTGTTCAGTGAACAGTTCTGCGTCTTCTTTCTTCTGGGCGCGTACATTGCCGCACGGGACGGCCAAGGGGCCGCTGCAGGCCTGCTTGCCGGGCTCGCCATGGGATTCAAGCAGTACGCGGTGCTGGGGGTGATCCCGCTCATCTACCTTATGGGAAAGCGGGACGCCAAAGCAGTATGGCCTTTTTTTGCCACATTCGCCGCAATGGCCGCCATCCCCTTCCTCCTCCTCTTTGCGATCTACGGGCCCGAAGCGCTCGAGGCAGCGCTCCTCTGGACCTTCGGCATCGCCCCCCTCTACCTCTCCGGCGGCGTTGCCGATCTCCCCGCCTACCAGCCGACCAACCTGCTCTCCTTTGCCGCAAACCTGCTGCTCTCCGTGATGTTCGTGCTGCCCGTGGGGGTGTTCGCCGTGGCGAACATCGCTCAACGCGGGCTCAAAACGAGACAGGAACAGGCCATCGCCCTCTTCTCCGCGGTATTCTTCCTGACCATCTTTATACGCCAGTACCTGCATTACTGGATACTCGTGCTTCCGTTCCTCTCGCTGCTCGCGTGCGGCGCGTTTGCAGACCGCAAAGAGCCGTCGACTGCTGCCGGTCATTGTGAAAGATGAAATGGAACAGTCCGGGCAACGCCGGCAGCCTCGCCTCTTCGAGGGGAATCGAGCACGCAGGATGCGGCATGAGGTCATGGCGGAAATCCAGTCCTGAAAAAAGGTGTTTTCCCATCTCTCGTGCCGGAGAAAGGACGAGGGCCTCCTGCCGGCGCCGATTTCAGCGGATGCACCGGATCCGCGGGTGCTCATGCGACAGATGATCGGCAATCCGCGTCCAACGGGGGAGGTCGCAGATACCGATACCCGGCACCCGCAAAAAAAGGGGGTCGGGAATCCCGGTGTTCAGTTTCAGCGCGATTTGAACTCGTAGGTGTTGTCGAGGATCTTATAGGATGTCCCGTCGTTGTAGAGGACGGTCACCTCGACACGGTCGGTACCTGTGGATCCGACCACTTGCACCTCGTCGTTCACGCGGGAGCCGAGCTGCTCCTCGATAACCTCACCGGTGGAGAGCGTGAACCGCACATCGATGTTCTGTACCGCATACTGTCCCTTCCCCCCGCGGAAGACAACGGTGATGGTCCGGTCGATGGGATCGCGAGATACATCCACGGTGACCGATTTCGCTGAAGGGGGCGCTTCCGTGGGTCCGGGCTCAAGGGAGACTTCCGTAGGGGTGGGTGCTGCCGTGGTCGGCTGGGGGGTTGCCGTGGTGGGGACAGGGGTCTGCACCTCCGTCGCCTCTTCCGTGCATGCGCAGGAAAAAACGATGATCACTGCGGCGATGAGAACCAGTCCAAGGAGTTTGTACTGCATAGCCAGAAATCTGAATGCAACCTATATGAGGGTTGTGTCCTGCGGACGGCCACTGCAGGCCATGTGCGGGCACGCAATCCCCTGCCCTGGCATCCTGGCCACGGCCCTGAAGAGAATGACTGCATATTTATACATCCCATGTGATCACTGCTTATCATGGCGCAAAAACCCATCAAATGGGAGATCAAATTGGGCATCCTTCTCGTTCTCATCTCGATCGCGGTCTATTCGGTGAAGCTGGCGGTGCTCCAGAACCCTGTGGTCACCATAAACTACATCTTCAACTCACTCGGATTCCTCCCCATCAACGTCCTCCTGGTCACCATCGTGCTCAACTCGCTGCTCTCCGTCCGCGCACGCCGGGAGAAACTGGAGAAACTGAGTGTGGTTATCGGCACCTTCTTCTCGGAGGTGGGAACCACGCTGCTCACCCGCTTCTCCGACAACGACCCGGGCATCGATGCGATCAAAGGCGACCTCGTGGTGAACAATGACTGGGATGCCGCCGAATTCGCAGAGGTGGATGCGAAACTCAGGAACTACCATTACACCGTTGATATCCAGGCAATCGATCTTGTCAAGCTCCGGGACTTTCTGAAAAAGAAGAGGGACTTCCTCCTGCGGATGCTGGAAAACCCCGTCATGCTCGAGCACGAATCATTCACCGAAGTGCTGAGGGCGACCTTCCACCTCACCGAGGAGCTCGAACGCCGCACCGACCTCGCACAGCTGCCGGCGAGCGATCTCGAACACCTCGCCGGCGACGTCAACCGCGTCTACGGCCTCCTCGTCCACCAGTGGCTCGAGTACATGGCGTACATGAAGCGTAACTATCCCTACCTCTTCTCGCTGGCAATGCGGACCAACCCCTTCGACGAGACCGCCACGCCGGTGGTGCAGGGGCCCTGAAGTACAGAAACCCTCCGGCACCCTATTTTTTCTGCCTCCACACCACGAAATGCGCCCGCTCCTGCCGCCGCTGCGTTCGATACACTTTTATAGTATCGTCAGAATGAACGGAGTGTCAGGAAGCGGTATCCAATGAACGATTATTCGATATTGATCGGGGGGAAGGCAGGAGAGGGCATCAACAAAGCGGGATCCGTGATCGCCAGGATCCTCTCCCACCGGGGCTATTTCCAGTACATGTACTACGATTACCCGTCCCTGATTAGGGGCGGACATAATTTTGCCATTGTCAGATCATCCACACACAGGGTAGGCACCCACCGCAACGCGATCGATTTTCTCCTTGCGCTCGACCAGAACACCGTCGACACCCATCGATGGCGGTGTGGGGAGGAGACGGCGGTGCTGTTCAACGCCAGCAAAGTGGAGGCCGAGGGCATGGGAATTCCCATCGACGACATCGTCGAGGAGGAGGGAGGGAGTTCTGTCATGGTAAATACCTGCCTCATCGGGGCATTCGGCAGGGCGGCAGGCATTCCCTGGAATACCATGGAAGAGGTGCTCACCCTCGAGATCCCGAAAAAGATCGAGACGAACCTGCGCATCGCGCGCCGCGGGTACGATGCGGTGGAAGAGCGAACCCCCATCCCGCCCCAGGAAGGCCCTGCGCATCCGATTCTTTCGGGGAACGAGGCAATCGGCCTCGGGCTGCTCGATGCCGGGCTCGATGCCTATGTGGCCTACCCGATGACGCCCTCCTCGGGGATACTCCATTTCCTTGCCGAAGCTGCAGAGGACTTCGCGATCAAGGTGATACACCCCGAAAACGAGATCGCCGTGATGCTCATGGCCCTGGGATGCGCCTACGCCGGGGCACGAACGGCTGTGGGAACCTCCGGCGGCGGATTCTGCCTGATGTCGGAGGGGCTCTCCATGGCGGGGATGACCGAGGAGCCGATTGCAATCGTGATGGGACAGCGGGGAGGACCCAGCACGGGCACCCCCACCTATACCGCCCAGGGCGATCTGCACTTCATCCTCAATGCAGGCCAGGGGGAGTTCCCGCGGTTTGTCATCTCCCCGGGGAATGCCGAGCAGGCCTATGAATGGTCGGCGCGGGCGCTCAACCTCTCCTGGAAGTACCAGGCGCCCTCCTTTATCCTGGTGGACAAGACCCTCGCCGAGGGGATCTACTCATTTGACCGGGATATTCCCGCACCGGTGGGACGGGAGAAGGAACCCCGATGGGAGGGGGAGTCCCCCTATCACCGGTATGCGGACACCGAAACAGGGGTCTCGCCCCTCGCCGCCGTCCCCCTTGCGGGTGAGGTGATCAAGGTGAACAGTTACCATCACGACGAGCACGGCACCACCACCGAAGACGCCGAACTCGTCGCCTGGCTGAACGAAAAACGTATGCGAAAAGAGGAGTCCATGCTCGAAGCGATCGAAGGTCTCTCACCGGTGGCCATCGCCGGGGATGGGTCCGCAGAAACGGCACTGCTCTGCTGGGGATCGAACATCGGCGTCTGCACCGAGATCGCCGAAGAAGCAGGGTTGCGGGTGATCCAGCCGCTTGTCCTCTCCCCGTTTCCGGTGCAGGCGTTCAATGAGGCCCTCGAGAATGTCACCACCCTCGTTGCGGTGGAGACCAACCTGACCGGCCAGCTGACCCGCCTGGTGGAAGGGTTCGGGTGCTGCGTCGATGACGCCATCCTCCGCTACGATGGGCGTCCGTTCAGCCTCGAAGACTTGCGCGAAGAGGTGGAGGAGGTGATCGAATGAGCCGCCGGCTTATCACGGAAGCCAAGAACACCTGGTGCCCGGGGTGCGGCAACTTCGCCATCCAGCACATGCTCAAGGACGTGCTCGCCGAAATGGAGGAGGAGGGCAGGTCACTGGACGAGGTGGTGCTGGTCACCGGGATCGGCTGTCACGGAAAAATGGCGGATTACCTGAATATCAACAGTTTCTACGCCATCCACGGGAGGACCATCCCCGTTGCCACCGGGATCAAGCTCGCCAATCCGGATCTTTCCGTCATCTGTTGCGCAGGCGACGGCGATGCCTATGCCGAAGGGCTCACCCACTTGATCTTCGCCGCAAAGCGCAACATGGATATCACCCTGATCGTACACGACAACAGGGTGTACGGGCTGACCACCGGGCAGTACACCCCCACTTCACCACTGAATTTCCACGGGCGGTCGACCCCCGGGGGTACCCTTGAGAAGCCCTTCAACCCGCTGGAACTGGCGCTGGTGAGCGGGGCGACATACATCGCCCGCACCTACACCCGCAAGCTCGATCACCTCCGCGCAACGCTCCGGGAGGCAATCGATCACCGCGGCTTCTCCTTTGTCGACGTGCTCCAGATCTGTGCGACATACTACAACATGACCAAACCATACAATGCCCGGGCCTATGAAATGGAGGATCACGACCCGGGAGACTTCGATGCCGCATGCACGAAGATGCGGGAATGGGACTACTCCAGTGACGCGGCAATCGCCCTCGGCACCTTCTACCGGACCACTGCACCCACCTTCGATGAGGAATTCGGCAATGGGAAGCAGAGCGATGAGGAGCGAAAAGAGGCTATCGCGGCACTGCTGGACACGCGGGGGTAGCGACAGGAATTCAGGGAGAAGACCATGACCACGGAATTTGATGTCGTGATCATCGGCACCGGGGCTGCAGGGAGAACGGTGGCCTTTGAGTGTGCCGATGCAGGGCGGTCGGTAGCCGTCGCAGACGAACGTCCCATCGGCGGGACCTGCCCCCTGCGGGGATGCGATGCAAAGAAGGTGCTCGCCGGGGCCGCTGAAATCGTCGCCCGGGCACAAGGGCTGGAAGGACAGGGGATTGCAGATGTCCCGGCCATCGACTGGAGCGATCTTATCGCGTTTAAACGCACCTTTACCGAACCGAGGCCGGAGCAGATAGAACAGGCGATGAATGAGGCAGGTATACGGATTTTCCGGGGGCATGCAAGGTTTACCGGCCCGACCACCCTCCGTATCGGCGAGGAAGAGGTGAGGGGAACGAAGATTGTCATCGCGTCCGGAGCACATCCACGACCACTGGACATCCCCGGCGAAGAGTACCTGACCACCAGCGAACAGTTCCTCTCTGCAGAGGCGCTCCCGTCACGGATGGTATGCGTGGGAGGAGGATTCGTCTCATTTGAATTTGCCCATATCGCCGCTCGCGCAGGCGTTGAGGTGACCATTCTCAACCGGAGCGATCGCCTTCTCCGGCCCTTTGACGACGACCTGGTCGAGATGCTAGCGGAAGCGTCCCGCAAAGCAGGTATCAGGATTGTCATGAACACGCCGGTGAAGGAGATCCGCAAAGCAGGCGATGAACTGGCGGTGATCGGGGGTGAGGAAGGAGCAGAAGAGTATGTCACAGATATGGTGCTCCACGGCGCGGGGAGGGTCTCCTCCGTCGAAGGCCTCGATGTGGAGGCTGCCGGCATCACGGTGAGCCGCGGACGCATCGAAGTCAACGAATACCTCCAGAGCACCACCAATCCCGACGTATATGTGGCGGGCGACGCCAACTCCTCCGGTCCGCAGCTCACCCCGGTGGCGACCGCGGACGGCGAGACCGTGGTCCGCAACCTCCTCAATGGCACATCGACAAGACCGGACTACTCGCTCTTCCCGGGCGTCGTGTTCACCTACCCTCCTCTGGCCATGGTCGGCATGACCGAGGAGGAGGCGCAGTCACAGAATCTTCGCTATGTCCGCCACTTCGAGGATACCTCGTCGTGGTACGCGTCACGGCGTGTCGGCCTCTCCACCTCGGGCTATAAAATCCTGGTCGACGAGGACGGCTTTCTGCTGGGTGCCCACATGCTCGGGTATGGTGCCGAGGAGCAGATCAATCTCTTCGCCCTGGCGATGAATGCACATCTCCCGGTCGAGGTATTCAAGGCGACAGAATGGGTGTATCCCACCGGTGGCTGGGATATCAGGAGCATGTTTCTCTAGGCAGGGGATCTATCCAGAATACTTTTATTATGCTTCTCTCCCACAGGGAGATAGTCCAATGGAATGATATCCATGTTGCATCAGAGGATCGAAGAAGCAATCAATGAGCAGATCAAGTGGGAGCTCTACTCCGCGTACCTCTATCTCTCCATGAGTGCCTGGTACGAATCCATCGGCCTGCGCGGCTTTGCCAACTGGGAGCGGGTGCAGTTCCAGGAAGAACAGGCCCATGCACTGAAATTCCTTGACTATGTCATCGCACGCGGCGGCCGCGTCATCCTCCAGCAGGTGCATGCCCCGCAGAGCGACTGGGAATCCCCGCGCAAAGGCTTTGAACACCAGCTCGAGCATGAGCAGCTCGTGACCTCAAAGATCAACGACCTCGTCGACCTCGCCATCGAGGAAAAGGACCACGCCACCTACAATATGCTGCAGTGGTTCGTCGACGAACAGGTTGAGGAGGAGGAAAACGCCACGGAGATTTTAGACAAACTCAGGATGATCGAGGAAGGCGGCGGAAGCGGGATGCTCTACATGCTTGATAAGGAGCTGCAGGCCCGGGTCTACACCCCTCCTGCGGCAGAGAAATCAGCGTGACGCCATATCTTCCCTTTTTTGATGACCCGAATCTCCACGGATGCACCACCCGGAAGGGGATCACGCCGCAGCGAGTGTGATCTCCGCACTTCCCCAGCCTGCATCGTGCATCGGCGTCGGATCGTCACTGGAAGAGAGGGCCCAGATGATACTGACGGTCTGGCCGGGAGTGAAGACTTTGTCGTACGGCGCATCGCCGGTGTCGAGCCGCCGGGAAAATTCGATGACCGTGGTGCCATTCTGCTCGCTCCCGACACGCTCCAGGAGATCATCGGTGCCCCCGAGGTCGGTGTCGGGGGGATGCGGGCCCGTCGGCCCGAGGGAAAACTGGTCCTGAACGGTCGCCTCGCCGTCCTCAACCCATCCCTGCACGATGTCGGCCTCGTTCATCCGGGTGGTGGGCTCGAACCCGACCGCCACCCAGCCCTCCGCCTGCGCCTCCAGCCCCATGGTGAGCAGATCCGCATCAGTATTCCAGTGCACCATATAGCCCGGGCTCACCAGCAGGCTGTGTGCATACTCTCCGTCAGAAATCACGCCATCCGCAACCCACGCAGGCGACGGCGATGCGGCAGGATCCGCATCTCCATCAGGGGAAGGAGGAGTGGTCGCCGCAGGCGCAGGATCTACTTCCTGCAGTTGCTGCCCGGTGCATGCCGCCCCCGCAACGCACAGGCACAGGATGCACAGGACGGGAATGAGGTGCATGGGAGTGCATATGCGCCACACAGAATAAAAATAATTTCCTGCGCACGGAGGATATTCTCCCTCAGCAGTGGCCTGCCGTGGGAAGAGATGCAGACGGGCACGGGGGCGAGGGTGTCCGGGCAGGGACATGCGCGGACGCGCGGGGGGGTTTGCACCCCCACATGATGTACGGCACTGCTGCCAGGATCGCGGCAACGACAGTTCTGCAGGTCGATTCGGGAGAGTGAGCACACACATTGCCTCTCCGTTCCGAGGATAATTTTTGATTTTGACCGGTTAAAAACGGCAAATGTGAATTTAGATGGTTTAAAACGAGCAAATTTGAACTAGAATTGAATAAAACAGCCAGAATTGGATAAAAACGATTTAAAACGCGTGTAACAACATATAAATTTATTAGTGGATGCATCCAACGTAGAGGCACACGAACAACCGGGAGATGGTGACGATGACAGGATTTTTTGTGCCGAAAAAAGTTTTCTTTACCTGCGGAACGGGAAGAGATCCCGAACGCCTCGCCTCCTTCGAAATGGCATTGAGAGATGCGTCCATTGAATGCTATAATCTTGTCACGGTGAGCTCGATTCTGCCACCCAGGTGCCGGATCCTCCCGAAGGAGGAGGGCCTTCGGCAGATGGAAGCAGGGAGTGTGATTTTCACTGTCATGTCCCGGCTCTCCTCAAACGAGCCTCACAGGCGTATTTCCACATCAATAGGGGTAGCCATCCCCGAAGAAATGGAAACGCAATGGGGCTACTTTGCGGAACACCATTCCTTTGGCCAGAGCAAAGAACAGGCAGGTAAATATGCGGAAAAACTGGCGTATGATATGTACAACAGCATCACCGACAAAATTCCCCGGAAGACGCTCAATGTCACCGAAACCGCCGTGGTCGGCGATGAAGGTGAATGGACCACCGTGCTCGCTGCAGCTATCTTTTTGATGGAGTAACGTGAGAAGGTACCGGAATCCCCCCACCCACATCAGCCATCATGACATCGCGTATCCATTCCCCCCATACAACCTGCCCGTACTGTAAAGAGGAGGTCTTCCTCGATGAACTGGTCGGTGGCTGCTGCCCTCTTTGTGGCCGGTCACTTGAGGGAGACGAGGAGCAGGCCGAACTCTTTGACGATCTCCTCGAGAGGTCGGATCTCTCCTGGCTGGTATTCCAGTATTTCCTCTACAGGCGGCTGGAGAGACTCGGCGCAAACCCGCTGCAGATCATGCAGCTCGTGAGCCGGTATGAAGAGCAGCTCAATTCCGGAAGCGAGGAGGATGAACCGTTCGAGATCATGTTAGACATTCCCATGACCACGACCGACCGCCTTCGCCTGAAAACCTGCCACCAGTGCGGCAGAGTATTTCTGCGTGGCGGGAAAAAGAAAATTTACGGGAATTTCAGGCTCAACGATTTCCAGTTCGCCTATTTCTGTACGTCCTGCGGTCAGTAGCTCCTGCCCACGAGGGCTGGCCGGCCTGCTTTTCGGCATGCGACGCACGGGCCCCCGTCCGGGTCGACATACTGCGATCGGACTTCGCTGCCCAGCAGGGCTGCACCGGTCGCTTTTTCGATCTGTCCGGCACAGTCCTCGCTACCGCACCAGTTGACGATGGCGACCCCCTCACGCACCGACCCGGGAATCTCCTCCATCGAGGACGCAAGGGTGATCTTGTGCGCCAGCTCCGCCTCGGCGCGGGCGCGCAGGCGGTCCCTGAACTGCTCCAGCTGTGCCGCCACCTCCTCGACGATCGCCGCCCGGTCCACGGCGGATTTGTCGCCCAGTCGGTTGACGGCCATCACGGTGCCTGCATCAATATCGCGCGGGCCCACCTCGAGCCGCAGGGGAACGCCCCGCATCTCCCAGTAGTAGTACTTCGCCCCGGGGCGGAGCGCGCGCGAATCGACCTTCGTCCGGTACCCGGCGGCACCGAGCTCCTGCTCGAGTGCCGCCGCATGCGCCAGCACCTCGTCCTCCCGTTTACCGACGATGATGGGGACGATGACGATCTGCACGGGAGCGACAGACGGCGGGAGCACCAGCCCGCGATCGTCGCCGTGCACGCTCACCACCGCGGCGATGGACCGCTCCGAGATGCCGTAGCAGGTCTGGTGAGCGCACTGCTGCTCACCGGATGCGTCCTCGTACGTGATGTCGAAGGTCTTCGAGAAATGGTCCCCGAGGTGGTGGACGGTGCCGATCTGCAGGGTGCGCCCGTCGGGCATGACGGCGTCGGCGGCGATGGTATAGTCCGCCCCGGGGAACTTGTCCCAGTCGGGCCGCCGCGAGATGATGATCGGGACGCAGAGCTGCTCGTAGAAGCTCCGGTAGAGGGCGACCGCCTCCTCTACCTGCCGTTCGGCATCCTCCCACGTGGCGTGCACGGTGTGCGCCTCCTTAAACGAGGTGATCTCGCGCAGCCGGATCAGGGGGCGGGTATGCTTGGTCTCGTAGCGGAAGGTATTGACCACCTGGTAGAGTTTGAGCGGGAGATCCGCATGCGAGCGGATCCAGAGCGCGTACATGGGGTAGATCGCCGTCTCGCTCGTGGGGCGGAGGGCGAGGGGGACGTCGAGCTCCGAGGTGCCGCCGTGAGTGACCCAGTAGACCTCCTCCTCGAACCCCTTGATGTGCTCCGCCTCCTTCATGAACTCGTGCTTCGGGATGAGGAGGGGAAAGAGGGTCTCCTGGTGATCCGCCTCATCGAGCAGGTCACGAAGACGCTGATAGACATGCCTTCGCAGGGCAAACCCGTGCGGATACCATACATAGATCCCCTTGACCGGGTAGCGCACGTCCATGATCTCCGCTCGCCAGAGAATATCGTTATACCATGCACTGAAATCCGATTTCCCGGGAAGTGAACCGCCCTCATCCTCCATCGAACTGACACCTCAAGCTACTAATGGTATGATTGCGGGCGTAATAAAAGCCTCTACAACCGCTGCAATTGCCAATAGAGGAACAACCACGCGTAAGAATGCGGATCCGAATTCACCGGCCCTTCCTGCGGCATCACCCCCGCCCTGCAGCTCAAGGAGCAGCGCCTGGCCGAGCATGAGCCCGAGGGCGCTTGCCGTGATAAACGCGGGGATTTCAAAGATACCATGAGGGATAAGAGCCACCGCCACATAGAGCAGCCCCTGCTCCTGCCGGACCAGTTCCGTGACCACGCCGATAATCACGCCATTGGCACACAGAATAACCACGGTCAGCAGTCCGGCGGATGCACCCCCCAGAAAGAGGATGATGCATGCCCCGAGATTATTGAGGAAGAGTTTCAGGCTGATAAGCGCCGGACTGTCGTCGAGGATATCCGCGAAGAGCTCCTCGTTGAGCACCCCCAGCACCTGCTCGCCCAGTGCGGGATCCTGCCAGACAGCGAGGGCACCGATGCCGATGCACAGGCAGAAGATGGCCAGCGAGGCGATTACTGCAGGGAGAAGCCGCGGCTCAGACATGCAGCACCATTCTCACCATACCTCGAATGCCCGGCGCCATTCCCACCATGATCATGGCAAGGAGGATCAGGTGCCAGAGTTCGGGGTTGCCCTCTTTCCGGTAGAGCTCAAGTACGTAGATCGCCGGGATGATCACCGCCAGTTTCAGGGGGAACATGGAAAATGCTGTCCCCGTTGCCTCGATAAGAGCCCCTCCCACCACATGCTGCTCGACGTAGGGGACGGGATGGAGGTCGATGCCGAAACTCGTGGCGCTGGCATCGAGCAAATGCCCGAATATGAGGAGTTTGTAGAGGATGTCCGATACATACGCCCACCCTGCAAGGTAGCGGAGCGCCGCCCAGACCAGGAGGCTCGTCGAGAACGCCATGGCGAGAATGATGACCAGCACTCCGATATCGATGGTGGGGGCATAGCCCGCGACCGGGATGATGCCGAGACCGAAGAGCAGGAGGATGAACCCGACGAGCACACACGCCCCGATGCCCGCCGCCGCAAACCCCCGGGAGTACTGCAGGATAACCCCGCGGGCCTCCAGATACCGGGCGATGACGAGGGAGGCAACCGCATAGGCGAAGATCACAAAAAATATGATCGGGGTGACCATGAGCACATGGTAGGGGGAGGGTATCATGCCCGTATCCTCGACCACGCGCAGCAGTCCCCCCAGCACCATAAAAGGTATGAGGGCGAGGGCAAAGTCGTGGTCGA
Source organism: Methanomicrobiaceae archaeon (assembly GCA_029762625.1). GTDB lineage: Archaea > Halobacteriota > Methanomicrobia > Methanomicrobiales > Methanomicrobiaceae > DSDF01. The sequence goes on along the minus strand of JARVGI010000003.1, from coordinate 150,761 downwards.
TCGTAATTCCAGTGCGCCTGAGCCACAGGTAGACGAAAAAGACGGCGATGATGAGGAGCGCGGCATAGGTCAGGGTGTCGACAAGCGTATAGGGCTGGCCCTGAATGATGGGATCGATGTAATATTTAGATATAAATTCCCCAATCATTTATGATAGTAATGAGCGCGGACGGTATAAAAGTACTTAAAAAACAGGTTTTTGACAAATCGAAGTGGATGCAGCTGCCGCGTGACGTGGTCATAGGCCACGATGCCCTTGTCCAGCTGCCCGCCGTCTGTGAAGACCTGAAACTGGGGAGGTCCGCGTACGTGATCGCCGGACCCCGCACCATGGAGGTTGCCGGGAGGAGAGCCGCGGACATGCTCGCCGAATCCAGAACGGTGGAGACGGCAGTCATCGATTCCATCTCCGTCGAAACCATCCGGCGCATCGAGGAGGCCGCAGGAGAGGCTGATTTTCTCGTCGGGGTCGGCGGCGGGATGGTGATCGACACCGCAAAGATCGCATCCTTCAACCTCGACCGTCCGTTCATCAGCGTGCCCACCGCCGCCTCGCATGACGGGATCGGCTCCGCACGCGCCTCGGTCCCGATGGAGGGGGGCAGCACGTCCCTCGAGGCACACCCTCCCATGGCCATCATCGCCGATACCGGCATCATCGCTTCCGCCCCGCCCCGCCTGCTCGCGTCCGGGTGCGCCGATATCATCTCGAACTACACCGCCGTCCTCGACTGGGAACTCTCCCAGCGCCTGCGGGGAGAGGCGTTTTCCGAATACGCGGCGTCACTCTCGCGCATGACGGCGGAGATCCTGGTAAAGAATGCCGATCTGCTCAAACCCAATACCGAGGAAAGTGCCTGGATGGTGACCAAAGCGCTCGTCTCTTCGGGGGTGGCCATGAGCATCGCCGGATCCTCGCGGCCGGCGAGCGGCGGAGAGCACAAGTTCAGCCACGCCCTCGACCGCCTGGCCCCGGGAAAGGGGCTGCACGGGGAACAGTGCGGCATCGGCACCATCATCACCATGTACCTCCACGGCGGAGACTGGCGGGGTATCAGGGCATCGCTGCAGAAAATCGGTGCTCCCGTGACTCCGAAGGAACTGGGTATCGACGATGAAATCGCCGTACAGGCACTTTTAGAGGCGAAAAACATCCGCCCTGAACGATTTACCATCCTCGACATGGGGCTTTCGCCGGACAAGGCCAGAGACTTAATAAAAATGCTCTATAAAGAGTAGCTAGCAATGAGCGAAACAAAGATAAAGGTCACGCTGATCGGGAGGCACCTCGCCCGCCCGGACCTGGAGTTCGTGTACGAGGGCGCGCTGCCCGATTGCAAAGGCTGCAAGGTGAACAGGGTGTGCAACAACCTCCAGCCAAAAAAGCGGTACCGGATCGTCAGCGTGCGCAACACCACGCGCCATGAATGCAGGGTCCACGCGGGAGGGGCCTGTGCGGTGGAGGTGATCGAGTCTCCCATACTGGCACTTATTCCCGCCGAAAAGGCCATCGTCAATTCACGGATCCTCTTCGAACACGGGTGTGGCGAGGAATCATGCAAGGGCTACGATCTCTGCAGTCCCGAAGGGGCGGTGCCGGGTGAGTACTACCTCGTCGGGGAGGTCCTCGGCAACCCTCCCGTCGAATGCGAGCGGGGAAAAGCCCTGAAACTGGTTGAGCTGCGCCCGACGTGAGCGTCAGCGGAGCACCCCCAGAAACAGCCTCCACGAGAGGTCGAGGAGCGCATCAGCGCGGTGAAGACCGGTCAGCCACCGGGACGGGATGCCCCCAATGCCGTACTCGGCGCCTGCCAGCGCTCCGCAAATTGCCCCGATCGTATCCGCATCGCCCCCGAGATTGACCGCGCCGACCACCGCATCTTCAAATGACGACGAAGCCAGAAAGACCGAGACCGCGCAGTGCGTCGCTTCCAGTGCGTCGAGTGACGGGGAGAGAGAAAACCGATGCGGATCCGCGAGCACCTCACCCACCTCATCACCCTTGCAGGCGCGCAGGGCAGATGCATGGGCGCGTGACCGCTCCTCCCCGCGGCAGAGGCCGCTCACCATCCGGTTGACGAACGCCGAGCATTCGGCGGCGACCGGGTGGAGGTGGGTCAGGCGGGCGCACGCGATGCTCACCTCCCGCACCGTTCGCGGGGGGTAGTAGACCCCGATCGGTGCGCCCCGCATCACGCTGCCGTTGCTTCGCCCGCCGCCCAGCGCGTCGTAGACCTGCTGTGCCGCCTCCCGGGGAGACGCCCCTTTCCGGATCAGGGTAAAGACTGCAGAGGATGTGGGGCCATAGAAGTGGGGAGAGCGTTCAAAATCCCCTACGAACCGACGGAGGATATCATCCGCGGAGAAACCTGCGCACAATACGAGCGATTCTGCAATTGCCAGCGCCTGGAGGGTGTCATCGGTAAAATGGCCCGCCCTGATGCCGTGGATGCCTCCCCCCGTAAAAGATCGGACCGGGCGAGGGGGTACCGGGAGCCCCTCGAGGGGCGCGCCCAATGCGTCGCCAATCGCAAGTCCGATAATCACTCCCGCTGCATGAACGAAGTTCAATATAAAGATCACCAATAAATTATATCTGTCTGGGAAATGTAGTATTTTTTGAGGATTGGTGAGAACGTGCAGAAAGAAGAGTTGCTCCATTTACATATGCTTCTGGTTCATGTAAAAAAATTCTACGAGAAATCGAGAGGGGACGAGATCGCAACCGGGAATTACGATGCGCTCGGCATTTCGCCGGTGCACATTCATAAAAACAAAATCTGTCACAAGAAGGCAATCCTTACCCTGGGTGAGGAAATTGTCCAGCACCTGAGGCAGCAGCAGCCTCCGATGGTGGAATACTCTACAAAAGAAAAGGTCGCTGTTGAACAGTAACCCATGGAAAACCACTCAATTTTGAGGGAGATTATCTCCCATCTTACCTCAGACGACATTTCCGCAGGGGATATCCAGCGGATCAAGATCGCCGTTTCCCGCAGCCACGGCCTTGCTTCCATCCCGAAAAACTCCGCGATCCTCGCCGCGGCGACCGATGCGGAGCGCGAACAGCTGCGGCGCATCCTGCAGGTGAAACCGACCCGGACACTCTCGGGAGTGGCGCCGGTGGCGGTGATGACCTCGCCCCACCCCTGCCCGCACGGCAGGTGCCTCCCCTGCCCCGGCGGGCCGGACCACCCCTTCAACTCACCCCAGAGTTATACGGGGGAGGAACCGGCTGCGCTCCGGGGGCGCCAGAACGCCTACGACCCCTATGCGCAGGTGCGGGTGCGCCTGCGGCAGTTCACCGAACTCGGCCACGATATCGACAAGGTGGAGCTGATCGTCATGGGCGGGACCATGACTGCCCGCGATCCCGCCTACCAGGATGCATTCATGCGCGCGTGCATCCAGGCGATGAACGAGTTCGGGCAGGAGCAGGGGAGCGACGACCCCTCCTTCGAAGAGCTCTGTGCGGCAAACGAACGGGCGGCCGTGCGCTGCATCGCGGTCACGTTCGAGACGCGCCCGGATTGGTGCCGGCGCGAGCATATCGACCGCATGCTCTCCCTCGGCGTGACCAAGGTGGAGGTGGGGGTGCAGCATGTCGACGACCGCATCCTTGCGTACAACCGGCGGGGACACACCGTGGAGGAGAGCGCCACGGCAAACCAGCTTTTGCGCGACGCCGGGCTGAAAGTCGGCTTCCACGTTATGCCTAACCTCCCCGCATCGAGCATCGAAGACGACCGCAGGCTCTTTGCAACCCTCTTTGCCGACCCCCGGTTCAAACCGGACTTTCTCAAGATCTACCCCACCCTGGTGACCCCGGGATCGGAGATCGAGGAGCTCTGGGAACGGGGCGGGTATTCCTGTTACGACGAGGACGAACTCATCGATCTCATCGCCTATGCCAAAAGCCTTCTTCCCGCATACGTCCGCCTCCAGCGCGTCCAGCGCGACATCCCGGCAAAACTCATCGTGGCGGGATCCCGGCACAGCAACTTCCGGCAGCTGGCGCAGGAGCGCCTCGCAGCATGGGGAACGCAATGCCGGTGTATCCGGTGCAGGGAGGTGGGCAGGGCCGGGCTCACCGACGAGCCCTCGATCCGGGTGACGGCCTACGAGTGCTGTGGCGGAACTGAGCACTTTATCTCTGCGGGAGACGACAATGCTCTCATCGGCTTTGCCCGGATGCGGTTCCCCGGATCGCCATGGAGGCAGGAACTCGACGGTGCCGCCCTCCTGCGGGAACTGCACGTCTACGGCAGTCTCGTCTCGCTCGGGAGGACGCCCGGCACCCGCGAGTGGCAGCACCGGCGGTACGGCAACCAGCTGCTCGCCGCGGCGGAGGAGATGGCCTCTGGCGAAGGGTTTTCGGCGATGGCGGTGATGAGCGGCATCGGGGTCCGCCCGTATTACCGCAGGCATGGCTATGAGCGCACAGGACCATATATGGTGAAGAGGCTGACATGAACGCCGCGACGCTGGCATACATCAAACAGCGGTTTTCCTCGTACTACCGCACCAGCAGCCGCAGGATCCCCCCTGCGCTCGCGCAGCGCGAATGGGGGTTTATCTTCTTCGAACCCTCGGCCGAGGTCCATATGCGCCGGCACATGTCGTTTTCGTCACGCCAGGAGCTCACCGACTATATCCGCTCGATGGTTCCCGCCCATGCCTACTATTCCACCGCCTACTACGCCTATCCTGCCGCCCCCACCATGAACGACAAGAAGTGGACCGGTGCCGACCTCATCTTCGATCTCGATGCCGACCATGTCGTCAGGGGCGTTCCCTACGATGTGATGCTCGCACGGGTCAAGGAGGAGACACAGAAACTGGTCGGTATGCTCTCCGGTGAACTGGGATTTTCAGAGAAAACCATGGAACTGGCGTTTTCCGGGGGGCGCGGCTACCATATCCATATCAGGGATCTGGAAATCAGGGATTGGGGCAGCCACGAACGCCGGGAGCTCGTGGACTATGTCTGCGGGATCGGTCTCGATCCCGCGATCATGCTCCGCGCCCATCTCCGGGACCGAGGGTGGCCCGCCCGGTATAGGGAGGCGCTCGCCGAGGAGGTCACTGCGATCGGCTCGATGAACCGCGGGGAGGCAATGGCCGAGCTCACCGGCAACCGGGGGATCGGTGAAAAAACGGCGGCGGCATTCCTCGACAGGCTTCCTGAGCTGGCCGCGGAGCTGCGCGATGCTTCCCGGGAGATCGTCCTCAACAGCCCGAAGAACCGGATTTTACAGGCGGTGATCGCAGGTCGTGAGGAGCAGATCAGGGAACGGGTGCGGGCGCGAGCGGCGCTCACCGACGAACCGGTGACCACCGACATCAAAAGGCTCATCCGCCTGCCGGGTTCCCTGCACGGGGGCAGCGGTTTTCGGGCAACCCCGCTTTCTGTTGCCGAACTGGGTGATTTCGACCCTCTCGTGGACGCCGTGGTGTTCGGGGAGGAATCCATGAAAATCGAGCTCGGCGCTGCACGCATGACCGTGCCCCTGCTCGGGAACCGCTACGAGCTGTGCAGGGGGGTAAATGCGGTTCCCGAAGCTCTCGCCGTCTTTTTGTGCTGCCGCAACTTCGCCGAGATCGCCGGAGGGGGGATGAGAACTGGAGCTTGAAGATCTTCGCCTGATCGTGTTCAATGAACGTGAAAGCGGAAAACTGAGCGACATTCAGCAGGATATATTCATCCAGGGGAGGAAACTGCTCGACGGGCTCTACCGGGAAGCACGCTCCATCGACAACTTCCTTACCGACCGGGGAAGGAACATACTCAACGAAAGCATGAGCGTGGAGGAGACGCTGCAGGAGATAGTGCATCTCCGTTCCCGAAAAATCCTCAAACTGGCAGTCAACCAGACCGAAAACAGTTACGCGGACAGGGACGAGATAAAACGGATGCTTCCTGCGGAGCGGGCGATGTTTGAGGAGATCACCGCGGCAATCGAGGGCTGCCGGCAGGAGCTCCTTGCGGTCGAATCATCCCGGGAGATAACAGTGCAGGAGGGAGAAGCGATCAAGGGCCCGGAGATGCCCACCGATCAGCCCCCCCTGCCCCCGACGGCTGCGCCCGAAACAGGATCCGGCTATGCAATTGTCCGCATTCTGGAAGATATCGATTCTTTTATGGGAATTGACGGGAGGATATATAACCTTCAAAAAGAAGATCTGATAACACTTCCCGAAAAAAATGCTGCAGTCCTTCTGGAGCGCGACATAGCCTTAAGTATCAGGATCAGCAAATAATAATGGGATTTACTATTCAGAAGTACGGGGCGTATTCCATGAAAATGCCAACAAAATTTACGACCTATTGTCCATATTGCAGAAAGCATGAAGTTCACGAGGTCGAGAAGGTTAAGAAGGGGAAGAATCGCTATATGAACTGGATTGATCGCCAGAAAGCCCGCCGCGGCACGGTCGGGAACATGGGCAAGTTCTCCAAGGTTCCCGGTGGCGACAAGCCTACCAAGAAGATCAATGTCCGCTACCGCTGTACTGTATGCGGCAAGGCACACCTGCGCAAAGGCTTCAGGGTGTCGAAATTCGAACTCACGGAGTGAAACAGGGATGGTACGTCTTATCAGGGAAAACAGGAGCAGGTTCGTGCGCGTCAGATGCCCGGACTGCGAAAACGAACAGATCATCTTCGAAAAGGCAAGCACCACGGTCGATTGCGCCGTGTGCGGCCACGTGCTGGCCGAGCCCCGGGGCGGCAACGCGGCAATCAAGGCGGAAATACTCGCTCAGCTCGAGTGAATATCCATGAATGAGAGAGACTGGCCCGATCAGGGAGAACTTGTCGTCTGCACGGTGACAAATGTCAAGGATTTCGTGGCATTTGTTACCCTTGACGAATATAAGGGCCGTGAGGGCCTCATTCCCATCGCAGAGGTGGCACGGGGATGGATCAAACATATCCGCGACTTCGTGCGGGAAGGGCAGAAGGTGGTCTGCAAGGTCCTTCACGTTAACAGGGAACGCGGTCATATCGATCTCTCTCTGAAGGACGTCAACGAGCACCAGCGCCGCGAGAAGATCCACGAGTGGAAGAACGAGCAGAAAGCGCACCGGTGGATCGAGTTCATCAGCGAAGCCTCCGGTGTTGAAGCAGAGACGATAGAAGATACTATTTACGCCCAGTACGGAATGCTCTATCCGGTCTTTGAGGATGTGGTTCTCGACGAGGAGACGACGCTGCAGAAGCTGGGGGTCGAGAAGAAGGTCGCCGATGCGCTCATCCAGGTGGCACACGAGAATGTCAAGATCCCCCAGGTGACCATCAGCGGACACCTTATCCTCACCTCGACCAAGCCGGACGGTGTCAATATCATCAGGAGAGCCCTGCGGAGCGCACAGCCCAAGCTCCAGGGCGTGAAGATCGAGCTCAATTATGTCGGCGCGCCCAAATACATCATCAAGGTTACCGCACCTGATTACAAGCAGGCCGAACGATCCATCGAAAAGGCTGCCAAAGCGGCAATCGGCGTGGTGGAGCGTGCGGATGGCGAAGGGAAATTTGTGCGAAAGCAACGTGCCGGAAAGAGCCAATGACCGGGAAGATACGCCGTTGTCCGGTAGATTGGACGTATACCCTTTCCCGCATATGCCCGCGGTGCGGGCACGCGACGGTCAGCGCCCACCCTGCACGTTTTTCTCCTGACGACCGGTATGGGCGCTATCGACGGGAGGTCAGACAATGGACGATATAAGCATCGATTTATTGCGTGATCAAAACATCAACGGCACCACCCTGATCGAGGGGTTGCCCGGCATTGGCCAGGTAGGCAAACTGGTTGCGGAGCACATGATCCACGAGATGGATGCAGAAAAGATCGCCGAGATCCACTCCATCTACTTCCCCCCGCAGGTGCTGATCGAAAAAGACGGTGTCGCCAGGCTGGTCAACAACGAGATATACCGCTGTGACGGGGAGCGGGAGCTGCTTTTTTTAGTAGGCGACTACCAGAGCACCTCGAGCGAGGGGCACTATCTCCTGAGCAGTTTCTATCTCGACATCGCCGAGGAGCTCGGCGTACGAAGAGTTATCACGCTGGGCGGCTACGGCGTGGGCCACCTCGTGGACAAGCCGCGGGTGCTGGCGGCGGTCAATCAGTCCCACCTGCACGCCGAGGTGGCGCAGGCGGGGGCGGTCTTCACACAGGACGAGCCCGGCGGCGGGATCATCGGGGCCTCGGGACTCCTGCTCGGGATGGGTGCGCTGCGCGGGATCGATGGGATCTGCCTGATGGGCGAGACGTCCGGGTATCTCGTTGACCCGAAAAGCGCCCACAGCCTGCTCGAAGTGCTCTGCGCCATTCTCGAAACAGAGGTGGATACCACGCGCCTGCTCGAGCGCGCCGAGGAGATGGAGCATCTCGTCGAGAAGCTCCGCACCACCGAACAGGCCAAATCCGACGAAGAGCTGAACTATATCGGCTAGTATGCCCGATACCGCGGACCTGCATCTCCACTCCCCATTTTCGATGGCCACTTCGGCTGCCATGACTCCTCCGACGCTCATCGATGCCTGTACACGCAAGGGCATTTCGGTGCTGGGAAGCGGCGACGCCCTCAATGCAGCATGGCGGCGCATGTGGCAGGAGCATCTCGACAATGATGCAGGCGTGCTCGTCGTGCCCACGCTCGAGGTGGAAGGGAAGGGGAGGATACACTATCTTGCCATCATGGCGGACTTCGAGGCATGCGCCGAACTTGCCGCGGATCTGGCTCCCCATGCGCGAGATATCGAGAAGGCGGGGCGCCCCCACGTGGATATGGGGGGAGAGGCCATCGCCAGGGCGGTGCACGGCCTTGGCGGGCTGATAGGCCCGGCGCACGCCTTCACCCCCTGGACGGGGATGTATGCCGCCTTCGATTCGATCCGCGACTGCTTCGGCGAAGAGACGATCGATTTTCTCGAGCTGGGGCTTTCTGCGGACAGTGCCTACGGGGCGGGGATTGCCGAACTGGAAGGCATTCCGTTCCTCTCGAATTCAGATGCACACAGCGCATCCCCCCTCAAGCTTGGCAGAGAGTTTAACAGGCTCAGGCCCGGCACTGCCACGGTCAGGTCGGTGATCGCCCGGGTCCGGCGGGGGGAGATCGCCATGAATGCAGGCTTTTTTCCCGAGGAGGGCAAGTACAGCAGGACGGCCTGCACCCGGTGTTTTACTCAGTACTCTCTCGAGGAGGCAAAACGTCACCGGTGGCACTGCCCGGTTGACAGGGGGAGGATCAAAAAGGGAGTCGCCGACCGTGTACGGGAGCTTGCCGCACCCTGCGCACCCGCACCCCGTCCCCCGTACCTGCACCTCATCCCGCTGGGCGAGATCATCCAGCGCTGCCTCGGCACGACATCGCCCGCAACAAAAGGATGCATGCAGGTTTACAATGCGCTCATCGCAGGCCTCGGCCCCGAGATCGATATCCTGATCGATATGCCCGTGGCGGACATTGCAGAGATCGACCCCCGGGTTGCTGCGGCGGTGGACGCACTCAGAGAAGGCGACGTCATCCTCCACCCCGGCGGCGGAGGAAAATACGGCAGTTTTACAATTTGCAGAGCAAAGGAATAACCGTGAGGTCTTCCGATTGCGGAGCAGAGGAAAAAAATGGAAAGTTTCTCCGTTCCGGCACTGCACGGGGAGCAGAGTGCTCGTAAAAATTATTCTTCGGGATTTCCGTGTCCCTGCTCTTCTCCGGCTGATTCCTCGCGGTTCACGCGGGTGATCCTCTCTCGCAGTTGTCGTATTTCATCAAGGTAGTGGTCCCTCTTTTCGTAGTCACCCCGCTCATGCGCTGCCGTCGCCATGTCGGTGAGCTGCAGGATGAGCATGAAGGTTTCTTCATCTTCGAGGATTGCCTTGCTGATCATTCTTAATGGTTCCATTGATCACGTGTATTAATACGTCTTGTCGTTTGTAAACGGACGAAATCGCCACAAATTGCGGATTTAATATAATATATTGAGAATTTAGCGTGCAGGTACATCCTGCCGCCCTTCATGTCCTGCGAGCTCTGCGGGCGGCCCCGACGATGGCGTCGGCAACCTCCGGCGTGAAATACGCGTGCGTATACCCGGCCAGCACATTGTGCTCGAAGAGACCGTCGCGACCCATCACGATGCCCTCCCCTCGGGAGAGGTGCAGGGCGAACCGGGCATCGGGTGCGCACGTCACCAGCGTATAGTGGAACTCGTGGCCCAGGATACCCGTTCCCGGCGCAAACAGAGGATTTTTTCCTGCACAGGAAGCGTCGACATACCCGAGGGCCTGGAAGCGGTCCATCTTCTCCGCCTCCGCGGGCAGCACCCCGACCATCGACCACTCGCCCCCTGCCTTCAAGCGCTCGGAGAGGTAGACGAGCCCGCCGCACTCACCGTAGGCCGGCATGCCGTCGTCGAGCGCCCGCCGGATCTCAATCCGGCACTTCGCCTTCTCGAGGCGTCCTGCGTGGAGCTCGGGATAGCCCCCGCCGAAATAGAGAGCGTCCGCCTCGGGCAGAGCGTCGGCCATGGGGCTGAAGAAGACCAGCTCGGCCCCCATGCGCCGCAGGAGATCAAAGTTGTCCTGGTAGTAGAAGCAGAAAGCCTCGTCCCACGCGACCCCGATGCGCACCCGTGGTCCACCGGCGTCATCCCGGTCTTCGGGCGGGGCGTTGAGGGGCGGGGCGCTCTGCGCGAGCCCGAGGAGAGCGTCCAGATCACAGCACTCCTCCACCACCGCACCAAATCCCCCCATGCGGTCGGTCTCGTGGGCCATCTGCAGCCCCAGGTGCCTGCTCTCCACCGCCCGGTCCCGCTGCCACGGGATCCAGCCGAACACACAATCGGCACTTCCCTCCTCGATCATCGCCCGGTGGCGAGCACTCCCCACGCGGTTGTAGATCACCCCGCCAAACGGCACCGAAGTGTCGAACTCCCGGTAACCCTTCACCATGGCATTTGCACTGCGGGACGCCCCCCTGACATCCGCCACCAGCACCAGCGGTGCGGCGAGGATCTTCGCCACGTGGGCGGTGCTGCCGAAATCACTCCCCTCGAGGCCGTCGTACAAGCCCATGACGCCCTCGATGACGGCGATATCCGCTCCGGCGGCGGCGCGGGCGAACGTTGCGGCGACCCCTTCTTCGCCCATCATGAAGGGATCGAGGTTGCGTGAGGGGCGCCTGCAGATGGCCGTATGGTGGCTGGGATCGATGAAATCCGGCCCTACCTTGAAGGGCTGGACAACGAGTCCTCGGGCCACCAGTGCGGCCATGATGCCGCTGGCGATGCTCGTCTTGCCGCACCCGCTGTGGGTGCCCGCGATCACGATACGGGGTACCATTGATGGGAGTTATATGTGTGCTGCCTGCTCAATAAGCATGTCCTTCCCCCCCCTGCCGGGGCCCCCGCCATCAGTGGTGGCGAGAGGATCGAGACATATCAATTTAAATTTAATAAAGTTAGATTTTTTAGATAAAAATTCCACATGCTCCTGAACAGAGGTTAATTTCATGCACATAATGGAAGGATTCTTACCAGGCCCGTGGTGGCAGATATGGTTCCTCATCTCGGCACCTTTCGTCATCTACGGATTATACCAGTTGAAAATGCTTGTCAGAGAACGGCGTGAGGCGCTCCCGCTGCTCGCCGTTGCGGGCGCTTTTATCTTCGTCCTCTCTTCGCTCAAGCTCCCCTCGGTGACAGGGAGCTGCTCGCACCCGACCGGGACCGGGCTCGGTGCCATCCTCTTCGGCCCGTTCATCACCTCGGTGCTGGCCCTGATCGTGCTCATCTACCAGGCCCTGTTCCTCGCCCACGGCGGACTGACCACGCTGGGCGCCAACGTCTTTTCGATGGGCATCGCCGGACCGATCATTGCCTGGCTCATCTACCGGGCGGGCATGAAAGCCGGAATCAACACCTTCGTGACCGTGTTCCTCGCAGCCTCACTCGCAGACCTCTCCACGTACATAGTCACCTCAATGCAGCTCGCTCTGGCCTTTCCTGCGGAGGTCGGTGGGTTTATGACTTCGCTGGCCGCTTTCGGCACGGTCTTCGCCATCACCCAGGTGCCGCTCGCCATCATCGAAGGGCTGGTCATCGCTCTGGTCTTCAAGTATATCATCTCTGCGCGCCCGGATCTGCTGGTGCGCCTCAACGTGCTCTCTGAGAGTGCCGTGGACAGGATCAGGGGGCCAGCGGCATGAAATACGGGCTTGAACTCGTGGTGATAGGAGTCCTTGTCATCTTCGCAGCACTCTTCCTTGTGCAGAACACTGCAATCCAGGCAAACCTCGGCGAAGGCGAGGAGGCCTGGGGAGGCGCCGACGGCGCCGCCGCGGAGATTATCGAGGGCAGCGGCTATACGCCCTGGTTCGATCCCGTCTGGGAGCCCCCGAGCGGTGAGATCGAGTCGCTCTTCTTTTCCCTGCAGGCCGCGATCGGTGCGATCGTCATCGGCTACTTCTTCGGCTACTATCGGGGGAAGAAAGCTTCGGGGTGACGAACTCTGGCCAGCCATTCACATATTTTTCACCCGATTGTACCCATGACCGGGTACCCTGCCTGGGAGGGGTGCGATGGAACATATCCTGGATGATTACGCGCATACCAACGGACTGCGAGAGGTCGACACTCGCCTGAAACTGCTCCTCGGCTGCAGCTGCATCCTCATCGGGATCCTGTCGGCGACACCGTACGCACCCCTGTTCATCGGCATCTCCCTCGGTTGCGCCGTCGTGTTGCTCGCTCGCATCCCGGTCGGCATATATCTCCGCCTGCTCACCGTCCCGGTTTCATTCGCCGTGACAAGCTGCATCGTCATCCTGTTGCTCACAGGCGGTGGCGGGGAGATCTGGGCGTGGTCGGTACTCGGCCAGCACCTCGCCGTGACCGCAGAGAGCGCAGACCTTGCCCTTCTGCTTCTGGCAAGGACATTCGGCGGCATGAGCGCTCTCTTTTTCATCGCCCTCACCACCCCGGCGGTGGAGCTCTTCGGGGTGATGCGCTGCTTGCGCCTCCCGCAGGAGTTCATCGATCTCTCAATGCTCATCTACCGCTACATCTTCATCCTCATCGGCGAGGCGATCGCAATCAGGAATGCCCAGGTGATGCGGCACGGGTACACCACCTTCAGGAATTCGATCTCCGCCTTCTCTATGCTCGCCGCCATGCTCTTCCTGCGCAGCTGGGAGAAGGGCGAGGATCTGCTGCGGACCATGGATGCGCGCTGCTACGACGGCAAACTCAGTGTCATCGAGCAGGGTTGCCGTCCCTCGTCCAGAGCACTGTGTGCGGCGGCAGTGTACCTCGGCACCTGCATCGCCCTCATGATTCTACCCGGGTGACGAACCCGGAGGAGAGAATACATGGATAAGGTCCTTGAACTTCGCGGGGTGCACTTCGCCTACCCCACCCTGTCTCCCGCGCTCAACGATATCTCGCTTGCCATCCGCAGGGGGAGCAAGGTCGCCCTGGTCGGGCCCAACGGCGCGGGGAAGACCACGCTGCTGCTTCTGTGCAACGGGACGCTCAGGCCGGATCGCGGCCAGGTGATTCTCAAAGGAGCGCCCATCGGCTATGATGCGCGCTCGCTGCGCACCGTGCGCAAAACCGTGGGCCTCGTCTTTCAGAACGCGGATATGCAGGTGTTCGCACCCACGGTCTACCAGGACGTGGCATTCGGCCCCCTGAACCTCGGCCTCGAGGGGGAGGAACTCGACGCCGTGGTCCAGCGCGCCCTGCACGATGTGGGGCTTGCAGACGCTCGAAAACGCCCGCCCCACCATCTCTCCGGCGGGGAGAAAAAACGGGTTGCAATCGCGGGCGTCCTTGCCATGGACCCGGAAGTGCTCGTGTTCGACGAGCCCACCGCATCGCTCGATCCCGCCGGTGCAGAAGAGATCATGGACCTGCTCGACGAACTCAACGTTGCGGGCAGGACCATCCTCCTCTCCACCCATGATGTCGAGCTGGCCTACCGGTGGGCGGACGAAGCCGTTTTTATGCACAGCGGGAGGATTCTCGCCTCCGGGCCGCCCTGCGAGATGTTTGCCGATGAAGCGCTGCTGCAAAGGGCGCACTTGAAGCCCCCCCTGCTCACCGATCTTGTTCAGCAGCTGGCCCGTAGGGGAATCCTCGGGAGCGGCGACGCCCCGTCCGGCATGGTTTCCCTTCTCGATGCACTGGAGCAGCGCCTTGGCGTGGACGGCAACAGGCCCACGGGAACAATCCTCCTGTGCGACGCAGACAGGTATCCTGATGACGCGATTGCCGCGCTGGCTGCCGACCGGGGAATCAGCTGCATCGGCGCCATGGGATCAAAGGCGAAACGCTCTGCCCGCCAGCAGGGCATTGATCTCGATGTCTCCTACGGGGTCATCGACCGTTGCATCCTGAAAGCGCTTGCCGGGGAGACAGCCCTCATTCTCACCTCGGGAGGCATGATCGATCATACCCTGCGCAGGATACAGTCGTACCGCGAGGAGAGCGGTACCGCAATTGCGGTTGAGCGGCTGGAGCTGCCGCAGAGCGTCCACTGGTGAGAATGAGGACGGTCAGAAGCCGCCCGCAACCACCACGAAGAGATCCCCGACGGGCACGGGGGGATCGGCGGCGGTGCCCACCGCCACCCGCTCGCCAGGATAGCCCAGGTGCTCGCAGACGGCGATGCGGCAGTGCGGGCTGGTCTCCCTGAGCGCTGCGGCCAGTGCCGTCACCGCAAATGCCGGATCGGCGATGAGGAAGACCACCCGGCCCCGCCCGATCTCCGCAGCAGTCTCCGCAACCGCGGCATCGTGGTCTTTGCCGTGGGCGTTGACTACCACCGCACGGGTGAGGGAGAGGGCCAGCCGGGCGAACGCCACCTGCATCGAGGAGATGCCGGGGATGACCTCGCCCCCGAGAAAGCCGAGCCCCGCGAGCATCGGGTCGCCGGTGGAGAGCACCACGGCATGGGCGGGGAGCTCCCGCAGGCGCGCATAGTCGGTGATCTCGTGCACCGCACACCCGGCGGGAATGTGGGCGGCAGCAAGATCGATGGCCCGTCCCGACCCGTAGATGAGCCGGGCTGCGGCTATCGTAGCGATCACCTCTTCGGTGAGCAACCCCGGCCCGCAGCCGACCCCGACGATCTTCATCCCGAATCCCCCACGATCCCGCCTTCACGGTCCACGATTACCACCCGCGCGCCGGGGAACCGCTCCCTGAAGGTGCGGAGCGCTCCCTCCACGATCGCCGAAAAGTGGGGGGAGACGGCGAGCTCCTCCACGGTGGCATGCCCGGTGTCCTCGAGGATGGACGGATCGATGAATTTCAGGATCAGCGCCGGCAGCCCGCAGAGGATCACCTCCCCCCGCGCGGCCTCAAGGCCTCTCCGGAGATGCTTGCCCACCAGCACCACCTCGTGGCCGGGAAAGAGCATGCGCGAGTAGCGAAGCCCCAGCCGCCCGGTGGTGAGCACCACCCGGTCGGCCCCGGCGATCCGGGCGAATGCGGATTCGGTGAGGTGGTCGTCCCAGGGCTCGACCAGACCTGTCGAGCCGAGCACCGAGATGCCCCCCTCCACGCCAACGCGGGGGTTGAGGGTCTGCGCCCCGATCTCTGCCCCGCGGGGAATGGCGAGGGTGACGCGGGCCCCCGCAATCCCGGTCTCCTCCACCGCCTCCCGTATGGCGTTCTCGATGCACCAGCCGGCAGTGGCGCTGACGGCCGGATCTCCCTTCGCATACCGGGGCGTGTCCCGGATAAACCGCCCGATCCCGGGACCGGCGACGAATACAATTCCCTCCCCGGTCTCGACTGCGGTGGCCTCGAAGGCGAGCCCGCCGGTGATATCGTCACGGTAATCCCCGGGGTCCTTGCGCGCCACGGCACGTCCGCCCTCCGCCTCCACGGGAAGGACGGCGGCAAGCCCGCAGGGAAGGCGCACCGCCACGGTGGAGAGGGGCGAAAGAAGGGAGAGCACCGCCGCCTTGCAGGCCGCAGCCGCCGTCGTCCCGGTGGTAAGGCCGCGGCGCAGCACCTTTCCCGACGACGTGAGCACCCCGAACCCCGACTCAGCCTGCAGGAGATCGTTTTCGTCGGTGCACGCCTCGACCCACCGCTCCGGGTACTCGAACCCTGTCACCGGATCCCGCACCGTCACCCCGGTGCCTCCCGCCTCTCCACGTACATGGTGATGATCTCGTTCGCCGCCGCCACCGCGGGGGGCGTCCCGCCCCGCGTGCCGCGGGTGGAAATGGAGGGGACCGCATGGGATCGCAGCAGTTCTTTTGATTCGGCGGCTTTGACGAACCCCACCGCCATGCCGACCACCAGTGCCGGCCGTACTCCCTCGTCGATCATGCGGCAGAGGGCGAGCAGGGCGGAGGGGGCGTTGCCCACCACCACGATGGCGCCTTCCATGCGTTCCCGCAGCGCTTCGAAGCCCGCGGAACTGCGGGTGATGCCCCGGTCCCGTGCGATCTTTTCGCCGAAATCGAGGGCGCAGAGTACCTCGCTCTCGTGCTCCCGTTTGCGGACGCCCATCTGCACCATGCGGATGTCGGCAATGATGGGTGCGCCCCGCTCGAGCGCGGCGATGCCGGCCCCGATGGCGCCGGGGTGGACGATGACCAGATCGGCCATGACGAAGTCGCCCACCGCGATGGCGCACCGCTGGCGGATGCGGTCTTCTGGCGTGCGGTCACCTACCACGCGGCGGGCCAGCTCCCTGCTCGAGCGGGAGATGGCGTAGCCTTCCGGCGTGTCGGCGCCGGGGTCAATATACGTATTTCCGGTGGTAGCCTCTCGGCGTGATGATTCCTCTGACATCTCCGTTCATCTCCCAGATTCTCGATTCTTCGCCCCCCACGATCACGAGAGAGCGCATGTCCACGGAACGGTCATCGTCCCGCAGCGCCTGCAGGGTGGTGACGACCCGTTTCTCGCCCTCGCGGAAGGCATTCTGCACCACGCCCACCGGCGTGCTGCCGGGCAGGTGCGCGAGGGCAATGTCAAGCGCCATGCCAAGATTGTGCGGCCTCCCCCTGCTTTTCGGGTTGTAGAGCGCCACCGGCACCTTCATCTGGAACGCCAGGTGCAGGCGCCGCTCGATCTCCTCGCGGGGGGTGAGCAGGTCGGAGAGCGAGAGCGTGACGTGATCGCCGGAGAGCGGCGATCCCAGCAGCGACGCCGCAGCGGTGGCCGCGGTCACCCCCGGCACCACCTCCACCTCCACCTCAGCGCCGGACTGCGCCAGCACTTCGAGGACGATGCTCGCCATCCCGTAGACCCCGGGATCGCCCCCGCTCACCATGGCAACCACGCTCATTCCGGCGAGGTCGATGCACTGTTTTGCCCGGTCCACCTCCCGTCCCATGGTGCTGCGGATGACCTCCTTGCCGGCGCAGAGATCCTCGATCTGGGCCAGGTAGAAGGTGTTGCCGATGATGCAGTCCGCCCCGGCAAGTGCCCGGCGGGCCTGTCCGGTGAGTGTTTCCGGGCTCCCCGGCCCGATTCCCACAATGTAGAGTTTTCCCCGTGTTTTATCGTGCGATTGCAATGGTCACGCTCCCGAAAATGGTTTTCTTCATGACAAGGTCCCCGTGGCGTGCGAGCGCCAGCGCTGCCGGCTCTGCCACGCCCGAAAGGCCGATGAGCGCGGCACGCGAAGGCGATAGGGCGTCCTGGCGGTTGATGGCGGCATCGTCCACGAATACAAGGGTGCCCCCCAGCGACACCACCGCCTCCGCAAGCCCGCGTTCGTGCTGTTTGTGCGTGGTGGTCGCATAGGCGAGCACCTTGTCCGGGGATATCCCCGCACTGTCGAGGGCCTGTTCGATCGCCGACCGGACCTCATCCGCCGCAACACCCCGCCGGCAGCCGACGCCCACCACATACGCACCCGGCCGCAGCAGGATGGCCACCCCCGGGTCGGCGATGACAAGAGCCGGCCCGGCGACCGGCACGACCGGCACCGTCCCGTCGAGCAGGGCGGCGTTGACCGCCCGCGTTGCGTCGCGCGTGAGCACCACGCGCTCCTGATCCCGGGCGATACCCTCCACCGACGGACGGCCGGCAGTCTCGGTGGCGGTGCTGAGCACCGGGATCATGCCGAGGTCCCCGAGCTGCCGTGCAAGGTCGTTTGCGCCATGGTGGCCCCCGACGAGGGGGACGGCGAACCGCAGATCAGGGCTCACCACCACCACGGCAGGATCCACCCACTTGTCGCGCAGCAGCGGGGCGACGGCGCGAACCGCAATCCCCGCCGACATCAGGGCGATGATGCGGTCGTATCGCCCGAACGCTTCCGCAAATGCGTTGCGGTCATAGGGCAGGTAGTCCGCCCCGATCCTTTCGCCGATATCCCGGGCCTTCGTTTCGAAGCGCCCGAGCGAGATTACCACGGCAGTCTTCATTGGTAGAGGTGCGATCGAGAAAACGAGGAGCGGGTGGAGTCCACCACGCCCCCGATGACGATCAGCGCGGTTTTTTCAATCCCGGCCGCACGGGCTTTCGGTGCGATGTCGGCAACGGTGCCCCTGACGACCAGTTCATCCGGCCAGGTGGCATGGTAGACCACGGCCGCGGGAGTCTCGGGCGGGCACTCCAGCCGGTCCACCACCGCTTCCAGGTGTTCGGTGCCCAGGAACACGACCATCGTGGTACCCAGGCGGGAGAATTCGGCGATCTGGTCTTTCGCGAGGGTCGCTCCTGCAGGACGGGTAAGGATGACCGAGTCGGAGACCCCGCGCAATGTGAGCTGGGTCTTCAACGCCGCGGCCGCCCCGAAGAGGCTTGAGACCCCCGGCACGACCTCCACCTCGATGCCCCGCGCCTCCAGTTCGGCCATCTGCTCGACGACCGCCCCGTACAGGGACGGGTCTCCCGAGTGCAGGCGGACCACCGTCTTCCCCTCGGCGACCGCTCCGGCCATCACCGTCACCAGCTCCTCGAGGCTCATCCCCCAGCTGTCGTACTTCTCGGCGGCAGGGGAGGACGCCACCAGCGCGGGGTTGACCAGCGACCCGGCATAGATGAGCACATCGGCGGCGTCGAGGAGCCGCTGCCCCCGGACCGTGATCAGGTCGGGGGCTCCGGGCCCGGCACCGACGACGTAGACGTACCCCATCTCACCGCCTCGCAAACAGCACCGAAAAATAAGGACTCTTTTCGGGCAATTCTTCATTCCGGTATATCTTCTGGCCTTCCATGAACATCCGCTCCACAAGGACGCATTCCGAAAATCCCTCCTGTTTGAGCCCTGCCGCCGTCTCTCTCGGCCGGGTGACCTTGAGGAGGAGACGGGCATCCACCACTGAACCGTCGCTCACGCATATGCCGCCGTTCACATCGATACCGGCGGCGGAGGCAAAGGCGGTGATGGCGGAAATCCCGGGCACCGTCCGGCACGCTATCACCGGGTGGCGCTCATGGAGCACCGCAAAGAGCCGGGACGCGGTCCCGAAGAAGTGGGGGTCCCCGAGCAGCCCGAAGACCGCAAGCCCCCGCCGTGCCGCAGGCGCGATCCTGTCGGCATTCTCCTCCATGCATCTCCTGATGTACTCCTCGTCGTCCGTCATCGGAAAGTCCAGCACGGTTGCATCGGTGCGGTAGGGCGCGACGATGGCGCGGGCGACATCGCCGGGCACGAAGACCGCATCCGCCTCTCTGAGCAGGCGCACCGCCCGCACGGTCAGAAGCTCGGGATCGCCCGGGCCGAGGCCCACGGCCACGAACATCAGGTGCGCCTCCCGGTGATGATGAAGACGGGGTTGATCGGTACAAGCATCAGTCCGCCGGCAAGGGACCGGGAGCGTGTAACCTGCACGTGCACCACTTCCACGGCAAACCCGAGCGCACCGAGTGTTTCCACCGCCTGGTGCAGGGTTTCCAGCAGCACGGCATTGACGACCACGGAACGCCGCACCCGCGAGGAGAGCATTTTGAGGACCCTCTCAAGGTCCCGCGATCCCCCCACAAACGCACAGTCCAGGAAATCCACGCTTTCGAGCACCATCGCGCCCTCGCCCCCGATGAGGTCGACATTCGCACACCCCGCCTTCATGAGCGCTTCACGGGTAACCGCAATCGCTTCGGGGCGCCGGTCCACCGCAATCACGCGCGCGGCACGGCGGGCGGCGGCGATGGCAACCTTTCCCGTGCCGCAGCCGATATCGGCAACCACATCGCCGTCCCGCAGGTCCATCTTGGCGAGGGATATCGCCAGGATCTCGTCCTGCGTCGGCCCTCCTCTCATTTCAACCCCCATTTGGGTACAATTTCTGCCGAAGAAGGTATAAACTGTTGTTATTCACGACGAGGTCGTGCGCGCTCTCCACCATGTGGGGTTTGTGTTGTTGCGAACAAAACGACCGAAAGGGCGACCGTCCGGCTGACACCGGACACATCCGGCCGGAATTAGCCTTCTAATCCGGGCTGTGCACGCTCTACGGACTTAGTAAAGGTTATACAAACCGGCACACAACATGTTCACAATGCTCAACATACACAGGGAGGTGTGTGGATACTGCGGTGCGTGCGTCTCGGTCTGTCCGGAAGGTGCACTGGAACTGATCGACGCGTACCTCAGTGTCAGCGATGCCTGCGTCAACTGCGGCATCTGTGCGCGGGTGTGCCCGCTGGGGGCGCTGGAGGTCACCAATGAAGAGTGAGTATGATGTGCTGGTCGTCGGCGGAGGGCCTGGCGGTGCGATGGCGGCGAAAGCCGCAGTAGAAGCAGGGCTTTCGGCCTGCATCATTGAAAAACGGCCTGCCATCGGCACCCCGGTCCGGTGCGCCGAGGGCGTGGGCGAAGAGCTCCTCACTGAATTTATCGATCCCGACCCCCGCTGGATCGCCGCAAAGATCGACGGGGCGCGCATTATCGCCCCCGACGGCGGCGAACTCAACCTCGCCCCTGATATGGCCGGCAACGAGGTCGGCTACGTACTCGACCGCAAGATTTTCGACCGCGAACTGGTCTGGAAGGCCGCGGAAGCCGGCGCCGACGTGTTTGTCAAAGCGCGGGCGGTCGACGCCATCGTGGAAGACGGGCTCGTCCGGGGGGCGATCGTGGAGTACATGGGCTCCCGAAAGGAAGTCCGCGCCATGGTGACCATTGCCGCAGACGGCGTTGAATCGAAATTCGCCCGCTGGTGCGGCATTGACACCGCGATACCCCTGGCGGAACTGGAGACCTGCGCCCAGTATCTCATGACAGATATCGACATCGACCCCGGGCTCACGGTCTTTTATCTGGGCAACGAGGTCGCCCCCGAAGGCTATGTCTGGGTCTTTCCCAAGGGGGAGCGGAGAGCGAACGTCGGCATCGGGATCTCGGGAAAAAAGAGCGGCAACGGGCACCGGGCACGCGACTACCTCGATACATTCGTCCGCCGGCACTTCCCCGAAGGGAAGATAATCGAGCTCATCGTGGGCGGCGTATCGGTGTGCAGGCCGCTTCCGTGCACCGTCGCCAACGGCCTGATCATGGTCGGCGATGCGGCGCGCCTCTCCGACCCCATCACCGGCGGGGGCATTTACAATGCCATGTACACCGGCAACCTTGCCGGAAAGGTTGCTGCGGACTGCATCGGAAAAGGCGACGTGAACCGCGAGGCTTTGGCGGTCTACGACCGCACCTGGCGGGAATCAACGATGGGTAAAGCCATCGAGCGCAACTACAAGATCAAGGAGTATTTCATCACGCTGGATGACGAAAAACTCAATATGCTGATCAATTCGGCAAAAAAGATCAAGATGGATAAATTCAGCACCCTGACACTTGTCCGGGAGCTCATCCAGCATAACCCCAAGATGCTGGTCGAGCTGCAGGCGCTGAAAAAATCACTTGGATGAGCGCTTCAGCTGTTTGTTGAGCGTTTTGATGCATTCATTCTCGGCCTCTTTTTTGGAAAATACGGTAATGATATCGTCTGGCCGGATTTTTACCGTCCCGCTGGGGATGATCAGGTCACCGCCCGCCCTCCGTATGGCGATGAACACGAAATTCTTGACCTCCAGCTCCCGGATCTCGTGGTCGATGAAGGGAGCGCCCTCCTCCGCCACCACCTCGAAGATGGTGCCGCCCGGAATGGAGGCCAGCTGCTGCATGTGCGGGTTTTCCGACCAGTAGTAGAGGCGGTTTGCCACGAGCTCGTCCGGGTTCTCGCTGATCTTCACCCCCACCTCGTTGAAGAGATCCGAATGCTCCTTCTGGTTCACGATCGAGACCACGTTGGGCACCTGAAACCGCTTGGCAAGCCAGCAGGTCATCAGGTTGACCGCATCGTCGCTCGTGGTGGCCACCAGGGAATCCGCACGGTCGATGCCCGCATCTTCGAGAATTGACTTGTCCGTGGCATTGCCGGTGATGGCCAGCACATCGTAGTGCTCGAGGATCTCACCGCAGCGGTTCTCATCCTGATCGATCACGACCACATTGTCGCCTCGATCCACGGCAATCGCGGCGAGGTTTCTGCCAATGCCTCCAAGGCCGACGACGATGACGTACATGCGTGAAGTCTTTCACTCATGACCATTCATATACATTGCGAATCTAACTTCTCAGTCGTGATCTGCGGCGTGGACGAAGCCGGCAAAGGTGCGGTGATCGGCCCCATGGTCGTCGCGGGGGTCGCCTGCGACGACCATGCTGATTTTGAAGGGTGGGGACTGCGGGATTCGAAGGCCCTTACGGCGAGGCGGCGGGAGGCATTCTTCCAGAGGATCCGTGGTTCGTTTCCCTGCGAGGCGGTGGTCATCAGCGCCCACGAGATCGATTCCCTGCGCATGGCACAGACCATGAACCTGATCGTGGCGAAGGCGCATGCATCGGTCATCAACCGCCTGCACCCGGACCGTGCTATCGTCGATGCCTGCGACGTCAACCCCCTTCGCTACCGGGCGATGGTCGCCGCCGGCCTGCAGGGACCCTGCGACATCATCTCCGAACACCGGGCGGACGCAAGCCACGCTATCGTTGCGGCCGCGAGCATCGTGGCCAAGGTGCTGCGCGACCGCGCCATCCGGGAACTGGCAGACGAGTTCGGCGACATCGGGAGCGGATACCCTGCCGATCCCGCAACAATCGCCTACCTCGAAGGCTACATCGCTGCACACGGATCGCCCCCGGCATGCGCACGCACGAGCTGGAAGACCGTCGCCGCCCTCATGAACCGCCGGTCGCAGGCAACGCTCTTTGAATTTTAACTGCCGAATGCCGATCCGGGAGGCTTTATCACTCTTCGCGTACAATAGAGCTCGCGATGAACTGGCTGCCCATCGTTCTGTTTTTGATTGCACTCTACCTGCTTATCGCCGGCTATATACGGAGCCGGGGGCTCTGGGAAGAAAGGATTACCTTTTACGGACCCATCCTCGCCCTCAAGAGCAAAAATGTCGGTTTTTTTGATTTTTTTATCAAATATAGCAGATTTTTGCGCATATACGGCACGCTCGGGGCTGTAATGGTAATCGTCATCTCCGTGCTCATCTCCCTGCTGCTGCTCCTCTCGGTGCAGGTAACCCTGCAGCTGCAGCCCGAGCCGACCGGCATCTATGAGCCGCAGAATATCCTCCTCCTTCCCGGCATCAACGAATTTATTCCCTCAACCTTCGCGGTGTGGTTTGCATTCGTGCTCACCATCGCCATCCACGAATTCGGGCACGGCATACTGTGCAGGGTGGAGAAGATCGGGGTGCGGAGCGTGGGTGCGCTCATCGCCGTCATTCCCATCGGCTTTTTCGTTGAACCTGACGATGAGGAACTCGAGCGGACGAAGGGCATGCCGAAAGTGCGGATGTTTGGGGCGGGGATCACGAACAACATCGTCGTCGGCTTTCTCTGTTTCGGGGCCATGCTCCTCCTGGTTGGCGCCGCCGTCCCCGTCGATGATCCCATCATTCACGGCGTATACCAGGACTTTCCCGCAGACATGGCGGGAATCCCGCAAAATTCCGTCATTCTCGAGGTCAACGGGGTGCCGGTGGAAACCCGGGAGGATGTCGGTGCCGTCCTCGCCGGAACACGTCCGGGTGATGCCGCCGTCCTGCTCCTCGATCATCAAGGCTCGGTGCAGGAGTATAGGGTCACCCTCTCCGAATGGCCCGAAGAGATCGAGAGCAGGGATTCGGGTTTCATGGGCATCTACTACTTCGACGCACAGGCAGGCCAAGAGCTGCTCGAGAGCCTCGCCTCTCCGATCGGCGTCCTGCGGTTGATCTCCGTCCCCTTCGACACCTCCGTGACGGGCCAGTATCTGCGGGTGCTCGCCTTCGATACGGTTGAAACCGGGTATTTCGACGTCCCCTTCCCGCTGTTCTGGGAGGCGGTGCACCTGCTCTTCTGGTCCGCCTGGATCAACATCAACGTCGGCATCTTCAATGCCATTCCCATGATCCCGCTGGACGGTGGATACATCATGAAGGAAGGAGTGACTCGCTTCTTCTCACGGAGAAAAATGGAGAGACTGGGAGGGTATGTGGTGGCGGCGATCAGCACCACGATGCTGGTGATGATGATCTCGCTCGTCGCTCTGCCCTACCTCCTCCACCTCTAACCTCTCAGAGTTCTTTCTCTTCTTCCTCGTCGATCACCTTTTCGGCGGGTTTGGTCAGTTCTTCCCGGATATCGGACTCGATATCCCTGACCACCTCGCGCACCCGGTTTACCTCCTCCGGCGCCGGTATCTCGCCGAGGATCGAGTCATCGAGCCCCATCATCTCCTCGAGGCCCTCCTCAACCTCGAGCTCATCGGTCGCCCCGATATAGCGGGCGCTCTGTTTGATCAGCGAGGAGAGCTCAAAGGGGAAGATGATCTTGGTCGCCTGCCCGTCGGCCATCTGCTTGAGGGCGTCAAGCGAGAGCACGGTGATGGCGCGCTTGTCGAGGGGGCGGGCGCCGAGTGCCAGGATACGCAGTCCCTGTGCATCGCCCTGCGCCTGCAGGATCCTCGACTGCCGCTCGCCCTCCGCCCGCAGGATCTTGCTCTGCCGGTCGCCCTCGGCTTCGAGAATGATGCTCTGGCGCATCCCCTCTGCCTTGAGGATGGCGGCGCGTTTCTCGCCGTCCGCCCGCAGGATAGCGGCGCGGCGCTCGCGTTCGGCCGCGGTCTGCTCGGTCATGGCCTGCTTGACCGCTCCCACCGGGTCGACCTCTTTAATCTCCACCCGCTCGACCTTTACGCCCCACTGGTCGGTCTCCCGGTCAAGGATATCCCGCAACCTGTTGTTGATCACGTCGCGGTTGTAGAGGATCTCGTCGAGTTCCATATCCCCGATGATGCCGCGCAGCGACGTCTGGGCGAGCGCCACGGTAGCCATCCGGTAGTTTGCGACCTCAAAATAGGCTTTTTCAGGATCGATCACGCGGATGTAGACGATGGCGTCCACGTTGGTGGGCGAATTGTCCTTCGTGATCACTTCCTGCGAGGGCACGTCCATGACCGTCGTGCGCAGGTCGATCTTGATCACCTCGGTGATGATGGGCACCACCCACCGGAACCCGGGGTTCATGCGCCCGATATATTTTCCCAGCCTGATATGGAGGGCCTGCTCGTAGGGCTGGATGATCACCACCCCCCTCCCGATCAGGATGACAATCACGATAACGAAGAAAAGTGCCAGCAGCTGGCTGAACAGCGTTTCCAGAGCAGACGGTCCAAACGATTCAATCACCATGTTCCTCGACCTCCTCCACCACGATGTGGACACCCTCCGATCGCACCACCCGTACCGCAGTCCCGGTGCCGATGGTGCCCCGCGTCGATCGGGCGCTCCACTCGACCCCGTCGATAGTGACCTTGCCCGCAAGGGTCTCGGCATTCACCTCCCGCAGGACTCTCCCCTCCCGGCCGACAAGGCTGTCCCTGCTGATGGTGGTGGGCGAGGCGTCGGGGGTAAGGCGGCCGTAGAACCATATGGTCACCACGGCGCTCACAAGGCCCGCCGCCACGGCAATGGCAATGATCCAGGGCGAATAAAAGATTGCAGGAAAGAAGAGGGCGAACAGTCCC
The DNA here is from genome assembly GCA_029762625.1 of Methanomicrobiaceae archaeon. Lineage (GTDB taxonomy): Archaea > Halobacteriota > Methanomicrobia > Methanomicrobiales > Methanomicrobiaceae > DSDF01. The sequence continues at coordinate 124,760 of JARVGI010000003.1, read as the reverse complement.
AGGATGATGAGCACCGTTCCCGGAACGGCGATAAAAAAACCGGGGCTGAAAGCTTCGACGACGATCATGACGACGCCGGCGACGACCATGATCCACCCGATGGCGATACCGGCGGCGCTTCCCTCTTCAATCATATTCCGACATGGGAGACGGAACTATTTATGTTATGCTGGACAAACCTCTCTCGATATAACATCGGGATCCACACCGCGCAAACCAGAGAACCCACAAGGCACGTTTCCTGAGAGCGCAGGAGGAAGGACGTGCACCAGCAGGACCGGGGTCAGAATTCGCATCGCAACCAATATTAAGCCTTCATCATAATAGTAAAACATCCCCGTAGCATCTCCCTGGCCAGGGTTTCATACAACATTCGATACGCATGAAAGAAATACCGAAGAATAAACGCTATGCGCTGGGCTGGTATAACGAAGGGATTACCCTCCTTTCCATCAAGGACTATGAAGAAGCGAACGCATTCTTTGACAATGCGTTGAAAGCTATCCCCGACCACCCCGATTTTCTCATTGGGAAGGGTGATGTCCTGCAGGCCACGGGCAGGTTCAGCGAAGCGCACCACTATTACCTGGAGGCCATCGACCATGAACCGACCAATTTCCGGGCGTGGATACGTTCGGGGTCCACGCTCCTCCGCATGGGAAAGAACAAGGAAGCGCTCGAGACGTTCGAGAAGGCACGGGAACTGTTCGAGTACGATGGAGAACTCTGGCTCGGCATCGGGATCGCCCTGCTGCGCATGGACCGGGTCAAAGAGGCGTCCGAGGCGCTGAAGAAAGCGATGCGCCTGAAGCCGAACCAGCCGGCACTCTGGTATTTCCTCTCCACGCTCGAGAAAAACGATGACAACGCCCTGAAACTGCTCACCCGGGGGAACAGGATGGACCCGACCAACCTGGATATCCTCCTGGAGATGACCCGGCGGCTCCTGCATATGGAACGGCAGGAGAAGGCCGGTGAGACACTGCAGAAAGCCTATCAGGTGGACCCGGACAACGACCTGGTGATCAGGATGATCACCCACTACCGCAATGTGACCGGGAAGGAACCCTTTTAGGTTTTACCGGTGCTCCGAAAGCATAGCGATTTTTGAACCCACCGGCGCCCCCACATGCCGACCGATGGGCTCGCATTTTACCGACATGAGATAGGCGACCGGGGGCATATCGACAAAATCGGAGAGCGACTCGTAGTTTGCCATCCCCTTGGCGATGACAAGCGTTGCCCGCTCGATCGCCTCACAGAGCCGGTCGGGCATTTCGGCAGGGTTGAGGCCCAGCTCCGCGACCCCCTCCCGGTTGACCGTCAGGGTGTCGACGATCGAATCCAGTCCGAGCTCGCGCGCGTCTGCAACGGTGGCATCGTTGAGGATGGGCGCTCCCCGCACGGCGAGAGTCACGTGCGATCCCCGCTCCTTGAGGGCCCGCACCAGCAGCCGGTCGAAGACGATCTCCCCGCAGTTGTCGGAAAGATAGACCACCCGCTCGCTCAAATCCTCGATGGCGGCGGTGTGATCGATGGTGAAGCCTGAGGCAAACTCCCGCGCGAAGAACGTAACGAAATTATCAGTCACCTGGTGAGCAAGCGACCCGTAATCAAGGGTATTGGCGATAACCGCCGCAAGGCAGCGGTCACGAAACGATACGAGCCGATTCTCCACGAGGGCGCAGACCTCAAGGGCTGTGCGGTTGTTTTCGCACTTGAGTTCGGCGTAGGGATCCCGGCTTCGTGCGATCCGGTAGGCACGGCGATGGACCCGGCTTGCGATCACCGGCGAGGGGACGTCGTCATGCCGGATGGACGCAAGCAGCGCTGCACAGGCATCCCGCGCCCGGGCAATCGTCTCCTCATCGGCGTGGGCCAGACGGCACTCGTATTCCACCCGGGAAAGGATACAGTCGGTGCAACCATCGGTAAAACGCATAACGAAGCATCTCCTCGGCGGTTGGGTAGAATGGAAAAAATCAGAAATGGGGCCACTGCGATTCGAACGCAGGTCAGAAGACCCCCAGTCTCCTAGGATGGTCCAGGCTACCCTATGGCCCCGCCCATACAACTTCATTCTGTGATTATATCTAGTTTCCCATTCGGCCTGTAAATTTGAGGTTCACTCTCCCAGAACCGCCCGTGGTGCGGGAAAGCACTACCGGATCGTCCCGGGTCGAAAAGGGGGGCACGAGACTGGGCATCCCCCGGGCAGGCGACCCGGGGTGCATCCACTGGCATGCACCGGAGAGAGAAATCATGCATGGTACCGGGAAAAACAGGAGGATACTCTCAAGGCCACGCAAACGATCGCTGCAGGCACTATGCCGCCATTATATTTTCAATTTCTTGAATTCTTCGACGTTTTTCGTGAGCGCTTCAATTTCGGTGGACGTGACGTTCATACGCCCCCTCAACCCCTCAACCTCATCGAGCAGCTGTTCCACACGGCGTTGCATGAGCTCGATGAGAAAGAGCAGGACGAGGATTATCACACCAAAAAATATGAGCAGATATCCTTCAAGGGTCATTTGGAGCTCCTGAACAGTGAACGGGCGAGCCTGTCCAGGAATCCCTCCCGGGCCGCTTCGACACTGCCCTCGTCTTTATACTCTGTCCCGGCAATCTGGGCTGCGATTCCTTTAATCGCCCTTGAAGCGTCCGAATTTGGGTATTTCACCACAATTGGCGTCTTGTGGGCGGAAGAGCGGCGGACGTTCGCATCTTCGGGGACGATCCCGATCACCTTCACCCCGAGCACTTTCTCCATCTTCTCCCTCGATACCTCGGTGTTCTCCATGGTCGCCCGATTCAGGATCGCACCGGACACGTGTCCCCCCACGAGCTCGGTCAGGATCTTGGTCTTCAGTGCGTCCACGATGGAGGAGAGCTCGGGGTTGACCACCAAGATGACCTCATCGGCGATGGCCAGCGGGATTACGCCGTCTCTCGATATCCCTGCGGGCGCATCGATGATGAGGAAATCGCACCTTCCCACGAGCTCCCGCATGACATCGCGAAGACGGTCGGGATTGGCGTTCTGGAATCCCTTGAGAGAGATGCCGCTCGGGACCACCTTGACGCCAAACGGTCCTTCATAGATTGCATCGGACACCGCCGCATTGCCGGCAAGCACTTCGTGGAGGGTGACCGGCACATTCTCCAGTCCGAGAACGATTCCCAGATTGGCCATCCCAACATCGGCATCCATAATATAGGTCTCTTTGCCAAAATATGCAAGCATCGAGCCAAGATTTACCGATAAGGTGGTCTTCCCCGTGCCACCTTTCCCTGACGCGATCGTGTATGCCCTTACCATAAGTATCTCTCTTTTAAAACCAACGAAATGTTACGTGTAAATATATTTTAATGATCCGGTTTTTTATTGACAAAATATGAGCATGCATGCGTGGATTTAAAAAATAACAGTATTTTATTCAATAAGAAATATATATCGAACGGCCCGGCGAAAACCAGTGATTCGAGGCTCCATCCGCCTGCATTTCGGATGCATCGCAGGTCCCGCCGCCAACGGGTGTAAAGTGCGGCCTTCCCCGCGGATACGAGGAGTGATTTTTCAGAGCCACCAGTCAAGGACGGTCTGCAATTCGTTTTCAAGGGCCTTTTGCGAGCGAGAAAATGCCTCTTCGGGCCCCCTGACGATCCCCACCACCCCGCCGCCGTGGTAGGAGAGACCGAAGAGGCGGATGGTTGGATCGCGGGGGGCGATGCCGTTGACGTAGAGATAGCTGTACTGGGCCGCATCTTCGTCGGCATCCTCAAGGGACGAGGCCACGACCAGCCCGTCGCGCGTGGCGATGGTACATGAAGTCAGGGAATATTTCCCGCAGAGCGCCTGCAGACTCTCTGCAATTGTTTCCCGTCCATGGATCACATCCCCGTCCGATTTCGCACCGGAAACGGTGCGAGCCGCAGGCATGAACCGGAACGACCGTATGGGCCGGCCCTCTTCTTTTTCGAGGAGGCGGTAAATGCGCAGGAGGTAGATGCCAAGAACAACCTGTATCATGAAGAGGACGAGGACGAAGAGGAGAATGAAGAGATCGGGCTCACCCATCGATCTCACCACTCTTACGGCGCTCGTCTGAATCCTTGTCCCTCTCGTCGAGCAGGTACTCGAGATCGAGCCGGGTGAGCACGTCCTTGAAATTGTCCTTGAACTGCTCGGTCATCGTATCCAGGTCCATGCTCTCGAGGGCCAGTATCTGCTCCTCGAAATCATCCACACCGTCAGCATTTTCGCCCGGTGGATGCGGCTTGCTCCGGTCACCCCCTGTGCGGACCGCCCTCTCCGGGATTTTCTGGGGCATCATCTTGATAACCGGCGATTTCGTGCTGATGCTCACACGGTAATCCCTGTTGAATTCCAGTGCCAGCTGCATCTGGGCGGGCGTCAGCGTGTAGAGCTCCGCGGTGATCTCGTCCTCGAGACTCGTCTGCATGATCTGGAGGGCTGCACTCCCCCGTTCGGGATAGAAGTCGACGAGCAGGCAGATGCCATCCTCTGCCACGAACGTGATGGACTCCTGGTTCATGGTCAGGTTACAGTATCCCGAAAAATGGGTCTCCCGCATCTCATCGATCAGATCAGAGAGGGTAATGGCGCGTTTGATGGAGTGGAATCTGCCTCGCGGAAGCTGGAGCGGAGGAACGCGTGCATCGGTTCGCACCGTCTCTCCCTCACCCCTGCTCTTTGGTTTCGTCCGCCCCTGCGATGTTCCGGCAGGGGCCCGACCGGACGTTGCCGGCGCCGGGATTGGCGCTGGCGCACCCTTCATCGCCATGGACGGGTTGAACTCCCTCGTCAGCTGGATCTGCTTGGGGGTGAGTGTATAGAGCTCTGCACTGACATCGACCTCGCCCATCCCCTTCAACCGCTCGCGAGCAGTCAGGCCCTCGTCATTTCCGCAATGGGCGAGGATACACTCTCCTGCCTCGAATACCAGAAACGCCGGGGCATCGTCGAGGGTGATCATGCTGTACCCGGTGAACGATGAGTCTGTCAATTCCCCGAGAAGGGAGGCAATTGAGATACTTTTTTTAAGGGAATGGAATGTCCCCCGAGGGAGTTGCATTGTTATTAAAAAGTATTGCTGTTACGTTATAACTTTGTTGATATGCAGCCTATCCCACGTGTCCGGGGGATTCGCACCACGGGAAACGGACAGTCTGCCAATTCACAAAACATTACACATTTATATGTTCATATGGAAACTAGAGATGATCACTGTTGAAATCTTGAGGTAATTCACTGATGCCTAAACACGGTCCGCTGAAAGAGAAAATACAGGGCCTCATTGATGCTGTCATGGCGCTCGACGGTGTGGTCGGCTGTGCGCTGATCTCTCGGGAGGGGCGTATGCTGGGATCAACCCTCGGCGAGAATGTACCGGGCTCGGTACTTGCCGCAATGAGTGCAACCGTCGCCGCATCCACCGATGCCGCGGCAAGCATCCTGCACATGAAAAACCCTTCATTGGTTCTATGCGAATCAGAAGATGGAACGCTCTCAATATCCAGTGCGGGTGAAACCGCGCTCATCACCGCCATCATTGATCGGTCTGCGGATGTCAATGCGCTCAAAGTTCAGCTGGCGAATATCGGACGGAGAGTTGGAGAGGAATTGTAATGTATACGATTTTGGTTGTTGACGATAGCCCCATGATTGTCGACGTGTTCGTCGCAATGCTGGAGCGGGGAGGATTCAGGCCAATTGCAGCATATTCTGGTGAAGAAGCGCTTGAAGTGCTGAAGGATGTTACCCCTGATCTCATCCTGCTAGACATCATGATGGAGCCGATGGACGGCTGGGAGACGCTGGAACGCATCAAGACGAACCCGGAGATAAAAGATATCCCCGTCATGATGCTCACCGCCAAGCAGCTCACTCCTGACGAGGCGCAGGAGTATGGTGCGTACCTGGAAGACTATATCATGAAGCCTACCACGCACCGCCAGCTCTACGAGGCCATCGAGTACGTGCTGAAACGGAGAGAAAGGATCAAGGAGGAGATCTCGAAGGCTGAAGAGGGCGGTACAGAAAAACGCCTCATCGAGGAGTACGAGCGTCTCTCCAAGAGCGTGGATGTCTCCAGACGTTTGCTGAAAATCCTCGAATCAACCTACAACATCAACGATTCCAGGGTCAAAGTGGGAGAAAATATCTCCCACGCGATCAAGAGCATGGCAATGAGCATCAAATTCCAGGAGGAGCGGCTCGAGCAGCTCCAGCAGGAATTCGGCAAATAATGTAGCAGGACAGCCTCCCGGCAACAGCTCGGAATCCACTCTCTTTTTCATTTCTTGTCGATATACAGGAGCGCGGCTGCATCTTCCGATCCGCATCCTCCCAGGTTCAGCCTGGTGGCGCACCATGCGACACGACCGGGCATGTTCCGGATCAATTCTCACCACATGCGTTCCGCACACAGATAAAGCCACCAGCACCCGCCGGCGATTTTTAAACATTGCGCACGATTTTACCCTTGAATGCGCAGGGGGTATCGCGGGGGAGCCTTCCGGCCCCCCCATCCCTTATATACCATCAGTAAATTTATGTAGTAATACCACATTGTAATAATGCTACTTTGCACGATCCGCGGGGCCTGTAGCTCAGTTAGGCAGAGCGTCTGGCTTTTAACCAGATGGTCGGGGGTTCAAATCCCTCCGGGCCCGTTGCCACAGCAAGTGGCGGAGTGGCGAACTCTGAATAACAACTCTTGGTTTTTAACGGTGATGCATCTGAGAATTAACCCATTTACACGCAGGGGATGGAGATGAGCACCACATTTGACGTATTGCAACATGTAATGGTGCCAGACCATAAAATTATGAGCGAGGAGGAGGTTTCCGATCTATTCTCCACCTACCAGATCACCCACGAGCAATTACCAAAAATCTACCATGATGATCCGGCAGTGAAGGCTATCGAGGGAACAATCGGGGACGTGATCAAGATCGTTCGCGTCAGTCAGACTGCAGGAAGGGCTGAATCGTATCGTCTGGTCGTACGACGACCGAAAAAATAACAAAAAAGGGGTGTTCAATCTGCTGGACAGAAATGTAGTCTCTCGATCATATTTTTCGCGCGACCATGTCGCACGTCACCAATTGGATTCCTTTAACCATTTTCTCCAGTTCAATATTCAAAAAGTAGTCAATGAACAGCGCATTATTGAAACCGATATTGCGAGCAGGGGGAAAACCAACCAGCCGGTCTGGGTTGAACTGGGCAACGTCGGAGTCTTGAAGCCGGTCGTCCGTGAAGCCGACGGTTCGGTCTCCGATCTCTTTCCCAGTGAAGCGAGGCTGCGCAATCTCACCTACGCCGCACCCATCCAGGTGGAGATGATCCTGGTCCAGGGGCTCGACGAGAGCGGCAATCCCATTAAAAGCGAGCCGGTGATCACCACGATCGGCCAGCTGCCGGTGATGGTGGGCTCGCAGGCCTGTAATCTCCACGGGCTTTCCGACGAGGAGCGCACCGAGCACGGCGAAGACCCGCTCGATCCGGGCGGCTATTTCATCATCAACGGGTCCGAGCGCGTGCTCATGACTCTCGAAGACCTCGCCTCCAACAAGATCATGACCGAATTCACCGAGCGCTACAACGAGCGTATCTACGTGGCAAAGGTCTTTTCGCAGTTCCGTGGCTACCGGGCGCTGGTCATCGTGGAGCGGAACCGCAAGAACCTGCTGGAGGTTTCGTTCCCCTCCGTTGCCGGGCACCTGCGGTTCGTCGATCTCATGCGGGCGCTGGGGCTCGTCGGCGACCACGATATCGTGGAGGCCGTCTCCACCGACGAGGACATTCTCACCTTCATGATGCAGAACCTCGAGGAGGGCGAGTGCGACACCGTGGAGGAGGGGATCATGTACGTGGGCAAAAAACTCGCCCCCAACCAGACGCGGGACTACCAGAAGAAGCGGGCAGAGTTTGTGCTGGACAACTACCTCCTGCCGCACCTCAACTATCTCATGCCCCCCAACGTCAAGGAGGAGGACCCCGGCTACCGGCCGGCAGTGGAGAGCGTGCGGCTTGCAAAAGCGCATTTCCTTGGACGTATGGCGGAGGCGTGCTTCGATCTCGTGCTCGAGAAGCGCAGGATCGATGACAAGGACCACTATGCCAACAAGCGGCTGAAACTGGCGGGCGACCTGATGGAGGACCTCTTCAGGATCTCGCTGAACAGGCTTACCCGGGATATCAAGTACCAGCTGGAGCGGGCGAGCATGCGGCACCGCGAGCTCTCCGTGGGCACCGCCGTCCGTGCCGATGTGCTGACCGAACGCCTGCTGCACCCGCTGGCAACCGGCAACTGGGTGGGCGGGCGCACCGGCGTCTCCCAGCTGCTCGACCGCGTCGATCACATGGCCGTGATCTCCCATCTCCGCCGTGTGATATCGCCGCTTTCCCGTTCGCAGCCGCACTTCGAGGCGCGAGACCTGCACCCCACGCAGTGGGGCCGGATCTGCCCGAGCGAAACGCCGGAAGGGCCGAATTGTGGTCTCGTGAAGAATTTTGCACAGATGGTGGAAATCAGCAGGGGTGTCGAGGATGAAACTGCAATTCCCCGTATCCTCTATAATCTCGGTGTCGAGGAACTCAAACGAGGAGTCATATGAAAAAGTCACGAGTGTTCGTCGACGGCGCCCTGATCGGTCTTGTCGAGAACCCAACGGACCTGGTGGGCCGGATTCGTCAGATGCGGCGCAAAGGCGAGGTCTCCAGGGAGATCAACATCTCCTTCAAAGAGTACAACGGCGACGTCATCATCCACACCGACCGCGGGCGTGCACGAAGGCCTCTCATCGTGCTCAATGAAGGACAACCGCTTATTTCGGAAAAAGATACCGGAGAGCTCAGGAACGGCGAGATCACGTTTGAAGAACTGGTCACGCGCGGCCTTGTCGAGTTCATCGATGCCGAGGAGGAGGAGGATCTCCTTATCGCCATCACCGAGGGGGAGGCCACCCCCGAACATACCCACATGGAGATCGATCCCGCCCTTATCCTGGGCATCGGGGCGGCACACGTCCCCTTCCCCGAACACAACGCGAGCCCGAGGGTCACCATGGGAGCGGGAATGGTCAAGCAGGCGCTCGGGTTTGCCAGTGCCAACATGAAACTGCGGCCCGACACCCGCGGCCACCTCCTTCATTCCGTCCAGCGACCCCTTGTGCGTACCCAGACCTCCGAGGTCATCGGCTCCGACGAACGGGCTGCAGGCCAGAATTTCGTGGTCGCCATCCTCTCCTACGAGGGATTCAACATTGAAGATGCGCTCATCTTCAACAGGGCATCCATCGACCGTGGCCTTGGCCGTTCCCACTTCTTCAGGACCTATGACGGAGAGGAGCGCCGGTATCCGGGCGGCCAGATCGACAAGATCGAAATCCCGGACGAAGAAGTTTCAGGGGCGCACGGATCGGAATTCTACCAGAACCTGGATTCTGACGGGGTTATCAACCCCGAGACCATTGTGCGGGAAAAGGACGTGCTCATCGGCAAGACCTCCCCCCCGCGGTTCCTGGAGGAACCGAGCGGCGAACTGATCACCGTGGAGAAGCGCAGGGATACCTCCGTGACCATGCGCAGCAACGAGCACGGCATCGTGGACACCGTTATCATCACCGAGGGCGAGAACAGCTCGCGCCTCGTCAAGGTCCGCACCCGCGACCTGCGTATTCCCGAGGTGGGCGACAAGTTCGCCTCCCGGCACGGCCAGAAAGGGGTGGTGGGTCTCATCTCCCCGCAGGAGAGCATGCCCTTCACCGAGGAGGGCATCGCCCCCGACCTCGTCATCAACCCCCATGCCATCCCGAGCCGTATGACCATCGGCCATATGCTGGAGATGCTCGGCGGCAAGGTGGGCGCGCTCGAGGGGCGCCGCATCAACGCCACGGCGTTCTCCAGCGAACCGGAGGAAGAACTGCGCCAGTCGCTCAAAGCGCTCGGGTTCGCCCACAACGGCCGCGAGGTGATGTACGACGGCATCACCGGAAAGCAGTTCATCGCCGATATCTACATCGGGGTCATTTATTACCAGAAACTCTACCACATGGTCTCCTCCAAGATGCACGCACGCTCCCGCGGGCCTGTGCAGGTGCTCACCCGCCAGCCCACCGAGGGGCGCGCCCGCGAGGGAGGTCTGCGGTTCGGCGAGATGGAGCGAGACGTGATGATCGGCCACGGGGCGGCCATGGCCCTCAAAGAGCGCCTGCTGGACGAATCCGACAAGGTGGAGCAGTATGTCTGCGCACGGTGCGGAACCGTGGCCATGCTGGACCGCAAGCGCAATATCACCCGATGCCTGGCATGCGGCAGCGAGACCGATATCTACTCCGTTGAGATGAGTTATGCCTTCAAGCTCCTGCTTGAAGAGATGCAGAGCATGGGGATCGCACCCCGCCTCCACCTGGAGGATCAGGTATAAGGAGGCAGCCAGAGTATGACAAGCCCTAAACGTATTGGAAAAATTGAGTTCGGCCTGCTGTCGCCAAAAGACATCAGGAAGATGAGCGTCCGAAAGATCATCTGGGCGGACACCTACGACGACGACGGGTTCCCCTATCCGCAGGGGCTCATGGATCTCAACCTCGGGGTCATCGACCCCGGGCTGCGGTGCAAGACCTGCGACAACCGGGCGGGCGACTGTCCGGGCCATTTCGGCCACATCGAGCTGGCAAAACCGGTCATCCATGTTGGCTACACCCGCCTGATCCGCAAGCTCCTGCGGGTGACCTGCAGGGGCTGCAGCCGGCTGCTCCTCTCGCCCGAAGAGATCAAAAAGATCCTCGGGCCCGCCGACGAGTTCTCCGAAGATCTGATCACCGAGAAGGATATCAAAAAAGAGCGGGTCTGCCCGCATTGCGGCGAACAGCAGCTCAAGATCAACTTTGAAAAACCGACGACCTTTTCCGAGGTCTGGACCGAGGAGGGCAGGAAGACCGAGCACAAGCTCACCCCTGCAGACATCAGGGCCCGGCTGGAAAAAATTCCCGACGAAGACCTGCGCCTGCTGGGCATCAACGCCGTGGTGGCCCGCCCTGAGTGGACCATCCTCACCGTGCTCCCCGTGCCCCCGGTGACCATGCGCCCCTCCATCATCCTTGAAAACGGGCAGCGGTCCGAAGACGACCTCACCCATAAACTGGTGGACATCATCAGGATCAACCAGCGGTTCAAGGAGAACCAGGACGCGGGCGCACCCCAGCTGATCATCGAGGACCTCTGGGAACTCCTGCAGTACCACGTCACCACCTACCTTGACAACGAGGTGGCGGGCTGCCCGCCGGCGCGCCACCGCTCAGGCCGGCCTTTAAAGACGCTCTCCCAGAGGCTCAAGGGCAAGGACGGGAGGTTCCGGGGCTCGCTTTCCGGAAAGCGCGTCAACTTCTCTGCCCGTACCGTAATCTCGCCCGACCCGAACCTCTCCATCAGCGAGGTGGGCGTTCCCCTCGCTGTCGCCAACGAAATGAGCGTCCCGGTCCAGGTGACCCCCTTCAACATCGAGGAGGTGCGCGAGATGGTGCTCAACGGGCCCGACCGGCCCACCATCACCGCTCCCTGCGGCGCAAATTACGCCATCCGTCCCGATCGGCGCAGGCTGCGCCTGACCGACATCAACACGGAGACCGTGGCGGAGATGCTCGAACCCGGCTGGATGGTCGACCGGCAGCTGCGCAATAACGATATCGTGCTGTTCAACCGTCAGCCATCCCTCCACCGGATGAGCATCATGGCGCACCGCATCGTCATCATGGACGGTAAGACCTTCCGCCTCAACCCGGCGGTCTGCCCCCCCTACAACGCCGACTTTGACGGCGACGAGATGAACCTCCACGTGCCGCAGACCGAAGAGGCGCGTGCTGAGGCCTATATCCTCGCATCCGTGCAGGAAAACATCCTCTCTCCCCGTTTCGGCGGGCCGATCATCGGCGGCATCCACGACCACATCTCCGGGATCTTCCTGCTGACCCACGGCAAACGCTGGTTTACCAAGTCGGAATCGATCGCCCTGCTCAAGCACTGCACGCCCAACCACCTGCCGGATGCCGAAAAAGTGGAAATGGGGGTGCCAATGTGGTCGAACAAGCAGGTCTTCTCCATGATCCTCCCCGAGGGCCTGAACATGGTCTACAAGGCGAGTTCCTGCGCCAACTGCGAAGTCTGTAAAAAAGAGCTCTGCGAACGAGACGCGTACGTGAAAATTTTCGACGGGAAGCTCGTGTGCGGGACCATCGACAAGAAATCCATCGGGGCCTTCGACGGTGCGATTCTCAACCGCATCATCCGCCAGTACGGGATGGCGGAAGGACGGCAGTTCATCGATGACGTGACTAGACTCTCCATCCGCGGGATCATGCACGAAGGGTTTTCCTTCGGTATCGATGACGAAGACCTTACCAGGACCGAGTACGGCCAGATCGACGATGTGCTCGACACCGCTGAGTCGGATGTGGAGCGGAGGATCAAGATCTACCAGGAAGGGCAGCTCGAACCCATGCCCGGCAGGACCCTCGACGAGACGCTGGAGATGCAGATCATGCAGGTGCTCGGCAAGGCCCGTGACCGCACCGGCGAGATCGCGGGGCGCCACCTCGGTCTCTCCAACAGCGCCGTGGTGATGGCGGTCTCCGGGGCCCGCGGATCCATGCTTAACCTCACCCAGATGGCCGGCTGTCTCGGCCAGCAGTCGGTGCGAGGCGAGCGGATCGTGCGCGGCTACGACGAGCGTACGCTCCCGCACTTCAAGAAAGGCGACCGCGGGGCGGACGCCCACGGGTTTATCAAGAACAGTTACAAGAGCGGCCTGACGCCCACCGAGTTCTTCTTCCATGCCATCGGCGGTCGTGAGGGTCTGGTCGACACCGCCGTGCGTACCTCGCAGAGCGGGTACCTGCAGCGCCGCATGATCAATGCCCTGCAGGACCTGAAAGTGGCCTATGACGGGAGCGTGCGGACCACCGGCGGCAGGATTATCCAGTTCACCTACGGCGAAGATGGAACGGACCCCGCACGAAGCGCATTCGGCGACCCGGTGGATGTGAAGGGCATCGTTGAGAATGTCCTCAAGGAGGAGGTATAATGGACGGAAACCTGGAAGCGCAGATACGGAGCGCCGATCTGCCGGAAAAAACGAAACAGGATCTGATGAAGTACCTCCAGGACAGGGAGGTATCCGAAGAACAATTTTCCCGGATCCTCTCGGACGTGGAGCAGGAATACCAGAGAACCAGGATCGAAGCTGCGGAAGCGGTCGGCGTGGTCGCGGCACAGTCGATCGGCGAGCCGGGTACGCAGATGACCATGCGAACGTTCCACTATGCGGGTGTGGCCGAGATCAACGTCACCCTCGGTCTCCCCCGCCTGATCGAGATTATGGATGCGCGCAAGAGTCCCAGCACCCCGACCATGACCATCCACCTCCTCGACCAGTATGCGGTCAGCCGGGACCTTGCGCGGGAGGTGAGCTGGCAGATCGAAGCGGCACCGTTGCATGAGTTCGGTGATATCACCATCGATATGGTGAATATGCAGGTGCTGGTCCAGCTCAATACCCAGGTCTGCGAGCGCCGCAAGATCACGGTAGACGATATCATGGAAAAAGCGCCAAAAAAGATCCGGGACCGCCACCACTACCGCGATTTCGAGTTTGAGACCAACCCGAAGGATGCCATCCTAATCTTCTTCCCCAAGGACCGGGAGAGCTACCAGAACCTCTTCCAGCTGGCGGAATTCGTGCGCCACGTGATCGTCCAGGGCATCGATGATATCGAGCGTGTGGTGGTCAGAAAGGAAAACGGAGAGTATATTCTTTATACTGAGGGCTCCAACCTTAAGGATGTCTTCGAGGTCAGGGGTGTTGACACCACCCGAACACGATCCAACAATATCGCGGAGACCTCCGAGGTTCTCGGTATCGAGGCGGGGCGCAACGCCATCATCGATGAAGCGCTCAGCACCCTCCGCGAACAGGGAATCTCCGTCGATGTGCGCCATATCATGCTTGTTGCCGATATGATGTGCATGGACGGAGAGGTCAAGCAGATCGGTCGTCACGGTATTGCGGGCGAAAAGGAGAGCGTGCTCTCACGGGCCGCATTCGAGGTGACTGTCAACCACCTGCTCGATGCAGCGGTGGCCAATGAGACGGACATCCTGCAGGGTGTGACCGAGAACGTGATCGTGGGACAGCCGATTCATCTCGGCACCGGTGACGTCAAACTGATCGCCAAACCTTTCAACTAGGAGAATACAACAATGGATTTCGAAACTTCTCTTCGAAGGGCAATCAAATCTGGGAATGTCCTGTTCGGACAGAACTCAACCCGGGACGCGGTTGAGGAGGGAAAAGCCCAGATGGTCGTTGTAGCAGAGAATTGCCCGGGCAATTTCAACCAATTCATGCATGAGCACGAGAACGTATTCAGCTACACCTACAAAGGTTCGGGCATGCAGCTGGGCAAAGCGTGCGGGAAACCGTTCATGGTGAGCGCGCTTGCGATTGTGGATGCGGGGGAATCCGACATCCTCAATATCAAGAGGGAATGACATGAGCGGCGTAGTTCTCAATGAACAGTCCCTCCAGCTGATGGCCCAGTTTGAAGAACTGACCGGCGCGGGAAGCAGGGACTGCATTGTGGATGACCAGAATGGCCGGCTCATATTCGTGATCAACCCCGGGGACATGGGCAGGGCTATCGGCAAACAGGGCGTCACCATCAAGAGCGTCTCAGAAACCCTTGGAAAGCGCATCGAGGTTGTCGAGTACTCGTCAGACCCCGCACAGTTCCTGAAAAACTGTTTCCTTCCCGCAAAAGTCCTCGACGTGGACATCAGGGACGAGGATGACGAAGGCAATGACAGGCGCGTGGCCTACATCGATGTTCAGGAAGAGGACCGGGGACTCGCCATCGGCAAGGCGGGCAAGAATATCATCAAGGCAAAGCAGCTCGCCCAGCGCCAGTATAATATTACCGATGTGAAGCTCGCCTGAGACCGGACACGGTCTCCGGCATATTCCTCTTTTTCGCATAGTTTCGATCATGCCACCGGGAGCAAGGCCTCTCTGCACGGCATCGGGTGATCAGCGGAAAAATCGGGGTTATTATCTCAGGAACCCGGCGATGGCACCACCCACCGCTCCGAGAATACCACCCCAGAGAGCGAAGAAGATCAGCACCAGCCCTGCCCCGAGGCCTGCCAGAAAGCCGATGCCGCCGAGCAGGAAGGTCCCCCCGATGAGGAGGATGATCGCGGCGACCAGTGATCCCAGAATGCCGGAAAGCAACCCTGCGATCGCCCCGTTCCACATGCCCCCGCGTGCCATGAACCCTGCCACGAAGCCCCCGAAGATGGGGCCGATGAGCGGCCAGATCCCGTTCAGGAGGGCGGCCACGATCCAGCCCGCAACAACCCCCAGCCAGAAGTTTCCTCCGTTATCTGCCATCTGGATGTCCTCCGGAGGGAGGGTAATGGCACGAGGGTATATAAAGAGTACCGTTTCCCCAGGGTGGCCGGAAAAAACAGGGGTGAGGCTATACCTTCACCCGCTTGTCCACCATGGAGAGCTGGCCGGCGTGCTCTTTTTTCGGCCGGTATTCGGTGAACTGTTTTAAGGAGACGGTCAGGTCGCGGGTGAAGGCGAAGTAGCCGATCTGGGTGTTTTTGCAGAGGTTCATGGCCATATCCATGAGGCCTCGGGGATCTGGGCGGGCCTCGCCCAGCCAGATGTGAAAGATATTGCCACCGTCCACAATGGGGAAGAAGACGTGCTCGATCTCCATCCGCCGGGTGAGGGAGACGTCCGCGGCGGGCGTGACGTGGGTGCCGTTGGTGTAGTAGATGGGAAGGTCGTAGGTCGTGCCGATCTGGTCCATCGCCGTTTCCACGTCGCCTTTGACGACGGCGAGAGCATAGTCCCGGAACCGGTGGTCGATGAGGTCGGCGACCGAAAAGCGCTGCCCGGTGGTCTCGGCCGGGGTGCGTGCGAGGGCGATGGTCATCCCGTGCTTTTCTGAGAGATCCCGGGCATAGACCTCCATGTGGGTCATCGCCCTGATGGCCATGTTGAACGCCTCCGTGCTCTCGTGGAGCTGCGCACCCGTATGGTGCTGGACCATCTCATTGACGCCCACTACGCCGATGGTATAGACGAGCCCCTCGAGGTCCACCGCCACCGCACCCCGGTCGCCGGTGTTGGGGTCGAGGGGGCGCTGCATGGCGAACGGCATGCGCCCGCTGGCCCGGATGTGGTTCATCCAGCGGCGCTTGATCTGGAAGACCTCCACGGCCACGTCCATGAGTTTCTTCAGCTCGGCGATGAGGCGGCCATCGTCGCCCTCGGCACGGTAGGCCGCCCGGGGGCAGTTGACCGAGATCACCTGCCACGACCCCATGGAGAAGTGCTTACCTTCCGAAAACTGCAGTTTTTCATCGAATTCATCATCCTCTCCTGCGACGGTGGAGAACTGGTACGCGCAGCACTGGTAGCAGGAGATGCCCTCGCCGGCGCCCCGGTACGGGGGGATCTGGTTGTCGTAGTAGGGGGTGCCGAACTTGGAGGCGAGCTCGAAGGTCATGAGGTAGAGGTCGCGAAACGTGGGCAGGTCGGGGTGGTCGGCGTTAAATTCCTCGTCTTCTGCAATGAAGTCCGGCTCGATGCTGATCTCGGGCTTGGGGAAGTTGAAAGGTTTGCCCCAGTGGTCGCCCTCCAGCATCACGTCCATGAGCGCCTTGAACAGCAGACGCACTTCCCGTTCGAATTCGCCGTAGCACCGCAGGGGAGCCTGCCGGCCATTCCAGATCTTGCCCTTGTATACGCAGGGTTTGTCCTTCCAGAGTTTGGGCACGCCCGGCGAGAGCTGCACCGAGGAGAAGACCACCTGCCCGCCGCGGGCCACCATCATCTGCGTCATCTCATAGACGAACATCTGCATATGCTGCTTGATCTCGTCATAGGCCATGCCCTCGAAATAGGGGGCAATAAAGGTGAGAAAATTGTAGTAGCCCTGCCCCCCGGCGAAATTGGTCTGGGCGCTGCCCAGCGCCTTGACCGCGTGCAACACCGCCACCTCGGGCCGCTTTGCCGGCCCCGCCACCGACGCTTTTGTCCCGTTGCCATCGGGCATTAGCCCGTAGTAGAAGAAGTAGCGGAGATCCCAATCCTGGCAAAACGGGCGCGTACCGAGGTACTCCAGGTCGTGGATATGCAGGTCGCCGCCCATGTGGTAGTCGGCGAGGGCAGGGGGCAGCTGGAGGAGGTACTGCTCCTTGCTGATCTTGTCGGCCTTTTTCTTGTGCGAGGTCTCCGCGTTCTCCTGCAGGTTGGCGTTGTCGTGTGCCTCGAACCCCCGTCCGACATCGATTAAGTGCGCGTCGAAGACAGGGGTTCCCACCCGGGTGCAGACGTTGCGGTACTCGACGAGCCCCCGCTCGAGGAGGGTGATGTTGAGAATCTCGCGGATCAGCGGCCCGCTGAGGGATTTTAAGTTCAGGCGCTGGATTTTGTTCTCCACCTCGCGCGCGATATCGCGGGCAAGTTCCTCGTCCGCACCGCCATCCTCGTAGAACGACTCGACCAGTTTCGTCTCATCAATGATCTGCCGGACAATCTTTTCCCGTTCCCAGTCGAGGATGAGGCCCCGCGAAGTCCGCACCTTGGGAAGCGAGGGGACGACAAACCCGTCAAGTGTCTTTTGCTGTGTGGCGGTTCTGGACTCCCGGGCCACGCTCAATCACCCTTGAGCAGCGGGCTGACGACCTCATTCCTGACCGATCCGGCGGCGAAAAGTTCGGCTGATGTCAAGAACGTCTTGTCCCTCTGCAGAACGGGGGCTTCCCTGACGAACACACCGTTGATCCGCATCTCGGTGAGCGCCTCAGCACTCATCATGTCGCGCTCCTGGAACGCCGCGCCGCACGCAGCGAGGTATTCTTTCAGGAGTTCACAATTTGGGCAGTTTTCAAGCGTATATACGATTAGTTCCGCTTTATTTGACATGAAAAATAATCCCCCTATGTTTCGTACCATTAGTCGTCGGAATTGATAAAAATTGTATCGGAATCACATTCAGGGCTATTGCGGGGAAATTTGGCCGGGGATAGATCCGCCGGTTAGCTGGCGCGCCGTCCTGCCCTTCCGTCTTCTGCAAGCGAATTCCATTTGTAGGACGATCGCATATACGTATCCTATGACGCGGGTGTTCATCGCCATCGACCTCCCACAAGATATCAGGGAGCGGATCGCGGAAACCCAGACGGTGCTCGCACGCAGCGGCGCGAAGCTTACCTTTGTCGCCCCCCAGCACATGCATATCACGCTCAAATTCATCGGCGAGGTCGATGACGAGAGGCTGGACGATATACAGACAGCGCTCAGGGGCGTATCCGCCGCTCCCTACGAGATCGCCGTCAGGGGCGTGGGGGCGAACAATCTCCGCCGCCCGCGGGTCATCTGGTCCATGATCGAGGATGCGGGCAGGACCGGGGAACTCAACGGTGCCATTGAGGACGTCCTCGCCCCTCTGGGGATCGAGAGAGAGAAACGCGCCTATACTGCGCACATCACTATCGCCCGTGTACGGCAGTTCGATCCCTCCCTGCTCGGGGCGATGGGGCAGGTCGCCGCCACGGATTTCGGGTCGTTTCGGGCTGACCGGTGTGTCCTGAAAAAGAGCACGCTCACCAAACAGGGCCCGATATACGACGATCTCATGGAGGTCGTGTGGTGAGTCGGCTTCCCTGCGAGGAGGAGGTGCTCAGGCAGATCCGGCCGAGCAGCGAGGAGCACAACAGGATATGGGAGGTGGCCTGTGCCCTCGTTGATGCAGTGGATCAAAGCGGCAGCGCACGGGGCATGGTGGTGGGATCGGTCGCGCGCGACACCTGGATCACCGGCGACCGCGATCTCGACGTGTTCATGCTCTTCGACCCCGCGCTTCCCCGGGCTGAGCTCGAACGCCGGGGCATGGACCTCGCCCGGGAGATCGCCCGCCGGTTCGGCGAGGGGACGCGGGAGAAGTACTCCGAGCATCCCTACATCAACACCACCGTCAGGGGGCTCGATGTCGACCTCGTGCCCTGCTATGCCGTGAAAAGCGCGACCGGCATCCAGAGCGCCGTCGACCGCACCCCGTTTCACACCCGCTATATACGCGAGCATATCGACGGGTTCGTGGACGACGTGCTCCTCATGAAGCAGTTTGCCAAGGCCGGGGGGATTTACGGCTCGGACCACATGACCGAAGGGTTTGCGGGATACCTCTGCGAGCTTCTCGTCATCCACTACGGCGGGTTCGCCCCCCTGATCGAGGCGGCAGGATCGTGGCAGCCCGGGCTGGTCATCGACAGCGCAGGCCACCGGGCGAGGGAGTTCGACGACCCGCTGGTGGTCATCGACCCGGTCGACCCGAAACGGAACGTCGCGGCGTCACTCTCGATGACCCGGATGTTCGAGTTCGTGGAACTTGCCCGGGGCTATGCGGCACGCCCCCTGATTACGTTTTTCATGCCCCGGCGCGATCCCGTGCTCACCCGGGAGCGGTTCTGCGCCCTGCTCGAAGCGCGGGAGACCCACCTTTACGCCATCGTCTTTCCCACGCCCCGCATCCTCCCCGACGTCCTCGTCCCCCAGCTGCGAAAAAGCATCGATGCGATCGGGGGGATGCTCGATCGCTACGGGTTTACCGCCAACCGGATGGAGTCGTGCATGGAGGAGAAGCACTGTATGCTGCTGTTCGAACTGCTGGTCAGGGATCTCCCCCCCTTGAAGCGGCACATGGGCCCCAATGTCTGGAATACGGCAAATGTCGAGAGATTCCTGGAGAAGTACACAGAAGGTGCGTTTTCAGGGCCGTACATCGATGACGGGCGGTATTACGTTGAGATACCGCGCAAGCATACCCGCGCTGCGGAGGTGCTGCGGTCCGCGAGCCCCCTGAAGGTCTCGCTGGGAAAGCACGTCAAAATCGCCATGCAGGAGGGCTGGACGCTCTATCAGGGCAATGATGTCTGGCAGGATGAGTTCGCCGCCTTCCTGAGCTCGTTTTTTCTGAAACGATCCCCGCTGCTGCGCATCCGCAGGGAGGAAGTGGAATCGCACTTCCCGTAATGGCAAAAAAAGGTTATGTGCCCCGCGCCGCCTTGCGGGAGGCGAGACGTTCTGCCGGGGCAAGGGCAACCTCATCAGAGGTTTCCAGTGCGCCGGCAGCGAGGGCGCGGTTCACAAATCCCATCCCCTCGGGGGTGCGGATGATGAGGGTGGTACACCCCGCAGGGCTGCCCACGTCGCCTGCGGAGATATCAGCATTAAGGGCCGCAAAGTCGGTGCAGGTTGTGCAGCCTGCGGGGATGCATGATGCCAGCTCGGCGAGCGGGATGGAGACGATCGTGCCGTCCTCGAGGGTGGCCTCCAGCGCCCCCTTCACGTCGAGACGGCGGACCGTCCATGGCTCGATGCGGCGGTCCCTGCGCAGTGCACCCTCCACCAGCCGGGCATAGTCAAAGCTCTCCGTGCAGAAGAGCCCGATAATCAGCCGTATCGATCGTGCAAAGGGGCGGAGGAGGTCGACCTCGCTCTCGCGGATCTTGCGGGCGGCCTGCACGGCACACGGGACCCCCACGACCGCAATATTCTGGTACTTCCGCTCCACCACCGCGTCCTTGAGAGCGGCGAGCAGGGGCACCTGCCAGTTATAGCGGCTGCCCGCGTGTGCTGCCAGCACTCCGGCATCGGTGATCACCTCGGAGCGGGGTTTCAGGGTCCACGGATCGGCGGTCACCGTGACCACGGCGTCGATCGTCCCCTCCTCGAGGGCGGATTTCAGGATGGCGGTAACCGCCCCCCCACTCTGTTTGCGCGCCACCGGGAACGCAGCCCGCGCGGCGACGATCTCACGCGATTCTCCCAGCAGCGAATTCACCGGGATGCGTTCACCCGCCCGGGGGCAGGCCCGGTAGCACGCCCCGCAGGGCACACCGTCGGTCTCCCTCTTGCAGTAGCCGGAGCTCGCCGGCGAGACGGGGGATTCCCCCTCCACTGCTGGCGGGAAGAAGAGGGCGTCGGCGGGGCACACCGCCACGCAGGCGCCGCACCGGGCGCACAGCCCGGCATCCCAGACCTCCCGCTTCAGGTCGACGTATGATCTCTCTGTCATTGTGCTCACTCCCATGTATATTTCCCCGCAAAGGGCCTCGCGCTGGCAGGCCCGATCCTGGTGTACTCCGCTTCCAGCAGGGCATCCGCATCGCAGCCGAAATGGCTGGCGAACTCGACGATGAGGGGGGCGATCTCGCGTCGCTGCTCCTCGCCGAAGGGTTTGAACATCGCCCCCACGCCGAGCAGGCGCGCATCGACCGCACCCCGCACGTAGATCTCGCCGCCGTGGATGCCGCTGCCGATCCCCCTGTCCATGCACAATTCCCTGTGTTCGAGGTTGAGGGCGATGGCAAGACCGCCGGCCATGTACTCGCCGAAAAAGGCACGGGGGCAGCCGCCCACCACGAGTACCGGGCACCTGTCACGGTACTGCTTCATGTGGATGGCGCCCCGGTAGCCGATATCGTCGCGGACGAATACAAGACCTCCGCGCATGCTGTGGGCCACGGCATCGCCGGCGCTCCCGTGGATGACGATCCTCCCCGCGTCCATGGTGTTGCCCGGCGCGTGCTCGCAGTTGCCGTAGACGATGCAGGTCGGTCCGCTCATGAACATGCCGAGGTCGCCGCCGGGCACCCCGTGGACGGTGATGGTCGCCTCCCCCCGCAGGCCGTCGGCGATGAACCGCTGCCCGAGGACGTTCTCGAGAACGATCTCCTCCGCACCGCCGGCAACCGCGTCGCGAATCTGCCGGTTGAGAGGGGTGTAATGGATGCCCGCCGCATCGATGCGCACGCATGCTCCCATCGTCCTCACGCCCCCACCTGTTTGACGTCCAGGACCTTCAACAGCCCTTCGTCGAGCATGTAGCCCCGCAGGCGGTCGCGGTTGCCGCGGAGGCTCTCGATGCTGTTGATGCCTGCAGCCCCCATCAGCTCGGAGAGCTCCAGCGTCCATCCCCGGATCAGGTTGGCCACGTGCTGCCATTCCACCTCCGGGTCGAGGCGCGCCACGAGGTCGGGGCGCTGGGTGGCGATCCCCCACGGGCACAGCCCGCGGTAGCAGTTGCCGCAGACCCGGCAGCCCATGGCCACCAGCGCTGCGGTGCCGATGTAGACGGCATCCGCCCCGAGGGCCACCGTCTTGGCCACGTCGGCACTGCACCGGATGCCGCCGCTGGCGATGATGGATATCTCGTTGCGGATCCCCTGGTCGCGGAGTTTACTGTCCACCGAGGCCACCGCCGCCTCGATGGGGATGCCCACGTGGTCGCGAAACACCTTGGGGGCGGCCCCCGTGCCGCCGCGGAAGCCGTCCAGCACCACCGCATCGGCCGATGAGCGGGCGATGCCGGCGGCGATGGCAGCGGCATTGTGCACTGCGGCGATCTTGACGAACACCGGCTTTTGCCACTCGGTGGCCTCCTTGAGGCTGCGCACCAGCTGGGCAAGGTCCTCGATGGAGTAGATGTCGTGGTGGGGGGCCGGACTGATGGCATCGCTGCCTTCCGGGATCATGCGGGTGCAGGAGACGTCCATGCAGACTTTCTCGCCGGGGAGGTGCCCGCCGATGCCCGGTTTTGCGCCCTGCCCGATCTTGATCTCGATAGCCGCGCCCCGCTCGAGGTAATCGATGTCCACCCCGAACCGGCCCGATGCCACCTGGACGACCATATGATCCTGGTAGGGGTGGAGCGCCTGGTGCAGTCCGCCCTCGCCGGTGCCCATGAAGGTGCCCACGTCGGCAACCGCGCGGGCAAGGGAGAGCTGGGCGTTGAGGCTGATGGCGCCGTAGCTCATGTGCCCGATCATGATGGGCGTCTCCGCCTGCAGGTTGGGGGCAAGGTGCGTGAGGAGCTCGACGTCCCCTGCCGCGTTGCGGCAGAATTCTAGTTTACGCGGCTTCTTGCCGATGCAGGTGCGCAGTTCCATCGGTTCCCGGAGGGGGTCGATGCTCGGGTTGGTCACCTGGCAGGCATCGAGGACAAGCCGGTCGAAGATGACCGGGTAGTCGAGCGCATTGCCCATGCCGGCGAGGATGATCCTTCCGGTCCGCGCCTGGTTGTAGATATCCTCCCGCACACCCCGCGTCCAGAGGGGGTGGGTGCGGTAGTCCACCGGCTGCTCCTCGAGGGTGATGGCATCGCGGGGGCACATGGCGATGCAGCGGTGGCAGGCGGTGCAGTTCCGCGCATTGATGCGGATGCGGTCGCCATCGCGGCGGAACGTTCCGTACGAGCAGTTCTCGATGCACCGGTCGCAGAGCATGCACCGGTCATGGTCGATGCTGATCTTATACCGTTGCGGCAGGCTGCCGATTGCCATCGCTATCTCACCCTTCCGATCACCGGCTCGCCGGCGGCAGGCATGTATACCCTGTCGAGCCCGGCCTCCATTGTGCGGATCGCCGCTTCTTCGCTGGAGATATACAACCGGTCCCCTGCCTCCG
Organism: Methanomicrobiaceae archaeon; assembly: GCA_029762625.1. Lineage (GTDB taxonomy): Archaea > Halobacteriota > Methanomicrobia > Methanomicrobiales > Methanomicrobiaceae > DSDF01. The sequence continues at coordinate 101,184 of JARVGI010000003.1, read as the reverse complement.
CCGCGACGAGCGGGCGGAGCTTGACCCGGTCGGTGAAGCCAACGATGCCCTCAGGGTTGGCCACGACGATGGCGAAGGGGCCGTTCATCATGGCCGGCCCGTAGGTGAGCCGGATAAGGCGGTTGACCTCCTGCTCGGCAGGCGGCATGGCATCGATTTCGTCCCAGAAGGGAGGCGCGAGCGCCCGCACCGCGAGGGCTTCGTCGAGGCCGTGCCGGCGTTGGAGCAGATCGATGAGGTAGGCCACCACCTCGGTATCGGTAAACATGGTGCACTGGTAGCCGAAGCTCTCGATATAGCGCCGGTTCGTCCCGTAGGAGGTTATTTCGCCGTTGTGGATCACGCTCCAGTCCAGGAGGTTGAAGGGGTGCGCCCCACCCCACCACCCCGGCGTGTTCGTCGGGTAGCGGTTGTGGGCGATCCAGATGTAGCCTTCGTAGTCCTGGATGCGGTAGAAATCGGCCACCTCCTCAGGCCAGCCGGCGGCCTTGAACACACCAATGTTCCTGCCTGAAGAGAAGATCAGCACGCCGGGCAGACTGGTGTTCGCCTTCATCACCAGGTAGGTGACGATATCGGCTTCGGGGCAGGTGCTGCCGGCCATCAGCCTTGCATCTGGTATGAAGAAATAGCGCCAGGGGATGTGGAGCTTCTTTAAGCCCGGCTGCGGATAGGTGGGGATCTCCTCCTCGTGCACCACCGTCCCCCAGGTTTCAAGGAGGGTATCCAAGGCCCGCTTGGTCTCCACGATGTTGTCGAAGAAGACGTGCAGGGCAAAGCAGTCGGCAAATTCAGGATAAGCACCGTAGACCGCGTACCCCGCGCCCTCGCCGCTTCCCCGCTCGTTCATCAGGGCGAGGGCCTGTTTGATGGATGATCCGTCCATCGGCTGACGGGCGCGATCGACGACACTGATAATTCCGCACATGACAATCACACGACCAGAGGTATGGTATCCTCTTGATAGCTTGCCTAGTACCTATGTTGCATAAGTATATATATTATTGGATGGAACCTTCTTTCTATCATGAGCGACATGACCGCAACAATGCTGAAACGTATCGAGCAGGATGGCGTAAGGTTCATCCGGCTGCAGTTCTCCGACCTCATGGGACAGGCCAAGAACGTGGCCATCCCGGTCAGCCAGGCAGAAAAGGCACTGACCGACGGCATCGGGTTCGACGGCTCCTCCATCGAGGGGTTCGTGCGCATCGAGGAGTCCGACATGGTCCTCAAGCCCGACCCGGCGACCTACACTATCCTCCCCTGGAGGCCGGCCGAATCGCGGGTGGCGCGGTTTATCTGTGACGTGCACAAGGCAAACGGTCAGCCCTTCGAGGGGGATCCCCGCTACGTGCTCAAACGGGTGCTCGCCGATGCCGCGAAGGACGGGTTCGTCTTCAACACCGGCCCGGAGCTGGAGTTCTTCCTCTTTCGGATGGTCGATGGGAAACCGACCACCGAGTTCCAGGACACCGGCGGCTACTTCGACCTCGCCCCCACCGACCTCGCGGAAAACGTGCGCCGGGACATCATCCTCGCCCTCACCGAGATGGGCTTTGAGATCGAGGCCTCCCACCACGAGGTGGCGGAGAGCCAGCACGAGATCGACTTCAAGTACGGCGATGCCCTCGCCACCGCGGACAACGTGATCACCTTCAAGTTCGCCACCAAGACCATCGCCCTCATGAATGGGCTGCACGCCACCTTCATGGCCAAACCGGTCTACGGCATCAACGGCAGCGGCATGCACACCAACTGCTCCCTGTTCAGGGACGGCGAAAACGCCTTCTATGACCCGGAGGCGCCCCTGCAGCTCTCCGATACCGCGCTCCACTTCATCGGCGGCCTGCTTTCCCACGTGAAGGGCATCACCCGGGTGGCCAACCCTACCATCAATTCCTACAAGCGCCTGGTCCCCGGCTACGAGGCCCCCGTCTACATCAGCTGGAGCGGTGCCAACCGCAGCGCACTCTGCCGTGTGCCCGCCCCGCGGGGCAGGAGCACCCGTGTCGAGTACCGGAGCCCGGATCCCACCTGCAACCCCTACCTGACCTTCGCCGCCATCCTCGCCGCGGGAATGGACGGGATACGCAACAAAATCGACCCGCCGGCCAGCCTGGACCGCAACATCTTCAAGCTGACCCGGGAGGAGAGCGAGGCGCTGGGTATCGACACGCTTCCCGGCGATCTCTCCACCGCCAACCGCCACCTCCTCGCCGATGAGGTGCTCAGCACCGCCCTCGGCCCCCATGTGGTGGAGAACCTCAAACGCATTGCCGAGGCTGAATGGGACGCCTACCGCACCGCCGTGCACCCCTGGGAGCTCGCACAGTATCTCAGCACCTACTAATTTTTTTGCAGAGCAATGCTTATATATGGTGGAAGACAACTTCCTTCCAGTAAAGGAGTGACACAGAATGGTTCTGGACAGCGGTGATACCGCATTCATACTGATCTGCACCGCAATGGTGGTGCTGATGACGCCGGGCGTGGGCCTGTTCTACGGCGGCCTGGTCCGCCGCAAGAACTTCATCTCCATGCTGGCGCTGGCGTTCATCGCCTTTTCCATCGTCACGCTGCAGTGGGTCACCTTCGGCTACAGCCTGGCCTTCGGGCCCGACATCGCCGGGCTCATCGGCGGCCTCGACTACGTGGGCCTTGCCGGTGTGGGCATGGACGGGGAGGGCATACCCGACCTGCTCTTCATGGTCTTCCAGCTGGCCTTCGCCGGGCTGACCCTGGCCATCCTCACCTCCGGGGTGGCAGAACGGATAAAACTGAGCGCGTTTATCGTCTTCGGGCTCCTGTGGACGACACTGGTCTACGACCCCCTCGCCCACTGGGCATGGGGCGGCGGCTGGGCTGCATCCCTCGGGGCGCTCGATTTCGCCGGGGGCACGGTCGTGCACATCAGCTCGGGGTTCGGGGCGCTGGCACTTGCCCTCGTCATCGGAAAACGGGCAGGGTTCGGCCAGTACAGCATGGAGGCGCACAACATCCCCATGACGCTCCTCGGCGGTGCCCTGCTCTGGTTCGGCTGGTTCGCGTTCAACGCCGGCAGTGCGCTTGCTGCTGACGGGCTGGCGGCCAATGCTTTTGTGGTGACCAACATCGCCGCAGCCACCGGCGCGCTCGCCTGGCTGGCGGCAGCCTGGATCAAGGGCACCCCGGCCTCCATCGGCATGATCAGCGGCGCCATCGCCGGCCTGGTGGCCATCACCCCCGCCGCAGGGTTCGTCGGCCCCATGGCGGCAATCGCCATCGGCGGCGTCGCCGGCATAATCTGCTACGGTGCCCTCCTCTTCCGGACGAACCGCGGGCTCGACGAGAGCCTGGACGCCTGGGCAATCCACGGCGTGGGCGGGTTCTGGGGGGCGCTCGCCACCGGCATCTTCGCCGCCGCCGCAATCGGCGGTGTGGACGGCCTGATCTACGGCAACGTCAACCAGTTCCTCATCCAGGCACTGGACGCCTTCGTGGCCATGGGCTACGCCTTCGGCATGACCTACCTCATCGCAAAGGTGGTGGACAAAGTGATCGGCCTGCGGGTGAGCGAAGAGGAAGAATACGTCGGCCTGGATCTCGCCCTGCACGGCGAGTCGGCAACTACCTGAGGTGACAGCAAATGAAGATGATCATCGCCTACATCCGCCCTGAGCGGTTTGACAGGGTCAAGGAAGCCCTCGTGGAGAAGGGGTTCTTCGCCCTGAGCGTGACCGAGATCCGGGGGCGGGGTGCACAGAAGGGCATCACCCTGCGCGGGGGAAAGGTCTCCATCGACCTCCTCCCCAAGCTCAAACTCGAAATCGGCGTCGAGGACACCTTCGCCGAGAGTGTCGTCCACATCATCAGGGAGGCCGCATGGACGGGAAAGGTGGGGGACGGGAGGATATTTGTGCTGCCGGTGGACTTCTCGGTGAGAGTCCGCGACGAGAATATCACGACAGCATAGGCTCCCTACTGCGGGTGCGATGACGATGGTTGCTCCAACAACCATCCGAGCACACCGGTCATGCGCGGGGGCACGGGACGCACACCCGGCTGCCCCCCCTTGAAGAGAGGAGGTGGTGTCCGCACACCACCGAATCCGGCCATGCATGACACGACGACATCCGAGATTCCCCAGGCATGGGGTTCTCTCCTCTTGATACGTGCCGGGATGGCCCTCTGGCCCCCGGCACTTTGTTCTGCAGCTGTGTCTTCGACAGGCACATGCGCGAGAGTGCTGTTTCGCAGCCGGGCGGCACATGGACCCGGCGCTCTTCTGCGGTGCTGGGCCACAGCCGGATATAGTACTATTAAATGCTCATTTGATGAAGTAATCATCCAGTATGAAATCCGATCCCATCACACGGACACTGCAGAGGATCGAGACGGACGGGCCCAAATTCATCCGCCTCCAGTTCTCCGACATACAAGGCCAGCCAAAAAATGTCGCCATCCCAACGAAACAGGCAGAAAAAGCGCTCACCGAAGGCATCTCCTTTGACGGCTCCTCCATCGAGGGGTTCGCCCGCATCGAGGAATCCGACATGGTCCTCAGGCCCGATCTCTCGACCTACAGCATCCTCCCCTGGTCATCGCCGGAGGCACGGGTGGCGCGGTTTATCTGCGATGTGCACAGGCCGGACGGGCACCCCTTCGAAGGCGACCCGCGCTACGTCCTCAAATGCGTCATGAACGAGGCGGCGCGGCTGGGGTACGAGTTCAACACCGGCCCGGAGCTGGAATTCTTCCTCTTTCGGATGGTCGACGGGAAGCCGAGCCTTGCGTTCCAGGACACCGGCGGCTACTTCGACCTCGCCCCCACCGACCTCGCCGAGCACGTCCGCCGGGACATCATCCTCGCCCTCACCGAGATGGGGTTTGAGATCGAGGCCTCCCACCACGAGGTGGCGGAATCGCAGCACGAGATCGACTTCAAGTACGGCGATGCCCTCACCACGGCCGACAACGTGATCACCTTCAAGTTCGCCACCAAGACTATCGCCCTCATGAACGGGCTGCACGCCACCTTCATGGCAAAGCCCATCTACGGCATCTGCGGCAGCGGCATGCACACCAACTGCTCCCTGTTCAGGGACGGGGAAAACGCCTTCTATGACCCGGAAGCCCCCCTGCAGCTCTCCGAGATAGCACTGCAGTTCATCGCAGGGGTGCTGGCCCACATACAGGGCATCACGCGGCTGGCCAACCCGACCATCAACTCCTACAAGCGTCTGGTCCCCGGCTACGAGGCCCCGGTCTATGTCAGCTGGAGCGCCTCGAACAGGACCGCCCTCGTCCGTGTGCCCGCGCCGCGGGGCAGAAGCACCCGCATCGAGCTGCGCAGCCCGGACCCCACCTGCAACCCCTACCTGACCTTCGCCGCCGTCCTCGCCGCGGGGCTGGACGGAATCCGGCAGGAGATGGAGCCGCCTGCCAGCGTCAACAGCAATATCTTCAAAATGACGACAGAGGCGCGTGTCTCGGCCGGCATCCGGATGCTTTCCGAGAACCTTGCGACCGCCAACCGCGCCCTTCTTGCCGACGAGGTGCTCTGCGCCGCCCTCGGCACCCACGTGGTAAGTGACCTTGACCGCATCGCCCGCCTCGAATGGGACGCCTTCCGCACTGCCGTTCACCCATGGGAAGTCGACCAGTACCTGGGCCGGTATTGACGGCCCCGATCATTTTTTTATCCCCGTCTTCCTCTCGTTTCACAGGCCGCTGCTCCCCGGATCGCAGGATCATCGGGGTGTCGGCCGCAGGAGCAGGGGCGCAAATATAATATAATGATAGAAGATAACTTCCTTCTATCAACGCGGCGGTTCCCACGCACCAATCCTCGCGCCGGGAAGTCCGCCTCGTGGAGATGGGATACAATGGCACTTGACACAGGGGATACGGCGTTCCTCCTCGTTTGTACGGCAATGGTCATGCTCATGACGCCGGGGGTGGGCCTGTTCTACGGCGGCCTGGTTCGGAGAAAAAACCTGATATCGATGCTCGCCCTGTCGTTCATCGCTTTCTCCGTGGTCACCATCCAATGGGTTACCTTCGGCTACAGCCCGGCCTTTGGGCCTGATGTAGGAGGGCTGATCGGCGGTCTCGATTACGTGTGGCTTTCCGGGGTGGGTGCATGGACGGGGATGGCATCCCTGATCTGCTCTTCATGGTCTTCCAGCTGGTCTTCGTGGCGGTCACCCTGGTCGTCGCAAAGGTGGTGGATCGCGTGATGGGGCTGCGGTTCAGCGAGGAAGAGGAATACGTGGGACTCGATCTCGCTCAGCAGGGGGAGTCCCTCAACGGATACCGTGATACCGATGAAGAAGATCCAGGCAAGCATTCGTCCAGAAAAACTTGATCCGGTCAGGACGGCCCTTGCAGCGAAGGGATTTCATGCCATGGCATCCGCGGAGGGGCACAACACCCCACCCGGAAGGGTACGGCTCCCCCCGTTCCGGGGCAGGAGAACCGAGGGCGACCGGATTGCCGGGGTAACGATCGAAACGACCGTTCACGATGACGAGGTGAGCGAGGCGGTTGCGACCATACGGGCGGCCGCCTGCACAGGTAACTACGGCGATGGCAAGATCCTCGTCTTCCCGGAAGCGATGGAACAGGTGGGGAGGATTGCCGTATGGATGATCTGAGCATGCTGATTCGCGACCTGAAGAACCGCAACTGGGAGGTCCGGAGCCGGGCCGTGGCCGCCATCGGCGAGATCAACGATCCCGGCACTGTGCTGGAACTCCTCCGGCTCGCCGAACATGAGAACTGGCATATACACGATGCCATCGGGCACGGAATGGGGCAGATGAAGGACCGGCGTGCGATCGAGGCCCTCAACGAGGCGATCCGCCGACACCCCTGGTTCGTCCCCGAGGCGGCCCGGGCGCTCTGCGCCTGCAATGCCGAACCGGACGTCGATGCACTGATCGATTACCTCGATCATCCGGATCCGCAGATCCGCATCGCCGCGGCGGATGCGCTCGGCTGGATCCGTGCGGGGGAGGCAGCAGAACCGCTTGCCCTGCTGCTACGGGATGAAGAGGGAGAGGTGAGAAGGCATGCGGCACGCACCCTCGGGAGGGTAGGGGACCGGCGATCGGCGAGCCCCCTCGTCGGTGCGCTCAACGATGCCGATCCCCGTGTGCGGCGAAGCGCTGCGCATGCGCTCGGCAGGATCGGGGGACCGCTTGCGAGGGAAGCGCTCAGAACCGCGCTGAATGACCCGGACCGGCACGTGGTGAGGAATGCCCGCACCGCCCTCACCGCGGTGCATGCCGCATGCACCACGCCGGGGTTATGTTCCGGCGAGGGAGAATGAACGCTGTTTACCGTATCCGCCTGCAGGGCCGCGGTCGTGCGGAGGGGGCGACGAATAAAGGGCAGAGAAACGATACATTGCAGTGATCTGATGGACGATACGCAAGGGGTGCTGCTGGACATCGACGGCGTCCTCTCGGTGGGGGGCCGCCCCATCGAGGGTGCGATTGACGCAATCGCCTTTCTGAGGGAGGAAGGGCTACCCTTCCACTGCATCTCCAACACGACGCGGCAGCCGCGGAGAGCAATCGCGGGCCGGCTTGAGGCAATGGGTCTTGCCATCCCCGAGGCGCACATCTTCACCCCCGCGGTGGCGGCAGCGGCACTCCTCGCCGAACGCTCCCTCACCCGCTGCATGCTCCTCGTGTTGGACGTGGTTAGGCAGGACTTCGAGGCGGCGGGCATTCTGTCTGCGATCGAGACCGTCGATGCCGTGGTGGTCGGCGATGCCGGGGAACGGATGACCTACCATGCGATCAACCGGGCATTCCGGAGCATTCTTGACGGTGCCCCGCTCATCGCCCTGGAAAAGGACCGCTACTGGAGGGATGCCGACGGGCTCTCCCTCTCGGCCGGGCCGTTCGTCGCCGCCCTCGAATACGCGACCGGAACGACGGCGGAGCTGGTGGGCAAACCCTCCCCCGCCTTCTTCGCATGGGCATTGGAGGCGCTGGGAACCGCACCCGGACGGACCCTGATGGTGGGCGACGACATCGACACCGACATCGCCGGGGCGCAGGGATGCGGCATCCGGGGGGTCCTGGTCCGTACCGGGAAATACCGGGAGGATCTGGTCGAGGAGGCGGGGGTGAGGCCGTACGCGATCATCGATTCGATCGCCGATCTCCCCGGGCTGATCGGGAGGTAGCCGGGCCGCGCCGTTTCGAGTGCGAGGGGGCCCTCTCTATCAGGCGCTGTTTCCGGGTTTCAAGCACCTTCATCCGCTTTTCCACTGCAACCTCCTCGCCGGTGCAGGGGTCGTATCCCAGGTAGTACATCGCCGTCGCCCGGGTGAGGGGGGAGGGAGTGAAGATCTGGAACTGGCGCCCGGCGAGCCCCTGCGCATCCAGGAACTGCCGGGTCTCCTCAAGCTCCTCCTCGCCCTCGCCGGGGTGGCCGACGATGATGTAGGGGACGAGGCAGGTCTTTCGCCCCGACCGCCGGGTGCACTTCTCGAACCGCCGGCGGAACTCCTCGAAGACCGCCACCGGCGGCTTGTGCATCAGCCGCAGCACCCGGTCGCTCCCCGACTCGGGGGCCACCTTCAGCTGCCCGGAGATATGCCGTTCGACGAGCGCCTCGAGGGTGGCGTCGTCCAGAAGTGCCGGGTCGAAGCGCAGCCCCGAGGTCACAAAGACCCTGCGCACCCCCTCCACCGCCGCAGCAGCATCGAGGAGGCGGAGGTACTCCTCCGTCCCCGGCACCAGATGGGGGCAGGCTTCGCCCTGCCGCAGGCAGTCGGGCGCATCACATCCACCGGTTTTGCAGGTGGCGGCGTACATGTTGGCCGAGGGGCCCCCGATATCGGTGATGGTCCCCCGGAACCCGGGCGCGGCCACCACCCGCGCCACCTCCCGCAGCACTGATTCCTCGCTCCTTGAGACGATTTCTGGCCCCTGGTGGGCGGCGATGGCGCAGAAGGAGCAGCTGCCGAAGCACCCGCGGTGGGCGGTGATCGAGTCGCGAATCATGCGGAACGCCGGGATATCCCGAAACCGCGGGTGGGGCGACCGGGCGAATGCGAGGTCGTAGACGGCATCGAGCTCCTCCTGCGAGAGTGTGCGGCGGGGGAACTGGACAAGGGAGCGGGAATCCTGCTGCTGGACGAGCACGCACCGGTCGCCGTTTCGGGAGAACTTGCAGAAGGCCTCTGCAAATGCTTCTTTGTCCGCTTTTGTGTCCGCAAACGATGGCAGCACCACCGGGTCATCGAGACCGTCGAGGGTGCTTCTTGCCACCGCCGTGGAGGGGATCGCCATCTCCCCTGCGGACAACCCCTTCTCGAAACCGCGGACCGCCTCCAGCAGGGGGTACTCCCCCATCCCGTAGACGAGCAGATCGGCCTTGGCATCGAAGAGCACCGACCGTCGCACCGTATCGGTCCAGGCATCATAGTGGGCGATCCGCCGCAGCGACGCCTCGATGCCGCCGATGATCAGGGGACGGTCGCGGCAGACCGAACCTATCTGGCTGGCATAGACGGTGACCACCCGGTCAGGGCGGATGCGGTACTTTTTGCCCTCGCCGGGCCGGGAAAAGAACGGGTTGCCCCCTTCGCAGTACTGGTCCTCCTTCCGGGGCTTCCCGGAAGCGGTATAGTTGAGCACCATGGAGTCCGCATTGCCGCCCGAGACCACGAAGGCGATGCGGGGTGCGCCCAGCTCGAGAAACGACTGCGGGTCCCGCCACCGGGGCTGGGTGAGGATGCCCACCCGGTAGCCGTGGTGCTGGAGAAATCGGCCCAGCAGCGCCATGGCAAAGGAAGGGTGGTCGACGTAGGCGTCCGGGGTGGCGATGACCACATCGCAGGCATTCCACCCCCGCGCCGCCATCTCGGCGGCCGTAGTGGGCAGGAACGCCGGTGGTGCCGATGAACGCTGCCGCTCGTCCCGGATCATGTCATACTGCGTATGCCGGATGCGCAAAAAAAGAATGGTGTGGAGGCGATCAGCCGTCCAGGATCTCCAGCGCCTCGCTGCGGTAGGAGTCCATGACGTAGGGGATGCCGGAGATTTTTGCGGCCTCCTCGGTGAGCGCCATCAGGTCTTTGCGGGAGACGCTCGAGAGGCTGAAATTCCTGCTGCCCGCCATGATCTGCTGCAGGCCGATCCTGAAGCGCTGCGCGTAGGTGTAGATGCCGACAGCGCCCAGCGGGATCTCGTTGAAGCGGCCCTGGTATTTTTCCATGAGCTCTTCGTAGGTGACGAAGATCTCTGCAGGAATGGTGCCGTATTTGGAGACGGTCTTGGGCAGTTCGCCGTTCTCGATCCATTTGGCGATGTTCTTGCCGACCATGCCCGGGATCATGAGCCCGCGGCCCATGCAGACCGCCTTGACGTAGGGCGCACCCATGGCGAGGGCCTTGAACACATTCGCCTCGTCGGCGAACCCGCCGGCGATGGCGAGGTCGGGCACCCGCAGGCCCTTTTTGGTCAGGATTTCGGCAAACTCGTAGGCCATGGACTGGAGGTAGAAGGTGGGCACGCCCCACTCGTTCATCATCGGCCAGGGGCTCATGCCGGTGCCGCCCGGTGCGCCGTCCATGGTGAGCAGGTCGATCTTTGCCTCGGACGACCAGCGGAGTGCCATTGCCAGCTCTTTTGCCGAGTAGGCGCCGGTCTTGAGGGTGATGCGCTTGAAGCCGATATCACGGAGGCGGTCGCATTCCGCGAGGAAGGCTTCCTTGTCGATGAAGCCGAGTCGGGAGTGGCGCTCGAACTCCTTGATGGCCCCGTCCTCGAAAGACTTCTGGATGTCGGGACGGGTGGGATCGGGCAGGACGATGTAGCCGCGGTTCTTCAGCTCGGTGGCGCGGGAGAGGGAACTGACCTTGATCTCGCCGCCGATACACTTGGCGCCCTGGCCCCACTTGAGCTCGATGGTGTTGAGCTCGTGTTTGTGGGAAACGTACTCGGCGGTGCCGAGACGGGTGTCCTCCACGTTCAACTGGACGAGGATCTCTCCGTAGCCCTCGTGGAAGCGCTGGTAGGTCTCGATACGGCGGTCCATCTCGGGCGAACTGGACACCTTGCCGTCGCTGCCGAGCTTCAGCGCGGGGTCGACGCCACAGACGTTCTCACCGCAGACCAGGGTGATCCCGGCGATGGCGGCACCGATGGCGAAGTGTTCCCAGTTGACGCGGGCGATCTCGGTGGAGCCGAGCGCACCGGTGAAGATGGGGACGCGCATGGGCACCTTGAGGTCCCAGCCATAGCTCGTCTCGGTGGAGACATCCTCAAACACGGCGGTGTCGGGGCCGATCTCCACACCCTCGGGAAGCCCGCGTGCACCCTCGGCGTAGCCGTGGATATTGAGATGCGAGTAGTCGACCGGGTAGTTCTTGTCCGCGCCGGCGGTAACCTCGCCGAACGGCCCGGGGTACAGCACTTCGCGGCCGCGGAACGACGACAGCCAGATTTCACAGTTTCCCTTGCACCCGTCCACACAGCGTGTGCAGATGCCGGACACAGGCGCCACATCGCGGGAACGGTTCGAGGTTCCCACTGCTTCGTTTGCATTCGGTGTTCTGAGATTCATTGTTCTGTCCTCTTGCGCTATTCTGAAAGAACATCTCGCCAGGGCATATTAAAGGCGATACAATCGTGTGGAGAAGGGATCCGTGACGCGAGGGGGGGAAACGGGTGGTCGAGAATGCGCACAACAGTCTCGAGCCCTGCATCAGTTCCACACATTACAATGTATTCTCCGCACCATATTAAGGATTTACATACCCTTCCTTCCACCTCGGAAAAAGGTTTCTATGGTGCACCGAAGACCAGCGCGGGGCGAGAGGGAGTGGAAAAAAAGAGGGGTGATTCAGTCGACGGCCATGGTCTCCTCGTGTTCGAGGAGGAGGTTTCCAAAGATGATCTTTTCGAGGACGCCGGCGACATACTTGATCTTCTGCGTCTCTTCCATGTCCTGGTAGCGGTGGATATCCGCGTGGATCTGGAGACGGACAAGAGCGAAACGGAGCCGGTCGGGCGCATCGTCCCCGAGGGCCAGAGAATCGGTATAGATCTTCTCGACGAGATAGGGGAAGAGATCCAGGTTCTCGAGGCACCTGACGATGTCCGCGTAGACCGGGAGCGGGTCCCCGTATCCCGTGAGGATATCCAGATAGTTCATCGTCACTGCTCTTTGATCTCGGTGAGGAGGTTGTCCAATACTTCATCCACCGCCTTCCAGGTGGGGTTGTCCGGGTCGGCATCGGGGTTGCGGATGATGAAAGGGCGTCCCTCGTCACCAGCCTTTCGCATCGCGGGGTCCATGGGGATACGGCCGAGGTAGGGCACCCCGAGCTCCTCCGCTGCCTTTTCCCCGCCGCCGACGCCGAAGAGGTCGATCTCCTCGCCGCAGTGGGGGCAGAACATACCGCTCATGTTCTCGATGATCCCGAGCACCTTCAGGCCGATCTGCTGCACAAAACGGACCGCCTTGCTCGAATCGAGGATTGCGACTTCCTGTGGTGTGGTGACGACGACCGCACCGTCGATGTTGGGGGCGAGCTGGGCGATGGTCAGCGCCTCGTCACCGGTGCCGGGAGGGAGATCCACGACAAGGTAGTCGAGGTCGCCCCAGTTCACGTCCTCGAGGAACTGGCGGATGGCCGTCATCTTCATGGGGCCGCGCCAGATCACCGGCGTGGACTTCTCGGGCAGGAGGAAGGCCATGGAGACCACCCCGAGCGTCCCGGTGATGCGGACCGGTTCGATCTTCTTCCCGTCGTAGGAGGTCAGTCGTTTCTCTTCGATGCCCATCATCTTGGGGATGTTGGGGCCGGTGATATCCAGATCGGCGAGCCCGGTATTGAAGCCGTGGTTGGAGAGCATCATGGCGAGGTTTGCCGCCACGGTGGTCTTGCCAACCCCGCCCTTGCCGGAGAGGACGAGGATCACGTGCCTGACATCCATCTCCACCCTCTCGGGCGGTCCTGTCTTTTTCTGGGTGTTCTGCGGGTCATCACAGCTGCTTGCCGAGGCGCAGTTCGCACAGTTGCCGTCGCATTGTTGGGATGTTGGTTCAGCCATCTACTAACTCCATTATTCAATGTCTGTAATCAGCCTGAGAATATTGCATCCGGATCTCATTAAAGGTTACAGATAATGCAAACGCCATCGTTTCGCAGGGGCGACGAGATTTGTGGAGAAGAACTCCTGATGTGCAGGGAATACTTTGTAAAAAGATCCGGGGCCACACCTCGTCCCGTGCGCAGAAATCTATATATATTCCCGGGTCGCATCCACCACAAAATCCGGCATTCGGCCGTGATGGGAGGTATAAATGTGGTAAATGGCCTTGTCGGCCTCGCAATCGTCTTCGTTATCCTGGCGCTGGTCTCCGCAGTGCTGGGTGCGCGTGGGGTTGCGGGGCTCTCCATGTCGATTGCCAAGTGGCTGATCATCCTCTTCATTGTACTGGCGATTCTCTCATTGTTACTCTAACCTATCCTGCATTTTTTCTCCTTTGGCGGACCTTCCTTCACCGTTCTGCAGCTCGGCCGTGGACGATGCCCGGTGCGGGAGGGGATCTCGTTTGTATCGAGCACCAGCCAGCATGGCGCCCCGGGAAGGTGATCTCCCGTCGATAGGCACAGCTGCCTGAACGGGCCGATTCCCGCCAGCCGCCAGGCCTCCCCTTCACGGAGCGAGGTGGTGGAGATGTCCCGTGGAGAGTCCCAGCTCCTCCAGCTTCTCCGGGGTGGGCATGCCCCCCCGGTCCCAGCCGCGCAAAGAGTAATACTCGTCCAGGAGGGGTTGCCGCTCCCAGACGCGGCCCGCAGGCGCCCCCTCCTGTAAGGGTTCATTGAGCAGGCGCGGGGGGAGGGTGTCATCCTTCTTGGTATACCCGACCTTCATGTTGAAGAGTCTCTGGAGGTTCCAGATACGTTCGCCGAGCCGCATCATCCCCCGGCCATCGATGTCCATCCCGGTGGTTGCAGCAACCAGGTCGGCATAATCGTTTGCGTCCAGGGCAAAGGAGGTGAACAGACACATCCCCGAGGCGTCGATGGCCGCGGTCAGATCCTGGAGCGCCCGCGTCCATTTCGCTTTGCCCTCGTTGGTGAAGGGGTCGAGCTTCTCGGGCGATCCCAGCACCTCCATCGAGATCATGTAGCCATAGACGTGGTCGCCGCCCCGCACCGAGGTAGCATACTGCAGGCCGTGGCCCTGCAGGCCACGCGGGTCGTACGCGGGGAGTTCCTGCATCTTGACGCTCATGGAGAGCTCGGGATGCCCGTAACGGTCGGCGAACCGGTAGGATCCCTCCGCCAGCTCGTCACCGATACCGCGGCGCTCGGCGATCATATCCACGAGCTCCAGCATTTTCTCCGCATCGCCGAAGCGGATGTCATAGTCGACGTACCCGCGTTCGGCCATCTCCATCAGGCAGGCGATGGTGGAGCCGGTAGAGATGGTGTCCAGCCCCAGCTCGTTGCAGCGGTAGTTGGCTCTGGTGATCGCGGCAAGATCGTCAATCCCGCAATCAGGGCCGAACGCCCATTCGGTTTCGTACTCGGGTCCTTCCCCGACCTTGCCATCCACCTCGGTTATACGGCCGCACTTGACGATGCAGGCGTAGCATCCCCGGGTCTTCTTTAAGATGGTGTCCTTGATCGTCTCACCGGATAATTTGTCCGCTTTGGGGAAGTGGGCGCTCTGGAAGTTGCGGGTGGGCATGATGTAGCTTTCATTGATAATGGTGACCAGCACCGAGGTGCCGTAGGTATCGAGCGCACCTTCGATGGAGTTCTCCGATACCTTGTTCCGGACCCGTTCCTTGATCCGGCTGAGCGCTTCATCATCCGCCTCGCTGAGCGGCTGCTCACCCGTCGTTGCGATGGCTTTCAGGTTCTTGGATCCCATCACCGCCCCGAGGCCGCCCCGGCCGGCGGCACGGGCTTTCTCGTTGATGATGCAGGCCATCTTGCTGAGTTTCTCACCGGCCGGGCCGATACAGGCGACCTTCATTCTCTTGTCACCGTTGTCCGACTGCAGGGCCTCGGTAATCTCCTGGGATTCCATTCCCCAGTAGGGGGAGGCGTCCCGCAGTTCCATCTCGCCGTTGTTGAGCAGGAGATAGACCGGCCTGTCGGCTCTCCCGGTCACCACCAGTGCATCAAATCCCGAACGTTTCAATTTCCAGCCGAATTCGCCGCCAC
The DNA here is from genome assembly GCA_029762625.1 of Methanomicrobiaceae archaeon. Classification (GTDB taxonomy): domain Archaea; phylum Halobacteriota; class Methanomicrobia; order Methanomicrobiales; family Methanomicrobiaceae; genus DSDF01. The sequence goes on along the minus strand of JARVGI010000003.1, from coordinate 85,988 downwards.
TGTTTGCCGAGGAGAGGGTCAGGGTGAGGGGCGACTTGGCAGTGACCTCGTACCGGCTTCCCATGGGAACCCCGGTTCCTGTCAGGGGCCCGGTGGCGAAGACCAGCACGTTTTCAGGGCTCAGGGGATCGATCGTCGGGTCCACCATATCGGTCAGTATCCGTGCACCGAACCCTCGTCCTCCGAGATAGAAGCGTGCCAGCTCTTTCAAAAGAGGGCGTGCGTTCAGGCTTCCAGTACCGAGATTTGCGAAGAGGATTTTTCCGGCATAGGCATCCATGGCATTCATCGGCGAGATATTCGCCCGTCATTATAAAAAAGTTCACCCGGGATCCGGCATCCATCCTGAACTCAGATGCGGCTGTCCAGATCGCCGGGAGCGTGGGGCACCGATCCCGTCACTGCGCCGGGAATGCAGTCGATGCTGGAGACATAGGGTTTGATATCCAGCACCGGGGTGCCGTCAATGGCATCGAGGCCCTGCACCGTGAGGGTGGAGCCATCCATCCCGAGCAGGTTGACGATGCCCAGGCCGATCGGGTTGGGCCGGTGGGGCGAGCGGGTGGCAAAGACGCCGCGGGACCCGGTGGTGCCGGGCGGGGTCGCAGAGAGCAGGGCCCGGTTGGCGCGGTCCAGCCAGTAGAGCACGAAGAGGTGGGTACATTTCTCCACGTCCCGCAGCCCGGGGGCGTACTCCTCGAAGATCTCGATTGTTGCGGTGGTGTCGCGGAGCCGTCCCTGCCGGGGGGCGTCACCTTTCACCCGGTAGGGCGAGTGGATCACCCCGATCGGTGTCAGTTCCATCGTCATGGTATCCTGATTACACACTCGTGCACCGCACCTCTTTAGGTCTTCCTCCCGTCCCCCTCATGCGCGTCGAGCGTCTCGTTGCAGAGCCGGTCGGCGAGGGCGATACAGGGGTGGGAACGGGGCACCGTCTGAAAGGTCAGGGTGGAAAACTCGCCTGCCAGCGCCATGACCTGATCGTGGAGGGGGCCGAGGTGCGCCTTTCGCACCCGGTATTCGCCCCGGATCTGGCGTACCACAAGTTCGCTGTCAGAATACAGCGCTACGGTGCGACACCCCTTCGCCAGCGCCGTGGTCAGGGCGCGGATGACCGCCTGGTATTCGGCCACGTTATTGGTGGCAATGCCCAGAAACCCCGTATCCTGTGCAGCAACCCCCCCTTTCTCCACGAAAACGAACGCCCATGCTGCATTCCCGGGGTTTCCTCTCGCTGCTCCGTCTGTGTAGATCTCGATGGTTCGCTCCGGCACCGGCATTCCCTCCATAATTCCGGAACAACTGTGGCGTGCATGCCCCATATCTTTATGCTGTCCGGCAGAGAGGAGAGCCCATGGAGAAACTGACCGTGCTGCTGCCCTTCGTCGAGTTGCCCCCCGAGCATACCTGTGACGGGGGCGACGTCTCGCCTCCCCTCGAACTGCGGGGGCTCCGTGCCGAATCGGTCGCTATCGTGGCACTGAACCCCTTTGAGCAGGGCTGCTCGTTTGCCACCTGGATCATATGGAACCTCGACCCGCTCCCGTTCATTCCCCGGAACATCCCGAAGGTGCCCGTGGTTGACCGCCCCCTCCGCGCCCTGCAGGGGACGAACGATTTCGGCGAGATCGGCTACAGGGGCCCATGCCCTCCACCCGGAGAGAGCCACCGCCTGCTGTTCAAGGGCTACGGCCTCGACGGGCAGATCGATCTCGAACCGGGCGCATCCAAGCATGCATTTATCGATGCATTGAAAGGGCACGTGGTGCAGTTCGGCACCACTATCGCCATGTACACCCGCTGAGGGCGCGAATACGGCATTCTGCCACCATTCTTTCCCACCCCGTTTCCGACCCCCACCCTGTCCGGCATTAAATCGTGGGTATTTATGCTCTTTCCAGAAAACGAAGATATAAGGGATATTCAGAATTCACTGCCCGGAGGATCAAAAGGGATGACAGATTTATATTCAAAGGGAGTTTTTTTCGCCATTTTGATGGTATGTGCGGCACTCGGCGTGCCTGGCGCCGCGGCCGACACCGAACAGGAGCCGGTATGGAGCCATACGACGGGGCATACCGTCACCACCGCCGCCCTCTCGCGAGACGGAAACTATGCGGCGATCGGGGGCCTTGACAATACCGTCACCCTTCTCTCCGCCGACGGAGACCTGCTGTGGAAGTACAGGCTCAACGAGGGCGTCACCTCGGTGGATATCAGCGCGGACGGCCGGTATATCGCCGCAGGCAGCAGAGATAATACCGTCTCCCTGTTCCACAGCAACGGAACGCTCGCATGGAGCGATAATGTGCGCAGTGATGTCCTCTCTCTCGCCTTTTCCCCTGACGGCCGGTACTTTGCCGGAGGAACCGTCGACAATACCCTCACCCTGTACCACACGACCGCAGGGCGGCTCTGGGAAAAGGGACTCGGCGGGGACGTCCTGACCCTCGCTGTGGCGGATCAAGGAGAGATTGTCGTCGCCGGGACAGACAACAATGAAATCTCGGCATTCAACCGCGGCAGCCAGCGCCTCTGGACCTTTATGGCAGGATCCGACGTGGTCTCCACCGCCATCTCCCGCAACGGCGGGTCGGTGGTTGCCGGGAGCCGGGACAACCGCATTTACCTCTTCGACGGCAGCGGAGACGGGACGCCTCTCTGGACCTATACCATCGGCGATGATGTCAATGCAATCGCCATCACCGGGGACGGGGAGATCATCTGTGCGGGCAGCAGCAGCACCATCTTTTTCCTTGCCGGGGAAACGGGCACGGTCCTCCGGATGCACCGCACCGGGGGGAGGGTGACTGCCGTTGCCATCGCCGCAGACGGCAGCACCGCTGCAGGAGTCACCGATGCGGGCGAGCTCCTCGCCTTCGACTGTGCCCGAACGCTGATCCTGCACCAGGAGGACGGCGGCGAGTACCGTGCCGTGAGTGTCGCCGGCGACGGCGCATCCCTGCTCGCGGGGGGTGCCGGTGCCAGCGTCCACTACTACAGCCTGGCGGCCGGGCCGGGCTCCGTAGGGACCGGGGCGCCCACGGAAGCCCCCGAAACCCCGGATACCGGTGCCAGCGCCCAGCAGGACACCGGCGGAGGAAATTTCTGCTATGATCCCACCGCCATCTACATTGCCGCGGCGATCATCCTGACCGGGGCGGCGGGCACCTACATCATGGGCCGCACCCGGAAATCCGACACCCGCACCAATCCGCCCGACGGGCTCATCCACGCGGCCGAGGAGGAGTCTCCGGCCGTTGCAGAAGAGCCCGAGGCGCAGGAGACGGAGCCTGCCGTCTCCGAAGAGAGCATCCGGGAGTGGTACCGCACCGGCCTGCACCACAGCGAACTGGGCGACTACGAGAAGGCCAATTCGCTCTACGACCAGGTACTGGAGCTCGTTCCCGGAAACGGCGATGCCTGGTACAATAAGGCGATAGCACTGGACAATATGGGCCGCCACGAAGAGGCCCTTGATGCCTACGACCGCGCGCTCGCCATCGACCCCCGCGACATGGAGAGCTGGAACAACCGGGGCACGACGCTCATGGAACTTGGAAATTACCGGGAAGCGGCGTCATCCTTCGACCGGGCCGTCACCATCGATCCCGACTTCGCCATCGCCTGGTTCAACAAGGGCACGGCCTTCCTCGAACTGGACCTTCCCGACGAGGCGCGGCACTGCTTCGAGAAAGCCGTCGAACTCGACCCCGGCAACGAGACCTACCGGGCGCACCGGCGCCTCTTCGAGGACTGAAACAATTCCTTCCCCCCCCTCCCTCCCCCACCCGGGTGTGCGACCATGGCCACCAGAGACGAGATCACCACGTATATCAGGGAAAAAGAGGCCCTTTTATCCCCGGATGCGGCTCGAAACGACGATGCCGTCCGCCGCCACAACCGCACGCCCGACGATATCCGCACCCGCTTTTCCCGCGACGCCGACCGGATCATTCATTCCCGCGCCTATGCCCGCTATATCGACAAGACACAGGTCTTCTATCTCGTGGACAACGACCACATCACCCACCGGGTGCTGCACGTGCAGCTGGTCTCCAAGATCGCCCGGACTATCGGGCGGTCGCTGCGCCTCAACGAAGACCTCGTCGAAGCGATCGCACTCGGCCACGATATCGGGCACATCCCCTACGGGCATACGGGGGAGGCCTGCCTCTCGGCGATCTGCGCACACGAGGGGATCGGTGCGTTCCGGCACAACGTCCAGAGCATCCGCTTCCTCGATGACATCGAGGACTGCGACCTCACCCTTCAGGTACTCGACGGCATCCTCTGCCACAACGGTGAGGGCAACGACCACCGGCTCGTGCCGGATCCCTGCGGTGACTGGGCGGCCTTCGATGCACGGGTGGCGGCGGTGCAGGATTCCGGCGACGACCCCGCCCCCATGACCCTTGAGGGGTGCGTGGTGAGGTTCGCCGATAGCATCGCCTATATCGGCCGCGATATCCAGGATGCACGGGAGGTCAACCTCATCGGGGAGGAGGAACCGCTTCCCCCTGCTGCAGCGGAGGTGCTGGGGTCGACCACCCGCGAGATCGTGCACGCCCTGATCATGAACGTGATCGCAAACAGCGATCCATCCGGGGAGAGCTGCATCGCCTACGACGACGAGCACGCCGCCGCCCTCGATGCGCTGAAAGAGTTCAACTACCGCCGGATCTACGAAAACAGCCAGCTCACCACGGAGACGGAGAAGATCCGGAGGATGTACGAGACGGTCTTTACCGACTGCGTCGAGAACGTGCGGGCTGAGAGAAGATCCGCGCCGGTCTACCGTGATTTCATCGATACACCGTGGATATGCCCGGGCTACGTCGAATCCGCCGCGCCGGAGGAGCTGGCACGTGACTTCATCGCCGGCATGACCGACCGCTACTTCGAGACGCGCTTTCGTGACCTGATGCTGCCCCGGAGGATCTCTGAGCGGTTTCCCCCGGAAAAATAGAGGCGTTACCTGAACTGCCTTGAGAATTGAAGGTCACTGTCGCATGCCCGCACGCACTGGCAGACATCGCAGATGGTGATGCCCCCGTCACCGCTGATGACGCCTTCCGCCCATAATTCGAGCATGGTATCGAGATCGTCGGAGAGTGCGCCAAGACCGCTCCCCCGTTTTTTGTTCAGGTACTGGGAGACCGCGGCGCGCGTGAGGCCCATCCATTCCGCCACCCTGCTCTGAGGCACCCCCCGCTTCTTGACGAGCCGGTAGACGAGTTCGGCGCGCACCGAAGGGATATATTGCCGGGCGATCACCTCGCAGGTCATGATATCGCAGCAGGGTTCCATTTCAGACCACCGCCGTCCGCTCCTCATCGATGCGCGCTGCGTCCTTGCGCTGGTAGAGCACCTGCCGAGCGTCGCGGAAATTGAATTTTTCGACGATGAGGTCGGATTCCTTGAGCCGTTTGAGCGCATACCGCACGGTCCTCGGCGCAATATCCGCTTCCCGCGTCATGTCCTTGAAGGTCCTCGCCGAGCCGTCGCCGAGCAGGGTGAACACGGCGCGTGCCGAGGGGGGAAGGCACACGATCCTCTCGCAATCCATCCGTTCCATTGGAGAGTAGTTAACATTGTTAACGAAAAAGGTTGTGTTTGGTGCCCCCCCGCACCCTCGCCGGGCAGCGGCATCTATATAGGCTCGCCTGTCAATCACCACACCATTTCACGGAACGGAGGGTCATATGGGAGCGGTCTATAGCAATCCACCACTGCGGGAAGCGATCTGTGAATTCCGGTTTCCCCTCGAGCACGCCTGGGACCTGACGGTCGCCGGGATGTTCTACGAGCGTGTCAGGGGGGACTATCCCCGGCGGGAGCAGCGCCGGGTGCGGGAGGTGGAGGTGATGCTCGCCCCCGAGGGCCTTCGTGAAGAGCTCCTGATCACCGAGCGCGCCCAGTTTTCCACGGCGGACGGGGGCTGTAGCATCCAGGTGGGCCCGCGCCTCGTGACCGTCAACTGCCTGCCCCCGTATGCGGTCTGGGAGGAGTTTTCGGCCTGGATCGAGGACGCGTTTACGCACCTGCAGGCGGTGATCGAGGTGGAGGGGATCCGCAGCATGGCACTGCGCTACGTCAACACCATCGAGATCCCCGAACCAGACGCGAAACCTGATGAGTTCTTTTCGTTCTACCCCATCGTCCCGTTCGGCGCCGGCGAAGACGCGTGGTTCGAGATGGACGGGTTCATCGTGGGCTGCGAGGGTTCCCTCGAGGGTGGACGCGACGCCTGCCGGGTGGAGCTCGCTGACGCCATCCCCGAGATGCCGGAATCAAGCGCGTTCCTCCTGAATATCGATTATTTCCTCGCAAAAGAGGGCAGCATCGGCCCGGAGGGGGCGCTTGCCTGGATCGAGGGCGCCCACGGGCGGGTGGAGGAGATATTCGAGAGCTGCATCACCGATACGCTGCGCAGTCATTTCCGGGAGTGAATACATCCATCGTGCCCTCCGGCTTTGTGGTTCACACTGGCCGCGGGCTACGGCGGGGAACCTTCACTATCAGAACCATCGACACCGCAGGGCAATGGTGCGGCTCATCCGCCGGTTTACTATTCCCCGCAGCGAGCGCCGCCGTGGCAGGGGAGAAACACCCGCTGCAGAGCGCCCCCCACAATAGCGCGAGCACTCCCAGGAGCCCCCATCGCACACAACCCGCACCATGACACACACTACCCCACCGGAAGGCCTCTCAATGGTGCGAAACGCCCCGGCGAGGCGCGTTCACGGCATCTCGGTCTGTCGCGCCGGGCAGAAGTTGCAGATGGAGTAGGGCACCTCCTCCTCCCGGTCCCGGATGGGGCAGCGGTACTCCCCTGCCTTCGCCTCCACCACAAACCCGCCGGGGAAGGGGGTGCCCACCGGGTGGCCGGGCTCTTCAGCCACGAACATGGAGAAGGCGGCGAGAAGGTAGTAAAAGAGCGTGTTTCTCGGGCCCGTCAGGTGGGGGTAGTCCTCCCGCCCCTCCTCCCAGCAGAAGCAGCCGGCGGGCAGCATTGCGCAGAATGCCTCAAACGTTTCCCGGTCGGAGATGGGCTCGTGCATTCCGGCGAAGGCTTCCTTGCGGTGCAGGGAGAGCAGGCGGTGGTGCATCCCGAAGACCTGCCGCTCGAAGAAGGGGCGCACCTTTTCCCGATAGGGCATGGGCAGGCGGTCGACCTCCGCCCGCATCCGCCCCCCGATCACGGCGAGTTCGAACAGGGAGAAGTCCTCCACCTCGGCTGCCAGCACCGCCGCCAGCTCGCCCTTCGACAACGCCCCGGCAAGCCGGCCGGCGAGCTCCTCGATGTAGGCGTACTCCTCGGGATGGGCAATCCGGATGGCATTCTCTCCCGCGGGCATGGCAATGAGATCCTTTGATCGCAGACCACAAAAACACGAGGGCGGCCCCTCCACCCCCCGCATGCAGCCCGGAGAGCGCAGCAACCGGATAACGACACCAGAATACGGCGGGAAAACAAGATCGATTCATTAATAACCGCTCGATCCACGCATTTTTCTATATAATTCCTCGTATTCGGGCCAGGGGGAAAGGGAGGGGGGCACAGATGAACCATACGGGAGTGTTCATATCACGGAGGACCGCGACGGTGATGGCAGCGCTGCTCATCGCCAGCGCGATTTCCGTCGTACCGGTTGCTGCGTACGAATGGACAATCCAGAAGGTGGACGACGGATTGGTGGGCAGGTACAACTCACTTGCCCTCGACGAAGGCGGCCACCCACACATCAGCTACCATGATTATGATCCCAACTACGACCTGAAGTACGCCGCGTGGAACGGCACCGCGTGGGCGATCCAGACGGTGGACAGCGACGGTAATGTGGGCTCGTTTTCTTCAATCGCCTCGATGCAGCGGGCTGTCCGCACATCAGCTACTGTGATAGTACCGACGGCACCCTGAAGTACGCCGCGTGGAACGGTGCTGCATGGGCGGTCGAGACGGTGGACAGCGACGGTTTCGTGGGCTATTACACCTCGCTCGCCCTCGACGAAAACGGCCACCCGCACATCAGCTACCTTGATCATTCCAACCACGACCTGAAGTACGCCCGGCTCGAACCCCTCCGTGCAGGGTTTTCGGCGACCCCGCGCTCGGGCGCCGCCCCGCTCACCGTGCAGTTCACCGACACCTCGAGCAGCTGGGACCACAGCACGATATGGTGCTTCGGGGACGGCGGGTACTCGACCGAACAGCACACCTCCCACACCTACACCGCGCCCGGCACCTACACCGCGCCCGGCACCTACACCGTGTACCTCACCGCCATCGACGCAACTGAGATTGTCACAGCCTTACAGGCGGAGTATATCACCGTGACCGCCGAGCCGACACCTTCACCCTCTCCGTCGTGGGACGGGGGCAGCGATGATGACGGGAACACCACGGTCTTCTACCGCCCTCCCGTCCTGATGGGCGAGTCGGAGATCTGGTTCTCGGTGGACATCTCGGTGTTCAAAGACCGGGGTATCATGCCCGATGACATCGTGATGTTCTGCAATGACGGCGGGGGGTGGCTTTCGCTCGACACCCGATTCGACCGCGTCTCGGGAAACCACTTCTACTACGTCGCCGACAACCCGGGCAAGTTCCATCTCGCCATCGGCGACCGGATCCACGGGCCCTATCTCCCTGAAGAAACGGGAGTGCCGGAGGCCACCACTCCCCCCGCAGAAACCCCCACCGCAACGGGCCCGGGTGCTGCACCCGCACTCACCCCCGCACCGACGGCCACGGTGACGCCGGTAGGCCCGGCGTCGAAGACCGGAGAGGGCATTCCGTTCCTGGCGGCGGTGGGCCTGGGAGCGGTGCTGGTCGGCGCATGCGCCGTGGTGGCCGTCCGCCGCTGGTGGATCCGCCGCCAGAACCCGGCCCTGTTCAAAAAATATGGTTGATCTCGGCACCGGGGTGCTGATCCGCGTCACCCCTGCCGTCGTCTGCAGGAGGGGGCGCCGGGCCCGCACCTTTTATATGTGCAGGGTGCGCTCCCCCCCTGATCACTATGGAACAGGTTCGATCGATCCGCCCGGCCGCGGCCCTCATCGCCGCTGGCATCATACTCCTCGTCATCGCCGCAGCGCTCTGTTCAGGCTGCACCGCACCGGAGATCGCCCGTCCCACCATCACCGTCGACGGGATCGCTGTCGAAAACGTGAGCCTCTCCGCACTCGACCTCTCGGTGCGGCTCACCGTCAGCAACCCGAACCCGGTGGGCGCCACCTTAGACGACGTCTCCTTCGACCTCTACTTCCTCGACGGCGGCGAACAGAAGTTCCTCGCTCACGGGGAGCGGGACGGCTTCGAGATCCGTCCCGGAGGCGACACCACCGTGGCCATCCCGGTGCGCGTGGACAACCTGCGCCTGGTGCAGACCGTGCTGGCCCTCTTCCGGGACGGGGCCGTCACCTTTCGGGTGAGCGGATCGGCGACGGTCGACTTCGGGGTCGTCGCCTTTGAGGATACCCCCTTCACCCGGGAGGTCGAGGTCACCCTGCCCGAAGGGCGTCAGTAGAGGGAGACGGTCTTCTGGGCGAGGAGGGTGGCAATATATGCGCTGATCAGCTCCGCCCCGACGATCATAAAAAAGATGATCAGCTGGTACTCCGCCGCCCAGACCGGGTTGACGCCGCCGATGATCATGCCGGCCATGGCCCCGGGAAGGACCACGATCCCCAGGGTCTTGAGGCGGTCGATGCTGGGGATGAGGGAAGCCCGGATCCCCTGGCGGGTGTAGGGCTCCACCGCCTCGCTCCAGGTGGCGCCGAGGGAGAGCGCCGTCTCCACCCGGAGGCGGTTGGTGGTCATCTCCCGCATGAACCGGTCGAGCGAGAGGGAGCAGGTGACCATGGCCGCCCCGGTGACCATGCTGCCGATGGGGATGAGGAACTCGGCTTCGAGGGGCATCACCCCCACAAGGATCATGACTCCCATGATCACGAAGGTCCCCGAGGCGATGGAGGGGAGGGTGATGCGAAACGGGTCTTTCACCTCGCTCGCCCGCTTCGCCGAGGTGGCCGCGGCGATTCCCTGCATGCCGGCGAGGATGAGCAGGACGAAGAAGAGGTTCTGGGACTGGAAGACGGCGGCGATGATGAGTACCACGATCATCAGCTGCACCACGGCGCGCACCACTGCCACGCTGAGCTCCCGGTCGATGCCCAGGTTGCGCACGCGGGAGAGGAGAATGAGCACGACCATCAGCAGGGAGGCGAGGCCCAGCTTGACCAGGCCGTCCACGGGATCGTAGACCGTCTCCATCACCCTGCATCGCCCCCGGTCTCGGTCACCATCCCTTGTGTGAGCGTCAGGGTGCGGACTCCCATCCGCCGCACCTGCTCCACGTTGTGGGTGACCATGAGAATGGCCCGCCCCTGCTCGCGGTTGAGGCGCAGGATGGTCTCCTCGACCACCCCTTTCGCTGCCGGGTCAAGGGCGGCGGTGGGCTCATCGAAGAGCAGGATGCCGGGGTCGAGGGCGAGCGCCCGGGCGATACAGAGACGCTGCTGCTGGCCCACCGAGAGCGGGGCCGCGTTGCGGCCAAGGAGGTCTGCGGAGAGGCCCACCATGGCGAGCAGGCTCAGACTATCGGGCGGGGGGAGGTGCTGGTTGCTCTTGAACGAAAAGGGGTATTCGAGGTTCTCGCGCACCGTGCCCTCGAAGAGGGTCGGCACCTGGCCCACCAGCAGAACGCGGCGGCGCACCTCCACCCCATCAAGCGTGGTCGAATCGGTCCCGAAAATACGTACCGTCCCCGCATCAGGCTCAATCAACCGGGTGATGCACTTCAAGAGCACGCTCTTGCCCGTCCCCGACTCACCCCGCAGCACGAGCAGCTCGCCCCTGCCGACCGAAAAGGAGACGTCCCTGAGAATTGCCTCGCCATCGAAGGATTTTGCCAGGTGGGTAACCTCGAGGGCGGCAGCGGGCGACGCAGGATCGATCATCAGGATTCCCTCGGTTGCGGGTGCGCCCTGGAGCGCCTCTCAGTGTTCTTCCCGGTAATAGTCAAGCCTTGCGGCGAGCAGGGGGGCGACCTGCTCCTCGAGCGCCTGCGCCTCATCGGCCGACGCGGTGTATGCCACGGCATAGAGGAGAAGGAGGGCGTTGTCCCGGGCCACCACCGCGGGCGGGGCGACCTCTTCGTCCGGTTCAGGGAGGAGAAGGTATGCACGGTCGTCCCCGCCGAAGGAAAACTCCTGCGGTGCGTTATTCCCTTCGCCCTGCGGGGAGTCCACTTTGGCGGTTCCTTCAAAGGTAAACGCAGACCTGACGCTCACCTGCGTTGCCACCAGCGACCGGGCATGCTCCCGGAGAATGCGCAGGGCGGCAACCACCGTGCGGTGCGCTTCGCGCTTCTCGAGTGCCACAATCGACCGGTCGCACCGCTCCACCGTCCGGTCGTACATCCCCATGGCGAAGGAGAGCAGCGCCGAGGCGATCCTGTGTCCTCCACGCTCTCCCGTAGCCTCACCGAGCGGCTTTATCCGCTCGATATACGCTGCAAGATCGTCGTCCATACATCCACCTCGTTTCCGCAACGAACCCTACCAGACCTTCGGTGCACGCCGTAATAAATCTCACCATAGGAAAATCCGCCCGATCCGGTCAGTCTGCGTCTTGCTCCCGCTTGCAGCCGCGGTACAACCCCGGCGGCACGGTGATCTCGAACCGGGCGCCTTCGCCGGGAATCCCGCACTCCCTGATGGAAAGACCGGTGATGGCGAGGATCTCCCGTATCAAAAACAGGCCGTACCCGGTGTTTTTCCCATACCCACGTGAGAATATACGCTTTTTCTCCGCACCGGAAATCCCGACCCCGTCATCCTCGCAGGCCACTACCATCCCCCGGTCAGCCGGATACGCCCGGAATCGGATGGTGCCTGTCGTCACGCCATAGCGAAGCGCATTGTCCATCAGGTTGTAAAAGACCTTCTCCAGCAGGGGGTCGGCAAAGATTTCCAGATCGTCGAGTTCATTGACCACCTGCACCGACGCGACGTCCAGCGAAGCGGCAGCCCGTGCGACGGTCTCCCGCACCCCCTGCCAGCGTGGCGAGGAGAGCCCGATATCCTGGTAATCGCGGGTGAACCCGATCAGGTGCTGGATCATTTCCGCGGCGCTGATCTCCTTTTCGAGGATTCGCAGCCGTTCGGGGCCGATCACCTCCTCGCGGTCGAGGCGGAGGTACCCGAGCAGAATGGTAAGCTGGTTGATAATATCGTGCCGGGTAACGCCGTTGAGCAAATTGAGCCTTGTATTGGCCTTTTTGAGTGCGTCTTCCGCTCGTTTCCGCTCGGTGATGTCCCTTGAAATGCCGGTGATCCCGATGACGGTGCCCCGGCTGTCGAAGATGGGGGTCTTGATGGTTTCCATCCACGCCAGGCTTTCATCGCGGTCGACGAGGGGCTCGACGATCCGCTTCTGCCTGCCCGAGTTCATGACCTCCCGGTCGTCGGCCATATAGCACCGGGCGAGCCTGTGCGGCCAGACATCGAGATCGGTCAGGCCCTCGACGTCCGGGGGGCTCCTGCCGCATGCATGCGCGAAGGGTTCGTTGACCGCCACATAGTGCAGCTGCACATCCTTCTGCCAGGCGATATCGGGGATATTGTCGAGAATTGCCCTTTTCTGCAGCTCCGTGATCCGCAGGCGGTGCTCCATCCGCCGCCGTTCGGTGATGTCGATATGGGTGCCGATGATGCGGGCGGGCCTGCCCTCCCGGTCCCATGCCACCACCCGGCCCCGGGAGAGAATCCATTTCCACCCTCCGGATTTCGTCTGCATCCGGAACTCGGTCTCGTAGGAATCGCGCTTTTGCTCGGTGTGTTCCCGCACACACGTCTCCGCCCGGTACCGGTCCGCTTCATGGATGAGGGATAACCAGGTCTCGTAGCTCGGCGGCATTTCGTAGGGCTCGTAGCCGAGCATGGTATACCAGCGGGGGCTCAGGTAAACCCTGCCGGTCTGGATATCCCTGTCCCAGAGGCCGTCGTTTGTCGCCTCCAGCATGAGGTTGAGCCGTTCTTCGTTTTCCCGGGAGGAATCGTCCTCCTGCCTGATGCCGGGTGCATGCTCACCCGGCCGCGGCATATCGGCGATGCTGCCGGCGACGTCGCCGTCGGGGCAGAGCGCAGGCTCCGGTGAAATCTCCTGCGGGTGTGGCTCGTCTTCCATGCTCTCATCTTCCTCCCGGGGCAGGTGCCCGGCATGCATCACGTGCAGCGAGGCCTCAACAGGACGAAAAAATTTCTACGAAGAGCGCGACCAGGCGCTCCTGCTCGTACGCGGCACATCCACCATCCCCGGACGCCGCATGGCCGTACTACAATCTTCTGGCACTGGAGTAAAAAAGAGTCGCGAAATCAATTCCGGGAGGTCCCATCCCCGGCTGCCGGAGGGACATCGTCAATTTTGTGCCCGACACCACGAAAGAGGGCGATACAGCGGTCACCGTCGAAGACCGAGACCTCGTAGATGGAGAGGAGGCCCGTCTCGTCCACCCGCCGGGCCACGGCCTCCAGCCGCCCCCCGCGGGCGACGGCGAGGTAATTGATCTGCGCTGAGAGGGCGACACTGGCCAGCCCGTCGAGGTTGGCGGCGAGTCCGAAGGCCTGGTCGGCGAGCGCGAAGATCGCACCACCGTGCGGAGACCCGAACCCGTTGCGCTTGCCCGCAACATCCATGGTCACACGCACGCAGTCGCGGGTGGCTTCAAGGGTTTCGATTGCGCAGAGCCGCGCGTACTCGCACTCCCGGATCGCACGCACGATCGCGTCGGTCGATGCCGGCACCCGGTGCCGGCCCCGCCCCTCTCCCGCACCGGCCGTCATGTGCAGGGAGGGCCCCGTGTGACGGGGAGCATGCGCCGCCATTCGAGAATGGAAGAGAGATTCTCCCCGGGTACATGCATGACCGCCGCCTCCCCGCACCCCGCCGCCCGGAGCAGGGCAGGCGCCCCGGGCGCCCTGTGCGGCGATACTGGACAATCAATCGGATAGAGCATCGTGCGAACCATCGTCACCTGTATGCAGGTGGGTGGACCATCCCTTATAAACCCTCTGCGCCGTGCTCGGGCCGCAGCAGCCGTGCCGCCCGGGCCACCCGCCGCAGCCCGCCGTTGAGAGAGATCACGCCGAGAATCGACTCCGCCAGCTTCCCCTTTACATGGACCACATCGACCCGCGGCCCCTCCGGGTCGAAGTGGATGCGGTGCTTCGTAGAGCTGCCAGCGGTCGCAGAGGAGTGCCGGGTTGGCGTTGCTCTCGTAAGCCTTGCGCCGCTCGGTCAGCACAGCCGCCTCCTCGGGCTCCGACGTCCAGATCTCGGGCAGCACCCCGATTTTCAAGGCGGCGTCCCCGATCCACGCCAGTGTCTCCGCAGCCTGCGGGATGGCGGCCGTCTGCACAAGATCCCCGAATGCAAGGCCGCAGCCCTCGCGGTCGCAGAAGTGCACCTCGATCTCGGCAACGAGGTTCCGGGTGCTCGGCTGAAAGAGGGAGAGGATGAGCTGCTCCTCGCTGCCGGGGGGGAAAAGCCGAGATCCGCCTCCACCCGGGGCCGCACGGTTGCCCTGATGTCCTCGATGGTCAGCAGGATCTCGTCTATCTTTCTGATCCATACGTCCATTTTCTGCGCATCGTACAGGTCCGCGGCGCTGAGCCGGGCGCGGTGCACCGGGAGACCTTTGCGCAGGATATGCAGTGTGTTCTCGATACCGATGGGGGTCCATACCAGGCACCGGTGCAGGGGGGATCCCTCCGCTTCACTCATCTCCACCTCCACGCCGTTTTCGGCGAATCGAGAGGAGAGGGGGCCGGACCAGGTTTTTATAATAATGTATAAATAATATTACGATCTATGTTCACAGGCCTCGGAGAGAGGTACCAGGAGATGCAACCGCTGTACTGCAACAGGCCCGCGGATCAAAACGGCTGACGATCCACAGGCGATATATTGCAGTATGGGGCCGACCACATGGTTGAGAAACAGAATCCATGACATCACGAGTCCGCAGGAGATGAAGATCCCTGATCTCATCCACATCAACGCGGGATAGGCCTGTGGACGGACAAGACGTGATGTGCGTGGAACCGCGCCGCTGTCCCTCAACAATGATGCTATCATATGCCAAGCAACCGGATCAAAACGGCTGACGGTCCGGAAGCGATCAAGAAGGCACATGATGGGGCCGAACGGGCAGCAGATGTGCCAATCCCCGGGGCCCGTTTCTTCACGACCTGCCAAAACTGCTAAGAGCATGCCCGCCGCACCATGGTTCCGGACGACGCATGATCCGTGCACAGGAAGAGTGGGGCCCGCTGCGGGAGGTGCTCTGCGGCGAGGGGGGCACGGTCTATGTCCTCGGCATGACCGACCGGGGCAAGAGCACGTTCTGCCGCCACCTTATCGAGGAGCTGTCCGGCCGGGGCGGCACGGGCTACCTCGACCTCGATTGCGGCCAGTCGACCATCGGCCCCCCCACCACGCTGGGGCTGGGGATCTTCAGGGAAACCGCCGCCCGTCCTGCCGGCGTGCACCTCCGCTTCGCCGGCTCGACCTCGCCCCGGGGCCACTTCATCCAGGTGCTCGCCGGGGCTGCCTGCCTGCGGAGGGAGGCGGAGCGTGAGGGGCTATCCCTGACGGTCATCGACTCGCCCGGCTACGTGCAGGGCGCAGCGGCTGCCGAGTTCCAGATCCAGCTGATCGACTGCCTGCGCCCCGACCACCTCGTCGCCTTCCAGCGGTGTTGCGAGCTCGAATCCATCCTTGCCGCGTTCCGTCACCGCACAGGACTGCACATCCACCGCTTCGCCGTTTCCCCTGCGGTGCGGGTGCGCTCCCGCATCGAACGGCAGCGCTCCCGGGAGAAGCAGTTCAGAGACTATTTTGCCGGCGCTCTTGCGCACGAGATCCCCTTCCGGGGACTGGGGATCCACGGCGACCTGCCCGAAACACGGACCCGGGGCGCGTGGCGCAACCGGCTGGTCGCCCTCTGCGACGCGGAACAGATGGTGTTGGCCCTTGGCATCATCGATGAGGTGGACCTCGTCCGCCACGTCTTCTGCCTCCACGCGCCGCCCCTCGACCCTTCCCGTGTCGCCTGCGTCCACGTGGGCTCCCTGCAGCTCGATCTCTCCGGTAAGGAGCGGTGAGGAGCCTCACGCCGCGGGAGAGGGCAACGTTCTTTACCCCCGCAATCAACCAACCCCACAGGAAGCCGGGTCGTGTGATCGTGGATCTCTGGATTGTCGCGTTTGTGCTCCTCATGGTGCTGGTCTTCGTCGCTCCCGTCGTCCAGCAGCGGCGCATCGAGACGAAGCGCCTGAGAAAGCTCGCCGTGATGGAGGCAGCCCGGGGATCGCGCGTGATCACCCTCATCCACCGTCAGGAGATCATGAGCCTGCTGGGCATCCCCATTTTGCGCTATATCGACATCAACGACTCCGAGGACGTTCTGCGGGCGGTACGGATGACGCCTGATTCCATGCCCATCGACATCATCGTCCACACGCCCGGCGGGCTGGTGCTCTCCGCCGAGCAGATCGCCATGGCCCTGAAACGGCATACGGCACGGGTAACCGTCTTTGTCCCCCACTACGCCATGTCCGGCGGCACCCTACTCTGCTTGACCGCCGACGAGGTGATCATGGACGAAAACGCCGTGCTGGGCCCGGTCGATCCGCAGCTCGGGGAGTACCCCGCCGTCTCCATCCTCAGCGTCCTTGACGCAAAGGAGCCCAAGGACATCGACGATACAACGCTCATTCTCGCCGACATCGCCCGCAAGGCACAGGCACAGGTGCACGACTTCGTCATCCGCATGCTCGCCGGGAAGGTCGATGCACAGAAGGCTGCCGTGATCGCCGCTGCGCTCACCGAAGGGCGCTGGACCCACGACTTCCCCATCACCTTCGAGCAAGCGAAAGAGATGGGGCTGCAGGTGTCGACCGGGATGCCCGCGGAGGTCTACCAGCTGATGGACCTCTTTCCCCAGGCAATGCAGCGCCGCCCTTCGGTGGCCTACATCCCCACGCCCTACCGCAAAGAGGAAGAGAAAAAGAAGGAAAAATAAACCGGATTATCCGTTTTTCGCTTCTGCCGGCGCGATCTCGACAGCCATCCTCTCGCCGCGGCGCATATACGTGACCGTGACCGGTTTGCCCAGCGGCCAGGTCGTGAGAAACCGGTGGAGGTCGTCGACGCTCTCCACGGGCTGGCCCCCGATTCCCACGATGAGGTCGCCCTGCTGTAGTCCCGCCTGCGCCGCGGGGCCGTTCCGGTCGACGGAGATCACCTCGATGGCCCGCGCCACGGAGAGCCCCATCATGCGCCGGAACCGCTCATTGAGCGGGCGCGATCCTCCCACGATCCCGAGGTAGCCCCGCTTCACCCTGCCGTGCGCCATCAGCTGGGAGAGCACCCATGAGGCCGTGTCGGCGGGGATGGCGAACCCGATCCCCTGCGCCGGGACGATGATGGCGGTGTTGATGCCCACCACGTGGCCGCGGGTATCGACCAGCGGGCCGCCCGAACTCCCGGGATTGATCGGGGCGGTGTGCTGGATGATGTTTTCCACGATTCCTCCTTCCTGACTGCGCAGCACCCGCCCGTGCGAGCTCACCACACCGGTGGAGACGGTGGAGTCGAAGCCCAGCGGATTGCCGATCGCCATGACGAACTGGCCCGTGCGCAAGGTATTCGATCCGCCCAGCACGACATAGGGCAGGCCGGCGGCGTCGATGCGGACGGCGGCGATATCGGTGGCCGGATCCGCTCCCACCACGGTCGCGGTACTGGTCCGGTCGTCCACGAACCGCACCTCGACCGATGACGCCCCGGTAATGACATGACGGTTGGTGAGGATGTAGCCGTCGGGGGCCACCACCACCCCCGAACCCAGACCGACCTCCGGCCCCCGCATGCGCCGGGAGGTCCGCTTTCTGGTGACAAGGCTCACCACTGCAGGCGAGATCTCGGCGACCACCGCCTCAACGGCACGGGAGAACGTATCGAGCACTTGGGCAGGGCCCCCCGGCTCCTCGCCCAGCTCGCACCGGTGACCCTGTTCCCTGCCCCCCGGACTGACAGGATGCATGATCTCTCAGTCGAGCTCTTCCTCGTCGTAGGTGTCCATGGGCATGAAATCCTCCTCGGGTTCATCGGTGTAGGGGAGGTCGATGACCACCGACCCGTCGCTCAGTACATCCCCGATCTCGACATAGTGGCTTGTCGGCAGCTCCACCTCGCTCACCTTGCCGTCCAGTTTTCTGACCACGACCCACATACCTTGCTTCCTCCAGGAACACTCATCCAAGGGAGGAGTGCATGAACTATTTATCCGTTTCTGATCGCTGAACACCGGCAGATCCTTTAAGTAGATAGAGGCGGTGAGTGGTGCTGAGGAATCCAAATGGCCAGGCAGCAGAGCAGCGGCAGGAAGAAGTCACCCTCAACGTTCTGGGATCAGCGGGGGGACATGTTCATGGAGCGGGGAAACTACCCGCAGGCGATACTCGCCTACGAGAAGGTGCGGGCGACGGACCCCGAGTACCTTGCGGCGACCAACAAGAAGGGGACGGCACTGGCCGAACTCGGGCGTGTGGAGGAGGCACTCCGGGCCTTCGATCGCGTGCTGGCTATCGGGCCCGACGACCCTTTGCTCGCCGATATCGCGCTCAACAACACGACCAACCTGCTGCGCCGAGAGGGGCGCTACGAGGAGGCGCTCGATGCATTCCGGCAGGCGATCGAGAAGGAGCCCGACAACACCATGGCCCTCAACAACATGGGCAACGTGCTCGCCGACATGGGCAGGGACGAAGAGGCGCTCCGGGCGTACATGCGGGCCCTTGCGGGAGATCCGAAAAACACGGCGATCATGGGCAATATCGGCTACATGCTCATCGGGCTCGAGCGCTACGAGGAGGCGCGGGAACTCTACGAACGGGCTCTTGAAATCGATCCGGGCAACACCATGCTCCTCAATAACATGGGCAACCTGCTCGCCGAACTTGGTCGCCCCGAAGAAGCGCTGGCATACTTCCGACGGGCGCTCGCCGTCAATCCCCGCGAGATGCCGGCCCTCTTCAATATGGCCACCACCCTCATCGGCATGGGGAGACGGGAGGATGCACTCGCCCTCTTCGACGAGGCGCTCGCAGAAGACCCCGATAATATCCTGATCCTGAACAACAAAGGCTGCACCCTGAAAGAGATGGGCCGTCTCGAGGAGGCGCAGGAGGTGCTGGAGCGGGCGCTGGCGCGCGACCCGGACGACCCCGTCGTGCGCCGCACCATCAACGAGGTGCGGCGGAGACTGGCGCGGGAGGCCTGAGCAGCCACCCATGGATATCGCCGTTCTCGGCTGCGAGTCCATGGGCGCCCGCAGCCTTGCGGTCGTGGTGCGCACCGGTGACCGCTGCATCGTGATCGATCCGGGGGTGGCGCTCGGGATGCTCCGGGGCGGTCTCGCACCCCATCCTCTCGAGATCGCCGCCGCCGAGGCCGCCCGCACCCGCATCCTCGATGCCCTCACCGACGCTACCGACGTGGTGGTCACCCATTACCACGGCGACCACCTCCCCCTCGCCGGCCCCTCCCCCTACCAGCCGGGCTGTGCGGATCTCCCCGACCTTTCCGGGGCGCGGCTGTGGTGCAAGGGGCCGGAGGGGATCTCCCGGACCTCCCTCGCCCGCCGCCGCGACCTCGAGCGGTGCCTCGGCCGACCGCTCGCAAGTGCCGAAGGGAGGGGCGATGCGCAGGTACGCTGCTCCCAGGGCGTGCTCCACGGCTCTCCTGCGTCCCATCTCGGGCAGGTGATGATGGTGCGCATTGCCGAGGGCGACGAGGTCTTTGTCTACGCCTCCGATATGCAGGCGCTCGACGATGCCGCCGTCGCCACGATCTACGGCTGGAGCCCCGGCACCCTGCTGGCCTCGGGCCCGCCACTCTACCTGCGGGAGCTCTCCATGGCCGACCGCAAATCGGCATGGCTCAACGCCCTGTTTCTCGCCGGGGTGGTGCCCACCCTCATCCTCGACCATCACCTGATGCGCTCTGCTGCCGGGCCCGTATGGCTGGACCATCTGGCCGCCCATACTGAACACCGCGTCTGCTGCGGCGCGGCATTCATGGGTGAGGAGCTCCGGCTCCTCGAAGCGGACCGCCCGGCACTCTACGCGGCGATGCCGGTCCCCGCGGGGTGGCACGAGGCCTACCTGCGCGGAGAGGCGGATCCCGCAGCCTGTGGGATGGCGGGAAAAGAACAGCATCCGCCGCCCTCTGGCCCTACGTCGCCGGCCAGCCCGCCAGAACGAGAAACAGGCAGATGATGGGAGGGATGACAAGGTTATCATCCAGCGGGGAGAGGTGCTCTGCGACGCCAGCGAGGACGCTCACGGCGAGGACGAGGGAGGGGGGAAGGAAGAAGAAAAGGACAGCGGCGGCCGCCGCCGCTCCGGCAAGAGTGCCCTCGAGTGATTTCTGGTTGAACGGCCGCGTCCTCCCGAACCGCAGCCCGGCGATGGTGGCTATCGAGTCCAGCACGGAGAGCGCGATGACGCCGACGAAAAACTGCGAGATATCGAAGAAGACCAGACAGAAGAGGGCGCTGCCCGCATAAAAGAAGGTGCCCTTGCCCGGCAGGTCCTCCCGCCGCTCCACGGTATCCACAAACAGTGAAACGACGGGTACCCGGATCCCCCGCCAGAGCATGTCGAATATGAGGAATCCTGCAAAGATCCCGGTGGTGAGGATGGCGAGCAGTGTGGCCCGGTCCAGGACGAGGATGAGCGCCGAGAAGACAAGGCCGGAGGAGAGGTGGACGAGCTGACGCAGGTTCTCGTTCATCGCAAAGGGATGGTGTGGGGATCTAAATAGATGTGCGCGTGCCGCAGCCACGCGAGCCCGAATCTCCTCCAGCGAGCCCGGATTCTTCCGGGGAGCGAGGGTTGATATATCCCGGCAACCATACCCATGTAATTATTTTTTCTGGAAAATGTTCATGAAAACCTTTCTTCTCATCGATTCCGACCCGGCCGCGCTCAATACCATGCTGGGGGCTCTGGAAGAGGAAGGGGTATCCATCGCCACCGCGCGATCCGCAGAAGAGGGGTATTCCATGATCGCCGCCGGTGCATTCGACCTCGTGATCGCCGCCCGGGCACTGCCGGGCATCAGCGGGGTCGATCTGCTGGAGGCACTTCGGTCCTCGGGCAATGAAGTGCCTTTCATCCTCCTTTTCGGAGAGGGGGAGGAGCATGCGGCAGGAGAGGCACTCCGTTGCGGTGCCGACGGTGCGGTCAGGAAAGACGCAACCGCGGAGAGGGTGACGGCAACCCTGTTCGGCGTCGGCCGCATGCCGGAGGAGCGGAGCCGTATGGGAAGAGAACTGGAGGAATGCAGGGAGCGGGTGCGCCTGCTCTCCGAACACGCCACCGACATGATCTTCCGCTACGATTTTTCGCCCTGCAGGGGGTTTGCCTCTATCAGCCCCTCTGCCGCGGCTATCACCGGGTACGCACCCGGTGAACTGTATGCCGACCCGGATCTCTTCTTTACCATCACCGAGCCGGGCGACCGGGAGCTGTTCGCCCGCACGTGGCGCGGCGAAGACGGCGTGGAGGAACCGTATAGCATCCTTCTTGCGCGCAAAGACGGCCGGCGTGTATGGGTGGAGGTGCAGTGCACCCCCCTCAGGGACGACGCGGGCGCGGTGGTCGGCGTGGAAGGCGTCGTACGCGATGTGACCCTGCGCACGGAAATCGAACGGGACCTGCGTGCCCAGTCGCGCCGGTTGCGGGAACGGATGAAAGAGCTGAACTGCCTCATCGGCATTTCCGAGGCGATCGAGACCGAGCCTTCGATCACGGCACTCTGCCAGACGATCGTGGATCTCATTCCCACCGCATACCGGTTCCCGGAGATCGCCTGCGCACGCCTGACAATTGACGGCGGGGAATTTCGCACGGCAAACTTCGGCGAGAGCCCTCTGGTCCAGATCTGCCCGGTTTCCGTGTACGGCGAGGTGGCGGGCACGGTGGAGGTCCGTTACCTATCCGAGCACGAGGAGATGGATGAGGGGACGTTTCTTGCGGAGAAAGAGGTGCTTCTGGACGCCATCGCCGCCCGTATCGGCAAGATTTTCGAACGGTACCGCACCGAAGAAGCCCTCCACGAGGTGATCAGCAAGCTCAATCTCCTTAACAGCATCACGCGCCATGATATTCTCAACCAGATTGCGGTGCTGCGCGCCTACCAGGAGCTCTGCAGGGAGAAGATCTCCGATCCCGTGATGCAGGAGTACCTGCAATGCCAGGAGATGGTGACAGTGACCATCCAGCGCCTCATCAACTTTACCCGCGATTACCAGGACATCGGGGTGCTCTCCCCTGGTTGGCAGCCGGTCTATGAAACGATCGGTCACGCCCTTCATACGACCTCCCCGCCGCTCTTTGGGGTCGACATCGATGTGGAGGCCTATGAGGTCTATGCCGATCCGCTCCTTGAGAAGGTCTTTTTCAACCTGATCGAAAACGCCCGCTCCCACGGAGGGGGCGGCGTCACCAGGGTCCTGTTTTCCTGCGAAGAGACGGATGAAGGCCTGATCCTGGTCTGTGAGGACGACGGGGAAGGCATCCCCGGCGTCGAAAAAGAACTCATCTTCGAACAGGGATTCGGGAAAAAGACAGGATACGGCATGTTCCTTGCACGCGAGATCCTCTCCATAACCGGTCTTTCCATCAGGGAGTGCGGGGTTCCGGGTGCGGGTGCCCGGTTCGAGATCATCGCCCCGCCAGGCACCTTCCGGCAGCGTGCTGGCCGCACGAAAGTGCCGCAATCCGGAAAAATTACTTAACCGCCTACGGCCCACAGCGGTGCGCCGTACCGGGGGGCGCGGATGCCATCGAGGTGAACGCCATGTTCGTGAACGAAAGCCACCTGCTCAGCCCCAACCCGGCACGCTGCCATTACGGGGCGGCGGTCACCGATATCGACGGAGACGGGGCCTTCGAGGTGATCGTCGCCGGGTTCGAGGACCCGAACACCCTGCTGACATGGGAGCAGGGCCGGGTTGCCGTCGTCACCGACCATCCTCTCGCGGATGCAGGCTACAGTGCTACCGGCATCGCTGCCGCCGATATCGACGGCGACGGCAGGGAGGAGGTGTACGTCCTGAACCGCGACACCTTCGCCGGGAGAAAATGGGTCCCCGACCGCATCTATGACTTCGCGGACCATGAGTGGCGGGACCTCTTCTCCCTTCACGAGAACCTGGGGGTGCGCAACTTTGCCGCCGGGCGGTCGGTCGCCGCCGTCGACCGGCACGGCACCGGGCGCTACGGGTTTGTGCTGGCATCCTTCGGGGAGGCAATGCGCCTCTACGAGTGCGATGATGCGGGCACGCTGGTCGATGCGGCCGCCGCTGCGGGGGTGGACCGGGTCGCCGACGGCAGGAGCCTGCTCTCGCTCCCCCTCATCTCGGACCGGATGGATATCTTCGCGGGCAATGACCGCGGCCCGAACTTCCTGTTTGCCAACCAGGGGGACGGGACCTACCGTGAGGTGGCAGGGATGAGCGGGATCGACGACCCCGGCGGGCACGCCCGGGGAGTGGCGGTGCTCGATGCCGACGGGGACGGCAGGTTTGACATCGTCTGCGGCAACTGGGAGGGACACCACCGCCTCTTCTGCCAGCGGGAACCCGGCCGCTTTGTCGACGGGGCGACCGCAGACATCGCCCGGCCTTCGCGCATTCGCACGGTAATCGCCGCCGACTTCGATAACGACGGCTATGAGGAGATCCTCTTCAACAACATCGGCGAGCCCAACCGCCTCTTCGGCTGGCGGAACGGCGACTGGCACCGCCTCCCCCTCGGCGACGCACGGGAACCGGAATGTTTCGGTACGGGGGCGGTGGTGGGCGATTTCGACGGCGACGGCCGTCTCGAGCTGATCGTGGCCCACGGCGAAGCCGGCGCCCAGCCCCTCTCCCTCTACAAACCACAGGAGACCGGCAACGCCTGGCTCCGGGTGCTGCCCCTCACGCCCGCCGGCGCCCCCGCCCGCGGCGCGGTGGTGGCGCTGGATGCCGGCGCACGGCGGCAGCTGCGGGCAATCGATGCAGGGTCAGGCTATCTCTGCCAGATGGAGCCGGTGGCACACTTTGGCCTGGGGGAATGCTACGAGACCATCGACCGGGTGGCGATTCGCTGGCCGGACGGGATCACCCGGACCATCGGCTCCCCGGAGCCGGGCCAGCTCCTCACCGTCCCCCACCCGGCGGCTGGCCGGCGACAGGGCAGGGAGATGCCGGCGATATAGCGGGCGGCCCCCTCACTCCTCCACGATGCGCAGGAGGGGACAGGCGCTCCAGTCGCTCCCCTTGCGGTAATGCCGCTTGGCATGCTCCACCAGCAGGGCGTGGAACTCCTGGTAGACGGGTACCTCGCGGGGCAGGCTGCACTCGAAGAGGGCCCGGATCTCCTCGTAGCCGGCGCGCGGATCGATCAGCCCAAGGGCGCCCGCGATCCGGCGGGTGTAGGCGTCCACCACGAAGACGGGCACGCGATAGGCGTAGAGGAGCATTGCATCGGCCGTCTCCCGCCCGATTCCCCAGAGGGCGAGCAGTTCTTCTCGAGACGGCGCCCTCCCCTCCAGTTCCCTGAAAAATACTGCAAATTCACGCAGTTTTCGCGCCTTCTGATGAAAGAATCCTGCAGGACGGATCGCCTCCCGGAGCCGTTCCTCCCCGAGGGAAAGCAGCGCGTCCGGGCCGAGGCCTCCGGCGGCCTGCAACCGCCGCAAGGCCGTCTCCACGTTCACCCACGCGGTGTTCTGGGTGAGGATGGCGCCGGCGCAGACCTCGAAGACCTGCGCATCGGTCGCCGGCAGGTCGTAGCGGCCGGGATGGTACCCCGCACGGCTCCCCGTCTTGTCGGGCTGCGTCCCCTCGAAATCCAGCAGCGGCCACCACCCCTGCGGGCCGTAGCAGGACAGAAGCGTGCCATAGATCCTCTGGACCGTCTGTTCCGGACCGGCCCCCGCCACACTCCCGCGCATCACCGGTACTTTTTCGCCTCAATCGGGCTTAATCAGATAGTCACGCTGTTCCGGGATGACCGCCCGGATCCCGCCGCGGGCAGACTCGACGTCGCCGCAGTAGCGGGGGATGAAATGGAAATGGACGTGCATGACGCTCTGGCCGGCCGCCTCGCCGACATTGACCCCGATGTTGTAGCCGTCGGGCGAATACCGCTCGTCGGCAATCTCCCTGCACCGGTCGACCAGGTCAAGAACCGCCGCCCGCTCCTCGAACGACAGGTCGAAATAACTCCCCGTGTGGCGGAAGGGAATGATGAGCATGTGACCGCGATTCACCGGATAGACGTCGAACCGGGCGTAGGCAAGATCGTTCTCCGCCGTGATGTCATCGTCGGCGGGTGAGCAAAAAGGGCATTTCTGCATGGCACTCCTCATCCCATGTGGTGATGAGCGCAGGAGGGGATAACGGTTGCCCTCGTTCCCTCAACAGGGTATATTCGAACTTTTTCGAAGTCAAAGCAATATTCAAGGGCTGATACGGCCTACAAAAGCTGTGAGGTAGAAGATGAACATCAAACATATGATTATCGCAGTGATCCTCGTGGTGGGGATCATTGCAGCGGGCCTGATCGCAATGGTCGCGATGGGAGGAGGCCTCTATACGCGGGGCCCCGCCCAGCAGACGATCGGGATTACCGGGACGGTCACCTATATCGACCTCGAGGGAGGGTTCTACGGTATCGTGGCGGACGACGGCACGCAGTACCTCCCCCTCGACCTGCCCGAAGAGTTCCGGCAGGACGGCCGTGCCGTCACCGCCGAGGTGATCGTCAGGGACGATGTGGCCACCATCCAGATGTGGGGAACGCCGGTCGAGATCGCTGCAATCGAGGCAGCCTGAACGGCGGCATGGCTCTCCTGCATCTGCCATTTTTTTTATCTATCAGCATCGGCGTCTCCCTGGCAGGGATGCCGGTCGGATCTTTCGTCCGCCGTACCGGGAACCACGCCATGCAGTGGTCTGGAGCCACGGACACCGCCCGCACCAGGATGCGAACGCAAAAAAAAAAGGTGGCGATTTAGAATCGCGGTTTTCTGTGCTTCGGGAGGCAGTCCCGGCAGTAGACCGGCCGGCCCTCCGCGGGCTTAAAGGGAACTTCACATTCTGCGCCGCAATCAGAACAGATTGCCTTGTGCATCTCGCGGGGGCCAAAATCTCTTCGGCCGCCGAAATTATCTCTTCCATTCATTGTTGTTGCTCGTACAGTCTTTCACAACTGTACTATGTTCAATGAGCGCTGGGTTTAAGAAGATGTGCATGGAGGAATGCCTGCACCCTCTCCCGGCCGCCGCTTTTTCACGGCACCAGCTGCCACCATCGCGCATTTCAGACCGCCACGATGGCCCCGGTCCGGGCGCCTGCCGGGCCGGATCGCCGGGGTGGAAAAGCCCGCGCAGGTGCCGGCGGCAGAAAGCCGATACCGCGGCGATGCGTCATGAGACGCCGTTCACACCGCTTCGGGATTGTGCGCGCGGGGGCCCGGGGCGCCGGGTTGCTGCCGAAGGGCGTGCCCAGCAGGATCTGCTGCACCGTGCCCCGCCACACAAGCGCAGCAACCCCGACCACCACCACCCACAGCCGGGGCTGGCGGAACCGCTGCGCCTCTTCGAACAGGGTCGTCTCCCCGCCTTCCACGTCCATTACCCCGTGGCCGGGGGCTCCCGCAGCATGGGACGCACCCCGCAGCCTTCCATATTGCCGAAGCAAAAGACCATCCGGGCCCGGATGGTGGGAGGCAGCGCCACTTCGCTGACCGGGAAAAAGCCGAACGTGGAATAGAACGGCACCAGCGTCAGTGTGGAATGCATCCACAGGATACGGTCGCCCACCGCCTCGAGAAGGGCGTTCATGAGCTTGCGGGCGATCCCGTGGCCGCGGTAGTCATCGAGCACGAAGAAGCCGTCCACCTCGCAGCCGTCCGGGTGGCGCCTGACCCGGGCCGATCCCACCAGCCGCTCGCCGTCGAACGCCCCGAAGATGCGATCAGTGGCAGGATCCGTCGTCTGGCCGTGGTAGTGCGCCCAGAGTTCCGTCTCCACGCGGCCGAATTCGCCCGTTTCCAGTTCCCTGAAGATAATCCCCATAGTTCCTCCCAGACACCGGTCTATTGAAAATGCACCTTCCGGATGAAAAAGGATGCGGATGGAGACGGGGGGGAAAGCGCAGGCTGTGAGCGCCGGGCCACCATTGCACCACCCGATCGCTCCCTACCCCGCAGATCGCGGCTCCTCTCCCCGGCGCACCACCAGCACCGGCTGCCGTGCCTGCCGCAGGACGTTTTCGGAAACCGAACCGAGGAGGATCTGGGAGAGGTTGCTGCGGCCGTGGGAGCCCACGACGATCAGCGAGACCTCGTGTGCATCCGCAAGGCGTACGATCTCCTGCGCCGGGATCCCCTCGATCAGGTAGGGGCGCACTCTCAGTCCCTGCTCCTCGAGGGCGATCGTCACCTCTTGTAGCTGCTTCTCCGCGTGGTTCCGCATCCGCTCGAGGATCATGGTCTCGAACCGGCCTTCCATCTCCCCCACACCGGCCGGCTCGGCGAGCACGGTCGCGATCTCCCGCACGTCGATGACGTGGACGAGCACCACCTCTTCGCAACCCGCCTCCCGGAGGATAAGCACCTGGCCCTGCGCCCTGGCCGATACCACCGAGAAATCGGTGGCAAAGAGCACCTTCTCAAACGGTTTCATGGATCTCTCCCCACGTGATTGCCGATTCCCTCGTATTCACTCCACATGCCGTATTCACAGCAATCCTGCTCCCTCCAACCGAATAATGGTTGTGCTTGCCGCCGCCGGGCCAACGCTCAAATACGATGAAGGCTGTATCACCCACCACCATGGAGCTCTACATCCTGCGAAACGGAGACACCGGCTCCCATGCTGCTGACATTACCCGGGAATTCCACCGCTCTCTTTCCGAGGCGGGCCGAAACGAGGTCGAGGGGGTCGCCCGCTGGCTCGCCGGGCAGGGAGTGCGCTTCGATGTCATCGCCACGAGCCAACTGCCCAGGGCACGAGAAACCGCCGAGATCGTGGCCGAAGCAGTCGAATATGAAAACCAGATCCTGCAGTGGAAAGCACTCGAGCCGGAGGCTGACACCCTGTCCCTGCTCGGCCATCTCACCGAGTTCTTCAAGATCCAGACGGCCCTCCTCGTGGGCCACGAACCTGAACTTTCAAAGATGATCAGCCTGCTCATCGCCGGCCACCACCATTGCGGCATCTCCCTGCAGCGGGCCGGCATGTGCAAACTTCGCCGGGTGACCTTCTATGACATGCCGGCGGGAGAGCTGCACTGGCTGGTTTCCCCGGAAACGGTGAAAGCGGGGGCGGACAAACCGGCAGCAAAGGCCATCCCGGCATTGCGATAAGCCGGCCGGCTCCTCCGCAAGGCTCATCATCCACATGCGCCATTTCCATCTATGGACCTCTATATCCTTCGCCATGGCAAGGCCGCTCTCCATGTGGCAGATCCCGTACAGGACGCGGCGCGGCCACTCACCCGTGCGGGGGCAAAGGAGATGCAATCCATCGCCCGCTGGATTGCAGCCCGCGGGATCGCGTTCGACCTGGTGGTCACGAGCCCGCTGCCACGGGCACGGGAGACCGCGGAGATCGTCGCCCGGGCCTGCGGCATCGAGGACCGGCTGGTGGAGTGGATCGAGCTCGCCCAGGGTCATGATCCCGGCACCGTGGTTGCGAAGCTGCAGGACGAATGCGAACGCGAAGCCTGTCCCTCCACGGTGATGATCGTAGGCCACGAACCAGGGCTCTCCATCCTCATCTCCCATATCGTCGCCGGCCACAACGAGGCGGGGATCGTGCTCAAGAAGGGAGGGGTCGCCAGGATCAGGGATGTCGCCATCTCCCCGGCGGTGCGGGGGGAGCTCACCTGGCTGCTGACGCCGGGAATGATGCGGGGAGGGTGAGCGATCGGCGGGATCGCCGCCGGCCCGGCACGTGGTCATGCCGGGGCCCGACGGGAGGAGATGAATGCCAGCCAGGAAATACATATTTTGAGAGTATTTTTTAGAATCTCCAGTGATTTGGTCCCCAAATACCTTTAAATATCATGGTCGCCAGTATCGTGCCCGATGCACGTTTTTACGAAAATCCCACTGCTGCTGCTTATTCTTGCCCTCTGTCTCGCAGGAGGGGCGATGGCACAGGATAACCAGACAGAAAACGACTCCGTCGTTCCGCCGGAGGTCAGCGAGTATGCCGGCGACTGGCCGCTGCCGAACTATGACTACGCCAATACGCGCGCCACCAATACCACGGCGATCAATGCGAGCAGTATCAATGATCTCGGCGTTGCCTGGTCGTTTGCATTGAATGCATCCGGCCAGTTCGGTGCGGCAAGCAGCAACCCTATTATCACGGGCGACACCGTCTACTTCCAGGACATCAATGCCAATGTCTTCGCCCTCTCACTGGAGACCGGTGACGTCGTCTGGACGGCACTGTACAACAATACCTCGGTCGCGGGCCCGAACGGCCCGGCGGTCGGCTGGGGCAAGGTCTTCGCCGCCGTCGATCCCTACACCATGGGCGCACTCGATGCCGCAACCGGAGAGGAACTCTGGACGCAGCGGCTCGCGGGCCGGCCCGGTGAGGGGATCGATATCGCCCCCACCGTTTATGACGGCATGGTCTACACCTCGACCGTCCCCGGGCTGGGCGACATTTTCTATGCCGGCGGCAACATCGGCATCATCTTCGCTCTCGACGAGGAGAACGGCACCATCGTCTGGAACTTCAGCACGGTGGACGACCCGGAGAGCATCTGGGGCAATCCCGAGGTGAACAGCGGCGGCGGGGTCTGGTACACGCCGGCCGTTGATACCGGGACCGGGATCACCTACTGGGGGGTGGCCAATCCCGCGCCCTTCGCGGGCACTCCCGAGTACCCGAACGGGGCGAGCCGCCCGGGCCCCAACCTCTACACCAACAGCATGCTGGCCCTCGGCCATGATGACGGCGAGCTGATCTGGTTCACCCAGGTGCTGCCCCATGATCTCTTCGATCACGACTTCCAGATACCGCCCATCCTGACCAATGCCAATGTCAGCGGCACCGAACAGGAGATCGTCCTCGGTGCGGGTAAGATGGGAAGAGTCTATGCCTTCAACCGTGACACCGGGGCCATCCTCTGGGTGACCGTGGTCGGGAGACATGAAAACGACCAGCTCGCCGCCCTGCCCCCCGGCACCACGACCGTGTATCCGGGAGCGCTGGGCGGGGTGGAGACGCCGATGGCCGCCGCTGACGGCGCTGTCTACGTGCCCTACGTCGATCTCGCCACCAACTGGACGCCCGAGTCCTCGCTGAGCGTCGGCGCCAACCAGACGGGTCCGCAGCCCGAGTTTGCGCCCTTCGAGGAGGGCACCGGCGGCCTGGTCGCCATCGAGACCGACACGGGCAAGATCCTGTGGGAGCAGACATTCGATTCCATTAATGTGGGCGGCGCCACGGTGATCAACGATCTTGTCCTGACCGCCACCTTCGACGGTGCCGTCTACGCCTTCAACCGCACGAGCGGGGAGGAGATCTGGACCTGGAATGCACCTGCCGGCATCAACGCATGGCCGGCGGTCGCCAACGACACCATCCTGATACCGGCCGGCGTCGGGGAGGAGCCGGCGCTGATCGCCCTGCGCCTGGGCGCCAACGTCACTCCCCCTGCCCCTGAGCCAACTCCGGAGGAGACCGAACCTGAGCCCACCATGCCCGTGGCGGAACCGATGCTGGCCGTTCTCAGCCCCGCCGAGGGTGACAGCGTGGACGCAGGAAACGTGACCGTGGAGGTCGAGGTCACCGACTTCGCCCTGGTGGAGCCGACCGGCCAGGACAATGTCCCCGGAGAGGGGCATCTCCACTACTACCTGGATGCCCTTCCCCTCGACGATCCGGACGAGCCGGCCATCCCCGAGGCCGGGGAGTATGCGGTCTCGATTGACACCTCCTACACCTGGGAGAACGTGACCCCCGGCGAGCACGTCCTCGCCGTGCAGCTGGTCAACAATGATCATACGCCTCTGGTCCCGGTCGTCGCCGGGGTGATCAACGTCACCGTCGCCGAAGCACCTGCAACCGAAGAGCCCACCGAAGCACCGACCCCGGAAGTGACGGAAACCCCTGAGCCCACACCGGAAGAGACCGAAACACCTGAAGAACCGACCCCCGAAGAGACCGAAACTCCTGAGCCCACCATACCCGAGGCCGCACCGATGCTGGCCGTTCTCAGCCCCGCCGAGGGTGACAGCGTGGACGCAGGAAACGTGACCGTGGAGGTCGAGGTCACCGACTTCACCCTGGTGGAGCCGACCGGCCAGGACAATGTCCCCGGAGAGGGGCATCTCCACTACTACCTGGATGCCCTTCCCCTCGACGATCCGGACGAGCCGGCCATCCCCGAGGCCGGGGAGTATGCGGTCTCGATTGACACCTCCTACACCTGGGAGAACGTGACCCCCGGCGAGCACGTCCTCGCCGTGCAGCTGGTCAACAATGATCATACGCCTCTGGTCCCGGTCGTCGCCGGGGTGATCAACGTCACCGCAACCGGTGAGATGGAGAATGGCGAAGCGGAGACGGTGACCATCGATCTCGTCGCAGATGACATCGAATTCGACACCGACACGATCACCGTTCCCGCGGGGGCCGAGGTGACGGTCAACTTCGACAACCGCGACGCGCTGCCCCACAACCTGGCCGTCTACGAGAACACGTCGGGGATGAACCCCATCTTCGTGGGAGAGATCTTCACCGGCCCCGAGGAGATGACCTACACCTTCACCGCTCCCGAGGAGCCCGGCACCTACTTCTTCCGCTGCGATGTCCACCCCCGAACGATGACCGGGGACTTCATCGTCGAGTGAGGGGAGCCGGGGGAAGGTCCCCCCCGTTTCCTCATCACATGGAAGTGAGCAGCCGGGTATCGGTGAAAATACGTGTCTTTCGGATGATCACACGATTGTCCTGAGCCCATGACTGGACAGGGGCGGCGGGCCTACCTTTCCGGACGATACGAGGAGGATGCGTCCGCAGGACTGTGAAGATAGGCCATCACCCGCGCCAGCACCTCGGGGTTGCGGGGCAGGTTGAGGTGGCTGTAGCGGTCGGGGGCGGCATCCAGCGCCCCGGGCTCCCGGGGGAGGAGGTCGCAGCCCGTGCCGGGCAGCAGTGATTCGCTGTTCGCCACGATGCCGTCGCCGGCATAGGTCATGCGCCATTCCCCGTCCCGTCCCATCTCCCATGTCTTTCCCCCGAACCAGGGAAACATCGCTTCGGTGCCGCGGCTGTTGGCGGCCATGATCGTCCGGTAGGCGATGTCGTCCCGGAGCCCCGCCTCGCGGAGCACCCTCATGAACGCACTCCCCAGCCGAACATCCTGCACGATGGCGTCCTCTGCCGGAACGTAGGGGCGTGGAACAAAGACGCCCGCGAGGCGATCAATCACTTCGGGGCCGTGTATGGGGTGGTTGAAGAGCTCGGCCATGGCGGACCCGTTGTTCGGGGGGCCGATCCCGATGAGCTGGCGCACGGATTCGGCCCGGTTCTGGCCATCCCGCACCTCGAGCAGGTAGCGGGCGGCGCAGGTCCCCATCGAGTGGCAGACGATGTCCACCGGCCCTGTATAGTCCGTATCCTCCCGCATCACCCCGAGAAACTCCTGCAGCCCGGCGGCGATCTCCGCCAGCGGAGCACTCCCGTCCATGCCGGGATGGGAAAACCGCCAGCAGGGAACGGAGGACTCCTCCAGCAACGGGACGAGCCGGTTCCAGATGCCGGGATGACTCCGCCAGCCATGCACCAGCACCACGGGGATGGGAGGGGACACCATGTACACGAATATGTGGGCCGGTATGCCTTAGGCATTGCTCCCCCACGACCATCACCCGTGCAGGAACCCTTTCACTCCACCGGGGCATAGATCCAGACGACCGGATCCTGGCCCGGGTTCTTCCACGGCTCGTTGACGAAGACCTCCCTGACTGGGCCCGCCACCCGTTTGCCGTGCCGGTCCAGCCAGGCGAAGAAATCACGGTACTCCTCTTCCAGCTCCTCGTAGGGGCCCATGTAGATGATCCGGGCCATGGGGCCCCCGACAATTTCATAGGCCGCCACCCCTTCTTTCCCCGCCACGGCGCTCTCCACGGGGAGCACCACTTCGAGATCGGCCGTCCCTGCGTGGTGGGCCTGCTTCGCCGCCTCGAGATCGGTCTCGTGCCGGATATAGGCCGGCGGTCCCGCCTGCTCGATGCCGTGCTCCTCGGCAAACGCCACCAGCTCCCCGAGCAGGGGGATGATCTCCTCGTAGCGGCCCTGCCGGCGCATGCCGATCACCCGGTGCGCGGCGCCCTCCACCATCTCCACCCTGATCATATGGTGCGGTGATGTACTCCGGGAGGCTTAAAATGATGGGATAGGGACGGCAGTGCGCCTGTAGTCCCGGGGGAGGCGCTCACCCCGCACTGGATCGGGGCGACCGCGAGTACAGGTCGCTGGAATGGCCGGAGGTGGCGCCATCCAGGTAAAGCAGCCCGCCCGGGACGTACCTGTGGGTGACGGCGAGCCCCCGCGGGGATGCCCGGTCACGGAAACCTTTTCGGGCCGCGACCGTCTCGCCATCAGGCTTCCCGAAGAGGTGCAGGGCGAACGAGTGTTCCTCCCGGGTCGCCCTCGGCTCCGCCGCCCCCGCACCCTGCGGCAACGCGCATGACCGGTGAGGTGATCGCCGGGGTATGCAGCAACCTGCGGCCGTCAATAGAGGATGGCACCCGCCGTCGCCTTATTTCCCTCCGTAGGAGCGGACATGCTCCCACGCCCGGTGGTAGGATTCATAGCGCTCCCGGTCGGTGTAGAAGGAGGCTTTCTTTCGCCCGAACACCGTGCGGTCTTCGCCCACCGGGCAGACCTTGATGCAGATGCCGCAGGGGTCGATGTGCCGTTTGCCCAGCGCAATGTTGTGTGCGGCGCAGGCGGCCTTGTCGGTCAGCCCCTCCGGGTAGTCCGCTTCGTCGAGGGCGCCGGCGGGGCACATCGCCACACACCGCATGCAGCGGGTGCAGAGATCTCCTTCCACGAGAGGATCGGAGGGGAATGCTGCGGTGGTGAACAAGGACCCGAAGCGCACACGGGGACCGAACTTCCGGGTGAGCAGGGTGTTGTTCACCCCGAAGGTGCCCAGGCCCGCGAGGAGGGCGGCGTGGCGGTGGGAGAAGAAGGCCACCGGATTGTCCCGCAGCACCTCTGCCGAGCCGTAGCCGTCCCGGGGGATGAAGATCGAGGGGTGGCCCCGTTCCGTGAGGAAGACTGCCAGCCGGTAGGTGTACTGGTCGAGCAGGATGTTGACCGTCCGGTAGAGTTCGGCGTAGTGGATGGAAGGAGAGGACTCGAGCACCGGGAGGGGGACCGGCAGCCCGATCACCACCACCGATCGGGCCTCGGGGTAGATGGCCTGCGGGAAGAACGCCTCCGGCACGAAGGGCCGAAACGGCGGGTGCTCCCACCGCGCCACATCGGCCACCCCGGCGAGGGGGATCTCCATCTCCCGGCATTTCTTGAGGAGGGTCTGTTTGAGGGCGTGCATGGTCGTCTACCTGAGAAGAGGTGCATGCCATATGCTAATAAACGCGACGGTGCGGTCCACCCCCCCGGCCTTCCGACCAGCGGCGGTAAAAAGATTTTCGAGCGTTCTGCCAGGGTCAGGCGATTTTTTGCCCGCATGTATTGCAGAACCTCGCTCCCTCCCGCACCTCCTGCCCGCAACGGGGGCAGGCGGGCGGCCCGGCGGAGGGGCTGAGCGCTGCTCCGCAGGAGCGGCAGAACTTCGCACCCGGCTGGGCGGGCACCCCGCAGGCAGGACAGAATTCACCGGATGAAGGCTTCGTTGCAGGGGTTGGGGGGGATGCAAGTGAGCCGGAACCGGAAGGAATGCCAAGACTCATGGCGAAGGATCGAGGATTGATGAGGATCTGTCGCAGCGTTTCCATGACCGAGTCCTGTGTTCGGGATCTGAGGTACAACGTATCCGCATCCTCACTGCGATGTATCGCCGAAAAAATGCCGTTTGTAAACCTGATGCTGAAACATTCCTCTTCGGCTGTGCGTGCTCCGCTTCGCAGGGTGCGCACGGTGACCATGAGGTAGTATTCCGGTCGGAGGAGGGTTCCGACGTATGCGTGCAGGGCATTTTGAAAAATATAGCCCTGTCCGGACCTCGTGAGGAACCCCTCCGTAACGAGGCGCGACAGCACCTGGCCGATCGCATCGCCCGTGAGCGCATGCGGTTCCGTGATGGCCGACACCAGCGCAAGTACGGGCCATGATGGGAGATTTTTCAGATAATTATGGAGGATCTGTTCCACTTCATAGGCATAGAAGACGACGGGGGGTATCGAATCGGCCGATTGCGATGCAATCATCGCCGTCACAGACTGGCGTTGCTGGTCGATGAGGGCGGCGAGGACCAGCGCCTCATCGGGAGAGATTTCAGCCCTAAATCCTGTGGATGGTGCCTCTGCAGGCCCCATTTTCGCACACAGGTCACCTGTTACGTCCTCAGGTGACGGGGCAGGAAAAATTGTGGTCGATGCACCTTCGGTTTTGACGAGCACGGCAACGGACGCATCGGATGAGAAATACGAGGTATACTGGGCCTCTACTTCACCGGTGATGCACAGAATATCGGCCGAAATGCCTGCCTCCCCGAGCACGGACAGAATATTGTTCAGCCGGAGGGTGGGCTGGCCCTGCGCATTGATCAGCCCCAGCTGCAGCAGCTGATCCCTCTGCGATGCGTTCGGTGGTGCCGTTCCCGATTCCAGGGGTGAGATTGCGGTCCGATTCCCGGACCAGAGGCTCCCCATTGCAGTATACACATCTGTTTCAAGCGTGATTGGACCGTTCATCTGTGATTCCTCCTATGTACCACTGAATTTTTCTTCTCACCTGACCATTCTATCGAACAGAGATCGGGTTATTTCTGCTGGTGGAAATCCTGCCTCGTTTTCTGGTAGCTGATTTCAGAATCAAGCTTGTTGATGTCGTCGTTCAACTGCTTGATCCGGGCGTTCTCCTCGGCGAGTTTCTGCTCCTCCTGTTTTATGACCTGTGCAGCCTTATCAGCGTCACCGCCTACCAGAGCACCTGCGGTGGCGTTAATGAGATTCTTTTTCTGGTTTTTCACCCGTTTATCGTGCAGTTTCTGCAGTTCGTCGATTTCCTGCTGTTTTTGATTCCGCTGCTGCTGGAGGTTCTCCAGTTCGGAATCCTGGACCCATGCATCGAGGTTCTCGTCGTAATGGTAGCCTTCCCTCTTTTTATCCACGAATGTGTCAAACTCGGTCTCGTTCCGTTGCCGCCAGTCATGCACTTCGTAACTGCCAGCACGCCCCCCAGAGGGATTGACGGCCTGGATGAAGGCAGGGACGTTTACGAACAGGCCTGATGTGGCGGACACCACGCCGGCAATCATCTGGGCATAGCCTGCGGTGCGGAGGCAGTCCTGTGCATTGAGGGGATCCCTCTCACAGTCATCGGCCATGGCCCCGGTGACGCAGAGGATGCATACCAGGAGAAGCATGAGCGGTACCCTGCCGGCCATCCGCGGGCGGTTGCCGCCTCCCGATGCCAGCACCGGCTCCCTCACGACGGCGTAGGAGAGCAGGATGCCGATGATGAGATTCCAGTGCAGCAGGGCATAATTGGAAACACCGAAGACATTGAAGAGAATGAATGCCGTGAGAAACGGCATCGCAATTCCCAGACCCAGCAACACCAGCCGCGGCAGCCGCTTCCGCAACGGCTGGAGTGGCAGGAGCATTTCATCGATCCTGCCACGGTAGAGGGCGAGAACAACCGGTATGCCGATGAGCAGGAGGGGGGTCATGAAGTCAAAGCCTTCCGAACTGGCCCTGACGCTCATATAGAGGGACCACAGCACCGCAGTCACCACCCCCGCGAGAATGGAGAGGAGATCAAACCACCTCTGCGGCCGCTCCTTTATGGGCTTGTTATGGGAAATCTCACGAAACGTTTTCAGGTCCATGAACGTACCCTCGTCCGTGCGGGGTTGGGATGCCACCGCATGGCTTCCACGCGTTCCCTGTGCGGGAGGCGCTCCCTGAGGCGGAGTTCCCCGAACCCATGCCGTGCCGTTCCAGGATATCCATCCGCCGGTAGCGGGATCCGGCTGCCACCAGACGCCGGATGCATCCAGCACCCTCAGCTCGTTCACCGTAGCGGTAAACTGCTCTTCGCTGATCTGTCCGCTCTTTCGCTGTGCGGTGAGGCGGGCAAATCGCTTCCGGGCTTCTTCAAAATTCATGCGCACCAATCCATCCTTACAATGAGGATTTTCTTGAATGACTGCAATTTATCCCCCTACCTATAAAAGCGGATATATTTGACTCCACCAGGGGAAGAGACATCATGCTTCCATTGTTGCCTGGTGAGACCCCCGCACCCGGATGTGCAGAATACATTCCCGACCTCGTTCACGAAAAGAGGGGCGTGCTGTCGGTGATGACCGAAAGGCCGCCATCGGTCCCGAGCCAGTAGACGCCGTCTTCGTCCTGCACCATCTCCTTGACCTCGTTGCCGGCGAGGCCGTCGGCCTTCGTGAGAACGACCCACCGCCCTGCATCGAGCACGGCGATGCCGTCATACTCGGATCCCACCCAGACACGACCGTCATGGTCGGTGTAGACCGAACGCGTGGATCCGCCGGCGAGGCCGTCGGCCTGCGTGATTGCAACAACGCTATCGCCGTTGAACAGGGCCGCGCCGCCATGGCTCGCAAACCCGGTGGCAACCCAGAGCGCACCCGTCCGGTCCTCTGCAATCTTGTTCACCGAATCATGCGGCAGCCCGTCGGTGCGCGAATACAGAGACCACTCTCCATCGTCGAACCGGTAGAGCCCCCCGTGCGTCGGCGACCCGCACCCGACCCAGATCGCACCCTTCCGGTCGCGGTACAGCACGTCGGCCGAGACGATGGCGAGGTCCGAGGGGAGCGCCACCTCCTCCCACGCGGATCCATCCCATAGAGCGATCATACCGTCGGTGCCCACCATGAGCTCGCCCTCGTCCACCTCAAGCACGCTGCGGGCACGCCTGAAGGGGGCGCCGGTACGTTCGGAGAAGGTCTCCCAGGCGCCGCCGG
The DNA here is from genome assembly GCA_029762625.1 of Methanomicrobiaceae archaeon. GTDB lineage: Archaea > Halobacteriota > Methanomicrobia > Methanomicrobiales > Methanomicrobiaceae > DSDF01. The sequence goes on along the minus strand of JARVGI010000003.1, from coordinate 47,685 downwards.
CATACCGGACCAGCCCCCCGTCGTGGGCAATCCACACCGATCCGGCGCTGTCCCGGCAGAGATCCCGGACGTATCCCAGCGGCGGCGCGCCGGCAGGAAGCGGGAGGGGTTCACGGTCGGTGCGGGAAAACAGGTGGACGCCGTCCTTTCCCCCCGTCCAGACGACGTCGCCGTCGATGAGCAGTGCCGAGACCTCATGGGGAGGGCGAATGAGTTCCATATGATCGGGCACCGACCGCTCCTGGAGAAATCCGGTCAACCCCAGAATGATCCATATCAGTGCGGCCACGATGAGCACGCCGAGGGCGACCTGCGCGGCCACCCTGAACCGGGAGGGTGCCGGCGGCAGGGAATTGTCCTTCATTCCGGCCCCTCCACCAGCCTGCCGCCGGCCATCCTGAGCACCGTTGCCGGTATCTGGTCCGCCTCTTCGAGATCATGGGTGATATAGACGAGGACTGCCCCCGTCCGCCGCTGCTCTTCCTGCAGCAGGTCGAACATCCGGTCTTTCAGTTCCCGGTTGAGGTTGAGAAGCGGCTCATCGAGGAGGAGGTACTGTGCCTCGCGGGCGAGAGCCCGGACGAGCGCAACCCTGCGGGCTTCTCCGCCGGAGATCTCCCGGGGGTAGCGGTCCGCGAGGGGGGTGATCGCCGCACCCTCGAGCAGTGCATCGAGGCGGTCCGCCGAACCGTTCCGGGAGGCACCCATTGCAAACCGCACATTCTCGGCGACGGTCATGTGCGGCCAGAGCGCCGGCATCTGGAACATGCAGCTGATGTTACGCCGGTGGGGGGACAGGGCCCAGCCCGCCTGGCTCACCACGGCGCCATCGAGCGCAATGGTGCCCGTATCGGGAATTTCGAGGCCGGCGATGAGGCGAAGAAGCGTGGACTTGCCGCTGCCCGAGGGGCCGAGGATCACCACGTCACCCGATACCGCGAACGAAACGGCATCCACCGCCCGCACCGTCCCGAACCGCCGGCCCAGATCATTGCACTCGATCATCCGGTATCACCTCCCGCCCCATGAGAAGAGGGGCGGCCGGTCATCAGGCGACTCCATCCGCGCATGGCCGCCACGGCCACTCCGCCGGCGGCGAGCATGAGCACCGTCATCACGAGACCCAGACCGGCGACCGCCCCCGAGGAGCCATAGTGGAGGTAATTGTACATCCGGATGGTGACCGTCTCCAGTCCCGGCGGGATGACCAGCAGCGTGGCGCCCAGTTCCCCTGCGCTGAGCGCGAACACCATACACGCGGCAGCCACCAGCCCCGGCGCAAGCAGCGGGAGCCTCACCTGCACCCAGGTCCGCACCACGCCCCGCTGGAACACCCGGGCCGCATCGGTGAGGAGGGGATCGATATGGCGCAGCTGGGCGAGCAGGATCAGGGCGGCAACCGGGGCGAAGCGCGCGAGGGCGGCGAGGACCGGCATGGCCGCGGTCCCGTAGATCCCGGCAGGGAGGAGGCTGTTCCACAGCACGATGAGGCCGATCCCCACCAGAGGGGAGGGGACGGCGAGGGGGGCGATACAGAGCAGCCACCAGACACCTCCCTGCCGCCCGGAGCGGTTCATCATGGTGGCGGCAGCATAGGCGATCGGCAGGCAGCAGACGGCTGCCGCAATCCCGATACCGAACGACACCCCGATATCACCGCTCGCATTCGCCACGGCGGGAAGGTGCCTGTTCATGGTGACCGCGGTGACGAGGAGGGAGGCCACGAGCGTCCCGGCATGGAGGACCACGATCCCGAGAGCGCCGTACCGGAGGGCGGCAAACCAGCGCGGGTATTCCGGCGGGGAGGCACTGCGCTGGAACACCCCCGTCCCTTCCATCAGATTGCGGATGCGCCCCTGGGTGGCGAATATCACGAGGAGGGTCACGAGGAGGAGGGGAATGGCGAGGAGCAGCGCCCGCGCCGGCTCACTGCTCGCGCTGAATTCCGCGAAGATCTCGAGGGCGTACACATTGACCGAGAAGAGGGTGGGCACGCTGTAGTCGGTGATGCTGAGGAGGAAGAGCAGGCCGGCGCAGGCCCCGAGCGCCGGTGCGGCGATGGGCACCACGATGCGCCGAAAGACCGTGATGTCGGGGGCGACCACCCGCGCCGCCTCGATGGAGGGGATATCCACCGATGCCATGGCGAGCATGCACAGGCCGACGGCGATGGGGAGCACCGCCCCGAGCTGCACCCAGAAGCTGAGCACCCATCCGGCGGGCACCCATGCAGCAACGCTTCCTGCCGTCGCCAGCAATGCGCACACTGCCATCCATGCCTGGGCGTAGAGAAAGGCGGGTACAGGGGCGAGCACCACGACGAGCCACCGGGCACGCGACCACACGCCTTCCCGTAGGTCCCACAGGAGGCTGCCCGCGAGCAGGCCGATCACCGTGCCGGCGCCGGCGACCGCTGCGGCAAGGGCCACACTCGAGAGGAGGAGCCCCAGCCTCCGGCCGGCCGGAACGAGGAGTGCAATGACATCAGGGAGGTTTCCCGGGATATATTGCGCTGTAATGAATACGAGGGCGCAGAGGGGACCGAACACCGCACCCAAAAAGAGAAGGAGGAAAAGGGGGAGCAGAGGTCCTCCCCTCAGGATTCCCGCGGCCGACACCCTGTCCATTCCTCCCTACCGGATAAATATCTCGGCGAGGTCGCCGCTTGCCGGCTGCAGCTGGTCATAGACCTCGGACAGCGTGACCTCCATCCCGCGGATGGGTCCGCTCTCCATCCCGGGTGCTGTGCCGCTCTCCAGGCGGGTGGACACCTGGATCCAGCCGATCTCCATGAGCCGCCGCTCGGTCTCCTTCGCGAGGAGGAAATCGACGAGAGCTTTCCCCTCCTCGGGATGCGGACCGTTGGCGATGAGCGCCACGGTGGTGGGGATCACGAGGGTGCCCAGCCCTCCCTCCTCCTGGTCGGGGACGATGATGGCCACCGGTTTGCCGTCCTCCACCGCCCGGCAGGCATCATCGGTGTCGGTGAGCCCCACGCTCACCTGCCCTCCTGCCACCAGGTCACGGACCACGGAATTCCCGTCCACCACCCGCACCCCGCGGGCCTGCAGCGTCTCAAAGAAGGATCGTGCCTCGTCCTGCCCCCATGCCGCATAGAGCGCCGCGGCATGGGTCGCCGACGTCCCGAACATGGGGTAGGCGATGGCGATCTCGTCTGCCGGGAAGGTCTCATCCGCGAGATCGGCAATCGAGTCCGGATACTGCCCGGGGGAGAGCCGGTCAGTGTTCACGAGCAGGATCCTCGCCCGCCCGCCTGTCCCGGCCCAGTATCCCCCGGGGTCGCGGTACTGCGCCGGGATGTCCGCGGCCGCCGGCGAGACATAGGGGGCGAGCACCCCTTTCTCTTTGAGGAGGATAGTCTGCACGAACTCCCCGTTCCAGAATACGTCGGCGAGCGGACGGTCTTTCTCGGCGATGAGGCGGTTCACGAGCCCCGTGGTCTTGGTCGCCTCGACGTCATAGACCGCCTGCACGGTGATGCCGGTCGCCTCCTCGAATTCCTTCAGAATCGGTTCGGCGTACACCTGGTCGACCGAGGTGTAGACGACGACCACCCTCTCTGCGGATAAGCATCCCGATATGAGTACTGCGGCCCCCACGAAGGCCAGAACTGCACATAATCCCACAATGAATTGCAGGAGAGAGGATTTTTCGAGCATTGAGAAAGATCTTGGAATCGACGCTTATTAATTATAGTGAAACGTATTTTCCCCAGGATTTCCCGGGATTTTTCCCTTCACCGGCCCAGAGCCTGGAGAAGGGCAGCGAGGACGCCGGTCGACATCTCCCCGGGAAGAGTTTTGTAACATTTAATTACCACCCGCCGGAAACTCTCATTATCCAGAGCAGCGTTCCGCTGCACCGGGTGGTGACAATAATGCAGGTCTGCCCCAACTGCGGCAATCGGGTTCAAAATAACGACAAGTTTTGCGAAAACTGTGGTAGAAGCCTCGAACCCCCGGCAGGAGGGGGGTCTCAGGTGCCGCCACCCCCACCGCCTCCGCCTCCGCCGCCACCCCCGTCCATGCACTCGCCCGGAGCGGTTCCGGCGGCCGCACAGGGAGAGAAAAATCCCTTTCTCGCCGGGCTTGCCTCGTTCCTGTTCGCCGGCCTCGGACAGGTGTACAACGGCCAGTTCGCAAAAGGCGTCCTCATCCTCGGCGGCGCCCTGCTCGGGTCCTTCCTCATCATTCCCGGCATTCTCATATGGCTCTACGGCCTCTACGATGCCTACCGGACGGCAAAGAAGATGAACGCCGGCAGTATACCGTTCGTGGCACACAACTGGGGCCACATCATCGTATTCGTTGTACTGGGCATCATCGCTGTGGCGCTGGTCAATTTGTTCCTGGCGGTCATCTCCGAGTTGATCATCGGAACCACCGACTACTACTACGGTGAGCCCGAATACTGCTCGCCGTGGGAGGAGTGCTGACGTCACCCGTGCGATAAGGGGCCATGAAAAGAGGTGAGGCCCCATTCCCACTTCTTATACGACTTGGTGCTCGATCGGCGGGATCACCTGCGCGTCCGCAAAGGTTTCGTTGTAGCCGTCCGGGAAGGTGACCGTGGTCCGCGCCGGGGTGGTGTCGATGTCGAGCAGGGGGCCGAACCAGTACTGTGCGGCGACGGCCTCCGAATCGGCAAACCGCATCTGCGGGGTGCGGTAGAGGGTGGCGTTCTCCTGTTCCTCGACGCGGGCGAAGCCGTAGACCCGCATCGAGGTGCCGGCGTCGGTCACCGAGAGCACGTCGACCTCCTTGTCCGAATACGCCGAGAGGGCCTCTTTCATCGTATCCGCGGGGTCCATGAGGTTGAGCCACACGGCCACCCGCTCGTACCAGGTGAGGGTGAAGGCAAAGTCCACCTCCGCATCGCCGCTCTCGTTTACCACGGTGACGGCCAGCGTATCGGAGGTCAGGGCCGATGCGGGAAGCACCGCTGCGGCGAAGAGGAGACCGACCGCACACAAGATCATGTAGGGCATGGGCAGGAGCTTCATGAGAGGACATTCGTGCATGCGGGATTTAATGGATTCGCCCCCTCCATCGGGATCCCTTTATCCCGTCGCGTGGCATCCCCCAGATCATGCTTATCCTGCTGTATATCGCAGGCATCCTCGTCATCGCCGCCATCGCCGTCGTGGCCGCAGGCCGGTTCCGGTTCGGGAGGAAGGTCGGACGGGAGGCCGCCGGGATCGCCCGACGGGCGGCGGAGGCCGGGCCACACCACATCGCTCCTCCGGAGCGCATCGAGGAACTCCCCGATCCGGTGCGGCGGTACCTCCGCAACGCCATGCCGGGAGGGCACGCACCCATCCGGATGGCCCGGCTGACGCAGGAGGGGGTGTTCCGGACCGCAATCGACCAGGACTGGATGCCGATGGAGGCAGCGCAGTATTTCACCCCCAACCCGCCGGCATTGCTCTGGCACGCGACCGTCCGTCCGGCGCCCCTCTTCTGGATCGAGGTCAGGGACCTCTATGACCGGGGCCGGGGCAACGTGCGGGTCAAACTGCTCTCCACGGTTCCCCTCGCCGACGCACAGGGGCCGGAGATCGACGGCTCGAGTCTGCTGCGGTATCTGGCGGAGATGGTCTGGTTTCCCACGGCGTTCCTGGACGACTCCCGCATCGCCTGGGAGCCCGTGGACGCATCGTGCGCCCGGGTGACCATCACCGACGGGGCACTGCGGGGATCTCTCGTCTGCACCTTCGACGAGGAGGGAAGAATGACCCGGTGCTCCACCGACGAACGCTTCATGATGGCCGGCGACCGGTTATCGCAGGAGCGGTGGACCGGGCATTTCCGTGCGTACGGAGAGCGGGAGGGCTTTCGGATCCCCACCGAGATCGAGGCGGAGTGGAACCTCGCCGGGGGAGACTTCTCCTACGGCAGGATCCGGGTCACCGGTATCGCCTACGAGACCTGGCCCTACGCCTGATGCGCTCACTCCCGGCGGGGGCCCGGGATCATCGTCACGCGCCGGGTGACCAGGGACCCGATCAGCGTGGCGATGATGATCGGGAGTACCACGCCCGGCTGCAGGAAGATCAGCACCAGCAGGACGATGACCACCAGCGGGCTCTTGAGGACGCAGGCGATCATCCCTGCCATGACCGCAGTGATGGCGAGGGCGGGCGGCACCGCGGGGACGAGGAGGGCTACCGCCATTCCCAGCGTGCCGCCCGCAAATATCAGGGGAAATACGGGTCCTCCCTTGAAGACCGTGGCCAAACACCAGGTGCTGGCCAGGATCTTGACGCCAGCGAGCACCAGCAGCGCGGCCGCCCCCATGCCCGCTCCTTCGGCGAGGACGGTCTGGAACTCCGCCTGCCCCGAAAAGAGCACGAGGGGCACGGCGGTGCCGGCGAGCCCCAGCCCCAACCCGCCCAGCAGGCCCCGCACCACAGGCTGTCCCGAGAGGGGCGCCATCAGGCGGGCGAAGAGGTGATAGGACGCGATGAATGCAACGCCCGCCGCCGCACCGGCCAGCCCCAGCCCCGCCGCGTACACCAGGTCGACGGGCACGAACGCGTACGGGGGGAGCGGGTAGAGGGTCCCGTTCCTGCTGGCTTCAACCACGAGGTAGAACCCGAACCCGGCCAGGCTCCCGGCGACCCCGGCGATCCCCAGCGCCTGGCCCCACCTGCCCTCCCGGTCCCCGAGCCAGGTGCCCATGCTCCCTCCCATATCGATGGCGGCCACCTCCGGGCCGAGGCTGGCCCCGAAGAGCAGGGAGAGGTAGATGGATGCCAGCACGCCGGGAAGGTGCTCGGGCTCGAACCGTCCCGTCCGCTGGAACTCGTCGATGGTCTGCTGGAGCATGCCCGCGTGGTCGCCGCAGCGGTGCAGGCAGAGGCCCACCGCCAGCCCGCCGATGACAGGGGCGAGGAGAGTGAAGAAGGGGGAGGGCGGCGAATCCGGCCAGATCAACGCGGTTCCCGCCGCCTGCAGGAGCAGAAAGAGCACCATCGCCCCCCCGGCAGCAACGGCGAGCAGAACGATCGTGATGGCGAAACGGATGCGTGCTCCATTCCCCTGCGGGATTTTCTCCTCCATGCAGCAGCCGCTCCCCCGTTGGTATGCAGGGGACGGGTCCTCCTACGCTCCCACTGGTCGTACGGGTATATAGCACCTGCGAGGCCAGGCGAACTGCAAGACGCATTTCATAATCTTTATGTCCCGTTCGGCAGAGGCGTTGTTCAACAGGAACGATATTCATGGCAATTGAAGAATTTTCATCCATTCCTATCGATTTTGCAGGTATCACTCCGGAGACGCTGCTGATGGCGGCCGTGGTCGCCGTGGTGGGAGTGGTTGCGGCAAAGATCCTCACCTCAATATTCAAGCGAACACTCTCCCGCACCTCGCACCTGCCCGCACTGGTGGTCGAGTTTCTGGTCCGGTTTTTCGCCGCACTGCTCTACGTGATCGTCATCCTCCTCGTCCTCGCCGTCCTCGGGGTCGATATCGGGTCGATGGTCCTCGGCCTCTCGGCGGTCATCGGCCTGGTGCTGGCCTTCGGGCTCCAGGACTCGTTCACCAACTTCTCCGCCGGGGTGTGGATCGCCACCCTCCGGCCCATCGATAAGGACGAGTACGTGGAGGTCAACGGCATGGCGGGGACCGTGCAGGCGGTGGGTATCATGGCCACCGAACTGCTCACCCCGGACAACAAGTTCGTCACCATCCCCAACGCCCTCGTCTGGGGCAGCCCGGTGGTCAACTACTCCCGCATGGACACGCGAAGGGTGGACGTCGCCGTGGGCATCGCCTACGACAGCAACGTCGAGCAGGCATTGCGGGTGGCGATGGAGACCATCAAAAGCAACCCCGCCGTGCTGGCCACTCCTGAGCCCGCGGTCGTGGTCACCGAGCTCGCCGATTCGTCGGTGAACCTCGCCCTGCGGGCCTGGACGAAGACCGGGGACTTCTGGGCGGTGAAGGGCGACCTGACCCGGGGCATCCTCGAGGCGTTCCGACAGGCGGGCATCGAGATCCCCTTCCCCCAGCTCGACGTGCACCTCGAGCGGTAAAAAGGCAGAAAAAACACCCTTCTTTTTCCGTTGAATGCCGACGCGGGGAAGTGCTCGATTCCCGCGTCAGCACCGCCGGGACCGGCGGAGAACGCCCGCCTGTGCGAGAGCCCGTTTCGTGTACCGGCACCCCGCCCGTATCACCCCTCGTGCCAGGTCGTCCTGCAGCCGCACCAGGTCTTCCACCCGGTCGAGATCGTACTCCGTGGCGAGCAGGACCACGGAATACCCCGCTGCCCGCGCCCGGGCCAGGGTGCAGGCGAGCACCTCTGCGGTGCTCCAGGGGATCCCGGAAAAGATTCCGGGCGCAGGCCGGCGCATGCCCACCAGGTAGTAGCCCCCGTCCTCGCAGGGCCCGAGGGTGATATCGGCCCCCTCCAGACGGGAGATCCCTTCCCGGAGCGTCACGGCGGGAAGGTGGGGCGTGTCGCCTGCCATGAGCAGCACCCGCCCGTAGCCTGCTGCAAAGAGCTGGCCGGCGATGCCGGCGAGCCGCACCCCGAGATCCCCCTCCGGCTGGGAAACGAGCCCGAAGCGCGGAGGAATGAGGGCGCGGAACAGGGGCTCCGCCTCCCGGGGAGTGTAGGCGATGAAGGGATCGATCTCCGGTCCGGCCTGCAGGGTGTCGATGGTGTCGAGGAGAAAGGCGCGAGCGAGGGCGGCGGCCTCCCCCGGGAGGAATGGGGGGCAGAGGCGGGTCTTGGTTAGGCCGGGCAGGGGCGTCTTGGCCATGATGGCGACTGCGGATCTCATGCCGGGATCATTCGTCCGCCTTCCACCCGATCCACCGCCCCCTGCCCACCAGCCCGCGCTCGGCGGCGTCGATCCACCCGGCGATGCCCTGCTCCGCCGCGAAAAAGAGCTCCTCTCCAAACCGCTCACAGATCGGCTCCCGGAGGATGGTGGTGAGCGCCCGCCGGTACTCCCGGCAGTACGCGGGGAAGGTGCCGCTGATATCCTCGTAGCGCACCACCGCAAAGCCCGCATCTTCCAGGAGCACGGTATAGCCGTCGAGGGTCTCGGTGTAGGGAAAGGACATGAACCGGTGGAGGGGCTCATAGATCGCATCATCCATCGCTCCGGTCCGCACCCAGTCGGTGAAGGCGATGGTGCCGCCCGGACGCAGCACCCGGCAGGCTTCCCGGATAAGCTGCGCCTTGTCGGTGACATAGCACCAGGCGTCCTGCCCCCAGACGATGTCGAATGCGGCGTCGGCAAAGGGCATGGCCAGGGCATCCCCGAGCCGGAAGCTGATCAGGCGGGAGAGGGCGGCAGCCTCGGTCCGGCGTTGTGCCTCCTCGACCATCTTCGGCGTGGCGTCCAGCCCCACCACCCGGCACCCGAACCGCCCGGCAAGGTGGCGGGCCGGGCCGCCGAGGGCGCTGCAGACATCCAGGATGCGGGTATTTGCGGTCACCCCGGCGAGGGCGGCAAGCCGCTCGGTATCCTCCCATCCTCCCACGTGGATCTCCTCGCCCATCAGGAGCTCCCAGAGCACCCCTACCGGGCCTGCGTAGACCTCCTGCACATCTTCCAGACACACATCCAGTCGTTTCATCTCCTCGCCTCCTCTTCATGCTCCCGGTCGGAATGCCGCCAGCAGTAGGGATCCTCTCCCATCAGGTCGCCCGAGGCGTAGTAGGCCGAGGCCCGGCACCCCCAGCAGACCGTCCCCCATGCACACCGGCTGCAGGATCCGGCCCGGGTGCCGACCCTCCGCAGGGGCGTGGCGAGCAGCGTCTCTTTGTGACGGGCGACGATCGCCGGGAAGGGCTCCCGGAAGATGGTGCCCACCCCCTCCCGGATCACAGAGCAGGGGGTGACCTCCCCGTCGATTGTCACGCAGACCACGCCCCCGCAGTAGAATTTGGAGACGTCCATGGGCCCCAGCGCGAGGTCGCTGCCCGTGTAGCCGGTGGTGTTGCGGCATTCGTACGCCTCCCGGACCGCCTCCCGCGAGGGGATCCAGTGCTCCATGCCCCCCGCCGCCCCGGCGGTGGCCATGAGGGTCAGGCAGGTCCGCATTCCCAGCTCCTCCCAGAAGAAGCGGATGGTTTCCCGCACGTCGCTGCCCGTCACCGGGGTGGTGAGGGTGATGCAGTTGACCAGCTGCTCCGGCGGCTTTCCCAGCTCCTGCAGGGTCTCGATGCCGGAGAGAATGGCGGCGATCTTTTCCTGCGCGCGGCCCGTGTGCAGCGTTGCATAGATGGCCGGGTCGAGGGTGTCCAGGTGGACGGAGATGAACCCCCCTTCCGACGCCGCCACCGCCCGTTCTGCAACCCCCGGGTCGGCAAGGGGCAGCCCGCTGGTCCAGATGTTGCTGGCAAGCCCGAGGTCGGCGGCGTGCGCCATCAGCGCTTCCCAGTCATCCCGGAGCAGGGGATCCCCGCCCAGCCAGTCCGCCGCCCGCACCTCCATGCGGGCTGCGGCCTCCAGCACCTCCCTGATAGCCCGGGCGGGGAGCTCCTGCTGGGGCGGGCTGGCGGCGGCCGCGTAGCAGTACCGGCAGCCCTGGTCACAGGCGAGGGTCGTCTCGATCTGGACGGAATAGACTTTGTTCTGGAAGAAATAGGCCATTTCTTCGGCAAAATCAGGGTGCAGCCCGGCATAGCGGTAGCGAGGGTGCGGGTCCTTCGTGGTCTCCCGTCTCATTGACCACCAGATGGCGCCTGCCGTATAAAAGGTTTGAGGGGCGGCACCCCAACCCTCAAGTACTCCCGCCCCGTATCATCGCACGGACGTTGCATGATCTCGATCATCACCCCGGTCCTCAACGAGGAGGCAGAGATCGGCCCCTTCTGCGCCCACCTTGCCGGGCTGCAGGGATCGTTCGAGTGCCTCGTCGTGGACGGGGGGAGCACGGACGGGACCGTCGCGGAGGTGCGCCGGCAGGAGGCGGGCCTCCCCTACCCCCTGCACCTCCTCGTGGTACCCCGGGGGCGGGCGGTGCAGATGAACGCCGGTGCGGTGACGGCGACGGGCGAAATCCTCCTCTTTCTCCACGCAGATTGCCGCATCCCGGGCGACTCGCTGGCCGTCATCGAGGCTGCGGTGCACAGGAGGGGCGCGATCGGCGGGGGGTTTACCCATTCCTTCGCCCCCCCCTCGCCGTTGCTCGCCGCCACCAGCCTGCTCGGCAACCTGCACGCCCGGACGACCGGGGTATTTTTCGGCGACTTCGGCATCTTCCTGAAGAGGGACGTATTTGTGCGGATCGGCGGCTACGACACCTCCCTTCCCTACTGCGAGGACGCCGCCCTCTGCCGGGCGGCACGAAACCAGGGACGCATGGTCCAGATCCCGCAGACCATCGTCTCCTCCTCCCGCCGCTATGAGCGGGAGGGCCGCTGGCGGCTGACGGCCATCTTTGCGGCGGTAATCCTGCTCGACACCCTCGGCATCAGGCCGGGACGGTTCGGCCCCGCCGTGGGGGGACGGGAGGAGGACGAAACCGCCCTCACTCCTCGAGGGTGATCACTTCCACCGGGCACCCGTCGGCGGCGTTTTGGACGCAGACCTCCAGGTCTTTGGGCACGTCGCCGCGGGCGGGGTCGCCCCCGATCTGGTGCTCCTCCACGACCTGGCTCAGCCCGTCGTCCGGGTTCTCCTCGAACATCTCCGGGCACTCCTCCCAGCATGCACCGCAGCTGGTGCAGCCCTCGCGATCGATGGTGACCTTCATGCATGTACCTCGCTGATGAGTGCTCAACGCGCGGGATGTATAAGAATGCTTCGCCGGATGAGCAACAAGCCCGGACCGGGCTACCGCGTGGCATCCCGAGAATCGAAGATTACCGGATTGCCCGGGCAGCGCGGCGAGCATTCCCATTGCTCCATTATCGCCGTAATCGTTGCCGGGACGCAGGCATCAGGCGAATCTGCACACCCTCTTGGTTGAACACTGTGGTAGCGATACCCGGGACGAAAAAATGGAGGGAAAACATCTGAAATTTATCGCCACGTTTTTATCAACCTGCGACAATGGTTCTATTTACCATCCGGAGCTGCCGTATGATCCGCCTGCTGCTTGTCGACGATGAACCCGTCCTCCTCATCCCGACGAAAACATTTCTTGAAAAAGACAACGCTGAGATCAGCTGCGATACCGCCAATTCCGCCCGTGAAGCCCTTGATAAGCTGGCTGCTTCACCCTACGATGCCGTCGTCTCCGACTACGATATGCCGGAGATGGACGGCATCGCATTGCTACAAGAGGTGCGCCGCCGGTACGGCACTCTCCCCTTCATACTCTTCACCGGGAGGGGACGGGAAGCGGTCGTGATCGAGGCACTCAACCACGGCGCTGATTTTTACATTCAGAGAAGCGGGGAGCCACAAGCGCTCTATGCCGAGCTCGCCTCGAAGATCATGCACGCGGTGGATCGGCGGCAGGCAAGGGAAGCACTGCGGGAGAGCGAAAAGGAAGCGCGAGCCAGAATTGCCGAGATCGAGACGATTTATGCCACGGCGCCCGTCGGGCTGTGTCTGCTCGGCACCGACACCCGGTACCTGCAGGTCAACGAACAATTCGCGGAGATGGACGGGTTTTCCATCGAGGAGCATATCGGGAAGACTGTCCGCGAGCTGATCCCGGATCTCGCGGATGCGGCAGAAGCGCTCGTAAAAAAGGTTATCGAGACGGGACACCCCGTGCTCGATATCGAGATCGAGGGAGAGACCCCGGCACAACCCGGGAGGGTGCGATACTGGAAGGAATCCTGGGTGCCCTTAAAAGATGATCAGGGGCGGGTCACCGCGATCAACATCGTTACCGAGGAGATTACCGAGCGTAAGCGAGCCGAGGACGAACTGCGGGAGACCATTCTTGAACTGCAGACGACGGTCGAGGAATTGAAAGTGGCGGAGGAAGAAGTACGATCACAGAATGAAGAGCTCATGGCGGTCAGGGAGGAACTGGATGCCGAGCACCAGCGCTACGTCGACCTCTTCGAATGCGCACCCTTCGGGTACATGGTCACCGACACAAACGGCATCATTCGGGAGATCAATCGCGAAGGGGCCCGACAGCTGAACGTGAACGGGGAGAATCTGGTGGGAAAGCCGCTGGTGATTTTTATCGCCAAAGATGAACGGATGGCGTTTCATACCCTCATCGGCCAGGTGAACTGCGGGGGTGCGAAAGAGGTGCGGGACAGGAGAGTAACCCTGCAGCCGCGGGAGGATTCCCCGTTCCTCATCAGCCTCGATATCGGTGCGGTGTGCGATGCCGGCAATACGCTCGTCGGGCTGCGCTGGTTGATTCGTAAAATTACCGCGCAGAACCAGGCGAAATGCTTTTTCCAGGAATAAACGGAGCCTCCATCACGTTTAAATATGCTCCGGAAAAGAATCTGAACTAATATACATCGAGGAGACATGGAAGCGACGCCAGCATTTGATATCGTCGCGCTTGCGGCATCCGCAGGCGGGCTCACCGCACTGAGCGAGATCCTCGCCCGGCTCCCCGCCGATTTTCCGGCCGCAGTGGTCGTGGTCCAGCACCTCGACCCCCGCCACCGCAGCCTGATGTCCGAGATCCTGGCCCGCCGCACGCGTCTTGCGGTCAAACAGGCTGAAGCAGGAGAACTATTGCACCCGGGAACGGTCTACATCGCTCCCCCCGACTACCACATGCTGGTCAACCCGGACCGGACCATCTCACTCACCCAGTCCGAGCTGGTGCACTTCGTCCGCCCCTCGGCCGACCTGCTCTTCGAATCGGTGGCCGGCAGCTACAAGGACCGGAGCATCGCCGTGGTGCTCACCGGCACCGGCAGCGACGGGAGCATGGGCGTGCAGGCCATCAAGAACAGGGGAGGCACGGTGATCGTCCAGGATGAGGCAACCTCCGAATTTTTCGGCATGCCCCATGCCGCCATCGCGACGGGATCCGTGGATTTCAGCCTCGGGCTCGATGAGATCGCCCCCGCCCTGGTGACACTGGTCATGAAAGGAGAGGTCTGATGGCTCCCGTTTCGGATGATGAATCGTTTGAACACCTGCTGGAATACATAAAGCAGCAGCGGGGGCTGGATTTTACCGGCTACAAGCGGTCGAGCCTCCGGCGCCGCGTGCAAAAACGTATGCACGAGGTGAAGATCGAGGAATTCGACGAGTACCAGGACTACCTGGAGGTGCACCCGGAGGAGTTCGCAGCCCTCTTCAACACGATCCTCATCAACGTCACCGCCTTTTTCCGGGACAAACCAGCATGGGATTATCTTGCCGGGGCAATTGTCCCCCGCATCGTCAACAGCCTCGAGGAGGACGAACCCATCCGCATCTGGAGTGCCGGGTGCGCCAGCGGCGAGGAGGCCTACACCATCGCCATCATCATGGCCGAGTCCATGGGGATGGAGGCCTTTAAAAGACGGGTCAAGATCTACGCCACCGATGTCGACGAAGAGGCGCTGGAGATCGCCCGCCATGCCAGCTATCCCGAAAAGCGTATGGAGCCCGTTCCGAACGAATTGCGGGAGAAGTATTTTGTCAGGGAGGGGGACCGCTCCGCCTTTCTCTCCGATCTCCGCCGGTCGGTTATCTTCGGCCGCCACGACCTCGTGCAGGACGCCCCCATCTCCCGCCTCGACCTGATCGTCTGCCGCAACACCCTGATGTATTTCATCGCCGAGACGCAGGCGAAAATCCTGGAGCGCTTCCACTTCGCCCTCAAGGACAGCGGCTTCCTCTTTCTGGGGAAGGCCGAGATGCTCCTGACCCACGCAAGGCTCTTCAAACCGGAGACACTCAAACACCGGGTCTTCACCCGGGTGCCCGCCATGAGAAGACGGGGGCCGCCTGTCGAAATCCCCGCCATGAGGGAGGCGGCCAGGGAACCCGACGTCGCCACGCTCCAGGAGGTCGCATTCAACGCCGCCCAGACCGCCCAGATCGTCATGGATGTCGAAGGGACGCTGGTGCTGGCCAACAACAGGGCACGATCCCTCTTCGATCTCCATGAAAAGGATCTCGGCAGCCCGTTCAGGGACCTTGAGATCTCCTACAAGCCGGTGGAGCTGCGCTCCCCCATCGAGCAGGTGATGGCAAGGAAAACACCGGCATACGTCCCCGACGTGCAACGGATCCTTCCCGACGGCAGCACGCAGTTCCTGGCGGTGAAGATCGTGCCCCTCACCATCAACAGCGGCGATATGGTGGGGGTGAGCGTCACCTTCCAGGATATGACCAGCTACAAGGAGCTGGAGGCTGAATTCCTCGAATCCAACGCCAGGCTGGAAGCTTCGTACGAGGAACTCAACTCGGCCAACGAGGAGCTGGAGACCACCAACGAAGAACTCCAGTCCACCGTGGAGGAACTGGAGACCACCAACGAGGAACTCCAGTCCACCAACGAGGAGATGGAGACCATGAACGAGGAGCTCCAGTCCACCAACGAGGAACTGGAGACGATCAACGACGAACTTCGCCAGCGCACCGGGGAGCTGAACCGGTCCAACGAGTTCCTCGGCGCCATCCTCGCCAGCCTCCATTCGGGGGTGGTGGTGGTCGACCGGGACTACAATGTGCTGATCTGGAGCGACGAGGCCAGCGACCTGTGGGGACTGCGGGCCGACGAGGTGATCGGCAAATCGCTCCTCTCCCTCGACATCGGCCTCCCGGTGGACCAGTTGAAGGCGCCGATCGGCGAGCTGCTGAAGGGCAAAGCGGACTACGACGAGCGGCTGCTCGATGCGGTGAACCGGCGAGGGCGGACGTTCCGCTGCCAGGTGATCGCCACCCCGCTGGTCGACGAGCAGGGGTCCCGCAAGGGGGTGGTCCTGCTCATGGAGGAGGTGCTGGGGATCGACCGGCGGATCGTCGACACGGTGCGCGAGCCCCTGATCATTCTCAACCGCGACCTGAAGGTCATCTTCGCCAACCGGTCATTCTACGCAACCTTCCGGACACCGCCCGAAGAGACGGTGGGGCAGCGCATCTTCGACCTCGGCAACCGGCAATGGGACATCCCTGAGCTGCGCAGGCTTCTCGAAGAGATCCTCCTGGGGGAGTCCACCTTCAGGAATTTCGAGGTCGTCCACGAGTTCCCCGGCATCGGAACTCGGAAAATGCTGCTGAACGCACGCCGGCTCATCCCGGCAAAGAGCGAGGAGGAGTTGATCCTGCTCGCCATCGAGGATATGACGTGACCGTCCACCGACCATGCCGCCGGTTCGCGCCTTCCCCGGGCACACACTGTTGAGGGTTGGGGATGGTTCTGGAACGCAGAGAGAATCAGCAGAAATTCGATCAAGAAATCGGCGCCCTCCGCCGGCGGATGGAGGCCATTGCAACCGATACCCGGCTCTCCGATGCGGCGCGGCTGGACATCCTGCTCCACGAGCTCGAGGTCTCATTGGAGGAACTGGAGGTCACGCACGAGGAGCTGCTGGCAGCCAACGAAGAGATGGAAGAAGCCCGCCAGCAGGTGGAATCCGAGCGGCAGCGCTACCTGGACCTCTTCGAGGGCGCCCCCGACGGCTATGTGGTCACCGATGCGAACGGGGTGATCGTCGAGGCGAACACCGCCGCAGCATCGATGCTCAATGCCCGCGAAAACGTCCTGGCGGGCAAACCGCTGGTGCTCTTCGTCACCGATGAATGCAAGCAAGCATTCCACTCCCGCGTGACCCGGCTCTCCTCGGGCGACGAGAGGGAGATGCGCGAGTGGGAGCTGGCGCTGCAGCCGCGGGACTGCGCCCCCCTCCCCGTGCTGGTTTCGGTGTCCGCCGTCCGGGAAACGGACAGAAAGACCGTCCACCTGCGCTGGCTGCTGCGCGACATCACCGAGCGCAAAGCTGCCGAGGCGGCATTGCAACTCCAGAAAGATCTCCTCGATGAGCGCATGAAAGAACTGCACTGCCTCTACGACATCGCCCGCGTCATCGAGCGCGGCGCCCCGCTCGAGGAGACCCTGCGGAGCATTGCGGCGCAGATCCCCTCCGGCTGGAAATATCCCCACAGCGCCTGCGCACGCATCCGTGCCGGCGACATCGAGTGCGCAACCCCTCACTTCGTGGAGACCAGGTGGAACCAGGTGAGGGAGATCCACGCGCGCGGCCGGCCGGTGGGAACGGTGGAGGTCTGTTACCGGAGCGCAAAGCCGGACGCAGAGGAGGGGCCTTTTCTCACCGAGGAGCGCCATTTGCTTGAGATCATCGCCGTGCGGATCGGGAACCTGATCGAGCGGACATGGGCGGAGGAGGCGGAGCAAGAGAGCAGGGAGCGTCTCAACCTCGCCATCGAAGGGGCGAATCTGGGGATCTGGGACAGGGACATGGTGACGGGCGAGGTCGTCACCGATGCCTACTGGGGATCGCTGCTCGGCTATGGTCCCGGGGACCCGATCGCACCCTGGGCAGAGCAGGTGCACCCCGACGACCGCCAGGCTGTACTGGAGGTTTTCCGGGATCACCTCCGGGGAACCACCCGCTATGCCGAGGCCAGTTACCGCATGAAGACGAAAGATGGGCGCTATATCTGGATCCTCACCCGGGGAACGGTGGTGGCGCGTGATGCGGAGGGGAGGCCTCGCAGGCTGACCGGGGTTGACCAGGACATCACTACCCTGCAGACCTTCCAGGAAGCCCTCAAGGAGGTAAACAGGAAACTCAACCTGCTCTCCAGCATCACCCGCCATGATATCCTCAACCAGGTCACGGCGCTGAAGGCCTTCCTCCACCTCATCGAGGAGCGGCAATACGAGGACGCCGACACGCAGAAGATGTTTTCCAATCTGCACATGATCGCCGACACCATCGACCGCCAGATCACGTTCACCGGCGACTACCAGCATATGGGCGAACAGGATCCCCGGTGGCAGCAGGTGGCCTGCGTGATGACGCGGGCGGCGGAGAGCGTCATGCTGGGCGGGGCCGCCCTGACGGTGTCCACCGGCGACCTTGAGGTATTTGCAGATCCGATGCTGGAGAAGGGCTTCTACAACCTGCTGGACAACGCCGTGGTCCATGGCACCGTCACGGCGATCGACGTCTCCTGCCGAAGGGAGGGGGACGGCTGCGTCATCGTCGTGAAGGACGACGGGATCGGGATCCCTGCAGCCCAAAAAGAGGCCATCTTTGAACGGGGCGTGGGGAGGATCACCGGCTACGGGCTGTTTCTGACACGGGAGATCCTCGCCATCACCGGCATGAGCATCCGGGAGACGGGCGAGGAGGGGAAGGGGGCCTGCTTTGAGATCGCCGTGCCCGAAGGCGGGTGGCGGACGGCCGGTCCTCCCGTCCCCTAGACCATGGTGCCTTTTTCCACCTTCAACCGCTCGACCACCCGGCCGCGCGACCGGGCGGCGTGATCCCGCACGGTCTGGACGGGATCCTCGAACTCGACCTCGCGGAGCGCTTTTTCCACGCGTTCGTCGGCAAATGCCCCGAGAGCGTCGGCAGCGACCTCGCGGGTGTGCTCGTCCTCATCGCAGAGCGCTGCAAGCAGGCCTTCGATGTCGCCTGACCGGCTCAGGTTGTCGATCTCTACCACTCGCATCATATCCACCTGCCGGTGCATACTCGCGAATCCTACAAAAACCTATCTCCGGCCGGGGCGAGCGCAACCTATATACGCCATGCCTTCCTCTTCCCGCAGTATACGGAGGAAGCAGAATGACGAAAGTGCTGGAATTTTACAAATGCGATGACTGCGGGACCGTGGTGATGGTGACCCACTCCGGCGAGGGCCCGGTGATGAGCCCCGCTGGAAAGCCAATGCGGCTGCTGGAGGAGAAGATGCAGGAGGAGGGGCTCACCGAAAAGCATGTCCCGGTGATCGAGAAGACCGCCAACGGGATCAAGGTCACGGTGGGCTCGAACCCGCACCCGATGATCAAAGAGCACTACATCCAGTGGATCTCGGTGAAAGACGGCCGGAACTTCCACATCCACGCCCTGCGGCCCGGCGAGCCACCCGAGGCGGAGTTCCCGGTCAGTGATCCGAACGTCAAGTCGATCATCTACTGCAACGTCCACGATCTCTGGACCAATAAGAAGTAGGTGCGGGGCAGGCGTCCCGGACCCCTCTTTTTCCCGTATATTGACGTTTCAGGCGCTTATTCCGCCTGCGATGCCGGTGCAGCCGCCGCAGGCACGTGCTCCCGCTCCTTCTGCGCCCCTACCAGCCGGAAGGAGAGGACGAAGACCAGAAAGACGATCGCACCGGCGATGAGGAACGAGCCTGTCCCGAACTGGGTGTAGAGGAACCCGCCGGCGATCAGCCCGGCGATGCTCGCCAGGCTCGCCGCACTCATGGCCGCCCCCTGCACCGAACCCTGGTAGGTGGTGCCGGCAAATTTGGAGAGCAGGGAGAGGACCGACGGCCACATCACCCCGTTACCGAAGGCAAAGAAGAGCGTGGCCGCATAGATGAGCAGCAGGGAGCCGGGGACGAGCAGGAGAAACTGGACCCCCAGCACCACGCTTCCTGCGATGATCAGAGCGTACTCGGCGTAGCGATCGGAGAGGGCGGAGAGCACCGGGCCCTGCACGAAGGCCATCATGGCGCTGATGGCCGAGAGGTAGATGCCCAGCTCGGTCGGCGTCCAGGAGAGGCCCACCGCCGCATACGCGGGAAATGCGGTGTAGTAGATGTTGAAGGCCAGAAAGATCAGGAAGTAGAGCATGAGCATGAAGGGAACGAACTGGATCCGGAAGATCCCCCGGAAGCTGAGCTCCCCGTCCTTCTGCACCTGGTAGCATTCCACGTGCTCCTGGCCCAGCACCTTGCGCACGCTGGTCAGTTCCCGGTACTCCTCGATGGTGCAGGGCCGGGACTCGGGGAGCAGCACCAGGACGATGAGGGTGCCGGCCACCGATATCAAAAATGCCGCCAGCACGGGGATCACCGCACCAAAGACCGTGCCCCCCAGGACGCCGGCGAGCGCCGGGCCGAGGATATAGCCCATGTTGGAGGCGATGGACATCCTCCCGTAGCGCTTGTTGCGCAATTCTTCGGAGGTGACGTCGGCGAGGTAGGCGTTCGCCACCGAGACGTTGCCCCCGGTGATGCCGTCCAGGGCCCGGCCGAGGAAGATGACCACGAGAGGCAGGGTGAGGGTGAAGACCCCCAGCAGGGCGGAATCGACCGATACGATGGGGAACACCGGCAGGAAGAGGGCGACGAGGAAGATCAGCCAGGCGAGCATGGTGCCGATCTGGCTGAGGAGCAGGATACGACGACGCCCGTAGAGATCGGACCACCGCCCCAGAACGGGCGCGCCCACCAGCTGGAACGCCGGGTAGGTGGCGCCCAGCAGCCCGTAGATCAGGGCATTGCCGCCGTACCCGGTCACCAGAAAGACCAGGAAGGTGAGGATGATGCCGTAGCCGAGAGTGCCGATGAAAGTAATGGTGTAGAGAGGCAGCAGCGCCCGCTCGGGCATCAGGTCTTCCGGCCCCACAGGTTCGGTCGTCATCATCCCCCTCCTCGACGCCTCGCGCCTTTCGATCGGCGATTCCGCTATGGTGTGATGGTATAAATATATTGGTGCCGCCTCCCGCATGACCGCAGGTATTATTACCTGGCGCTCCCACTCCCTCGCCCATATGACGCAGCAGACAGGAGGCCTGAAGATGGCAGGAAGCGAGGAGGCAGTCGAGGATCTCGTCCGGGAACTGGGCAACCCGGACGAGCAGATGCGGTGGAGCGCCGCCTTCGCCCTGGCGGACATCGGCAAGCCGGCGGTGGAGCCGCTGATCGAGGCACTGCGGGACAAAAGGGCGGTGGTGCGGCTGCGGGCGGCGTGGGCGCTCGGGGGCATCGGCGATATGCGGGCGGTGGAGCCGCTGATCGGCGCCCTGCGGGACGGCGACTGGGGGGTGCGCACGCGGGCGGCCCAGGCGCTGGGAAGGCTGGGAGACGACCGGGCCGCGGAGCCGCTGGTTCACCTGATCTACGACGATATGCCGGAAGTGCGGCGGCGGGCGGTTACCGCCCTCGGCAGGATCGGTGCCGCACCATTCATCGAACAGCTCGCCTCCCCCCTCCACGACGAGGACTGGCGGGTGCGCCTTGCCACCGTCTTCGTGCTCGCCGGTATGGAGAACGAGCGGGCCGATGCGATGCTCCAGGAGGTGGTCGACGATGAAGAGCCGGTCGTGAAGAGCTCGGCGCGGCTCCTCGTCGAGAAGCGAAAGGAGGCGAGCCGGTAGCGCCGGTACGGGGGGAGACGCATGGCGCAGCGGCTGACCATCCTGCAGGTGAACGACACCCACAGCTACCTCGAGCCGCACACCGAACTCTTCTGGGAAGGAGGGCATGCGGTCTATCGGCAGGCGGGCGGCTATTCCTGGATCGCAGGGCTCATCGGGAAGGTGCGGGAGGAGCGACCCGGCGCGGTCCTGGTGCTCGATTGCGGGGACACGATCCACGGGACCTACCCGGCGGTGCAGAGCAGGGGCGGGGCGATGGTGCCGGTGCTCAACGCCCTGCAGTTCGACGCGATGACCGCACACTGGGAGTTCGCCTACGGCCCACAACGCTTCAAAGAGATCGCCCGTGACCTGGACTATCCGGTCCTCGCCCTGAACTGCTACGACGAGGCGACGGGCGGGCTGGTCTTCGACCCCTTCACCGTCCGGGAGGCGGGAGGGCTCACCATCGGGATCCTCGGCATCGCCGCCACCATCGTCGACAAAACGATGCCGCCGTCCTTTTCGGAGGGGATCTCCCTGACCCTTGGTCGGGAGGAGCTCCCCGGCGCCATCGCCCGGCTGCGGGAGGAGGAGCGGGTGGACCTGGTGGTGCTGATCTCGCACCTCGGCTTCCCCCAGGAGGTGCAGCTTGCCTCGGAGGTGGCAGGAATCGACGTGCTGCTCTCCGCCCATACCCACAACCGGCTCTACCGCCCTGCCGTGGTGCACGACACCGTGATCATCCAGTCCGGCTGCCACGGGTCATTTGTGGGGAGGCTCGATCTGACCGTGGAGGATCACAAGGTGGCCGGGTTCCGGCACGAGCTGATCACCGTCGATGAGACCGTCCCGTCCGACCCGGAGGTCGGTGCACTGGTGGCATCCGCCATGGAGCCCCACCGGGAGTATCTCGATGCGGTGGTGGGAGAGACCGCCACCCCCCTCCACCGCTACGCCGTCCTCGAATCCACGATGGACCATCTGCTCCTCCAGGCGCTCCTCGATGCCTCCGGCGCACAGATGGCCTTCTCGAACGGCTGGCGCTACGGGGCGCCCGTACCGCCCGGGCCGGTCACCCGAAACGACCTCTGGAACATCATCCCGGTCAACCCGCCGGTCTCCGTGGTGGAGCTGACCGGCGCCGAGCTGCGGGCGATGATGGAGAACAACCTCGAGCATACCTTCTCCCGCGACCCCTACCAGCAGATGGGAGGCTACGTCAAGCGCTGCCGGGGGATCAACTGCTACATCAAGGTCGAGAACCCGGCAGGCCACCGGATCCAGGAGTTCTTCGTGCAGGGCAAACGGCTCTCCGACGAGGCGACCTACACGGCGGCGTTCGTGACCAGCCAGGGCGTCCCGGAAGCATACGGCGAGAACCGCCATGATCTAGATCTTCGGGCCATCGATGCCCTTGAATCATTCCTCAAGAAAGGAACGGCACACGCCGACCTGCAGGGCGCGGTAGTGGCCATCTGATGTACGCCGTCCCCACCCGAACGAAAAAAGGGTGAGGAAGAACCATGAAAAAGACAGGATATCCACCAGGATTTGATGACCTGCTGGGATACCCGTTCGTCAACGCCCTCTTCGGCCGGCGCGCCCGCCGGTTCTTCCTGGGGGCGTCCATTCCGGACGGTTACTTCGCCTACACCTCCCGCCACGATCCGGTCCCCCTCTCCGAGCTCGAGCAGATGCTGGTACTCACCGCCATGGGGGGCAACACCGGCTGGCACAATTTGATTATGCGCAACGCCCGCTACGCCCCGCACCTCTCAAACTATGCCGGCACCGCAGGAGGACGCACCTTCCCCTCCGCGGCCGGATTTCACACGAGCGAAATCTTCTACACCGACGATACGGGCGTCTACTTCGTGGCCACCCGCGACGCCCCCGCCCTCGCCGACCGCTCAGACGAGGGGCTCTTCGATCCCGAGGCTCTCCTGGAGGCCCACCGGTCGCGCATCACCAGGATCCGGGAGGGGAGGCTGCCGCTGCCCCCCGAGGTGCCGCATGTCGAGGGGCACAACACCTGGGTGGCGAACCGACCGGGAACGACGCTATGTATCCCGGTGGGCGATCTCGCCCAGCACGTGATCGCCGCCCTCTGCTACTACCTGCAGAACGGCTCCTGCATCTACGACGACGTCCACGGCGAGCCAATCGAGGGGATAGAACGCTTCCGGCACCTCTGCGACGTGGACAACCCGCTGCCCCTGACCTTTCTCGAGCAGCTCTCCCTCGCCGAACTGACCGCCGAGCTCGCCTGCGCCTGCTTTGCCGGCATGCTGGTGCTGCAGCCCATGGGGCTGGGCGGGTGGATGTTCGACGGCATCGATCCTCTGAGCATGCTGGGGGCGAGCGGGGATCCGGCGGTACCGGGCCTCGGGTTCCGGTACGACACCGACGAGCGCTGGCCGCTGCCCAATCCCACCGGCCTTCCGGGGATCTTCGAGGGGTTCTGCCCGCCCCACTACCGGGACATGCGGGAGGCGGTCGATGCCCTGGCGGAACGCAAGTTCGGCCCCGGGGGGCCGTTCCACCCGGGGACACCGGGGCAGTACCGTGACACCCCTGCCGTCAGGGGCAGCGCCGAAGTCCACAGCGAGGGGTTTCGGGAGTGCGTCGCCCTGCAGGCACAGCATATCTACGACCGGTTCGGCAGGTTCCCGGGCACCGTTCCCAGCATCTTCGTGCTCACCTACCTCCAGGCGCACCACCTCGACCTGGAGTTCTACGACCGGTTCTACGAACCCGGTGCCTACCTCGCCACCCACCGGCAGCACATGGACCGCTGGCACTGAAAAGGGGGACCTATCCCCCCGCACTACAACTCGGAGTATTCCCGTTCCGGGCGCTTCCCCGCCATGGGGTTGCTCAGGAGCTCGTGGGCCCGCTCCACCTCCCGCTGCGCCTCGCCGATGGTCTCGTCCACCTCTTCCCGCATGCCGGTCCATTCGTTCTCATCGGCGTGCCCCAGCAGCTCCATCTGGTCTTCGGCCCGCAGGATGTAGCGCTGGATATCGATGGCGCAGGCGTCAAGGTCTTCCTGCACCTCCACGGGAGCGTCCTCTTTCTGCCCCACGATGCCCGCCTGAAGGTGCCGTATCTCGTCCAGCCGCGCACGCGCCTGCGTGAGGTACGCTTCCTTCGTGTCCTTCGTCAGGTCGATGGCTCCTTTTTGCATCATATATCACCTCTTCTTCGGTCAATTCGTATCTTATGGTATAAAGGTGCTTTCCCGCCTCAGAACAGATGCCCGTGTCACGGCCTGTCGCGGGGCGACGAAGGACGGAGGATGGTTAAGAGGGAAAACATGTGGATGTAATAAAAATAAACCCATTTTTATAAAATAAGCTGCCATGAAACTTTTTTATCAGCTGCTTACAATATAGACGTTTGAATAATTCCCCGATTAATCATGTTCCGTACCCTCCTCATCGATGACGAGCCGGTGTTTCTGGCCGTTTCTAAAATCTTTCTCGAAAAGGGAGGCGAATTCTCCTGCGATACCTGTGAGTCTGCGCGAGCGGCGCTCGATCTCATCCGGAACGGGACCTTCGATGCGGTCGTCTCCGACTACGACATGCCGCAGATGGACGGCATCGCCCTGCTCAAGGCGGTGCGTGCGGACGACCCCGACCTCCCTTTCATCGTCCTCACCGGGCGGGGCCGCGAGGAGGTGGTCATCGAGGCGCTCAATAACGGCGCCGACTTCTACCTGCAGAAGAGCGCGGAGCCGAGAGCCCTCTACGCCGAGCTCGCATCCAAGATCCGGCACGCGGTGGACCGGCAGCGGGCGAGGGAGGCGCTGAAACGGACCCAATTCTCCATCGATCATCTCCCGGCTGAATTTTACTGGATCGATTCCGCGGGGTACCTGATCGACGTCAACGAGTATGCCTGCCAAAAGCTCGGGTATACGCGCAACGAACTCTTCGCCCTGCGGGTACCGGACGTGGATCCCGACTTTGCTGTCGAGGGGTTCGAAGAGGCCTGGCAGGAGGTCTGGCGAGAGGTGAAGGAACACCAGACCGTCCGCATGGAATCACATCACCGGAAGCGTGACGGCACGGTCTATCCCGTGGAGCTCTCGCTCAGCTCCTGCCAGATGGGTGAGAAGGAGTTCATGTGCGCCTTTGCCACCGACATCACCGAGCGCAAGCGGGCCGAAACAGCGGTTAACGCGGAGAAGGAGAGGATGGGAGTCATCCTCTCCGCCCTGGATACCGGGCAGTCCCTGATTACTCCTGATCTCACCATCGCCTGGGTGAACCAGAAGACCCGTGAATTCATCCCTGACCAGGATCCCGTCGGCCAGAAGTGCCACCAGATCTACGAGCACCGCGACCGCCCCTGTGAGCAGTGTACGGCGCGGCAGGTGTTCGCCACCGGCGAGGTGCAGACCACCCAGAAGTTCAGCCCGCCCCACGGGCACTGGTACCACATCGTATCCCAGCCGGTAAAGGATGCCTCGGGTGCGGTCGTGCAGGTGCTCACCAGCTTCGCCGATATCACCCGGCAAAAACGGATGGAGGAGCGCCTTCGGGAGAGCAGGGAGCAGTACCGCCAGCTCGTCCAGCACTCACCCGGCGGGATCGTCATCCACGATGGAAACACCGTCCTCTTCTGCAACAGGCTTGCGGTCGAGATCTTCGGCGCGGAGGATGAGCAGGACCTCCTCGGAAGACCGGTACTCGCCTTTGTCGATCCGGAGTACCGCGGACGCGTCACCCGGAGGATTGCGCGGATCGCCGATGATACTGATCCCTACTTCGCCCCTCGTATCGATGAGAAGTTCATTCGCCTGGACGGGTCTGTGGTCGATGTCGAGGTCACCGCAGGGCCGGTCACCTTTGAGGGAAAGCCCGCCGTTCAGGTGGTCTTCCACGATATCACCGAGCGCAAACAGAAAGAGCGCGAGCGCCGGGTCCTCGAACAGCGGCTCGAGACCAAAATCAGGGATTTAAACCTCCTGCACGCCCTGAGCACGCGCTACCTCGAAGGAGATGACCTCAAGGCGATCCTGCAGGAGATCCTGGAGGCCGCGATCGCCATCACCGGTGCGGACAAGGGGTGCCTGCAGCTCCTCGACACCGCAACAGGAACGCTGAAGTTTGCCGCCCAGAAGCATTTCGATATCCCGTTCCTGCACTTTTTCGAGCATGTGGGCCCGGGGGATTCCGCGGCGTGCGGGGCGGCGCTGGAACGGGCGGGACGGGTGGTGGTGGAGGACATCTGCGAGAGCCCCGTCTTCGACGAAGCGTCCGCTGAGGTGCTGCGTGAGGAGGGCATCCACGCCGTGCAGTCCACCCCGCTGGTGAGCAGAAACGGCCACCTGCTCGGGATCCTCTCCACCCACTTCTGCAGGGTCCATACACCGGCAGACCGCGAGCTGCGGCTCGTGGATATCCTGGCCCGGCAGGCCGCGGATATGATCGAGCGGATACGGGCCGAGGAGAGGCTGCGGGCGAGTGAAAAAAACTATCGAGACGTTGTGGAACACGCCAATTCGGTCATCCTGAAGATGGACACGCAAGGAACCATCACCTTCTTCAACGATTTCGCGCAGCGGTTTTTCGGCTATACTCATGATGAAATCCTGGGAAAGAACGTGGTGGGCACCATCGTGCCGGAGACGGAGAGCTCGGGGCGAGATATGCGCGAGATGATCCGGGAAGTCTGCACCAACCCGGAGAAGCATAAAAACAACGAAAACGAGAACGTTACGAAGGACGGCAGACGGGTCTGGATCCAGTGGACCAACCAGGTGATCTCCGACGAGCACGGCACCGCAGTGGGAGTCCTCTGCATCGGCAACGACATTACCGAACAAAAACACGCCGAAGAGGCACTGCGGGAGAGCGAAGAGAAGTACCGCAGCCTCTTTGAATCCAGCCTCGACGGCATTCTCATCACCGATATGGAGGGGCGGTTTATCGAGGCCAACCAGAGCGCTCTTGCGATGCTGGGATATACCGCCGAAGAGCTTACCGGACTCACCTTCTGGCAGATCACCCCCAAGTGCTGGCATCCCACGGAGAAAGCCATGGTGGAGGACATTTTCGCCCGGGGCTACCTGGATCTGTACGAAAAGGAGTACGTCAGGAAGGACGGGACCGCGTTTCCCATCAATATCCGCGTGTGGTTGAAGAAGGATGACGCGGGACGTCCGACCGGCATGTGGGCCCTTGTGCAGGATATCACCGAACAGAAACGCGCCGAACATGGCCTCATGGAGAGCGAGCAGCGCCTGAACCTGGCCATCGAATCGGCGCACCTGGGGGTATGGGACAAGAACCTTGCCACCGGCGGTGTGATCACCCACGGCTACTGGCCCGGGATCCTCGGCTATGCGGATTATGATGACGTCCCACCGTGGGAAGACGCAGTGCACCCCGATGACCGGGTACGCGTGGGAAACGACCTGCATGCCAATATGAAGGGCGAGACCCCCTGCATAAAATCGGAATACCGCATGAAGCGGAAAGACGGCCGGTACAGCTGGATTCTTTCCCGCGGGAAGGTGGTGGTGCGGGATGCGGGGGGACGGCCGCTTCGCATGATCGGGGCGGACCACGACATCACGGCCCTCCGCGCATCCCAGGAGAGCCTCCGTGAGGCCAACAGGAAACTCAATCTCCTGGCGAGCATCACCCGCCACGACATTCTCAACCAGGTATCCGCCCAGAAAGCGTTTCTCGCCCTGCTCGAAGAGCATATCCAGCAGAATGCGGAGGCGCAGGGCTTCTTCCGGCACCTGCTTGCCACCGCCGACACCATCCGGCGCCAGATCACCTTTACCGGCGACTACCAGCACATGGGCGAGCAGGACCCCGAGTGGCTGCAGGTGGCATGGGTGGTGAAGCGGGCGGCAGAGAGCGTCCGCCTCAATGGCACCCTTCTCGAGATCGCCACCCCCATGCCGGAGATCTACGCCGATCCCATGCTGGAGAAGGCCTTCGCAAGTCTTCTGGAGAACGCCACCGTCCACGCCGGCGGTCTTTCCGCCATCCGGGTCAGCTTCCAGACGCGGGACGGCGACGGGGTGATCGTGATGGAAGACGACGGGGTGGGCATTCCGGCGGCCCAGAAGGAGGAGATCTTCGAGAAGGGCATCGGCAAAAACACCGGCTACGGGCTGTTTTTGGTCAAGGAGATCCTGGGCATCACCGGCATGTCCATCCGCGAGTGCGGGGTAGAGGGCAGGGGAGCGCGGTTCGAGATTGCCATCCCGCAGGGGAGGTGGCGCACGGAGCAGACGGATGGGTAGCCCGTGCTCCTGCACATGCGCAGGATGTGACCGGGATCAAAGCCATTTATCTCCCTGGTTTCGGGAAATACCGCCGTATACGGCGCTGTTGGTCCGGCCCGGGGGGGGGGGGGGGGCGACCCTTACATTCCCATTGGGGCGAGAATATCGAGCAGATTTTCAGAAAAACGGTACCAGAATGTCGGTTCCATTCTATCCGATATATTAAAGCCATACTATCAGAGTAGTACTATTCAGGGAATTTCTCTCAAAGGATCACGCGGCACTTCATACTCGGTGCATCCCGAACGCAGCCAGATTAGATTGATTTCAGGGGAATAGGGTGAATTACGCTATGAACAACATCGATACGCGCAATCCGGAACTCGAGGGCCTGGCAAAATGCCCGACCGGCATCCGGGGCCTCGACGAGATCACCGACGGGGGGCTGCCCGCAGGCCGGCCCACCCTCGTCGTCGGCGGGCCGGGATGCGGGAAAACGATGCTCGCGGTCGAGTTCCTCGTCCGGGGGGCAACCGTTTACGATGAGCCGGGGGTCTTCGTGGCATTCGAGGAGACGGCAGGGGACCTCGCCAAGAACGTGGCATCCCTCGGGTTTGACTTGAACGGCCTGATCGCCCAAAAAAAGATGGTGATCGACCATGTCCACATCGATCCGGCCGAGATCGAGGAGACCGGCGAATACGACCTTGAAGGGCTGTTCATCCGCCTTGGCCATGCCATCGATTCCATCGGGGCAAAACGGGTGGCACTCGACACGATCGAGGTGCTCTTCTCGGGATTCATGGACCATGCGGTGCTCAGGGCAGAACTGCGCCGGCTGTTTTCGTGGCTCAAGGAAAAGGAGGTCACCGCCATCATCACCGGTGAGGCGGGGGAGACGACCTTCTCCCGCTACGGCCTCGAAGAGTACGTGGCCGACTGCGTGATCGCTCTCGACAACCGGGTGGTCAACCAGATCGCCACCCGCAGGCTCCGCATCGTCAAGTACCGGGGCAGCGCCCATGGCATGGACGAGTACCCCTTCCTGATCGATGCCGACGGGTTTTCGGTCATCCCGGTCACCACGCTGGGGCTGGACCACGAGGTGTCCTCCGAACGGGTATCGAGCGGTATTAAGGACCTCGATGCCATGCTGGGCGGCGGCTACTACCGGGGGAGCTCCATCCTGGTCTCCGGCATCGCCGGGACGGGCAAGACCAGCATGGCGGCGAGTTTTGTAAACGCCGCCTGCGCCCGGAACGAGCGCTGCCTCTACTTCGCCTTCGAGGAATCGGAGGGCCAGATGATCCGCAATATGCGCTCCATCGGCATCGATCTGGGACCGTGGATAGAAAGTGGCCTCCTGCAGATCCACGCGTCGCGCCCCACCGTCCACGGCCTGGAGATGCACCTCGCCATGATGCATAAACTGGTCAGCGAGTTTCAGCCGGATGTCGTGGTCGTGGACCCCATCTCCAACCTGATCAGCGTGGGCAACGGCCTGCAGGTGCGTTCCATGCTCACCCGGCTGATCGATTTTTTAAAGAGCAACCAGATCACCGCCCTGTTCAATGATCTCACCCAGGGCGGGGGAGCCATGCAGAGCACCGAGGTCCGCGTCTCCTCGCTCATGGACACCTGGCTGCTGCTCGGCTACGTGGAGGAGAACTGCGAACGCAACCGCGTCCTGAGCCTGCTGAAATCCCGCGGCATGGCACACTCCAACCAGATGCGTGAATTGATCCTCAGCGATGACGGGATCCACCTCACCGAGGTCTATGCCGGTACCGGGGGCGTGCTCACCGGCCTGAACCGGCTCACCGGGGAGGCGAAGACGAACGCCGCAGAGATGCGCCAGACGCAGGATCTCGATGCCGGAGCGAGGGCGGTCCGACGCAGGCGCGAGGCGCTGAAGGCAACGATCGCAGCCCTCAGGGCCGAATACGAGAGCGAGCTGGATGAGCTTGATGCCTCCATCGCACGGGAACGGGCGCAACAGATAGCCCTCGAAGACGATTGCAGCATGGACGAGAGGTGAGTACATGCCCGACTACTCCACGCCCCCACCGCCGGAGCGCTACGAACTCCGGCTCTACGTCGCCGGGCAGACACCCAAATCGCTCGCCGCCTTTGCCAACCTGCGGGAGATCTGCGAGACGCACCTCAAGGGGCAGTACTCCATCGAGGTGATCGATCTCCAGGAGAACCCGCAGCTGGCGGCAGGCGACCAGATCGTCGCGATCCCCACGCTGATCCGCAAACTCCCCACGCCGATAAAAAAGATTATCGGCGACCTCTCCAATACCGAACGCGTGCTCGTGGGGCTGGATTTGCGTCCCATCGATTGATGCAAGGAGGAATGCATGCCGGAAAAGAAACCTGAAGAACCCGTGGAGGCCTTCGAGAAGGCCGCGACGGAACGGGGGCAGCGTTACTACGTGCTCCGCCTCTGCGTGACCGGCATCACCCCCCGGTCGGTCAGCGCGATCGAGAATATCAGGAAGCTGTGCGAAGACAACCTCAAGGGCTACTACGAGCTCGAGGTGGTCGATCTCTACCAGGATCCGTCGGTGGCAGCGGAGGAGGGAATCATCGCCGCACCGACGCTGATCAAAAAGAACCCTGCCCCCAAACGGAAACTGGTCGGCGACCTCTCCGACGTCGAGCGCGTGCTCATCGGCCTCGGCATCCACCACAAGGAGACGCTGCGCAGGAAGGTGCATGATGAGGAATGAGGCCATATCCGCGGACGATCTCGCCGCCGAGAACAGGGCGCTCCGGGAACGGCTCGAGGAGGCCGAGGAGACCCTGCGGGCGATCCGGCGCGGGGAGGTGGATGCCCTGCTGGTGGCCACCAGCGAGGGTGACCGCATATTCACCCTGCAGGGTGCCGAACACCCCTACCGGGTGCTCGTGGAGACCATGAACGAGGGGGCGGTGACGACCGCTGCGGACGGCACGATCCTCTATTGCAACAGCAGGTTTGTGGCAATGGTGCATGCCGCGCCCGAGACGATCGTGGGCACCTCTCTGCTCCAGTATGTTGCCCCGGAAGACCGGGAGAGCATCAAAGTGCTGATGGCCTGCCCGGACCAGTCCCAAAGAAGGGGCGAGGTGCGGCTCGCCTCCTGCGACGGCACGTCCATGCCCGCCCTCCTCTCCTTCAGTTCTGCGGCGGTCGAAGGATTGCCGGGGATATGCGTGATTGCCACCGATCTCTCCGAGCAGAAACGGACCGAGGCGATCATGGCCTCGGAAAAACTGGCCCGCTCCATCCTCGAACAGGCCTCGGAGGCAATCGTCATCTGCAACCGGGAGGGGAGGGTTATCCGGGCAAGCCTGATGGCCCACGATCTCGCCGGGTGCAATCCGCTGATGCGGCAGGTGGAAACCCTGTTCCCCTTCCTCGCGGAAGGTGCCGGAGAGGCTGCCCATGGGAGCGAAAAACCGGAACCAGCGTCCCCTCAAGGCGGGAAGGAAGGGATTGTGCGAAGAGAGGCGGTCTTCTGGCGCAATGACGGCAGGAAGTTCGATCTGCTGTACAGCATCACCCCGATTGATGATGAGGAGGGGAGGGCTTTCGGCACCCGTGTTACCCTGGTCGATGTCAGCAGGTTGAAACGGATCGAACAGGAGCTGCGCACCAGCGAACAAAGGCTCAACCTTGCCATCAACGCGGCTCACCTGTTCCTGTGGGAGTACATGCTTCCCCCCGACCGGGGGATACGGAGCGGCTTTATGCAGAGCATTCTCGGGTACGCCGGTGGCGGGCAGACGAGCACGCTGGCGTCCTACACCGAGCGCATACACCCTGACGACCGGGACCGAGTGCTGAATATTTTTGACGAGCATGTTTCCGGGAATCGTTCGTTCATCGACGCCAATTACCGGATTCTGGCCGTAGACGGGACGTGGAGATGGATCAACACGCGGGGAAATGCGGTCGATCGGGATGAGACGGGCAAGGCGGTCAGGATTCTGGGAGTACACCAGGACATCAACGAGGTGCAGCTCCAGCGGATTGCCCTCAAAAATGCGAGCAAAAAACTCAACCTGCTCTCGAGCATCACCCGCCACGACATTGTCAACCAGGTATCCGCCCAGAAAGCGTTTCTCGCCCTGCTCGAAGAATACATCCCACAGGACGCGGAGGCGCAGAGTATGTACCAGCACCTGCTTGCCACCGCCGACACCATCCGCCGCCAGATCGCCTTTACCGGCGACTACCAGCATATGGGTGAGCGCGACCCCGAGTGGCAGGATATCGAATACGTGCTGAAACGGGCGGCGGAAAGCGTGTTTCTGGACCGCACGATACTGACAGTGGACACGGAAATGCCGGAAATTCTTGCCGATCCCATGCTGGAGAAGGTATTCTTCAACCTGCTGGAAAATGCGGTGCGCCACGGCGGAGAGGTATCAAGGATAGCCGTCCACTGGAGCACCGACGTCGGGCGCGGCATCCTGGTCGTCGAAGATGACGGCACCGGCATTCCCGAACGCGAGAAAGACCAAATTTTCGAGCGGAATATCGGGAAAAACACCGGCCTGGGACTGTTCCTCACACGGGAGATCCTCGGGATCACCAACATCTCGATCCGCGAGTGCGGAGAGGAGGGCAACGGCGCCCGGTTCGAGATCGAGGTCCCCGCAGATAAGTGGCGAGCGCCCCGGAGAATGGATGCGAAACCCCCGGCCCCCTCCTGTAATTAATATTTTTTGAATAATATATAAATCCGATATCAGACAATGCCAGTATGCACCAGCACCACAGTGAGGTGGGAGTTTTTTATGACCGAAGGTGAATGCGATATCTGTTCTACGCGGGGCAAACGGCTCATCACCGTGATGAGCAAGGCTGTCCTGCGTCATGTCTGCAGCGAGTGCTTTTTCGAACGGTTCATGGGCCCCGGGGCCGAAGTGTTCGAGATCTTCGAGGACGAACCCGAAATGCCCGTAATTCCGGGCCAGGCCGCATAGTGTAGAGAACTCATTTTTTCTCCCTTTTCGCCCGCATCCTGCGCTGGAAGACTGTACCACCCGGTGCGGCGATCACTACATATATCGGCAGCGGGTATGCATCCCTGAGAGGACATGCCGGGGCCGAAGTACATCACCGATATCCGCAAGATCACGCAGATCCCCGCAGAGGAGCGCGAACGCCTCGCCGAAGTCGCCCGCAGGTTCGCCTTCCGAACGAACGAGTACTATCTCTCCCTGATCGACTGGGACGACCCGGCCGATCCCCTCCGTAAAATTGCCATCCCCGACCTGGCGGAGCTGGAGGAGTGGGGCAGCCTCGATGCCTCGGAGGAGAGCGCCTTCACCGTGCTCCCGGGCATGGAGCATAAGTACGACCAGACGGCGCTGCTGCTGGTGAGCGACCTCTGTGCCGGGTACTGCCGCTACTGCTTCCGCAAACGGCTGTTCATGAAGGACGGGGAGGAGCTGGTCCGGGATATCAGCGGGGATGTGGCGTATATCGCCCGCCACCCCGAGATCACCAACGTCCTCCTCTCAGGCGGCGATCCCCTCTTTCTCTCCACGCCCCGGCTTGATGCCCTGCTCGGGCAGGTGCGGGCGATCGATTCCGTGAAGATCGTGCGCATCGGCACCAAGATCCCGGCCTACAATCCCTACCGCATCCTCGACGACCCTGCGCTGCTGGATCTGCTGCGCCGCTACAGCACCCCGGAACAACGTATCTACGTGGTGACCCAGTTCAACCATCCCCGGGAGCTGACCGGGGTGGCCACAGAAGCGCTCGACCTCCTGCACCGGGCGGGGGCGGTGCTGGCCAACCAGACCCCGATCCTGCGGGGGATCAATGACGACCCGCAGGTACTGGCCGACCTCTTCCGCACGCTCTCCTGGACGGGAAATGCGCCCTACTACCTCTTCCAGTGCCGCCCCACCCTGGGCAACCGTCATTTTGCGGTGCCCCTGGAGGAGGGGTACCGCATCGTCGAGCTGGCAAAGCAGCACTGCTCGGGGCTTGCCAAACGCTCCACCTTTGCCATGTCGCACGCCACCGGCAAGATCGCCGTGGTGGGGCTGGACGACCGGTACATCTACTTCACGTACCACCAGGCGGCGCAGCGCGAGGATATCGGCCGGTTCATGGTCTTTCAGCGGAACCCGCAGGCAGTGTGGTTCGACGACTATACGCTGCCGGTCAGGAGCTGCAGGACTGCTCCCGGCCGCGCTCCCCCGGAGGTGCCTTCTCCCTGAGCAAAGGAAGGGGCCGCCTGCCTCACACCCCCGGGACAGGGAGGAGCAGGAAACCGCAGCGCATTCGGGAATAATTCTATTGCCATGGTAGTATATGCGAGGTTTTTATGCTTGTCGTGCCAATAATGCTGGTACGGAACCACCATGATCCGCACTCTCCTTATCGATGACGAGCCGCTCTTTCTGAAAGCCTCAAAGCCCTTCCTCGAGAAAGACCCGGAGATCTCCTGCGAGACCTGCGCGTCATCCGCGGCGGCGCTGGAATTGCTGGCCTGCCGGGATTTCGATGTTATCGTCTCCGATTACGATATGCCCGGGATGGACGGCATTACGCTGCTCAAGAGGGTGCGCGAAACCGACGCCGACCTGCCCTTCATCATCCTCACCGGGCGCGGCCGCGAAGAGGTGGTCATCGAGGCGCTCAACAACGGCGCCGACTTCTACCTGCAGAAGAGCACGGATCCGAGAACGCTCTATGCCGAACTGACATCCATGATCCGGCATGCGGTCGACCGGCGGCGGGCGAGGGAGGCGCTGCGCACGAGCGAGGAGAACTTCCGGCTCGCCCTCCAGCATTCCCCGACCGTCTTTTTCCACCAGGACCGCGACCTGAACTACACCTGGGTCGTCAATCCCCACCCCGCGTTTATCCACGAGAATACGGCGGGAAAGACCGATTTCGACCTTTTTTTGCCGGATGAGGCGGCGGCGCTCACCGCGATAAAGCGGCGGGTGCTGGAGACCGGGACGGGGACGCGGGAGATCGTCCGGATAACAGCCGACGGGGCCGTCTCCTACTACGACCTGACCGTCGAGCCCCTCCGCGATGAACAGGGTGCAATCATCGGGGTGCAGTGCGCCTCCCACGATATCACCGCACAGAAGCAGGTGGAGGAGGACTTAAAAGAGAGCCGGGAACAGTACTGCCAGCTCGTCCGGTACTCGCCCTACGGGATCGTCATCCACAGCGAGGGGACGATCCTCTTCTGCAACCGGATGGCGGCAGGGATCATCGGAGCAGAGGACGAGCAGGAGCTCAT
The DNA here is from genome assembly GCA_029762625.1 of Methanomicrobiaceae archaeon. GTDB lineage: Archaea > Halobacteriota > Methanomicrobia > Methanomicrobiales > Methanomicrobiaceae > DSDF01. The sequence continues at coordinate 11,964 of JARVGI010000003.1, read as the reverse complement.
CGGACGACCGCTGCTCGAGTTCGTCCACCCGGACTGCCGCGACCTCGTCAGGCAGCGGGTACACCAGATCATGGCCGGCGGCGAGGGGTGTACCGTCGCGAATCTCGAGGAGAGATTCATCCGCCTCGACGGTTCGAGCGTCGATGTCGAGGTCACCGGCGGGCCGATCACCTTCCAGGGAAAGCCCGGCGTCCAGGTAGTCTTCCACGACATCGCCGAACGCAAGAAGATGGAGACGGCGCTGCGCGCCAGCGAGGAGAAGTACCGCCTGTTCTTCGAACAAGATCTCACCGGCGATTTCGTATCCGCACCGGACGGCACGATACTGGACTGCAATCCATCGTTCGCCCGGATATTCGGGTTCCAATCGGTAAAGGACGCGCAGGGGACCAGCATCGCCGATACCTTCCCCGATGCCGGCGATCACCGCCACTTTCTGCAGGCCCTGGCCGCGGAAAGAAAACTGGAGAATTATCGCGGGGTGCGACGGCGCAGAGACGGCATGCGCATCTCCGTAGTGCAGAACGCGGTGGGACGCTTCGACGGGGAGGGGGGACTCGAAGAGATCTGGGGCTACCTGTACGATGACTCGGAGCGCAGCGAGGCGGAGGATGATCTGAAGAGGAGTAAAGCGACGCTGCGAGCCTTCGTGGACGCCATCCCCGAATCGGCACTCCTGATGGAACAGGACGGCACCATCCTGGCGGCAAACGAGGTCATCGGCCAGCGGGTGGGGATACCGGTCGGCGAGCTGATCGGAAAGCAGGTCGAGGAGGTCTTTCCGCCCGAGGTTGCGGCCTCCCGAAAGGAGCAGGTCGAAGCGGTGGCCCGCACCGGGGAGCCGAGAATGTTTGAGGATGTGCGGGGATGCCGAAATATTGCCAACCACATCTATCCCATATTCGACCCGCAGGGCAGGGTTGCACGCATGGCCTTCCTGGGGATCGATATCACCCACCGCAAGCAGATTGAACACTCTTTGCGGGAGGCGAACAGGAAACTGACCCTTCTCGGCCGGATCACACGGCACGACATTCTCAACCAGATCACGGGGATGTACGGCATTATCTCGCTGATACAGGATGACCTCCCGGAAAACGCGAAACTGAAAAAATACTTCGCCTACCTGGGCAATGCGGCGAAGACGATCCACCGCCACATCGATTTCACGGAAGATTTCTTCCACATGGGTGAAAAGCCTCCCGCATGGCAGGCCGTGCGGGCGGTCCTGGTGCGGGCCTCCGACCACGCCCACCTGCACGGGATGCAGTTCACCGTTGATACCGGAGAGCTGGCGGTGTTCACCGATCCGATGCTGGAAAAAGTGTTTTTCAACCTCTTTGACAACAGCGTCGAGCATGGAGAGCGGGTGTCCGAGATTGCGGTCTCGTTTTGCGACGACGGGGGATGGGGGGTGCTGGTCGTCGAGGATAACGGGATCGGCATCGCCGAGGATGCGAAGGGGGCCATTTTTCACCAGTCGTTCGGCCGGAATTCAGGCTACGGCCTGTTCCTGGTAAAAGAGATCCTCGATCTCACCGGCATCACCATCCGGGAGACCGGCCTACCGGGGCAGGGGGCGCGCTTCGAGATACGCATCCCTCCCGGCAAGTGGCGGGCCGGGGATGCGGCGGCTTCCGCATGATGATCCGGCGGGGGGGGCCCGGACCGTTCAGTCAGGACGCGTGCGGATCAACGCTCCTGACATCGTGCGTGCCGGTCACGATGAGCGTCTCGCTGGCGATGCGGACACGGTCGCTTTCTTCGACCGCCGCAAGGATCAGGCGGGTCAACCGGTCGTGGATCACGCGCCGCTCCCGCACGGCGGCCACGTAGCGGATATCGAAGGTGATCCAGTTGTCGGTGAGGGTGAGGAAGACGGCCGGTTCGGTCATCTTTTTCGGGAGGTAGTACTTCTCGCCGATGGCCGCAATCTGCCGGTCCGCCTGCTCGGTCAGCTCCCCCACCTCCCCGCGGACTACCTCCAGAAACAGGGCGGCCGCCTCTTTCCAGTCGCTGTCGTAGGTGACGGGGACGGCGATCTCGTCCCAGATGAAGCTGTTGTCCTTGGTGTAGTTGTGCACCGTGCCGGTGAGGGCGAACCCGTTGGGAATGACGGCTATGCGGCCGGTGGGCTGGTCGCCGTCGACCCACCCCTGGATCTCCAGAAGCGTGGTGCCCATCATCCCGATGTCCATCACGTCGCCGATCACGCCTTCCGCCTCGATGCGGTCCCCCACCCCGTAGAGGCCGGTGGCGATGATGAGGATACCGCCCACGAAGTTCTTGAAGACGTCCTGCAGGGCGATGGCCAGCCCGGCGGCGAGGAGCCCGTACGAGAGGAGGAGCACCTGGGGATCATCCACCCAGATGCGGATGACCACCGCGGCCAGGGCGAGAAAGAAGAGGATGGAGACGGCCTTCCTGAACGTGTACCGGGTTTTTGCGTCCTTGATGGCCCGGCTCGCCACCCCGTCGGCTACCAGGCGGAAGACCAGGTAGACGAGCGCTATTGCGAGGGTGGTGAGAAAGAGGCCGGGGAGGTAGGGCGAGTCGTACAGGGTCGAGGCGAACCATATGATCGCGGCAAGGGCGATCAGGAGGAGGAAGGTGACCAGCTCCCTGAGCATATGACCACATACCGCTGTGGTAACATCTATGTTTCGGAGCCATGGGGAGTGCGGGCGGATCCGGGCAGCACCCATACTGTGTGCAGCCAATCCACAGGAACGTTCCCCGGACGCACCCGCCACCCCGTACCCCCCGCATTATGCCCACATATGCATTCTCCGGCCCGGAGGGGTTCGCAGCGGCGTGCACCCTCCGCACCATCCCCCCTTCAGCCGCCTGCATGGCCCGGCCGTACGGGGTCCGGCGATCCGCACCCGAGCTCCTCTTCGGCGGCCCTCTTGTGGCCCGCGGCCGCCTGAATTCATGACAATCAGGGGTATTTTTAATGTACGAGGGAAGTATGCCCACATATTAATAATTATCGAAGAAATATTCCATCTTTTTTATATACGGCCCGAATGGTGCAGTTTTAATATAATCGCAACAATTTTCCCTGTATTCACCGGTGCCGGGAACCGTGCGGATCAACCCTCCCGGCACTTCGGGTGTGGGAGGATTGGTCTGGCGTGAGAGCATGGCAATTATTAGTGTGCAGCATTTTTCTTCTGGTCCTGCTGCCCGGCGTACAGGCAGCGGAATTCACCGTCAGTCCCGGCGAGAGCATCCAGGCGGCAATCGATGGCGCCTCGGTTGGGGACACGATCATCGTGAACAGCGGGACGTACAGCGAAGAGATTCTGATCGACAAGCAGCTCACCCTGCGGGGGAGCGGCTGGCCGGTGCTCGACGGAACGACGCTCGGGAATTTTGCCAATGTGGTGACCATTACCGCCGACGGCGTGCGTTTCGAAGGCTTCGATGTCAGAAATTCACAGGGGATGGCCGGAATCAATGTGGAGGCAAATAATGCAGAGATCGTGGGCAATCGCTTCACGAACAATGCGGCAGCAGGTATCGAGATTGTCGGCACTTCCGGCGCCTCTATCTCCGGCACCACCATCTCCGGCAATGAGGTCACCAATAACCACGGGTACGGGATCTACCTGCGGTATGCGGATAACAATGTCATCTCCGGCAACAACGCCAGCAGCAACGGGGCGGAATGGGGAGACGGGTATGGTATCTACCTTCTCTATGCCAATGCCAACATGATCTCGGAAAACACGGTGACAAACAACAATTATTACGGAATCGAGATCGCAGATTCGCTGGACAACGAGATATCCGGAAACACCATCCGGGAATGTGGGCTGGGATTCGGCGGCGCGGGGATCTACCTCGATTCAGCCGACAACACCACGGTGACCCGGAACATCCTCAACGGTAACGACTACGGGGTGTATCTCTATGGTGCGGGCCAGACCACGCCGAATCTCTTCTACCTGAACTCCTTCATGAACAGCGAAAGCGGTCACGTGGACAAACTATCGTCCACCACGTCCTGGGAGAGTCCCTCGGAGATCACCTACACCTACCAGGGTTCGCAGTACACCAACTACACAGGCAACTACTGGGACACCTACACTGGGTCGGATGGCGACGGGGACGGCATCGGGGATACCGAAATCCCCTTCTCCCCCTGCTCCTCCAACGACGACTGGCATCCCCTGGTGGAGGGGCAGGCCTCCTACATCACCGGCGGCTCCGGGCCGGACACCACCCCGCCGGGGCCCGTCACCGGTCTCGGGGAGACCGCCACCACCCCCGACTCCATCACCTGGGAGTGGACGGACCCGGCAGATGCCGACCTCGCCCGGGTGATCGTCTCCCTTGACGGCGTCTTCCAGGCGAACGTGAACGCCGGGGTCGAGACCTACACCGCAACCGGGCTGTCGCCGTCCACCGCGTACGAGATCGGGACGAGGACCGTGGACGCCACCGGCAACGAAAACCCGACCGTGGTGACCAATGCGGCGACAACGGAGCCCGAAGACACGACACCGCCGGCGAGCGTGACCGACCTTTCCGCTACCACCGTCCTCCCCACCTCCATCACCTGGACCTGGACCGATCCGGCCGATGCCGACTTCGCGAAGGTGATGGTCTCCCTTGACGGCGCCTTCCGGGCCAACGTGACCCCCGGCGTCCAGACCTATACCGCAACCGGGCTGTCGCCATCCACCGGATACGAGATCGGCACGAGGACGGTGGACGACAGTGAAAATGTCAATCCCGCGTGGGCGAACAGCACGGCGACCACCGCTGCCGCCGACAGCTACCCACCCACCGCCGCCTTTACCTTCAGCCCCGCATCGCCGGACACGGATGATACCATCCAGTTCACCGACACCTCGACCGATACCGACGGGACCATCACGGCGTGGGCCTGGGAGTTCGGCGACGGCGGGACCGCTGAGGTCCAGCACCCCACCCACAGCTACGCCTCGGCCGGCTTCTACGAGGTGAACCTCACCGTCACCGACGACACCGCCGTGACCGACACCACCGCCACAACCATCTTCGTGCACGCCGCAGGGCCGATGACCTTCACCGTCCCCGGCGACTTCGGGACAATCCAGGCGGCAGTTAACGCGGCAAGGGACGGCGATACGGTGGTGGTCCAGAGCGGCACCTACCCCGAGGAAGTGGTGGTGAACCGGAGCATCACCCTTACGGGTGAAGGTATGCCGCAGGTGCAGGCGTCCGACGGCATCGGGTTCGAGATCACCTCTCCATCCTGCCTGCTCGAAGGATTCGCGGTCACCGGTGCTACGTACGGGATCGATGCCCTCGCCGACGGGGCCCGCATCGAGGACAACCATCTCTCCGCAAACGGGATAGGCATCCACGTGGATGATGCGGACGGCACGGTGCTCTACAACAACACCTGCGAGGACAATGCGGCCGGCGGCATCAGGCTTTACCTCGCAACAGCGGGCAAAATCTTCAACAACACCTGCACCGGCAACGCCGACGACGGTTTCCCCGGGATTTGGCTCGAGGACTCATCCGGCAACGAGCTCTATTACAATGATTTCGACAATTACTGCGAGATAGGCGGCGGTTTTTACAACAACGCCGCAGAATCAGGCTCCACCTCACCGAAGAACTTCTGGTACAACGAGAGCCTTAAAAGGGGCAACCGCTACAGCGACTACAGCGGGAGCGATGATGAGCTTCCCTATGGCGTTGGCGACGACCCCTATGATATCTACGAACCCGAGGGAGGGGTGATAAACTCCGATCTCTACCCGCTTATGCCGATCGGGCCCGTCCTGCAGCCTGTACCGACCTTCAGCGGGATTGGGGCTTCCGAAATAACGAACGAGAGCGCCACCGTGGGATGGACCATCGCAAACGGCGTGACCAGCAACAACCGTGTCCTCTACGGGACGGATTCCGGGCTTGCAGGCGCCGTGTGGTCGGCATGGCACAATGAGACCACCGCACCTTCGATCCCCCTTGCCGGGCTGCTTCCGGACACCACCTACTACTACCGGTGTTATTCAGAACGAGCAGATGACGCCACCCGCAACGCCACGAGCGATCCTCCTGACCATTTCACCACCCTCGAGCGGCTCCCCGCCGTGTTCACCGTGGACGATGACAACGCCCAGGTTCCCGGCGGATCGGCCGACTACGAGAACCTCACGGCAGCGCTCGCCGACTCCATGGACGGCGACACCATCCTCGTCTATCCCGGCACCTACACCGGCAACCATCGCATCGACCACGCGATCACCGTCACCGGCATCGGCATGCCGGTGCTGGTCGGGCTTGCGGAGGATGCCCTCGACAACGACGCAGGGGACGTCGTGGCCATCGCCGCCCATGATGTGGTCTTCGAGGGCTTCGTCATCCGGGAGGGGTACTGGACTCATTCCGGGATCTCACGCGCCCCCACCATCGCCTCCGGCATCCGCATCGGCACGGCCGGCTGGGTCAGCGGCGACTGGAGCGCCTTTGGCGAGGCGGACCGGGTCACCGTGCGGGACTGCACCATCGACGGGGCCTATAAAGGCATCTACGTCAACCAGCGCTCCGGCACCGCCGTGATCGAGAGGTGCACGATCAACGACACCTACGACGGGGTGGTGATCGACCAGGCGACGGATACGGCGGTCACGGACTGCGTGGTGACCGATGCCGCCCACTACGGCATCGTCGTCCAGAAAATCGGCAGTTCCTCGGACCCCGTCTCCACCCGCACCATCATCACCGACACCACCATCGACGACGAGGAGGACGCCTGGGGGATCGTGCTCGACAAGGTGAGCGACACCACCATCGAGGGCGCCCAGCTCGCCGGCGCAAATACCATCTGGGTGCGGGGGCACCGCACCCAGATCCGCAACTCCACCATCGCGGGGCCCTGCGAGTGGAGCCGCGGCGGCATCCACATCGTGAGCGGTGACGACACCGTGCTGCAGGGCAACACCGTCTCGCACCAGACCTATGGCATCTGGATCGAACCTGCGGCACGGCGAGTGACCATGCAGGACAACCAGATGGTGGACAACACCTACCACTTCGGGTTCACCAACGACTGGACGTATGCGCCCAGCCCGTCGACGCACACCATCACGACCGACAACACCCTCGACGGCCTGCCGCTCTACTACTTCATCGGCGAGACAGGAAGGGTGTTCGACTACACCACCCTCAACCCCGCGCCCGGCTACCTCGCCCTCATCGACTGCCGGGACGTGGAAGTCAGCGACGTCTACCTTAAAAAGAACATGCAGGGCCTCTTCCTCTACAATGTGAGCGGGTCCACCATCGAGGGCGTGACGGCACAGGGCAACGCAGAGTGCGGCATCCTCTGCTTTGATGTGGCGGACACCGTCATCAGCAGCGCATACGTCGGCAGCAACGGCCGGAGCGACGTCTACCGGCCGGCCGGGATCTACCTCGAAAAGGCGACCAATTGCACCATCGAGGGATCGGAGGTGACCGCGAACGTGGATGTCGGGATTCTGCTCTACTACAACTGCGGCGACATCACCATCCGCGACACGACGATCACCAACAACGGCGTTACCACTGAGCCCGGGTCCGGCACCGGCATCTCCACGGGATCCATGGAGGGCCTGACCGTGACCGGGTGCACCATCGCCAACATAGATGCCGCCACTCTGCAGGGAACGGGGGTCAATACCGCGGCCAGCAACAGTCTCTTCTACGACAACATTTTCGACAACACCGCATTCAACGCACAGGCCGGGGGGAGCGGGAACCGCTGGAACGCGACCCCGTTCATGGGCACGAACATCCTCGGCTATGCCTGGGTCGCCGGCAACGCGTGGAGCGACTATGCAGGAACGGATTCGGACGGCGACGGGCTCGGCGATACCTTTGTCCACCACACCTCAAGCGGCGGGATCCTGAACGGCGGGGACCTCCACCCCCTCCTCGACGCCGGGCCGACGCCGGGGCCCACGGAAGAGCCGACGGAGGAGCCAACCGAGGAGCCAACTGAGGAGCCAACCGAGGAGCCAACCGAGGAGCCAACCGAGGAGCCAACGGAAAAACCCACAGAAGAGCCGACCCCCGCACCCACCACAACCCCCGGTGATAGCGGCGATTCCGGCGACGACACCCCGCCGGAACTGCCCCCGGAGCGAGAGCCCGTCTTTGCCATCACCATTACCTCGCCGGATGCAGGAAGTATTGCGGACCGTAGCGTTGCGGTGCGCTATACGTCCCCGGTCTCCCTTTCCCGGGCCTGGTACCGCCTCGATGACGGCCCCGACATCATCGTCCCCGCCGGAACAGGGGCGAGCCTCGAGCGGCTCGTGCTCGGCGGCCACACCCTCACCATCACCGGGCTGGACTTTGTCGGCAGGATCGGCACAGGATCGGTCGACTTCGCGGTGATCCCCCTCGCCCTCGGCGAAGGGGAGAGCGGCGGGTCGCCCGGCTTCCCCGACGAGACGGTCTACAGCTTCATGGCCCGCCCGGTCGACGCCACCCTCACCTTCGAGGGGACGGGCATCGAAGAGAATGAGATCGGCGTCTACCTCAACCGCCACCTCGCCGGGGTCATGGGCGAGGATGCTGTGCTCGTCGCCTCGCAGGACGCCGGCGGCCTCGTCGGGACGCCCGACGCATCGACCGGCTGGACGCGGTATAGCATACAGGTGCCCGCGGCCTTCGTGGTGCCCGGCACAGAGAACGTGATCTCCTTCGTCCATGCACAGAACCCCTCCAGCGCATCCGCCGATGATGCGTGGGAGGTGCGCGATGTCGCCATCACTCCTGCCCTGCAGGACTCCTTCCCCTCCATCGACATCTTCACCGGCACCCGGGCCCTCTCGCCCGGCGACCGGCTGGAGGCGTGGACGGAGATCTTCGGCATCGCCCCGGATGATCCCTGCACGGCCACCGTCTACCTGGTCGATCCCGAAGGGACGGCCATCGCCTTCCCCGGCGGCGGATCGGACCCCGCTCCGCTGGACCCCGCCCTCGTCGCCGCCAACCACTACGGCCGCATCCCGGGAGCGCTCACCGTCACCGACACGATGACGCCGGGGCCCTACCGGCTCTGCGCCGACCTCGAGCGCACATCCGACGGCCTGCTGGTGGCGTTCGCATCGACCAACATCTTCATCTCCGCCGAGCCCGCGGTGAAGGTCTACCTGGACCGCGAGTGGTACGGGGACGGCATGCGGGTGATGGCCGACTGCGCGGTCGTGACCGGCGCAGCAGGGGCGGATGCCTCGCTCGTGATGTGGCTCGAGGTGCCGGACGGCAGCGTGGTCTCCCTCCCGGGGGCGACCGGGCCGCAGGCGGGCACCGCCTACCTGCACGCCATCAACCGCGTGGTGGACGCTGACTGGGACGAAGGGACCTATCTCCTCCGGGCAACCCTCGCCGACGGGGACGGGACCACCCTCGCCAGCGATTTCGCCGCGTTCGAGGTCTCCCGTGAGGCAACCGATCTCGTCGTGCGCCTCGATCCCGGCACGGTGCAGAGCAGGGTCGTACTGATCGACGGGATCACCCTCGATCCGGTCGGCGAGACGATCACCGAGGGGGCCCATGGGGCGGTCACCTTCCGGGCAGCGCCCGGTACCTACTGGATCGGCGGCGAGACGGTTGCCGGAGACGGCACCGTCCATCTCATTCCGGTGAGCACGGCAAACCGCGTCCTGGTGCTGCCGGGCGATCCGGTGACGGTGACCGCGGCCACCCGTGCCATCGGCATGAACCCCGGGGTGATCGCATGAAGCCGGCCATCTGGATCTGTCTGCTGCTCCTCGCCATGCTCATCGCGGCACCGGCGGCGGCAGCATGCTCGAAGCCCTCCCTTCGCCTGCTGCCGGCGGATCTCCGGGCCGACACCGTCACGGCCGACCAGGCCGCCGCCCTCAACGACGCCTACTCCATCACACTGCGGAACGCAAACCCCGGCGTCTCGGTGATTTCAAACCAGGACATCGGGACCCTGCTGCAGCATGAACGCCAGAACGTCCTGCTCGGCAACGACGAAGGGGCGGAGGAGCGGTTCGCGGCGATCGGGGCGAGGGCCAGCACCGAGTACGCGGTCAGCCTGCAGGTGAGCCAGGTCGGGTCCCGCTATGTGCTCTCCTCCTCGCTCATCGACGCCGACCTCGGCATCGTGGTCACCCGGGCCACGGCGGAGACCGGGTCAGTCGACGAACTGCCGGCAGCGGTGCCCGTACTGGTCCGGGACATGGGCGACCTTGCCGCCAAAATCCTCGCCCACGAGACGGCGCACCCGGTCCCGCCCCGCGACCCCGCCCTCGCCGTGACGGTCACCCCGGCGTCGGTCGCACCCGATGCCGGCCGGGAGACGGCCGATGTGGCCGTCGCGGTGAAGAACTGCCGCGGTGCGGCAGTGGAAGGAGTTGAAGTCAAATCCGACGGCGGCGAGACCCGCGGCACCGTCACGGCCGCGAAGACCGGCGCCGACGGGATCGCCCACCTGACCTACAAGCTCGACGTTTCCCGCGGGCGGACCGCCGGCGAAGATTCGTTCCGGGTGGTGGCGGTCGGCCGCGGGCAGAAGAAAACGTATGCGCCGGTGACGATCGGCATCGAGGGGATCATGCTCGATGCAACCGTGGCAAAGCCCCGGATCTCGCTCCGGGAGGCGACCGATATTACCCTCTCCCTCTATTCCGTGGACACAAACGGCGCCCGCAGCCCCCTCGCGGGCAGGACGCTGCTGCTCGAGAAGGCCATGCTCTCGTCGGCCGCCCGGGTGATCCCCATGGGCGCGACCGACAGCCGCGGCCAGCCGGTCACCGATGCGAACGGGCAGGTGGCATTGAAATTCATCGCCGGCAGCGAGGAGCGGATGGAGAAACTCCGCATCCTCTACCAGGACGTCGGGCGCGGCTACCTGGACGCCATCGAGGCGTTTGTGGTGATCGAGGTGAAAAAAGACGAATACCGGGTGACCATCACCTGGGACGAGCAGGGGACGGGGATGTACCACTACACCCAGACAGGAGCGGTCGACGATCAGGTGGAGAGCACCTACTCCTTTGGCTTTGACGCCCGCACCACATGGGACAAGTACTCGGGGCAGGAGGCGACCACCGCCTCCCTGCGGTATGCCGAACAGGGAACCTCCTGGTATGAGGGGCTGATGGCGACCGAGAGCGAGTATCGCCCGATCGTGATCGGCACCGACATCATGCGCTGGACGACGCAGGGGCAGGGAAGCCTGAATAGCGCCCCCTCCATCAACCTCATGGTCGACGAACGCCTGGGCACGCTGTTCGTGGCGCTCAGCCCGGTGCCCATCCCGGTGGGAACGACCGGAACCTTCGACTACGCCGGCGATCTCACCTTCGCGGGGGTCTCCGGCACCACGCACTACGAGGGTTCGGACGACTGGAGCCGCGCCATCTCTCCACTCGGCGCCCGACCTGCGCCGGTACAATTCGGCGACCTGAGCCGCTACCCGCTCGTTGACTACTTCCGTGACCCGAACGTCAACGGCCTGCTCGACAAGACCGGCAGCGAGACCTATGCGCGGCGGTGGCACTACGAGGACAGGGTCGACTATTCCTGGCGACCATTCGGCGACTACTTCGATATCACGGTCGAGGTGAACGGCGAGGTTTCGCGTGACGCCACGGTAAAGGCGGTGAAGCTATGAAGCCGATGCATGTACTCCTTATCGCAGTCGCCCTCGCTGTCCTCGCCATACCGGCCCAGGCCGCACCACTGGTGGTGGCCGAATCGGGCGGCGATTACGCCGATCTCCAGTCCGCGGTGGACGCGGCCGCCCCCGGCGATGCCATCGAGGTGCGGGCGGGCGCCTACCCGGGCCTGGTCGTCGTCGACAAAGCGCTGTCCATCACGGGCAGCGGCAATAACTGCCGGATCGGGACGGCACAAGACGACTACGCCCTTCTGGTCACGGCCGAGGGCGTCGCACTCCGCGCCCTCGGGCTTGCGGGCTCTGATACCGCACTC